>CALFEQ010000103.1 GCA_937949945.1 uncultured Myxococcales bacterium
CTCCTTCTCAGCGCGCGAAGCGGAGCAACGGAGAGCACGCCGCGGCAGCCCTCCCGCCCTGGAGCCTGAGGAGCCTCCATCCGGGAGAAGAGCCTCCTTCTCAGCGCGCGAAGCGGAGCAACGGAGAGCACGCCGCGGCAGCCCTCCCTCCCTGGAGCCTGGAGCCTGGAGCCTGGAGCCTCTACTTCACATGCACCGGCAACACCACGAACGCCGCTCCCGCGCGGTTGTCGTGCACGACCGCCCAGATCGTCCCCTCCGCCGGCTCGTACGGCGGGCGGAACTCGACGTCGCTCTGATCGATTCGGCCGCGCTTCGTGTCGAAGAGGAGGCGGGCTTCGTCGCGGAAGTCGCCGAGGTCGGAGTAGTACGTGACCCAGATCTGCTCGCGCTGAGAGGCCTGGCCGGCGATCGACGGGTTCTCCTCCCAGCTCGACTCCGACACCTTCACGTCGATGAGGACCGGCTTGCAGTCCGCGCGTCGCTTCGCGACGCAACGATCGACCGTGATCCCTCGAGCGGGATCGACCTCGACGCCGTCGAGCGTCACCCTCTCCACGATCGGGTTGGTGTTCTCGCGATCGACGTACGAGTAGACGCGGTTGATGCCGATGACGTAGTCGTCCGGCCCGAGCGGGTTGCCTTCCTCGTCCGTGCAGCGGATGGGGATCTGCTGGCGGCTCCCGCCGGAGGGCGGGACGAAGCGCACCTGACCCGCGCACGCGATGTTGAAGACGATCGCGAGCCCGTAGGGCGGCGCGCCCGGACGCTCCTTGATGACGTCGTCCGGCATGCGGAAGCTGAACGTCGTGCCCTGCGGGAGGAACGGGCCGAGGTCGATGTTCTGCGGGATGCTCGCGAGATCGCCGCCGGCGGGCAGGCCGGCGCCCGCATCGCCCCCTTCGGTCCCGCCGTCGATCGGGAACGGCAGCTCGAGGCGCGCCCCGCCGTCGGCGCCCGCGTCGCCGACGCCCGAGGGAACGAAGCACATGTAATAGAGATCCTCGGGCGGGTTGATGCACACGAAGGGGATCCAGAAGATCCTCATCGGGCGCGGCTTGTCGCGGCGCCCGTCGGCGGCGAGCACCTCCAGCGTGACGGTCTCCCCGGGCTTCGCGTACGGCTTGTCGGCGCGCACGCCGAAGATGCGCACGCTCGTGACCTTGCTCTGCGACTCGAACCCGCCGGCGCCGCACGCGACGCCGATCGCAGCGGCGCCGGCCACGGCGAGCAAGAGGAACCAGCGAGCGATCCGACGAAGGCGAGCGAGAGAGGCGGCGCGCATGATCAGAGCTCGAGGCGCGTGCCGAAGCTCGGCAGGATGGGGACGCCGGTCGCGAACACGGACCGCGTCGCGTTGTAGTTGTAGCTCACGCCCTCGACGTTGCCTTGGTTGTAGGCGTTGTACAGGTCGAGGTACATGCTGAGCTTGACCCCTGGGGCGAGCCACCAGCTCCTGTCGATGCGCAGGTCGAGCTGGTGGAACATCGGGTTGCGCTCGCCGTACGGCGGGTACGCCTGCACCGGCACGTACGCGCCCACGTTCGCGTCGTAGAAGCCGTACATGAGCGGCGTACGAAGGTTGCCCGAGACGAGGCGGAAGCGGAGGCCGACCTCCCAGCCGCCGCCGAGGCGGTAGCTGCCGATCGCCGTGAGGATGTGCGTCTGGTCGAAGTTGAAGAGCCGCTCGGGCTCGCCCGGCCCGTCGCGCCGCACGCTGCGCGAGAGCGTGTACGCGAGGAACCCGAAGAAGCGCGAGTCGGGCTTGTAGCGGACCAAGGTCTCGAGGCCGTACGCGCGGCCCTCGCCCACGTTGCCTTCGCCTTGGACGATGACGCCGTCGTACTGGCGGTAGAACGCCTCCGACGAGACCTCGAGCTGGCGCGTGATCTCCTGCTCGACGCCGAAGCCGTAGTGGTTGGCGATCATCGAGCGCGTGCCCGGCACGCCGAAGACGGGATTCGTCTCCTGGGGCGCCGGCGGGTTCGCGAAGCGACCGACGCCGCCCTTGATCGTGGTGCGCGGGAACTCCTTCGTGAGGTCCTGGCGCGCGTTGACGCGAGGCTGGACGTCCCACGTACGGTTCTCGCGCGTGTAGTCGAGGCGGACGCCGGGGACGATGCGCGTGCCCCGGAACGGCGTGAGCTCGAGCTCGTCGTAGAGCGCCGGGCGGTAGATGTCGCCCGACTCCTTCAACACGAGCGGCGGCTGGCTGCCGAAGGGCCCCGCCGGAGGCTCGCCCGGTCGCGGGATCGGAGGCAGGCGGAGATCGACCTCGTACGGCTGGAGCAACACGTCGAGGCCGAAGTTGTTGCGTACGCCGGACGCGATCTTCTGCGCGAGCTCGGCGCGGCCGGAGACCGGATAGGAGTCGAGCAGGAAGAAGTTGTCGCCGACGCTGAACTGGAGCGCGTCCTTGCCGACGGCAGCGAGCAGGCGCACCTCGGTGTCGTCCGAGAGCTTGCCGACGTAGCGGCCTTGGAGCCGCCAGAACGCAGTTCCGAGGCCGAGGCCGCCGCCGAGGCCGGGCGCGGAGCCGGCGACCTGCCGGACGAGGACCTCGAGCCGGTCGTCGGAGCCGAAGAAGAACAGCCGGAAGTTGTGCCTCTTGTTGTCCCAGTCGCGCTGGAGGATCGCCTGGTAGTCGTAATAGACGGGCGCGGTCGTCACGCCCGAGCCGAGCTCTTCGAGCGTCGGCTTGAGCCAGAGATCGACGTACGAGCGGCGCCCCGCGAGCGCGAAGTTCCACCCGGTCTTCCCGATGGGCCCCTGGACGACGGCGCGCGCGTCGATGCTGTCGGACTGGAACACCATCCGCACGCCCTCGCGCGCGAGCGGGAACGCGGACCGCGGATCCTTCCGCGCCGAAGGATCCTTCACGCCGACGTCGATGACACCGCCCGTGTGCCGCCCGAAGTACGTGCTGAAGTTCCCCGGGTAGAAGTCGATGTGATCGAGCATCTCCGTGGGGATGACGCTCGAGAGCCCGCCGAAGTGATAGATGATGGGGACGTACGTGCCGTCCACGTAGGTGCCGGTCTCTTGCGGGGCGGCACCACGCACGATGAGGATGCCGGCGAGGCCCGGCGCGCGCGCGATGCCCGGCAGGTTCTGGATCGCGCGGAGCGCGTCGCCGTTCGTGCCGGGGATACGGTTGAGCTCGCGCTGCTCGAGCGTGCGCTTCGTGACCTCGCGCGGAGGTCGCGTCCCGCGAACGGTCACCTCCTCGACGGGGCCGTCGATCTCCACGCCGGGAGGCGGAGGCGGCGGCTCGATCTGCTCGCGGGCGAGCCGCACGTCGACCTGCACCTCGGTCCCCGGATCGAGGGTCTCCTCGTAGGACTGGGGGGCGTATCCCGCTGCGGCGACGGTGACCTTGTACGTGCCCGCGGGCACGCCCTCGACGCGCCACGCGCCGTCCGGCCCCGCCGTGGCCTCGCGCTTCACCGTGCCGTCGGCGCTCTCGAGGGTGATCGTCGCGCCGGCGAGCGGCGTGTCGCGCAGCTGCGTCGTCACCCGCCCGACGATCTGCGCCGGCGGCGGCGTGAACACGTACTTGTGGCGGATCTTGGCCGCGATCGGCTGGCCGTTGCGCGTCGCCGGCTCGAGCTCGAGGCGCTTCGCCGCCTCGACGGCCGCCTCGTCGAAGCCGTGCCCCACCGGCGTCTCGACGGTGACGTTCCGCACCTTCCCCTGCGGGTCGACCTCGAGCACGAGGACGACCTCGACGGGGTCCTTCACCTTGTCCTTGATCGCCTGCTCGGGGTACTGCGCGCCCTCGTCCTTCTTCACGACGGGCGGCGTGATGGTCGGGGGCGGAGGCGCCGGCGCGGGCTCCTCGGGCTCGGCGGGCTGGCGGACCGTGCCGCCCGGCTGCGCGCCTGCCGTCCGCGTGCATGCGAGGACGGCGAGCGCGAAAATCGCCGAGACACGACGCGCCCGCCCGTGACGACTGATGCCGACCGGCTCCGGCCCCGCCCCTGGGCTTCGCGAAGGGGATCCCATCCGCGGCGGTCACGCTAACACAGTCAGGCGCAGTTCACCGTGATAGAAACGCGCCCCGGCCTCTTCGGCCGTAGAAGCCCCTTCCTCCGAGAAGGACTTCCTCGCCGTGCTCCCGAACATCGCTCCTTTCTTGCGCCGGGTGGACCGGGCTCTTTGGGTCCTGTGGGCCGGCGCCTGCACGATCGTCTCGGCGCGCACGTTCTACGGCTACATGCTCAAACAGACGGGCGGCGAATGGAGCGCGCCGCTCGACGACGTCTTCATCCATTTCGACTACGCGCGCGCGACGGCCCTCGGGCACCCGTTCGAGTGGACCATCGGGAACGGCTACTCGTCCGGAAATACGAGCCTCTCGTACCCGTTCGTGCTCGCGTTCGGGTGGCTGCTCGGGTTCACCGGCCGCGACCTCGTGAAGTGGGCGGCGATCGTGGCCATGGTCAGCGTCTTCGGGACGCTGCTCGCCGCTCGCCGGCTCTTCGTCGAAGGCCCGCGCGACGACTGGGGCCGCCTCTCGTCGTACCTCTTGCCGCCGACGTTCCTCGGCGTGGGCGCCCTCGTCTGGTCGCTGTGGAGCGGGATGGAGGTCGCCTTCTTCCTCGCGACGTGGGCGATCGCCCTCGTGGCCTGGTGGAAGCTCGAGGAAGACGCCCGCACGGGCCGCGACGCGAAGGCGCCCATGGACGCCTGGTGGCTCGGGCTCGCGGGCGCCTTGCTCGTCGCGACGCGGCCCGAGGCGGCGGTCACGATCGCCGTGTTCGGGCTCGCCGGCGCTCACGCGCATCGGCGCCGCGGCTGGGCGTGGACGTTCGGCCTGCTCGTCCGCGCCGGGCTCCCCGCCGTTCTCGTCCTCGTCGCGCAGGCGGCCGCGAACCGCCTGCTCACGGGAGAGCTCAGCGCGAACGGCGCGATCGTGAAGCTAGCCCTCAACAACCCGTACATGACGGGGGAGGACAAGCTCGCCGACTGGATCTCCAACCTGAAGTACGCGGCGCTCCGCAACCTCGACTACCACTTCGCCCACATCGAGGGCGACCGGATGAGCGACCTCGTGGAGCGTTGGCCGGGCGCGCCCGCTTTTGTCGTGTACCTCGCCCGCACCGCGTGGTGGGCCGGCGTGGTACCGCTGGCGCTCGCGCTGCTGCCGCTCTGCTTCGAGCGCACGCGGCGGATCGCGTTCGTGATCTGGATGCAGATCGTCGGATGGGTCGCGATCGTCGCGCTCAACGGGCAGGTGCGCTGGCAGAACGAGCGCTACGTGATGCCCGCGGTGGCATGGATGCTCGTGATGACCGCGCTCGGCGTCTCCGTCGTCTTCCGGCGCCGCCCGTCGCGGCATCCGCGCGGCTCGACGCTCGCCGGCTTCTTCGGCCTCGCGCGGCGTGCCTTCACGCGCGGCCTGGCGGTCGGGCCCTCGTTCTTCGTGACGACGCTGCTCGGCGCGCTCGTCGTCCAGACGATCGGCGTGCTCACGCGGCCGGTGGGCGCGCCTGCCGCCTTCCGCCTCTCCTGGCTCTTCGCGCTCGGCTGCGGCGCCGCGGCGGCGCTCGTCCTCCGATGGCGCCCCGCGCGCGTCGTCATCGTCGTCGCGTGCGTGCTGTTCGCCTACGACCACCAGGCGCCGAAGATGCGCGACCAGAAATGGTTCTTCGGCCGCGCCGCACGCAACATCCGCGATCAGCACCTCACGCTCGGGAAGTTCCTCGCGGAGACGAAGCCGAAGCGCGTGCTCGTCGGCGACGCGGGCGCCATCATCTACGAATCCGATCGCCCTGGCCTCGACATCATCGGCCTCGGCGGCTACCACCGCCTGCCGTTCGCGCGAGCGGGCGTCCACGGCTTGCCGGCGACGCTCGAGCTCATCGAGCGCATCCCGCGCGAGGACCTTCCGGACGTGCTCGCGATCTTCCCGACCTGGTGGGGCATCCTCCCCGTTTGGTTCGCCGACGAGGTCATCCGTCGCTTCCCCGTCGAGGGCAACGTGATCTGCGGCGGCTACGAGCACGTCGTCTACAGGGCGAACTGGCGGCTCTTGAACACGGGCGAAGGGATGCGCTGGCGCCCGCCGGACGACTCCGAGCGCGTGCGCGTCACGGTCGACGTCGGCGACCTCGTGAGCGAGAAGGAGAACGGCTACCGCTTCGATCGGCCCGCGAATGGATGGACGGACATGCGCGTGCTGCCCGATCCCGCCGATCCGCGGCGAGACATGTTCGACGCCGGCCGGCGGATCGCGCCCGGCAAGCGCTCGTCGTTCGACGCACGCGGCCTCGTCCCCGGCAAGCGCATCCGCCTCGTCGTGCGCGTGGCGCAGGAGGCCGCGACGAAGGTGCGCGTGCGCGTGAACGGCCGGGACGCGGGAGAGATCGAGCTCGAGCGCGTCGACGGTTGGGAGGAGGCCGCGCTCGTGATCGACGAGGAGCTCGTCGACTCGTCGAGGCTACGCATCGAGCTCACGAACGAAGGCCCGGGAGATTTCCTCCACTACCACGCGTGGATCGTGCAGTGACGCTGCAGGAGAAGGTCGTCGCGCTCCTCGGGACATGGTCGCGGCCGCCGGACCTGCCGGCGAAGGTCGCGCTCGTCGTCGCCGCGTTCTTGGCACTGCAAGCCCTCGGGAGCGGACACCTCCTCTCGGGTGAAGCTTCGTCGCGCCCGCTCGACCCGGAGCGGCAGGCACTCGCGGACGGCGAGCGGCGAAGGTTCCTCGCCGCCACCGCGCTCGTAGCGGCGCTCCTCTCGGTCGGGTACATCGCCTCGTATCTGAACGGCGGGCCGCGCATCATCGACGCGACCACGTACTTCCTCCAGGGCCGCGCGATGTCCCACGGCGATCTCGCGTGGACCACGCTCGAGCCGAGCGCGAGCTTCCGCGGGCGCTTCCTCGTCCAGCACGACGGGCCCGACGGGCCGGTCCTCGGCGGCATCTTCCCGCCCGGCTATCCGCTCGCCCTGTCGATCGGGTTCTTGCTGGGAGCGCCGATGATCGTCGGCCCGCTCATCGCAGCGGGCCTCGTCGTCGCGACGTACCGCCTCGCGCGCGCGCTCGCCGAGCGCACGACCCCGGAGCTCGCGGAGCCGATCGCGCGCGGCGCTGCGCTCCTCTCGGTGCTCTGCGCCGCGCTCCGCTACCACACCGCCGACACGATGAGCCACGGCGCGGCGGCGCTCGGGATCACGACGGCGTTGGTCTGCGCGATCAGGCTCCAGGCTCCAGGCTCCGGGCTCCAGGGAGGGAAAGCGCTCGCGCTCCTCGCCGGGCTCTCCGTCGGGTGGGTCTTCTCCACGCGGCCGGTGTCCTCGCTGCCGATCGCGATCGTCACGGTCTGGCTGCTGCGCAAGGAGCGGCGGCGGCTCGCGCTCGCGGCGCTCGGCGCGGTGCCCGGCGTCGCCCTCCTCCTCGCGTCGCAGCGCGCCGTCACGGGGTCCTGGCTCCAGTCGACCCAACGGTTGTATTATGCAATCAGCGACGGACCTCCCGGCTGCTTCCGCTGGGGCTTCGGCGAGGGGACCGGGTGCGTCTTCGAGCACGGCGACTTCGTGCACGCGCGCCTCGAGCACGGCTACGGCTTGGTCGAAGCGCTCGGCACGACCCTGCGGAGGCTCTGGCCTCACCTCCTCGACGTCGCCAACCTCGAGCCGCTCGCCCTGCTCGTGATCGTGGCCGTCGTGAGCGCGTGGCTCCCGCGCGCGAAGGACGTCGATCGGGGCCCGCTCCGCGCGGCGATCGCGGTCGTCGGTCTACAGGTGCTCGCGTACGTGCCGTTCTACTTCGACGGCAACTACCCCGGCGGCGGCGCGCGCTTCTTCGCGGACGTGCTGCCGATCGAGCACGCGCTCGTCATGATCGGCCTGGCGCGCCTCGTTCACCGCCCGGCGCCGCCCGCCGTCACCGCCGCGCTCGCCGGAGCGACCGCACCCGCGGGAAGCGGCGAGGTTCGCTTCGCGCGCGCGGCGTTCGCCGTCCTGTCGCTCGCGGCGGTGGGTTTCGCCGTCCATGCCTCCTACGAGCACGGCAGGCTGCGAGCGCGCGACGGCGGGCGGCCGATGTTCGAGCCGGACGTCCTCGCCCGCGCCAGCGTCACGAACGGGCTCGTGTTCGTGGACACGGATCACGGCTTCGCGCTCGGCCACGACCCGAGCGCGACACCGAGCACGGGCGTCCTGGTCGCTCGCCTCCGCGACGACGACCGCGACCGCATGCTCTTCGAGGCCCTCGATCGCCCGCCGACGTGGCTCTACCGCCTCGAGCCGGAAGGCACGCCGGGCGGTGCCGTCACCGCGAAGCTCACCCCCTGGATGCCTCCCGAGCACGGCGATACGCTCCGGTTCGAAGCCGAAGCGGAGTGGCCGGTCCTCTCGCAAGAAGGCGGGCTCGCGGCGCCCGCCTGGGTCGACGCCTGCGCTTCGCGCGGCCGCGCGCTCGCGCTCGTGCCGAGCCCGTCGCGCGGCAACCTCGGCCGCGCCACGATCGAGCTCCCCGTGCCGAGCGCCGGTCGATGGGCCGTCGAGGTGCACGTCGTTCACGGCGCGACGATCCCGCACGCCCCGACGCGAACGGACCCGGGCGCGACGGGCGTCGTCCGCATCGGCGACGAGACGTGGACGTGGGCGGCCGACCAGCCCAAAACGGGCGCCTGCGCCTCCGCCGGCGCAAAGGAGCTCGACCTCGTCCCGCCCCGTGCGATCGTGACCCTCGAAGCGTCGGGAGGCCCGATCGCCGTCGATCACTTCACGTTGAAGAAGGTCGACTGATCGTCTGCGAAGCGCACGGCGCCCCCGGCGCCGGACCGCTCGCGGCTCTGCCGGAAGCCCGCCGAAATGGGCAATGAGTTCATTGCGATCCTGCCGATGGGCGTCGGCTTCGAACGCGGCAGAGCCGAATGGCCGAGGGTGGAGGACGGAGGCTCACGACCGCTGCGGCATAGCGCCCCTCCTGCACGATCGTCGCGCGAACGCTCGAGATCACTAGGAAATCCCTGCCGATCGTCCCCCTCGGGTGCCGCAGACGCGGCGGGCTCGAGCAGAGAAAAGCGCAGGATTACGTTGACGTTTCGGGTGAACGCCGCTTCTATAAAGGAACACGGCCCGAGCCGGAGGCCATGCCATGACGAAGAGTGAGCTCATCGACGCAATGGCCGCGCGAAGCCAGCTGACGAAGGCCCGCGCGGAGCTCGTCGTCAACTGCGTGTTCGAGGCGATGACCGAAGCGCTGCAGCGCGGAGAAGGAATCGAAATCCGCGGGTTCGGCAGCTTCACGGTCCGGCCGTACAAGGCCTATTCGGGGCGCAACCCCCGGACGGGCGCTCCGGTTCCGGTCCCGCCGAAGAGGCTCCCCTTCTTCAAGGTCGGCAAGGAGCTCAAGGAGCTCGTCAACAACAGCCGCCTCACGACCCCGATCACGGGCGGCGACGACAAGGAAGACTGAGCGCGGCCTTGCCGCAGGGCCCGGGGCCGCGAAGGCTCGGGCCTCGAAAGACGATCCGATGACTTTCTTGCACCTGCGCCGGCGACGTGCGCCGTGCGTTCGACGAGGTCATGCTCCCCGTCGCTGAACAGCTCGCGGTCATCACGCGCGGGGTGGTCGACCTCCACGTTCGAAGCGAGCTCGAAGCTCGACTCGAAGAGTCGATCAAGACGGGCAAGCCGCTGCGTGTGAAGGCCGGCTTCGATCCGACCCGGCCCGACCTCCACATCGGCCACGCGGTCTTGATGGCGAAGATGCGCCAGTTCCAAGACCTCGGCCATCACATCATCCTGCTCGTCGGCGAGTTCACCGCGATGGTCGGCGACCCGACGGGCAAGAACGAGCTCCGCCCGCGGCTGTCGCGCGAGGAGGTCCGCGCCGCCGCCAAGACGTACACCGATCAGGCCTTCAAGATCCTCGACCCGTCGAAGACCGAGATCCGCTCGAACGCCGAGTGGCTCGACGAGATGAAGCTCGTGAAGGTCGTCGAGCTCATGGCGACCATGACGGTGTCGCGGATGCTCGAGCGGAAGGACTTCGCGCAGCGCTACGCGGAAGGCCGCCCGATTTACCAGCACGAGTTCCTCTACCCGCTCCTGCAGGGCTACGACTCGGTCGAGCTGAATTGCGACATCGAGCTCGGCGGCACCGACCAGCTCTTCAACCTGCTCGTCGGCCGCGACTTGATGCCGAGGTACGGCCTCCGGCCTCAAATCGTCATCACGACCCCGCTGCTCGAGGGCACCGACGCGCGCATCGAGAACGGCGTCATCGTCGGCAAGAAGATGTCGAAGAGCGCCGACAACTACATCGGCCTCACGGAGCCGCCGATCGACATGTTCCGCAAGGTCATGCAGATCGACGACGACGTCATCTTCCGCTACTTCGAGCTGCTCTCGAGCCGCTCGACGCAGGAAATCGAAGAGCTCAAGCGAGAGAAGGCCGAAGGACGCGACCCGCGCGAGATCAAGGCGCTCTTCGCGCGCGAGCTCGTCACGCGCTTCCACGACGAGGCGGCGGCGATCGCCGCAGAGAACGAGTTCAAGCAGGTCTACAGCGGCCACGCCGTTCCGCAGGACGTCGAGGAGGTGACCGTCACGACGGAAGGCCCGACGCTCTGGATCGCCAAGGCGCTCTCGAGCGCGGGGCTCGTCAAATCGACCGGCGAAGGCAAGCGCCTCGTCGAGCAAGGCGGCGTGGAGGTCGATCAGACGCGCGTGACGGACGCCAACCTCCAGCTCGAGCGCGGCAAGCGCTACCTCGTCCGCGTCGGCTCGAAGAACCGCCGCTTCAAGTACATCTACGTCGCCCCCTGATCGCGGCAGCGCGCCGTCGACGGGCTCCTCCTTCCCAGCGCTCGTCGATCGCGCATGCGATCGCTTCGCCCGTCGAGGACGGACGGGCGTCTTCTGCTAGCGTCCCTCGTCGATGGCGAGAGCGTATCGGCGCTGGGTCTGCTTGGCGGCGCTCCTCCTTCTCCTGCTCGCCACCGGCTGCGGGAGCAAGAAGCCGCCGCCTCCTCCTGCGCCGCCGTCCGTACCGCTCTACCTCGACCCCGCGTGCGGCCTCGCTCCGTCTGCAGGCCTCGTGTGGCTCGTCGAGGCGAAGCCGCGCGCCATCGCACAGATCCCCGACCTCATTCCCGCCATCGCGCTCGTCCTGCCGGAAGAGCGACTCGAGCTCTTCACGGCCGCGCACGGCGGCATCGATCCGAGACAGACGAAGGATCTCTGCATCGCGCGGTACCGCGAGGCCGTCCTCTCGATCGTGCGCATGCCGCTCGACGGCGAGCGGGTCGCGTCCGCGTTCGAGTCGCGATCGGTGAGGTCCTCTCCGCGGACGCTGCTCGCGAAGAACCCGCGCGTGATCCGCCTTGCGGGCGAGTTCGCGGGCGAGCCGCAACGCCTGACCGTGTTCGGCAACGAGGCGGTGGCGTTCGAAGAGGGCAAGCCGGGTCCCTTGCGAGCAGCGGAGGCGTTCGCGTTCGGAAAGCTGAAGCGCTCGGCGCCCGCGCTCCGCGGCGCAGCGCTCGCCCGCGCCGCGGAGGTGCTCGGCGACGCGCACGTCCGCGTCTTCGCGCCCGGACCGTTCGAGGGCGAGACGGCGAATGGGCTCGGAGGGCTCCTCAAGGCCGCCACCGCGGTCGCCGCCTCGGCGACGTGGGCGGGAAAGAAGACCGACATCGCGATCCGGGTCGTCGTCACGGGCGCCTGGGGAGAGGACGCGTCGGCGGCGAGCGAGCGCCTCGGAGCCGCCGCGCACGTGCTCGCGAACAGCTCGCTCGGCCACCTGTTCGGGCTCGATCGCCCCGTGCGGGCCCCGTCCGTGCACGTCGAGCGCGACGCCCTCGTGCTCGACGCGACGATCGACGGGATGGCCCTCGCGCGCGGGCTCCACCACGCGGTGGATGCCGAGGTCGCCGAGATCATGCGCAAATGATCGCGCCCGAGATCGTGCACACCTGGTAGGCGCGACGAGGCGTGTCGCAGGCGGCCGAGGCGGGGCCGGCGCAGGGGTCGAACGGCCCAGGGGATCGAGCTATCGTGACGACATGCGCCTCGCGAAGCTGGCATCGTGCGCCGAGCTCACGATCGAAGACGCCGAGGAGGCAGCCTCGTCGTCGAGCAAGCTCCGTGAGCTCCTCGAGTGGGCGAGCCGAATCGCTCGCCCCGGTGAGGGAGCGCCCAAGGTGTTGATGGCGGTGGCGCGGCTCGCACGCGCGGATTGGGTCGAGGGATCGCCGTACGTGGAAATCGGGGGCGACGAGTCGGTGACGACGCTCGCGGTGGTCGTCGATCACGGGTCGGGCATCCGCGAGACGCTTCTGCCGCGAACGCGCATCCCGGTCCCTTGCGAAGAGTTCGAGCGCGCGATCCGGCTCGCGCCGCAGCTCGTCGCGCCGTTCCGCCCCGTGTATCGCGACGGGACGATCCTCCTCGCGACGGACGACGTGAACCTCGAAGCTCACCCCGAGGCGGTCGAGATCGCCGACTCGAGCCTCCACGAGCAGGCCCGAAAGACGGCGCCGCCTCCGAAGCTCTCGGAGATTTCGAGGCGAGCTCCCTACGAGAGCGGCGTGCACACGCACCCGACGGTCCGCCGCATGGTGGTCGTGCGACCGGAGGCACTTCGGCAGGGCAACGGCGAAGGCTCCGACTGATCGAAGCGGAAACCCTCGTAGCTTCCCGCGTTTTGTCGACGTTCGATCCGACCGAACCTCGCTGGTTGACGCCGGACCGTTAGCAGTGCTACGCGCGCGGGGCCGATGCCTCAGACCGCCCGCTCCACCCGTTCCTCCTCCCGCTGCGAGCGTGCCCCCGCGAAGGCACGCACCACCACCGTCGCCAAGGCGAAGACGACGAAGACGCCGAAGGCGAAGGGCAGCGTCCCCGCGCTTCGCGCGGTGAAAGGAGCGGCGGCGAAAGGCGGCGCGGCTGCGCCTGCGAAGGCCGCGGCCGAGCGCGCCGTGCGTCCCTCGGTGCCGCCTCCGCCTCCGATGCCGAAGACGGAGGCGTCGACGGGCCCGGGTGCGCCCACGCGTCCCTCGAGCGTCGTGCCGAAGGGCTACGTTCCGCTCGTCAACATCCCGCCGCTCCCGCCGCCTCCGAAGGATCTGAAGCTCGAGGTCGGCGACAAGGCCGTCCACCCCGCGCACGGCCTCGGTGAGATCACGGCGATCGAGCACCGCGAGATCGGCGGCGCGAAGGGCGAATTTTACATCATGCGCATTCTCGACAACAACATGCGCGTGATGGTGCCGCGCACGTCGGCGCAGGCCGCGGGCCTTCGTCCGGTCATGAGCGCCAAGGAGGCGGACAAGGTCCTCGAGACGATGCGCGCCCGCGAGGTCGCGGTCGATCTCCAGCCCTGGAGCCGCCGGTTCCGCGCCTACACCGAGATGATCAAGAGCGGCTCGCCGTACGAGGTCGCGAAGGTGCTGCGCGACATGTACCGCCTGAAGTTCGACAAGGAGCTGTCGTTCGGCGAGCGCCGGCTCCTCGATCAGGCGAAGAGCCTCCTCATGAAGGAGCTCGCCGCGGCCAAGGGCATGACGGAGGCCGCGCTCCAGGCTCGCGTCGACGAAATGTTCCGCAGCTGATACTCCTGCCAGCATGGCAGCGAGGATCGCGGGCGGTCGCGATCGGGTGGGCTCGTCGCAACGCGTTCGGCGCCGCCTCGTGCTCGCGCTCGGCCTCGCGGCCGTCGTCGTGAGCCCGCTGATCGCGCGCGCGCAGCCGTCTCCGCCGGCTTCGTCCGACGCGCCCGCGCCCTCCGCTCCGGCAACGGCCGATCCGCCCCGCGCGCCACGGCCTCCTGCCGCAATGGACGAGCCGGACCCCGACGGCTCGCGCCCGGAGGAGGAGCAGCCGCGAAAGCCGACGCCGGCGATGGACGAGCCGGATGCGCCGACGCCGGCGGATGAGCGCAGCGACCATCCCGCCTCCGAGCCGAAGCCGGAGCCCGCGAGCGAAGCGCCGGAGTGGACGCGCCGCTACGAACGCGCACGCCAGACGTTGATCCGCGGCGACTTCGCCGCCGCGGCCGTGGAGCTGTTCGACCTCGAGAAGGCCGCCACGACGAGCGCCGGTCGCGCGGCGGCCCACGCCCTCCGCTCGGTCGCGGACGAGTGGACGGCGCGTGGTCTCGCCTTCACGCAAGAGCCGGATCTCGCGCCGGTCCCGGCCACACCCGAGCCCGATCGCCGATCCGTCGACGAGCTCGTCGCGCTGTACACGACGTCCGCCGTCTACGGCATCGGTTCGGGCGTGTGGCTCGCCACGATCACCAAGCCCGACTCGGCCGCGGCGGTGATCCTCCCGACCATCGCGCTGACGGCCGGTGCGGTCGGGACGGTGCTCGCGGTCGATACCGGGCCGGGGTTCCGCTACGGCGTCCCGCAGTCGATCGTGAGCGGAGCGTGGATCGGCTTCGAGCATGGGCTCGTGTGGGCCATCTTCAACGACATGCACCGCAGGCCGAGCCGCGGTGGGGACGCCACCATGGTTGCCTCGACGATCATGTGGTCGCTCTCCACCGTGGGAGCGATCGGAGGCGGCGTGCTCGGCTCGGTGCTGCCCACGACGCCCGGACGCTCGGCATGGGTCGGCTCGACGGCGCTCTGGACGGGCACGCTCGGCGGCCTGTTGACGGGAGCGTTCGGCGGCGATTCGAGCCCGCCCACGACGGCGCTCGCCGTCGCCGGTGTCGGGCTGACGGCCGGCACGGGCTTGGGGATGCTCACGGCAGGATCCGTGTCCCCGTCCATCTCGCGTGTCCGGTTGCTCGATCTCTCCGCCGTCCTCGGCGGGCTCACGACGTCGGGGCTCTACATCGCCGCCGCCGGCGACAACGCGCAGGGCGCTGGGGTCGCGGGCGCGATGGCGCTCGGCATCGCCGCCGGGCTCGGCGCCGGGTGGCTCGCCACGTCCAAGATGGCCGCCGACCCTCTCCGCCGTCCCGATCCGAAGAAGAGCGAGGACGAGTGGGCACGAGACCGCGCACGCGGCGGCTTCCTCGCACGCATCCGCCCGATGCTCGTCCCGTCGCAAGGCGGCGGCGCTATGATGGGCGCCGGTGGAACCCTCGATTGATCGCCGCTCCCCGATCGCCGTCATCGCCGCCTGCGTGGCCATCCTCGCTTGCGCCTGCAGCGACCTTCCCTCGAAGAGCGACGCGCTCGCGATCGTGCAAGCCGAGGTGAAGGAAGAGGCGGACTGCACGCTCCCGATCGCGGTGTTCTCGCGGCTGAAGCTGCAGCACAGGAGCAAGGCGATGTGCGTCCCGCGCGAGGACGGCGCGCAGATGGACGAAGCCATGAAGTGCCTCGACGCGCTGGTCGCCGCCGGCGTGACCAAGCACATGCCCGCCGATTACATGGCGGACTGGCCCGACGAGCTGAAGGGCCCCGGCGCCGATTCGATCTCGCCGTACGAGCGGCGCGCGCGCGAGCTCCTCTTCAAAGGCTGCGTCGAGATGAGCGGCGATCTCCGCAACGCCCGTTTCCGTTGCGGAGAGGCGCGCGCCGACAAGGTCCTCAAGGTGGCGAAGGAGACCGAGACGACCGCGAGCGTCCGGTACGAGCGCGCGATCAAGCTCGATCCGTCGGTCGCGAGCATCGAGGCCGCCTGCGGCCAGCTCACGAAGCCGGCCCCCGAAGGCAACGTCTCGATCGAGAAGGCGGACAAGGGCTGGCGCGTCGTGAAGAGAAGCGACGCCGCCGCCGTGACGCCCTGATCGCGCCCGCGCCCGCGCTCGTCGCACGCGCCCGGACGGCGGGTACTCCCGCGCCAGCGAACGGAGTAGCCTACGGGCATGGTCGGAGCGCGCCTCCTCGGGATCGACGTCGGCACGACGGGCGTCCGCGCCGCGATCTTCGACGCGACGGGTACGCTCCTCGCCGACGCCAGCGTGCCGTGCCTCTACGACTCGCCCGCGCCGGGCTGGGCCGAGATCCTGCCCGATCGATGGTGGCACGCGCTGAAAGCGGCCATCGGCGACCTCGTGAGGCGATCGCCGACGACGAGCCTCGCCGGCGTGTCGGCCATCGGCGTCGTCGGCCAAGCGCCCACCGCCGTGCTCGTCGGCGACGACGGCGCGTCGCTCGGTCCTGCGATCCTCTGGCTCGACACGCGCGCGACCGCGGAGGCGCGCGAGCTCGGCGTGCACTCGTACTACCTCGGGCCGAAGCTCCTCTGGCTCTCGCGGCACGGCAACGCGCGCCCGCCCGACGGCGCGCGAGGTCGAACGGAGACCGCTCGACTCCTGCCGGAGCACGACGTCCTCTCTCGCGCGCGCTGGATCCTCCAGTCGCACGCGTTCGTCGCCTATCGACTCACGGGCGAAGCCGCGACGGATCCTTCGACGGCCGCGCTGTGCGCGCCGCTGTTCGATCTGTCCGCGCGCACGTGGCTCCCCTCCGCCTGCGCCGCCTGCGGCGTGCGACCGGAGCAGCTCCCGCCGATCCGCCGAGCCCACGAGGTGATCGGCCACGTGACCGCGGAGGCGGCGAAGGCGATCGGCCACGGTCTGCGCGAGGGCACGCCGGTCGTCGCGGGCGGCGGCGACTTCGCCGCGGCGACGCTCGGCGCCGGCGTCGTCGCCGAGGGCGAGTCGTGCCTCATGCTCGGTACCGCGGGCAACCTCCTCGTCCCGCGCAAGACGCCCGGCACCGATCCGCGCCTCATCAACTCGCACCACGTCGGCGCGGACGTCTGGCTCTCGCTCGGCGGCACGCTCTCGGGAGGCGCGCAGGAGTGGCTCCGCCACGCGCTCACGCGCGCGGCAGTGATCGGCGAGGAGGACACCGCCGTCCGGAGCGCCCTGCCTGCGTTCGACGTGCTCGACGCCGAAGCGGAACAAGTCGCGCCCGGCAGCGAGGGCCTCTTGTTCTTGCCGTACCTCCTCGGCGAGCGAACGCCGATCTGGGACGCAGAAGCCCGAGGCGCGTTCGTCGGCCTCGGCACGCATCACGGGCGCGGCCACCTCTGGCGCGCCGTCCTCGAGGGCATCGCCCTCGGCTTCGTGGACTGCCAGGAGGTCCTCGAGCAAGACGGCGTCCACGTCCGCGACGTCGTCGCCGCCAACGGCGGCGGCAAGAGCGCCCTCTTCCGCCAGATCCTCTGCGACGCGCTCGGCGTGCCCCTCTCGTACACGCCCGAGTCGGGCGGCACCGTCGCCGGCGCCGCGATGCTCGCCGGCCTCGCCACCGGCGCCCTCGCCTCGGCGAGCGACGCGCGCAAGTGGAGAGGCTCGTCGGTGCGCCACGATCCCGACCCGAGGGCGCATGATCGATACCGGGAGCTCTTGGCGCTACGCCGCCAGACCTACGCGGGGCTCAAGCCGGTATTCGCGGGGCTGGCGGCGTATCGGTGAGAGAAGGAGGAAGACGCGCCGCTCACATTCGGTGGAGCGCCGCCGACTGCGACTGCGAGAGCGTCGACTCGTACTCCCTCAGGAAGTCGAGAGCCTTGCGGACCGACTCCTTTGCAGTCTTCTCGTCGTCGATCGCTTCCTCGAGCAACCTCTCGAGCGACTTGGCCTCGTAGCGCGCAGCGGTGGCCGCCTCGTCGGCCGCGTCCGCGTCCCGCCTCATGCCGCTCGAGATCGACCCGAGGGCACCGTCGAGCAGCGGGTTCAAGCCTTCCCTTGCTACGACGTCGGCGTTCTGGACCAAGACGTTGCTCCAGTCGTTCTTGCGAGCGAGCTCGGTCACCCCCATACCGCCGAGGGTCAGCACGCCCGAACCGATCTTCCCGAACGCATCCCACTTCGCTGCGGAGTAACGCTCCTCCGCAGCCTTGCGCATCGCGGCGAGCTCACGCTTCTGCGCATTCGCCAAGGCGGTCTGCATGCTGTCACGCGCCTCGCGCGCGCTCTTCCGGCGCTGGAAGCCTGCTTCGATCTGGAGTCGGGCGATGAGCTGCCCGATGTCGGTGAGACTGGTCGTCGGCGTCGGGAGGAGTGAGCCCGCAGCCGGCTCGAGAGCAGTGGCGCCGCAGGGCTCCGAGATGCCGGTCGCGGCGGACGCGGAGGTACACGAACGAATGGCGTCGGTCATGGTGTTCAACCCTTCAAGTTGGCGGCGAGGAGAATCGTTTGATCGTGGGTCTGTCGCATCGACTGGCAGATCTCGCTGGCTTTCTTCGCGGACTCTTGGGACGCCTCGAGGTCTTCGATGACGGCCTCGATCACGCGTTCGAGGAACTCGATCATGTGCTGCTGTTCTCGTGCGTCGACTTCCATGAGCTCGGACTCCTTTCGGAGCTTGGCCGCCCGCGCGTCTCGGACGCCCTGGAAGACGGCGTGCGTCGCGTCGGCGACCGTGTTCGCTCGCTGAAGCACGGTCGCCCCCTTCTTCGCTTCCCCGACAGCCTTCGTGAGGCTCGCGCCGCTGCAGAGGGAGAAGACTCCGGCACCGACGCTCAACCCCACGCCGAGCCACTTGGCTCCGGTAGCGACGTCCGAGGCCGCGTCGCCGAAGGCTTCGCGAAGCAGCCCCGTCCTTTCACCGATCTCCGCCGCCGTCGAGATGCCGACGCCCACCAGCGCCACGACCGCCGGGGCGGCGAGTCCGCCCGAAGCAATCGTCGCCGCCACCGTGAGGCCGACCGCCACGACCTTCTCCGCGATGAAGCTGAAGAGGCTTCCTTCCTGTTCCTCTGCCGCCTTTCTCGCAGCCTCGGCGGCCTGACGGAGGAGCTCCTTCCGTTGCTCGCTCGCGGCCTTGCGAGCGTTGCCGGCCATCTCGGCTTGCTGCATCTGCGACTTCGTCTGCACCTCGTTGAGCTTGGCGCTGAGCTGCATGAGGACGGTCAACGCGTCGCCGATGTCGATGGCCGGTGCCTCGGGCAGCAGGGAGGCGTTGGCGATGCCTCCGCACGCCGCGGCCGGCGCGCCCGGCGTCACGAACACCGCGCCGCGGGCTCCTCCGACGCACGCGGTGTTCATGACATCCCTCCTTCCGACGCGACGAGGGCCGCCAGGTCCGCGTCGCCGCTCGTCTCGGCGAGCTCGACGGCGCGCGCGTAGGCTTCGTCGGCCTCGCCGTCGCGATCGAGCTTCCGCAGCACGCGACACAGCGCGAGGGCCGAACGCACCGAGTCGGCGCAAGCCTGACCGGCGAGTGCGTAGAGGTGAGCCGCCTTCTCGTCCTCGCCCGTGTTCTCGTGACACGCTCCGAGCCCGAGCCAGCCGCGCTCGTCCGTCGGAGCCGCGAGGAGCATCGTGCGGAACAGGTGCTTGGCGTCCTCGTACCGCTGCTGCTCGAGGAGCCAGTGACCCACGCCGTAGAGTGCGTCGGCCTGTGCCTGCGTCGCCGTGATCATGGTCAGCCTCGAATGTTCCCGACGATCGTCTTCTTCCCCTCGTGAGCCGTGGACAGCATTTGCGTCGTGAGCTGGATGGCGAGCTGACGCTGCGAGATCATCGACTGCAGCTGAATCATCGTCATCTCGTTGTCCTTGCTCATCGAGTCCTGGAGCGTCTTGATGTCGCTGGCCTTCGCCTGCCACTCCTCGAAGCTCATGCCCACGATGTTTTCTCTGTTGAGCTGCACAGCCTCCGGATCCGTGGCCGTCGCCTTGCCGGTCTGTTTGTCGAACGGCATCTCGTTGCCGGTGACCGTCCGGTAGTAATCCCGAATGAGGGCCTGCAGCCGCGGGTCTTTGGTCTCGTTGAAGAGCTTGGAGAGATCGGCAGCCACCGCTTTGTGGTACTTGCCGACGTCCTCTCCGTTTGCGTTCGCTCCCTTCGATTGCCCGTGCGTGAACCTGTTCACGATCGTCAACAGCCTCCCGGCCTTCTCGAGCTCGTCGTTGCGGCGAGCCTGCTCCGCAAAGCGGGTTTGGATCAGGGTGTCGATCGCGTTGAGGCGAGCCGCGCAGTAGGCAAGGAGGCTCTCCGGCGTGAGGTACTGCGCGTTGGCATCGATCGCTCCGAAGGCGCTGATGCTGCTCGAGGGGTTCGCAGACTGAATCGGCGTGGTCATGATGATCGTCTCCGGTGGTTTTGGGGCGGTGGGTTCAAACGCGAAGCGCGTAGTTCGGTAGGCCGTAGGTCGTCGTGGCGAAGGTCGGCGGCAGCTCGCACGCTTCTTCGAGCTGCGCGAGAGCGCTCGCCGGAATGGCCGCACTCGGCGGGAGCTCCTCGATGAGCTCCTTCAGGCGGGCAAGCTCGGTGTCCTGGGCTTCGATCTGGGCTTGGAGGTCTTCGAGGCTCGGTGTCTTCACAGCCGCTCTCATCGGGCGCCCGACGAAACAGTTGCGCAAATTCGTACGGCGCCCGCGCCCCACCCCGGAGGCGCCGCCAACCCCTCGACAACATTGACCGATCGCGGCCCTCCCAGCCCGAAGTGCCAGCTGAGACCCGGGTTCTCGACGGGAACCTCAGAGCCGGCCCCGCTGAGGACTGAGGACTGAGGACTGAGGACTCAGCTCAGAACTGTCCGACCGGCCCGACTGCCGCAGAAGCCCCTGCGGGCTCGTCGGAGTATGCTCCCGCGCCGTGAAGCTCTACACGAAGACAGGCGACGACGGCACGACAGGGCTCTTCGGCGGCGGACGCGTGAAGAAGGCGTCGGCGCGCGTCGAGGCGTACGGCACGGTCGACGAGCTCAATGCAGCGATCGGCGTCGCGCGGGCGACGAAGCTCGAGCCGTTCACCGACGGCGTCCTCGCGGAGGTGCAGGTCGATCTCTTCACGCTCGGCGCCGAGCTCGCGTGCGTGCCGGGCAAGGAGGCGAAGCTCTCGATGAAGCTGATCGAGGCCGCCGACGCCGAGAGGCTCGAGCGCGCGATCGACGCCGCCGAGGAAGGGCTGCCGCCGCTCAAGAACTTCGTCTTGCCGGGCGGCAGCCCGCAGGCGGCGGCGCTCCACCTCGCGCGGACGGTGTGCAGGCGCGCCGAGCGGAGCGTGCTCGCCCTCGACGACGTGCCCGCACGGCGCGAGGTCGTCGTCTACTTGAACCGCCTCAGCGATCTGCTCTTCGTGCTCGCGCGGAAGGCCAACGCCACGCTCGGCGTCGAAGACGTCCCGTGGGCGCCGCGCGGCGCCTGACGGTGCCGAGGCTCACGACGAGCACGGCGTCGCGATCACCTTCGCGAAGAACACCCGCTTCGGTCCCGTCAGATAGACGTGATCGCCGATGATGCCGTACGACGCGCCCTCGAGGTGCCCGCCGCTCCACGTGACGTCGATTTGCTCTTCGGGTAGCGAGGGCTGTTCGATGAACGGACCGAGGCTCCCGTCGGTGACGTCGGACGCGAAGACCTTGGATCCACGCACGACGAACAGCGTCCTTCCGATGGCGAAGACGTCGCCGAGCTGATTGCCGTCGCCTTTCGGCCGATCCCGCTCCGCGCGCCAGCTCGACACCTTGCCGTCGTCCGATGCGGTCGCCGCCCAGAGCGCGTCGCCGCCGCTCTCCGCCGCGAAGATCGTACCCGTCGACTTCGACTCCGCGACGAACGCGGCCTTTCCGGGCCGCGAGCCCGGGAAGTCGGGACCAGCGACCTCGAACGCGCCGGCGATCGGGACGAGGGCTTGCATGACACGCTTGCCGTAGTCGTTCTTGGCGAAGCTCCATCCGCCCAGGTGGAAGACGCGCTGCTTGCCCGATGCGAAGGACGCGAGGACGGCCGAGTCCCAGACGTATTTTTCGCCTCCGAAAGAGGCATCCATGCTCGACTCGCGGAGCGTGACGTCGCCCGTCATGACGCCGTCCACGAACGGATAGACGGCGATGTGTCCGTTCCGGAAGTGGTACGCCTCGCCACCGGCGACGAGCGCCGTGAAGCCGTGCGGCCCGCCGCCGTGATCGGTCGAGGCGACTTCGAACGGTCCGAGCGAGCCATCGTCCATGGGCTCGGCCGAGAGGAGAATCGGATCCTTCGAGCCGTCCTTCCGCTTCGTGTGGATGTAATAACGACCTCCGTGCGCGAACGACGGCAACGGATGCGAGACGTGGCGGTCGTCGACGAACGGATCGGACGCCCGCCAGCCGGAGACACGCCGGCATTCACCGGAGGGCTCCGCCGGGGGCGTGACCTCCTCGTCCCGCCTCGGCTCGCGCTCGTCGTCCGAGTCGGACCGGTCGTACGGCCGATCGTCGATCGGCCGTGCAGGCGTTTTGGGCTCGAACTCCAGCTCGTCCGGTGACGGCGTCCCGATGGAGCAGCCGAAGACGCCGAACGCGACGGCTCCGAGCAAGCACACGATGAACGACGACCCCGACGACGACGAACGCGACGCTCCCATGTGGTGGGCACACAGCGAGAGGCGCGCCAGGGTTCGTCGGCGCGCATCCTCCTGAAGTCGCGAGAGTCCTCGGCGGAGCTCCCGCGATCGTCGCCGGATCGCTCCCCTCCCCCCCGATGTAACCGAGCGAGGTGTATCGGTGTATCGGGTGTATCGGGCGCCGAGCGAAGGCTGCCCCGTCTCGTTCGTCGTGATCTCGCGTAGATGCACACGCGACCGCCCTGGCCTACGCCTTGCGTTTCCGGCGGGCATGCACACGTCGCGTTCCTTCTCGGTCGTCTTCGTCGCGCTTCTCGGGTCCACGGCCTTCGCGTGCGCAGGCGAGCCCGACACGGAGGACACCGTTTCGGCGGCCTCGGAGACCACCGGCCCGGCGGCCCCCGAAGGACCGATGGGACCGCAAGGGCCGGCCGGGCCGGCGGGATCGGCAGGACCGATGGGGCCGGCAGGACCGATGGGCCCCGCGGGTCCTCCGGGTGCAGACGGCGCCGACGGCAAGGACGACACGGACGGCGCCGACGGCAAGGACGGCGCCGACGGCAAGGACGGCAAGGACGGCGTCGACGGCAAGGACGGCAAGGACGGCGTCGACGGCAAGGACGGCCTGACGAGCCTCACGCGCGTCGTCGACGAGCCGCCCGGTCTCGAATGCGGGCTCGGCGGCGTCCGCTTCGAGGCCGGCCTCGACCTCGATCGCAACGGCGTGCTCGACCCGCAGGAGGTGACGAGCAGCAGCGTCATCTGCACGCCGCGACCGGCTCCGCGGCGCGTGTTCCTGTCGTCGGCCACCTACGACGGCAACCTCGGCGGCATCGCAGGAGCCGACGCCAAGTGCCAGGCCCTCGCGGACGCGGTCCCCGAGCTTCGAGGCTCGACGTTCCGCGCGTGGATTTCCTCGTCCGAGGGCTCGCCGGCGACGCGCTTCACACGGGATGCAGCGCTCGGCTTCGTCCGCATGGACGGCGTGAAGATCGCGACGAGCTGGGCCGACCTCGTCGACGGGCAGCTGCTCGCCCCGATCGATCGGACCGAGACGGGCGCGACGTTCCCGTCAGCGCACGTGTGGACCGACACCACGCCCGAAGGACAATGGGCGGGCGTCGCCAACTGCAGCGAGTGGACGAGCACCAGCGGTCAGGCGGCGTTCGGAGGCGCTTGGACGAACGGCGGGCCCTGGGCCGGCCCCACCCGACTGCAGATCGGCCGAACCGATTGCTCCAAGCTCTGGCACCTCTACTGCTTCGAACAGTGACGCCACCTCCCCGTCACGCCGCATCGAGGAGCTGCGACGCGAGGAGCTTCCGCCCCCGGTGAAGTCGGCTCATGACGGTGCCGACCGGCAGCCCGAGCTCGGCGGCGGCCTCTCGGTACGTGAAGTCGTCGAGGTCGACGAGCTCGAGCACCGAGCGGAACGTGGCGGGCAGGTCGGCGAGCTTGCGCCGTGTGGTCGGCGTGAGGGTCGCCGACGCATCCGGCGCCGAGAACCGCTCGGGCGTCGTCCACGCGCACGGGTCCCCGGCGAGGTTCTTGAGCGCCTTCTTCTCGCGGCGCGAGCGGCGATAGCGCGTGACGAAGACGCTGAAGAGGATCTGGTAGACCCACGCGCGCAGGTTCGTCCCGCGCTCGTACTGCTCCGCGAACCTGAGCGCACGCTCGACCGTGTCCTGCACGACGTCCTCGGCCGTGGTCGGGTCTCCGCACAAGCGGCACGCGCGTCCACGCAGCTCGGGCAAGAGCTCCACGAGCCCACGCTTCAGACCGGCGAGGTCGTGAGCGACGAGCGCGGGACGGGGCGAGCGATCGGAGACGGTTGCGACGGTGCTGGACATCGTTGGACCTCGACGAGCACGGCCATCGCAACCGCGATGCCACTGGATGAGCACGCGAAACCACGCTGGATTTCGGCGCTGGCCCCGGCTGCGTGTGTCCCTGGAGCCAACGCGCGTGGCCGCGGCTACGCACGAGCTCGAGGCCACGGCCGAGCTCTTTCGTAGCCGAGCCACCTTTTCGTCGACATGGGAGAGAGGCTAGAACTCGTCTGAAGTCGAGTGAGCCATGCCGAAGATCGGGGGACAACACCGAACGCCGCGGTCGAGCTCGTCGCCATCGTCGACGGTCGGCTGACGGTCCATCGAGCCCCCGCGAAAGGCACGGTCGTGCTCGGGCGCGGCAGCCGGGCCGACGTCGTGCTCGACCACGCGTCCGTGTCGCGACGGCACGCGTGTCTGCATCTCGGCGACCCGGTGATGGTCGAGGACCTCGGGAGCGCGAACGGGACGCGGCTCGTCACGACGCGCCTCGACCCGCACAGCACCGCGCGGACGGTCGACGAGCGGCTTCGACCGAACGTGCAGGTCCCGGTCGATCGGGAGGCGGCGATCCATCTCGGCTCCGTCGTCGTCCTCGTGCGTCGGGTGGACGAACGGCCCGCAGAGCCTTCGTCGGACGACGGGGTCGTCATCGCGTCGGCCGTGATGAAAGAGCTCTTCGAGCTCGTCGATCGGGTCGCGCGCTCGCCGCTCTCCATTCTGCTCGTGGGAGAGACCGGCACGGGGAAGGACGTGATCGCCCGTGCGATCCACCGGCGATCGCCGCGGAACAAAGGGCCCTTCGTCGCGATCAATTGCGCGGCGCTGCCCGAGCAGCTCGTCGAGAGCGAGCTCTTCGGGCACGATCGCGGCGCGTTCACGGGCGCGACGATCACCAAGCCCGGGCTGCTCGAGACGGCTTCCAACGGAACCGCCTTCCTCGACGAGATCGGAGAGCTCCCCCTCGGCCAGCAAGGCAAGCTCCTCCGCGTGCTCGAGTCGGGAGAGATTCAACGCGTCGGAGCGCTCAAGCCACGACCGATCGACGTACGGTTCGTCGCCGCGACGAACCGCGATCTCGCACGCGAGATCGACGCTGGATCGTTCCGGCGAGACCTGTTCTACCGGCTCACCGGGATGACGCTCTCGATCCCTCCCTTGCGCGAGCGGCGCGAAGACGTCCTCCCCCTCGCCCGTCACTTCGTCGTCCTCGCGGCGAAGGCGCTCGGCCGGCCGCCGCCGACGCTCTCCGCCGCGGCCATCGAGGCACTCGAGCGGCACCCCTTCCCGGGAAACGTCCGCGAGCTCAGGAACGTGATGGAGCGCGCGACGGCGCTCGCGAACGGCAGCGAAATCGGGCCGGAGCACCTCTACCTCGTGCCCGACGGGACGGCGACGCGAGCCCAGGCTCCCGACGCGAGACAGGCGACCGGAGACGACGAGCGCCAGCGGATCATCGACGCGCTCGCCCAGTGCGGGGGCAACCAGACGCGCGCGGCGGAGCTGCTCGGCATCTCGCGGCGTACGCTCGTCAACCGACTCGACGCATACGGGCTCCCGCGCCCGCTGCGAGACAGGAAATAGCCGCGATGTCCGTCGAAGATCGACGTCGGACCTCGAAGGTGCCGACCGTATCGACGGAGTCCGATCCGCCGACCGCTCCGACCGTCCGCGCCGATCCGAGCGACGAACGAGGAGACGCTCCCTCTCGACCCAGCCAGCGCGGCATCGGCCGCGACCACGATCGTACGCGCCGCGCCGATCCCGAAGAGCGGCGCTCCGTCCGGCGGGCGATGCGCCTCGGCACGTTCGTCTGGCCGGCGTTCTTCCTGGTCGACCTGTACCTCGGGATCTTCGTATACCCCGGCGCCCCGCTCGCGCTCTTCACGGCCTTCCGAGTGATCGGCCAGATCGGGATCTTCGCGGTCTACCGCCTGAGCCTGCGCCGCGACGTCCCGAGCCGCCTTCTCAAGGCGGCCAACGGGCTCGTCTGCGCGGTGTGCTCGGTCTTCATCTCGGTGATGGCGCTCTACTACGGCGGCCTCGCCAGCCCGTACATCCACGGGCTGTCGGTCGTGATCATCGTCGAGGGGCTCGCCGTGCCCGCTCCCTGGCGCGACACCGTCTGGTACGCGGTGCCGCCGGTCGCGAGCTTCCCCGTCATCCTCCTCGTCGCGGCATGGTTCGATCCGACGATCGCGGCCTCGCTCCACGACGGAAAGCAGCTCGCCCTCTTCGCCGCTCACTACGTCATGGTCTTCGCCTCCGCGATCATCGCCGCGGTGAGCGGCCAGATCAGCTACAACGCGCGTGTTCAGCTCCGCAGAGCGCGCCAGATCGGGCGCTACCGCCTCGAGGGACGCATCGGCGAGGGCGGCATGAACGAGGTCTGGCTCGCGTGGGACGTGTCGTTGAAGCGCAACGTCGCCCTCAAGATCCTGCGCTCGAGCGCCGAGACCGACGCAGGTCAGATCGCGCGCTTCGAGCGCGAGGCGCTCGCTCTGAGTCGCCTGACGTCGCCGCACACGGTTCGCATCTTCGACTTCGGCGCGAGCGACGACGGTCTGTCGTACATCGCGATGGAGTACCTGCCGGGAGCCGATCTCCAGCAGCTCGTCCGCGAGGGCGGACCGATGCCGCCGGAGCGCGCCATCGCCCTGCTCACGCAGGCCTGCCGCTCGATCGCGGAGGCGCACGCGGCCGGGATCGTCCATCGCGACATCAAACCCGCCAACCTGTTCGTGACCCGCAGCGGCGACCAGCACGACGTCCTCAAGGTCCTCGACTTCGGCATCGCGCAGCTCGTCGCCGACGAGACGCACACCCAGAGCGTACGCGGCACGCCGGCCTACATGGCGCCGGAGCGTTGGATCGACGGGGAGGCCGACGTGCGGAGCGACATCTACGCGCTCGGCGCGACGCTCTATTACCTGCTCGCCGGACGCCCTCCCTTCGAAGGCGCTGACGCGTCCCAGCTCCTCCGCGCACACATGCTGGAAGCCCCGGAGCCTCCGAGCAGAGCACGCGGCGAGCCTCTGCCGAGCTCGCTCGACGAGCTCGTGCTGCGCTGCCTCGCGAAAGGACCCGACGAGCGCTTCCAGCGCGTCGACGAGCTGGAGCGTGCGCTCCAACGGTGCGCCGCGGAGCTCCCGCGCGCTTGGACGGAGGAGGACGCACGCGCCTTCTGGCTCGCGCGCGAGCGAGAGGCCGAGAGGGCGAGCATGATCGCCTCGTCGCGCCCCTCGCTCGACGCGCGCGGGTAGCTCCGCGAGCGTAGGACGCTCCATCAGAGCGACGGCAGGATCGCCAGGCGCGACCACGTCATGTCGGTGCCCGCGGTGCAGTCGGGCTTCGTCGGGTCGGGGTTCTTCCAGCCGCCGCTGATGTCACGCGCCTGGTAGCCGATACGCGGCTGCCCCGCCGGCGTGAGCGCGATCGAAGGATCGTGGAGGAACCACGCGCCGACGGTGCAGTTCGGCTCGAGGAAGATCGTGTCCGGCGGCATGTCGCTGCCCCTCTCGACCACGGTGAGGTCCCACTTGCTTCCCTCCGCCGTGCACGACGGCTGGTCGCAGTAGGCGACGCCGATGTTGTAGTTCAGCGAGAACGCGATGCGCGGATGGCCGTCGGCATCGAGCGCGAGGTCGAAGCCGGAGCTCAGCTCCTCGTGATCGCTGACCGCGATGGCCGTCCACGTCTCGGCCGACGTGCAGCTCTCGTCACACTCGAAGTAGGCGACGAGCTTCTTGCCCGCGTCGTCCTTCATGAGGAAGACGATGCGCGGCTGCCCCGCCTTCGTCAGCGCGAGGTTGATCTGCGGCTTGATCTCCACCGCCGCGAGATGGTCGGAGAACGCATTGCCGAGCCCCGGGCCCGTCCAGCTCTCCGGCTTCTCGCAATCGGCGGCGCAGTACTGGTAGGCGCCGAGCAGCTGCTCCGAGCCGTCGTCGGCCTTCAGGCGTGCGATGGTCGCGACGTGTGCGCGTCCCTGCGCGTCGTAGCGGAGCTGCGAGCGCTCGAAGTTGTCGGTGCCGATCGTGCTGGCGCGCCAGCTCGCGGGGTTCGTGCAGTCGGCGTCGCACGCGACGAGCTCCGTCTTGAACGGCTTCTGGCCGATCCCGAGGTACGCGACGTACGTGTGCATCAAGAACCGTGGACGCCCCTGCGGATCGAGCGCGAACGCCTCTCCGGTCACCTCCTTCTCCGAGCCGTGATCGAGGATCGGCGCGACGTTCCACCCGTCCGGTGTCGTGCAGTCGCCGGTGCACGCCCCGTAGTAGACCTTGCTGTAGGCCGAGAGCAGGATCTGCGGCTTGCCGCGCGCGTCGAGGGCGATCATCGCGTTGCCGACGGTGCCTTGCGTCTCGAAGCGCACGACCTTCACGTCGGCGGTGCCTGCGCAGTCGGCCGGACAGTAGGCGTAGTAGGCGCCGCCGCGCGCGTAGGCCGGATAGATCGCGTGGATTCCGCCGCTCGAATCGACCTCGATCCTCGGCGCGCTCGTGTTGTCGGCCTCGGCTCCGGTCGGGAGGAAGAAGCGCCCGCCCGGCGCCTGCGAGACGCCGTCGCCCCCCGACGACGAGTTGTCGCCGTTCGGGGTGCCGGACGATCCCCCGCCGTTCGTGTTGGTGTTGGTGGTGGTGGTGCAAGCAGCCAAAGCGAAGCCGACGAGCGCGAGCGATGCGAGATGGAATGATCGAGCCACGAGTCCTCCCAGTCGAAGATGCGAAGCGCGCCGCTGTGATCGGCGCTGGGACGCCGCATCTTTCGCAACCGCCGTGCCGCCGGCCGCAGCCGGAAAAACACACGGGAAACACGCGGACGCCGCCCGGCCGCTGCACAGCCTGCGCAACAGGTACCTGCACAGGCTGTGCAGCGCAGGCCGTGCAGTCGCGCTCGCTCGAGCGGAGCCTCCGACGCTGCGCTCTACGCCACGTCCTCGTAGAGCGCAGCGAGCACGTCGGGGACGCCGTCGGCGATCTCGCCCGCGAGGAGCCCGCGATCGCCGTGCTCTTTCTGCCACGCCCGCCCGGAGACGCCGTGGAGGAAGGCTCCGCACCACGCGGCCTCGAACGGAGGCAGCGCGCACGCGAGGGCGCCGATGATCCCGGACAAGACGTCGCCCGATCCCGCCGTCGCGAGCGCGGGGCTGCCCGAGCCCGTCACGACCGTGCGCCCGTCGGGCGCGGCGACGATGGTGTAGGCGCCTTTGAGCAGGACGATCGAGTTCGTCTGCTCGGCGGCGTCACGCGCGGCGCCGAAGCGATCGGCCTCGATGTCCTCGGAGGTCCGTCCGAGCAGGCGGGCGAGCTCGCCGGAGTGGGGTGTCAGGATCGCGCGTCCGTCCGCCACCGCGAACGCCTCGGGGTTGCCCGCGTGCAAGGTGAACATGTCCGCGTCGGCGACGATCGCCCCGCGGAAGGTGGAGAGGACGTGGCGGGAGACGTCCTTCGCCGGCTCGCCCGTGCCGAAGCCCGGCCCGATCACCACCGCGCGCTTGTGCACGAGCACGTCGTCGACCGAGCGGGTCATCGCCGTCGAGTCCTGTTCGTCCGCGAGCCGCGTCACCATCACCTCGGGGATCCGCGCCTCGAGCACGTCGGCCGCCGCGGGCCAGGTCACGATCGTCGCCGCGCCGGCGCCCGCGCGCAGAGCCCCGCGTGCGGCCAGGAGCGCCGCGCCGACCTTGCCGGGCGATCCGGCGAAGAGCGCGACGTGGCCCGCGCGGTACTTGTGCGTGTCGATCGGACGTCGCGGCAGCGTCGCACGGACGTCGCGCGACTCGACGAGGTCGGCGCTCCGTTCGCGGACGAGATCGCTCGGGACGCCGATGTCGACGACGTGCACGGGCCCCGACTTGCGCGCGCCTTGCCCCGTGACGTGTCCGAGCTTCAAGTGGGCGAAGGACACGGTGAGGTCCGCCTCGACCGTCGTCCCCATCGCCACGCCGGTGTCGGCGTTGAGCCCGGACGGGACGTCGAGCGCTGCGACGCGCGTGTGCTTCCCGGGCCCGCGGGCGTCCCGCAGGACGCGGACGACGCTCGCGAGCGGCTCGACGATCAGCCGGTCGAGCCCGGTGCCGAAGAGCGCATCGACCGCGACGTCGGCGTCGGCGAGCGCCGCGACGAGCGCGTCGAGCGGTCCTCCGAGCGGGATGGGGTGGACCTTCCCGCCGATGCCGACGAACGCGCCGTGGTTCGCTCGGCAGTCCGGAGTGGCCTTGTCGATGCTCCCCGCGAGCCAGGCCTCGACCCGCGCGCCGCGCACGAGCAGGTGGCGCGCGACGACGAAGCCGTCACCGCCGTTGTTGCCCGTCCCGCAGACGACGACCACGGAGCGGCCGGACGCACGGCCGTCGAGGAGCTCGCGCTCGATCACGTCGGCCGCGCCGCGCCCGGCGTTCTCCATGAGAACGAGGCTCGGGACCTTGCAAGTGTCGATGGCGAACGCGTCGAAGGCGCGCATCTGCGCGCGCGACAGTACAGGGATCATCCACCAGCCCCCTTCGCCTCCGATTCCGTCGTCCTCTTCGTCCGTTCGAGGACGACCACGGCCACCGCCACGCCGGCGTCGTGCGTGATGCTGACGTGCCAACGGTCGGCGCCGAAGCGCTCGACGGCGGCGATCGCGTTCCCGAACAGCTCGAGCACGGGCCGCCCGCTCGGCGCGCGCCGCACCTGCACCTCGTGCCAGCCGACTCCACGCGCGCCGTCGAGCGCCTTCGCGAACGCCTCCTTCACCGCGAAGCGACCGGCGAGAGCCGTCGCGACCTCGCGTCCAGCGAGATCGGCGCGCTCCTCCGGGCTGCAGATGCGGGCGAAGAAGCGCTCGCCGTGGCGATCGAGCGCCCGCCGCATCCGCTCGATCGAGCAGACGTCGATGCCGACGCCGACGATCACGACGGACGCCCCCGTTCGATGGCCGCGAGCATCGCCTTCACGGCGCCCGAGAGCGACATGAACACGGCGTCGGCGATGACCGCATGGCCGATGTTGAGCTCGACGATCTCCGGGATCAGCACGAGCGCCGGCACGTTCCACGTCGTCAGGCCGTGGCCGGCCGCCACCTCGAGCCCGAGCTCGCGCGCACGCTTCGCGGCGGCGGCGAGACGTACGTGCTCCACCTGCGCGCGTGGCGGCAGCGGGCGCGACAGATCGAACGACGACGGCCGGTTGAATCCGAAGGCATGCGCGTACTCACCCGTATGCAGCTCGATCTGCTCGACGCCGAGCGCGTGCGAAGCGTCGACCTGCTTCGGATCGGGCGCGATGAAGAGGCTCACCTTGATGTCCGCCGCCCGGAGCTTCTCGACGTGCTTGCCGAGCTCCGGCCCGGCGCCCGCGACGTCGAGGCCGCCTTCCGTCGTGCGCTCCTCGCGGCGCTCCGGCACGAGCGTGACGACGTCGGGCTTCGTGGCGAGGGCGATCGCGACCATCTCGTCCGTCGCCGCCATCTCGAGATTGAACGTGGCGCGCAGGGTCGCACGCAGGCGCTCGACGTCGCCGTCGTTGATGTGCCGCCGATCCTCCCGCAGGTGCGCGGTGATCCCGTGCGCCCCGGCGTCCAGACAGATGCGAGCCGCCTCGACCGGATCCGGATAAGGCGTCCCCCGCGCGTTACGGAGCGTGGCCACGTGATCGACGTTGATGTGCAGGCGCATTCCGGCGGGACGCTAGCACAAGTCGTCCGTCCTCAGCCCTCGGTCCTCGGTCCTCGGCGGCATCCGGCTACGTTCGCTCTCGCCTCCGGCGGACGGCCGCGGCGAGGAGGAGGGCCGCCGGAGCGGCAATCGGAACCGCGGAATGAGGGCTTTCCGGGTTTCGCGCGGCCGTCGTGCAGCCGTCGGCGCTCGGAGGAGGGGTTTCGGAGCTGGGCGGGCCGTCCGGCGGGTAGAGCGTGCAGACGGCCTCGATGTCGTCCAGGGAGAGCCTGCGGGCTGCGACCTTGCCCTTCTCGCACCGGCCTTCGCGCGCGCAGTAGCTGTCGACCATGATCGAGTCGGACACGTCGGAGTGATCCAGGCCGATGTAGTGCCCGACCTCGTGGGTCATCACGGCCTGCAGATCGACGCCCTCGTCGTCTTCCCGCGTGGAGAACCGTTTGCTCGCGACGTTGATCTCGATGTCCGCGTAGTCGACGAAGCCGCTCGGCTTCTTGAACATCGTGTTCGTCTGGGCGAGCGTCGAGTCTCTGCCGACGTACGGCCAGCCGAGATCGCGGAAGAAGATCCCGTACGGCTCCGGCGCACGCGAGCGGGGCTCGAGCGGCTTGGTCCCCACGATGTCCTCGCCTTCGACGAAGCGAAGCGACGTCCGCCTGCCGTCGGGACACAACGTGTCGCTCCAGCGATGGAACGCGGCGCGGACGGCCGCGCGAGCCTCCTCTCGGACGAGCTGACCGGGGTGCTCGGCGGAGAAGCGGTACACGATGGGGAGCTTCGGCCACCGAATGGGAGCGCCCACCGTCACGCAGCCGTGCTCGTCGCGTGGACAGTGCTCCTTCTCCGGGACGCACGTCGTCTTCCGGCAGAACGCGTAGGCGTCGACGTTCATCGCGAGCATTGCAGACGAGACGCTCGCCACGACGAGCGCTCTCGTCGTCCTCCGATACGCGCGGCGCTCCGTACCCATGGGGAACCTCGCTCGAGTCGCTAGAGGAGCGTCAGCGTGATCGAGTAGGCGCCGCGCGCGTCCGGGCTGTCACCGTCGACGATCAGGTAGTAGTTCTTGTCCTTCTCCACCTGTACGACGCGCTTGAAGGGTCGACTCAGCGTGTCCTCGCAGAGCACGTTCGCCGTCACGAGGTCGCACGTGCCCCTGCGCACCTCGACCACGGCGTCGAAGCCGTCCGCGAAGGCGGCGTCGACGGTCATGAAGCCGTCCGCGCTCGGTTGGAGCGTGTAGATGCGATCGGGCCCGGTGGACCACCAACACGACGCCTGCACGTCGTCCGCGTAGCCTTCGGTCGTGCCGGTCAGCGTCAACGTCGCGCCCTTCCAAAGCGTGAGCACCTGGCCGGGACACGCATCGGCGTGCTTCGGAGCGCCGTCGGGCAGGCATCGCGAGCTGCAGCCGTCACCGTCTTCCGCGTTCCCGTCGTCGCAGGCCTCGCCAGGATCGATCTTTCCATCGCCGCAGGTCGCCTCGGGCTCCGGCGATCCTTCGCCGTCCGACTCGGGCACGGGGATGGTCGGCCGCCCCGGCGCCTGCGTGGCTGCGCACTCGCATGGCGTGTACTCGCCGTCCTTCGTGCACGTCTGCACGCCTTCGTCGAGCCCGCAGAGGCAGACGCGCGTGTGGTTCGGGACGCACTTCGTCAGCGCACCGCCGGACGACGTCGGCTCGCGCGGGGCATCGGAGCAGGCGACGGGAAGGATTGCAGCGACGAAGACTCCGAAGAGCGACCGGTGCACGCGAAGGAGAGAGCACGCGAGCATGGTTCTGATCGCGTAGCACCGCAGCAGCTTCCGGCCACATGCTCGCGTCCCTTCACGACGCGTCGGCCCGTCGTCGCGCGAGGCGTTGCGCGAATCGTGCAGCAACTACTCGATCAGGGCCGGCGGGCGATCAGCATCTGATGCGTCTCGAAGACGGCGAGCGAAACGTCGCAGAGGCCGGCGCGCTCGCACCACTCGCGCGCCTCCTTCACCGTCGGGCTCGATCCGTGCTCCGTGTAGAAGAGCATCGTGATGCCGAAGAACGCGGCGCTCGCCGGGTGGGCTCCGTGCTCGTCGAGGAACATGTCGCGGATCACGAGACGACCGCCGGAGCGAAGGCACTTCGCAGCGCGCGCGATCAGCGACGCGTTCGCGTCGGGCGACTCGGAGTGGACGATGTTGCAGAGGAGCACGAGGTCGTAAGGACCGCCGAAGCTCTCGACCTGGTGGAAGTCCCCTTCCATGTACGCGAGCACGTCGCCGTGTCGCTTGCGTGCGAGCGACACGACGAGCGGCTGATCGAAGAGCGTCACGTGATGGCCGGCGTCCGCGAACGCGCGCGCATAGCGACCGTGTCCGCCGCCGAGATCGAGGATGGACGCCCGCTCGGGCAGGTCGGGGGCGAGCCATCCGAGCGTGCTCTCCGCGGCCTCTCCGCTGATGCGGTAGAGGTAGTCCAGGAAGGCCTCCGTCTTGGCCGGATCGGGCACCGTCCCGCCGCGCGTGGCCTTCGGCCGACCTTCCGCGTCCCGCACCGGCCCGCCCTGAGAGATGACCTCCGCCATCTTGCCGAGGTCCGTCAGAAGCTCGAGGCTCTTGCTCGTCGGCAACGCTCCCGTCGCCAGGAGCCGTGCAGCGTTGGGCGTCAGCGCGACGCGCTCCTCGTCGGCCGAGAGGACGCCCACGTGCACGAGGACGGGGATCGTCGCATCGAGCGCACGACGGTCCCCGGGCAGCTCGGCGCGGGGGACGGGCCCGTTGCGAAGCTTGTCGAACAACCCGAGCGCCGACCACGCGCTGACGATCGCCAGCGCCTTGGCCGCGTAGACCCACTCGACGCCGTCGCGTTCGGTTTCGAGCTTCATGCGCTCGTACATAGCCCAAACCCACGCCCCGAGCCCGTCGGGGCGTGGGGGCCGTCGAGCGTGCGTCAGTCGTCCGCTGCGGCCGCGGCGTCGAGGTCCTCCTCCGTCTTGGGCGTCTGGAGGAGCTCGCCGTTCGGGCCGTCGCGTCGGACGATGAGCGTCTTGCGACCCACGGTGTCGGGGTTCTCGCGTGCGACCACGGTGACGACGTTGACGCCGGGGCGCAGAGGCACCGTGGTCTCGAACGCCATGTGCTTGGGATCGGGGCCGTTGCGGTTCGAGCGGTAGAAGATCTTCTTGCTCCCCACGAAGACGTAGCCGTCGAGGATCCGATCGTTGTCGACCGCGGTGCCCTTGATGAGGATCTTGTCGTCACGGACGGCGAGCGGCACGGGCTGTACCTCGACCGCGGGCGGGAACCGGCGCATCGTCTCTTCGAACGCGACGACGCCGGCGGCGTGACCACCCGGCTCGAGCTCCGACGTACGGACGAAGCCGAACCGCCCCTCGCCGAGGCTCACCTTCGTGAACTCGCCCGCCGTCGCGAGCACGTTCACCGCGGTGCCTGCGCCGAGCCGACCGAAGGCACGTGCCCCGACCTCCGGCGCCTCGAGCAGGGTCGCTCCGCCGGAGCGCGCCTTCATCGTGCCGTTCGCCGGCGTGAGCGCGATCGGCACCGAGATCGGCATCTTCACCTTCTCGATGACCGTCTCGCGCAGATCCCGATCGGCGATCGAGAGCTCCACCTTCGCCTCGGGATCGGCGAGCGGCGCGTCGACGTCGAAGGTGAAGGCCACCTTCCGCACCTCGCCCGGCTGCATGTTCGAGATGTCGAACCGCCCCTCGTGGAGGAGGAGGCCGTCACCGGAGAGGTTCCGCAGGTTCGCCTGCGTCTCGTAGCTCTTCCCCTTCCCGACGTTCTTCACCGACAGGTACATCGTCAGGTGCTCGCCCTTCTGGAGCTTGCCGTCGCCGTTGCCCTTGCGCGCGTCGGCGATCTGGTACGTGTAGGCGAACACGGGACGCTCGAGCGCCTTGACGGACACGCGGAGGGTCTGTTCGCTGGGCGCCCGACCGCGGGCCTCGTCGAACTTCACCGAGATGCCGTCCTGACGCGAGAGCGTATCCCGCGGGATCTTGCACACGCGCGGGGCGTCCTTCGGCAGCGGCGCCGTCGAGCCGGGCTTGCGCCCCTCGACCTCGCACCAGCCGAGCGGGATCGACGCGGTCTTCGTCTTGCCCGGCTCGAGCTTGCCGATGACGAGCTCCTTGTTGTCGTAGAGCGCGTTGTCGCTCTTCGTGACCGCGGCGAGACGATAGAGCGGCACCGTGCCTTTGTTCGTCACGGTCACCTTGAGCGTCATCGACTCGCCGGCGACGACCTCGTTGTTCGGCCTGTCGGTCTCGAGCTTCACGTCGATGTTCGGCGGCGGCGATCCGGGCGGAGCCTGCGGCACGTCCGGCGGAGCGTCGCTCCAGTCGATGCCGAGCTGCGCGAGGTCGGCCGACACCTTCTGGAGCTCCGTGTTGCGCGTCTCGGCGATGAGCTGCTTGGCCGCGCGGAGCTGCTCGAGGCGCTTGCCCGGCGGCACCTTCGCGACGAGGTCGCGCGCGAACTTCACCGGGAAGTCCTTGTTCGGGAAGTCCGGACCGAGGATCTCGTCCGGGTCCCCTCCCCGCTCGCGCAGCTCGCGACGAAGCGACTCGGGCAAGTGGTACCGGACGATCTCCGCCGGCTTCTGCCCGTCACGCGCGCGGGCGTTCGAGAGGCTGCGCGACAAGTCGCGCTCCTTGATGACCCCGGTGTCGACCGTGAGGTCCATCTCCTGAGGATCGACCGTCATCGGGTCGAGCTCGATGTCGGGCGTCACGCCGACGCCTTGGATCGAGATGTCGCCCGGCTCGGTGAGGTACTGCGCGATGGTGAGCTTCAGCGCGGCGCGGTCGGGCAGCTCGGTGAACACGAGCTGGACCGATCCCTTACCGAAGGTCGTCTCGCCGATGATGATCGCGCGGTCGTGGTTCTTGAGCGCGCCCGCGACGATCTCGCTCGCGCTCGCCGACGAGCCGTTGACGAGGAGCGCGATCGGGTAGTTCGGCTCCGTCCCGTCGGGGTGCGCGACCTTCTCCTCGCGCTCCTCACCCGACCCGGGGTTGCCGACCGTGGCGACGATGGGCCCGGAGACGAGGAACTTGTCGGCGACGCGCGCGGCCTGCTCGAGGAGCCCGCCGGGGTTGCCGCGCAGATCCAGGACGAGCCCCTTGAGCTCGCCGTGCTTCTTCATGTCGCGAAGAGCGTCGTCGAGGTCCTTCGCGGTGTTCGCCTGGAACTGCTTGATGCGGACGTAGCCGATGTTGTCGGCGAGCAGCTTGTGCTCGACGCTCTGGACCTTGATGATCTCGCGCGTCAGCTCGAACGGCCTCGGCGTCTGCCAGCCGTCCGGGCCGTCGCGGCGGATCCAGACCGTCACCTTCGTGTTGGGCGGCCCGCGCAGGTGCTGGACGGCCTCGTTGAGGCCCATGTTGAGCGTCGACTCGCCGCCGATCTTCGTGATGCGGTCGTACTTCTTGATGCCCGCCCGCCATGCCGGCGTGCCCGGCATCGGGTTGATCACGGTGAGCTGTTGGTCGCGGATGGAGATGACGATGCCGAGCCCGCCGAACTGGCCGCTCGTCGAGAGGTTCATCTCCTTGTACGCCTCGGGCGAGAGCAGCACGCTGTGCGGGTCCAGCGTGCGCAGCATCCCGTTGCAGGCGGCGTACTCGACCTCGCGGAGGTCGACCTCGGTGCCCTTGAGGTTCTCCTGGACGAAGTCGAAGATCTCGCGCAGGCGCGCCGAGACGTCCCAGAGGCCGAGCACGTTGTCGACGCGGAACTCCCGCTCCTGCGTGTCGACGCGCACCTTCACCGTCGGCGAAGGCTCCTCGTGCAGCACGATGACCTGCGCGACGTCGCGCTGCACGTAGTTGAGCGCCGAGAGGAGCATCTCCTTCGGCTTCACGCGCTTCGGGTCGACGTACTTGTCGCGGACGTTCTTCAGGACCTCGTTGACGACCTTGAGCTGCCGCAGGTCGTAGTTCGACCCGCGCTTCGGATCGGAGGTCCCGGCCACCGCCGGCGTCAGCCCCTCCCAGAGGCCGCCTCCGTGCAGGTGCAGCGCGAGCCAGCTCGCGATGCCGAAAGCGACGAACAGCGCGAGGAACTTGAGGGCGCGCGGAAGAAGTCGACGCATCAGGACGAGTATAGACGCGCGACACACATGGGGGCCCATCGAAGCGGCCAAGGCCGTCGAAAAAGTCGTGCGATCGAGGCCGTCGAGGCACGGCGACGCCCGAGCCGCCGGAGGCGCCCGAGCCGCGGAGGCATCGGCGCCTCCGCGCGAGCCACGAGGCTCAGCCGTTTCGCACTTCGTCCGGCTCTACGTCCGTCCGGGTCCGGCCTCGTCCGCGAGCCCTCGAGCGACGGCCCCGCTCGGCCCTCGAGTCAGCCTTTGCGAATGACGGCGACGTAGAAGCCGCCGAACCGCGCGGCAGGTGTGTCGCACAACAACCGCTCGGCCGCACGGAGCATTCCCGACACGACCGGGATGCTCATCGCGACGGCGGCAGGCGTGACGATGCGGATGCCGCGGGCCGTCTCGAGCCGCGTGCCGGGAGGGAGGATCCGCGGCAAGACGCGTGGCGAGTCGAAGCGCGTGTACACCGCGCTCTCACGCGTGCGGTCGCTGATCTTCCCCGCGGGTCCCAGCCGCTTGACGAGGCCGCGTAGGCTCCAAGGGTTGTAGAACTCGGCGAGCAAGACTCCGCCGGGCCGCGTCACGCGTGCCATCTCGGCGAGGGCACGGCCGACGTCGGGCACGTGCGCGAGGACCTTGAAGGCGCACGTGACGTCGAAGCTCGCGTCCGGGAAGGGCAGATCGGTCACGCTTCCCTCGTGGACGTCGAGCCCGCGAGCGCGTGCGAGCTCCAGCATCCCGGGCGACAGGTCGATCCCGACCGCGCGCCGCGCGTACTCCTTGATGCGCTCGAGGATGAGGCCGGTGCCGCAGCCGCACTCGAGCACGTCCTTGCCGGTGCCGTAGCGGGCGCAGAGCTCCACCTCGAGATCGTCGACGAGCGCGTGGTAGCCGTGCGCGTCGTTCGGGCGCCGGTGGCGCTCGTAGCTCTTGCTGAACTCGTCGTAGTAGGCGCGCGTCGCCTGGAGGTCGTCGCGCGTGGCGGTCGGGGTGGTCGTCGTCTGCTGCATTGCGGATCCGTTCGTCGAGGGCGAGGGTCCTCGGCCCTCGGCGGGGCACACTAGTACTTCGGCTTCCCGGAGGCGAGGGAGAGCTCGATGCCCGCACGCGCTCGCTCGCGGCGCGCGGGCGCGCGCTCAGCGGAACGTCCAGTTCGCCGTGACGCCGATGATCGGGCGGCTCAGCCACTGGTTGCCGGTGCCCGGCTCGAGGTTCGCCCGGTTGTGCTGGAGCATGTGGATGAACGGATCGATCGCGAGGCGATGGTCGCCGTCGAAGAGCTCGAACGTCATGCCCATGAGGTACGAGTACCCGGTCGCCATCGGATCCTTTCCGAGCTCCGCGGTGTAGTCGCCGCCGACGCCGATCGCGCCGCGCACGCCCACGCGAGGCAGCACGAAGTAGTCCACGCCGACGCCGCCCATCACGGAGAAGCGCCACTGGCTCACGTTGAGGAGTTGGTCGCCCGACGTGACGCGATCGGTCTTCACGTAGACGTGATCGAGAAGGAGGCCGAAGACGCGGAGCTTCGGGGTCAACCGAACGCCCGCCTTGAGCTGCACCGCGAAGCCGGCCGCGAAGTGCCCGCTCGGTCCGGCGCCGAGCGCGAAGTGGAAGCCCTCCGATGCGCGCTCGCGATCGACGGTGCACACGCCCGTCCCTTCCGCTGGCGGCGGCGCGGGGACCGGCGGTGCGGGAGGAGGCGGCGGGGGTGTGGCTCCCGGCGTGGGCTCGGGCTCTCGAGGCGAAGTCGCCGGCGGCTCTGTCGAGGGGGTCTCCGGAGCAGAGGGCGACGTCGAAGGCTCGGATGGAGGCGGCGTTTCGGGCTGTGCGGGCGCCCCCTGCGCGGGCGTCGAACCCTCCGCGGGTGTCGAATCCTCTGCGGATCCAGAGCCCTGCTGCGCGGACGTCGATGGCTGCGACGGCATCGCCCCTGGCTGCGAGGGGGTCGATTGCGCGTGGGCGGTCGCGGCGGTGCTCGCGAGCGAGCACGCGACCGCGAATGCTGCGAGCCTTCGGACGATGGTTGCCCCGGTGTCGTCGAGCATGGCGGCCACGCTCCGACGCTCTCATGGTCGGCGGCGTTGGGCAAGCAATCGACGGGGCGCGTCAGCGAGCCGAGATGGACGTCGTCCGAGAGCGCGATCAGGTCTTGTCGCGCGCTGCGAGACGCTCCTTGTGCGGCTTCGAAGCGAGCGTCGAGACGATGCGCGTGACGCGGCTGCGTAGCTCCGGCCCCTTGGGGATGAAGTCCTGCGCGCCGAGCTCGAGCATCAGCTCCACGTCGGTAGGCGATCCGCCCGCGCTCATGGCGACGACGGTCGATGCGTCGACGAGGTGAACGCCTCGCAGGTACGTGAAGAGCTCGAAGCCGCTCATCTTCGGCATGTTGAGATCGAGGAAGACGAGCCGCGGCGGCTTTCGCCGGAAGCAGTCGAGCGCCTGCTGCGCGTCGGACGCGAGCGTGACCTCGGCGGTGGGTGCCGCTTGTTTGACGTACATGCCGACGAGGCGAGCGATGTCCGGGTCGTCGTCGACGATGAGCACGGAGAGTCCGGGCTCTGCGGGCTCGCGGGAGAGCTCCTCGCGCATCGCGCGGAGCTGCCAAACGACGGCGTCCATGGAGACGGGCCGGTCGTTCGGGTCCTTCGCCATGAGGGAGGACACGAGCTCGCAGAGGCGCTTCGGAACGAGCATCACGTCCGAGAGCTTCGGGACCGGCGCGTCGGCGTGAGCGAGGAGGACGTCGATCGCGCTCTTGCCGTAATAAGGAAGGCCGCCGGCGACGACCCGGTATGCCAGCACGCCGAACGCGTAGATGTCCGCGAGGTGACGCTCGGTGCCGAGCTGCCGCCCGGAGAAAATCTCGGGCGCCATGTAGTCGGGCGTGCCGGCGACGACGCCGCGGTTCGGCTCGTAGGCGGCGCGCACGAGCCCGAGGTCGGTCAGCACGACGCGACCGCTCGCCGCGAGCAGGATGTTCTCGGGCTTGACGTCTCCGTGCGAGATGCCGGCACGATGGATGGCGGCGAGCCCGTCCGCGACCGCGACGAGGACATCGATCCGCTCGGTCATGGTCATGCTCTCGCCGAGCCGCTCGAGGTGGGTGGCGAGGGTCACGCCGGAGACGTGCTCCATCACCATGTAGTCGATGCCCTGGTGACAACCGAGCGCGTAGACGCCGACGACACCGGGATGCCGTATCGCCGCGAGGGCCCGCGCCTCGTTGCGGATGGAGAACTCCGCGCCGATCTCGGGGAAGTTCGCCTTGATCGCGACGCGCCGTACGAGGCCGAGGTCGTGAGCGTCGAAGACCTGCCCCATGCCTCCGCGCCCGAGGACGGCACGGATCTCGTACGCACCGGAGAGGACGTCTCCAATCGCGAAGATGGACCTCTCCTTCGACGCGGCTTTGCTCGGCACCGTCTCGGCAGGGTTCGTCACGCTCGTGCCAGTCCACGAGTCTAGCGTGCTATCGACGACAGCCCCAACAATGCGTCCGACGGGCTGGCCGGCTCCCCCAACGCGCGACACGGAAGGGCCCGCCCGCGCAAGACGCGTCGGTCCGAATCGCCGCGGTCCCGCTGAGCGACGGCGAAGCCGAAGCCGACTGAGCAGCCCGTGAAGCAGCCGCCCCCACACGGGTGGCCGCGATGCGGACGAGCGCGAAGCGGCCGTGCACGCCTGGCGGGCGCAATGGCCTTCGATGCTTGCGCACCGCTTGTGCTCCTCTGCCGAGACTTGTTCGCCCCCGCCTTCACCGCGGATTGCTGCCCCCATCGAACGCGCCCAGCGCCATCGCTCGCTCCCGTGCGGAGTTGCAACCAAGTCGAGCACCGCGAACAAGCGCTGCCTTTCGAACGATTGCCGCCCAATCAAGCACCACGCAGCGCTCGGCCCCTCCGCGAGCCCGACGCCGCCTTCCGAACGATTGTCGCCCAATCAAGCACCACGCAGCGCTCGGCCCCGCTCGCGAGCCCGACCGCCGCCTTCCGAACGATTGTCGCCCTATCAAGCAGCACGCAGGAGGGGGCGCGTCTTCGGCAGATGGTCCTGCCGACACTGCCGTGTTTGATTGGGCAGCAATATGCGTCGCGTAATGGGGCGAGGCCGAGCGGCTGATTGGGCAGCAATATGCTTCGCGCAATGGGGGCGTCGTCGAGCGGCTGATTGGGCAGCAATCGGTTCTCGAGCGCAATTGGCCGACCGTCCTTTCGGGCGCCGCACCGCCACACACGCGTTGGCCGGCGAGACGTCGGCTTCGTTCGCGCTCGTGACGAGCAATGCACGACTCGTTGACGAGCGATGCACGACTTACTGACATTCGACACGAAGCGCGCCGACTCCCGTTGACCGCGCAGCCCTCGATGCTCATCCGTACGACGGTGAACGCGCGGGGGATGAAAGAGGCCTGCTCGACCTCCCAACTGGGTCTCGACTTCGGCGATGGCGCAGACAGGACGCCGACCCGCCGTCGAGGTGGGCGTCGGCGGGGCGCAGGCCGAAAGCGGAAGGACCCGCGAGCGAGGCCGAACGTGCCGCACCGCGTTCGACCGGCTCACCGCCGGTGGAACCCGGTGCATGTGACGATGCGGGCCGTGCGAGGCGTTCCGCGCTTCCGCTGCGAGCTCGTCTCGAACCTGCTGAAGGAGGTCCTCCGGCGCCAACGAAAGCGTGCGTACTCTTCTGACTTCCAGGTCGTCCACTTCTCGATTCAGGACGACCACCTGCATCTGATCGTCGAGGCGACCGCGATCGCTTCCGACGAGGAAGCGGAGAAGATGCTGCGCAAAGGGGTGAGCGGCCTTGCGATCTCGTTCGCCCGTCGACTGAACAGGCTCGTTCGCCGCAAGGGCAAGGTCTGGGCGGATCGCCACCATCGACGTGACCTCGCAACGCCCACCGAGGTTCGCAACACCCTCCTCTACGTGTTCCAGAACTACCGCCATCACGGCCACATCGCGATCGGCACGGGGATCCTCGACATGTACTCCTCGGCATGCCGTTTCGACGGATGGCTCGATCCCCACGTCATGTTCGTGGAGGCGGTCCCGTGGCCCGACCCGAAACCAAGGACATGGCTGCTCCGCACTGGCTGGCTACGCGGTGGCGGTCCCCTCAGGACCTCGGAGGTGCCTCGCAGCTGGCGTACCCCCGATCGATATCCGACGGATGACGTGTCGATGACCGACGACACGACCGCGAAGGATCGCGCTCGAGCCATCTCGGTCAGTCGGCTACCGGAGAAACGGATCTTGGCAGTCCTCGCACCTGCATCCTTCTGGCTCCGCGCCTCCGAGCAGGCCATGGCAGCGACACCGCTCGACAGAGGCGCCTGAGCGCGTGCGCTCGGGCGCGTGCGCGAACGGCGAGGGCGTCACGACAGGCTCTTCGCGGTCGTCGAAAGCCCTCGCGCTGAGGCAGCCGAGCGCATGCACGAGGGCGACGCGC
>CALFEQ010000104.1 GCA_937949945.1 uncultured Myxococcales bacterium
CCAGGCGCTCGGTGACGACGAAGGTCTGCGCGGCTTCGGCCGGGCGCTCGACGGCCTCGGTGAGCCGGACGACGAACGCGCCCTTGCCGACTTGCTCAGGAAGGTCGAAAAGGTCGCGGACGAGGAGAGGGCCTGCCGTGGTGGTCATCAATCGACGCTCCGTCGAGTATCGCGCGCTCGGCGACGTTCGGTAGGAAGGTTTCGGATCCGGCTCATGCTCCGCTCATCGTTTCTTCCGTGGCGCGGGACGAAGATTCGCTAGGTCGTCGATGGTGACGCCGTGCTCGCGGAGTTGTCCCTGCAGGAAGCCCTCGAAGGAGTCGCCGAGGCGGAGGCCGTCGTAGTCCGGGTTCGGTTCGTTGTGCCACTGCTTGATCCAAGGAAGGAGCTCGAGGATGCCGGCGAGCATCGGCAGTAGGCGCTCGGTCGACCAGCCCTCGCGCTCCTTGCGGTCGTTGTAAAGCGCAGCCATCGCCTGCGCGCGCTCGACGTGGTTCCACCCGGCCCAGCCGTAGACGGGCTCGCCGTCCTCGTCGCTCTCGCAGCCCGGGTAGCTGATGAAGCGCTCCTTCGGGACGTCGAGCTTGCCGCGCAGGCGCCAGTAGTTTGGGTCGCGGAAGTCTTTTTGGTCGTACTTCGGGGGGACAGGAATGTCGCCGACAGCTTCGCCGGCGTCCTCACGGCGTTGGAGGTCCCAAGTCTTCTGCCACTCGGCGTACTTCTCGAGGCCGGATTCGGTGAAGCGGTACGCGGCCAGAAACGGTACTGACTCGCGATCGAGGACCTCGCGTGCGACCGCATCGACGTCGTCGCGCCTCGCTGTTCGGAGTGTGCTGCGTACGAGGAAACTTCGTGGCAGGACCGTGACGCTTCGTCTCGATTCTGCTTCGAGAAGATTGGCTATAAGGTTGGCGCGGCGCAGGCGATTCTGCGTTTCTCGAAAGGTGAATTCGTCAACATTGTCGTCTGTATCACGCCACTGGCGCTTATAGAGTGGATGTTCGAGGATGGTGAGTTCGGAAGAGGTGCGAATCTGCGCGGTTCGAATCTGCCATGTTGGCTCCAACGCAGGGGGGAGCCGGCTCACTGGCGGTGCTTCTGCTTCCTGCAGGGGTACCGGCTGATTGCCCCGGCGTACGAAGCTCTTTCTCGGAAGATGTCGCTCGCAAGGGCGATCCCCGCGGGGACAGCTTGCGGAAGGTGGGAGTTCCGGGGCGGCGGTTTCGGGGCCGCATAGGGAGAACAGTCGATAGATGTGCCAGTCAATCTCTTCTTGAATAACGATCATCCTCTCACGCAGAGTGTCAAAGCGGGCCCAGTTGATTCCATCATCGCTGTCGAGGTCATGCACATTTTCGAGGGAGAAGAGCGACCTCTGCTCGGTCGCGAGTGTGGTGAGCTCGCGTGCGTGAGTGGCGAGACTGGTGTTTCCCAGAAGGCCGGGAGGTAGCGGTAGTTGCCTGAGCTGAGTGGCGGCGAACTCATAGCGATTCCGCTCTGCATCAGGGTGGTCTGCGTTTGCCTCTGAAGACTTGGCCTGGAACACCTGCTTCATCCAGAAGCACGCGGTCGAGCTATTGAGATAGGCGAGGAGGGCCAGGTGGTCTTCTTCCGTCGCGCCCTCGGGAAGCTTGATGATCGGCGCCGACTGCTTGAACACCTTGCCGCCGCGGTCGAGCACGAAGTGGTTGTGCGTGGCGACGAACGCGAAGCCAATTCCCAGGCCACGGAACCGTTCTGGGTGAAACCGACTGTACTCGTACCAGGTCTTGCCGATCTCTCGATGCGTGCCGTTGGGCTCGCGGCGCTGCCAGAGCATCGCTCGCCATGGCCAGAGCCATCGAATCCGAGCATCCTCGTTCTGCTCCCCAATCGGAGTGAGTGAATTGATTCGATACGGGAAAAGAGCCGTCGCGGGTTCCGCCATTCCCCAATCTCGCAGGACCTCACCCTCGACGAAGTCGACTATGGCCTCGTCCGGAACGCCTCGAGCTCGCAAGACGTAAGCGGGAACCACGTACGGTTCGTCGTTTCCGGTATGGGCGATCCGTCCAATTGCCTCGACCACATCGCCGAGCTTCCTCTCGGCGCGCGCTTCGAGAAGGTCCTTCAGTTCGCTTGCCCCGCCACCCCCGAGACTCCAAGGGTGTCGTCGGAGCGTATCGCGGTCAAGCCTGGCTACGGTGATGTACTCGTTCTCATAGCCGACCTGGTCGCCATGCTCGACTAGACTCTGCCAAACGAGTCCGCGCGCCGGGTCAGCGGGCGTCGAGGGTTCACCACGGTTTGCGAGGATCGCGTGAACGTAGTTGGTCTGCGGAGGTTCAGCCGTTGCGAAGAGTATGACCGTTGGCGTCCCGTGTCCTGGAACGTAGGCGCCCGAAGTGTTCTCGACTCGCGTGAGGTTCCACTGCGGGAGAATCTCCTCGATCAGTTTCTTGCCGAACTCCCTCTTCATAAAGGAGTTGGCCGTGATCATGCCGATCGACGCCCCAAGCCTCCCGAGCTGCAAGAATCGTTCGGTGAACGGGGCTCCTAGCGAGAACTGCATTGCAGCGCTCGCGTAGGCCTTGCGGTACCGGTCTCGCAATAGCGCGTCCTTGCAGACGATGTACGGCGGATTCCCCACGATTGCCGCGTACTGCCGATGCAGCACCTCGCGCGCCACCTTCGGGTCCTCGAGCGCGTACGCATCCCCGAGCCAAACCTCTGCGCTCGTCCCCTCGATCATCCCGAGCTCCTGCTGCGGAAGCTGCGGGTTGTAGAGAAGCGAATCCGCCACCGCGAGCTTGATCGGCAGCTCCGGAGCGTCGGCGAGCTTCTTGAACCCCGCCTTCTCGAGCGCGGCGAGCGTGAGCCGCAGGCGCGCGATCGCGATGGCGTACGGATTGATGTCCGCGCCCGCCACGGCGCTGAGCGCCTTGGAAACCGCGTCGCGCTCGGAGGCGTCCGGCTCCGCGCGGCGGCGGTGCTCGTAGAGGCGTTCAAATGCGCCGAGCAAGAAGTGCCCGCTGCCGCACGTCGGATCGATGAGCGTCGTCTCGTCGAGCCCAAAGCGCTGAATCGCCGGCTCGAGGGTGCGATCGAGGATGTACCGTTCGACGAAGTCCGGCGTCTGAAGCAGCGCGAATCGTTTGCGGACGCCTTCGTCGAGGTCCTGGTAAAGGTCACCGAGGAAACGCGTATCGGGCTGGCCGAAGCGGAAGGCGGGGGCTTCCGCGGTTGGCGTGCGGAAGAGCTGCAGGAGCGCCTTCGCCGCTTCCGCCGAAGGGGCGAGCAACCAGACCGGATTGTGCGCCCCGTCGAAGAGCGCGCGCGTCGCCGTGAAGCGCGAAAGCTCGCGGAAGACGGTGAGCAGGTAGTCGCGCTCGGTGAGCGAGGGCGCAAGCTCGAAGAAGATGCGCTGGCTGTCGAGCGCGCCCGGACCGGCAATGCGGGCGTGGCCGAGCAGGTCGCGGTCCTCGAGCGTTCGGACGAAGACGCACGAGAGCAGCCACGCCGCGGCCACCTGATCGATGAAGTGGGCACGCCATTCGACGAAGCTGTCACCCGTGCGCTCCTGCTCGCGCTCGCGCTCGTGGCGCGCCATGAGGGCGGCGCGAACGGCCGGTGACGCCTCCGAGCGCGCCTGCAGGTCCTGCTTGAGGAGCTTCAGGACCTTGGCCGCTTCCTTGAGGAAGGCACCGGTGTCGAGCGGCGCCGTCCTGTCGGTTTGCGCAGCGAGCTCCGTCGTCTTCGTCTTCTTGCGTGCCGCCATTTCGATCCTTGGTTCTTGGCCTTCGGTGCGATGTCAGCTCGATGCCGCCTTGAGCCAGCTATCGGGCATCCACATCGAGATCGCGCCGGCGACGACCCAGCCGTCCAGGTGCGGGACGCGCCGCACGTCGCGCGACGGGATGACGAGGAAAATCGGTGCCGCGTGGACGTCGTTCGCCGCCTGACGGAGACGCTCGACGAAGCCGTTGAGCCGGTAGCGCGCGAGCAGCCCCGGCTGCGCGAAGAGGAGCGGGGCCTTCGGCGGCAAGAGCGCGTCCGCCAGACGGGCCGCGGCGTCGTTGGCGAGGCCGCGAAGGTTCGCCCACGTCTCGGGGTTCCGCTCCGCGAGCACGTCGGCCTCGTGCACGGCCGCATCCTCGACGCCGTCCTCGATCTGGATGATCCGCATCCGCTCGATGAGCGCACCGCTCAGGTCGATGGGCGGGACCCCGAGGCTTCTCGAAAGCGCGACCGTCGCCTCTTCCGCACGGCGGAGCCGGACGCCAATCACGTTGAGGCCGGCCTGCTGCGCCGCTTTGCGGAGCCGCTCGTCGAAGTCCGCGGCGTTCTCGTCCACGGTATTCGGAAGGGACGAGAGCTTCGTCTGCAGCGAGGTCGGTGGCTCCCGGTCGCCGGGACGGTAGTAGTACGCGCCGTCGAACCGGAGCCCGTGACGCTCGAGGAGCGCATCGAGCGCGGGTCGCGGGGGCAGGGGCTCCGCTGCGGGGTAGCGCGCGGCCACGCGTTGCGCCACGGTTTCGGGAGTGAGCTTGCCGCGAAGGAGCGGGGCGCACAGATCGAGCGCTCGCTCTGCCGGCAGACCGACCGGGTAGATCTCCTGACGCACCGAGCACGCGACGCGGGTGCTCGCGTCGGTACCGAGGCGCGCGAGGAGTTCCGCACCGAGCGTCGCGAACGGCGTATTCGCGGCCGCATCCGCGAGGACGCGAGCGACCTCGCCCGGCGAGGCGAGCACCTCCCGCCGCCCGAGCGCCTCGCACGCGTCGGAGAGCTTCTTGAGCCCGGCAGCGTGCGCGTCGGTTGCGACGATCCAGGGGCGATCGTTGATGCGCACGAACTCGAGGCCGCCGGGAGCGTCCTTGTCGACCTCGGCGATGATGCGCACGAGCGCGGCCGCTCGCGCGAGCGACTCCTGCTCGGGGGCTGCGCGATCGTGCGGCGTCTGCGCGAGGAGGGCGCTCGCCGCTTTCTCGAGCGGCATGGCGCCATGTCCCTCGTCGACGACGCTCCGTACCAGCGCTCGAAGCTCGGCAATCGCCGCGTGCTTCTCCCAGATCGAACGGACCTCGCCGAGCGCGATGTACACGTTCGCGCGCGTCACGTTGAAGTGCGTCGCGACGTCCGCAACGCTCACGTCGAGCCGTCCGAGGAACGGTGCGCTGAGCCCGTAAAGGGCACGGACGTAGTCCGCGCGCTTCTTTTTGCCGCCGAGAAGCGCATCGATCCATCCCTCGAGCGTGCTCGGATGCGAGCGCTCGCCTGCGGCGGCGTTCTCCTTCTCGAGAACCGCGCGGATCGCGCCAGCATCGAAGCCGTGCCGCCGCGCGAGCTGCTCGACGTGGGCTCGAGGCGCGCTGGCAATCGCACCGAGCGTCCGGAGACCGGCATCGTTGAGCGCCGTGGGCGCGGGGCCTTCGAGGCCGAGTGTGCTGACGAGCAGGTCGTCGCCGCGATAGCCGGCAAAGAACGGCTCGGTGCCGCCGTCGTCGTCGGCCGGCACGACTTGCGTCCACGCCTTGCGGAACTCGACGACTTCCTTCGCGACGAGGCTGCCGACGCCGCGAACCGCCGAGAGGCGGTTGTCCGGGAGCATCCGGAGATCGCGCGCGACGGCCACGCCCGCGCGATCGAGCGCGTTTTTCGCACGCGTCGACAGCGGAAGCTGATCGAGCGGCGTCGTCGGGCCGATCTTGCGGAGCACTTCCTCGGACCAGCGGGGGGCATCCGGGGCCTTGTCTGCGTCCGAGGTGGTCGGCTGCGAAAGCGCCGGGCGCGACTCCTGCGGCGCCGCCACGGGTCTGTCGGAGTCGGAGCGGAAGATGTCCTCCCATGCGCGGAGCATCTTCTTCGCGCTCTCGAAGCGCATGTCCGGATCGCGTGCGAGCGCTTTCTTGAAGAACGCCGTCAGCGCCTCGCGATACGCCGGATCGAATCGCTCCGCCGACAGCTCGACCTCGGCGTCGGGATCGAGATGGCTCTTTCCCGGCGGCAGGGCGGGGCGCACGCCCGTGAGCATCTCGTGCAGCGTGACCGCGGCGCTGTAGCGATCGGCTGCGGCGTCCCACTGGCCACGTAGCGAGAGGAACGGATCGCGGTACGCGCTGGTTCCTACCTGGAGGTCCGTCGGCGCTGCGCGCACGAGCGAAAAGTCGAAGAGCGTCAGCCGGACGTCTTTCTTGCCCGGCGCGCCCACGCCGAGGTTCGCGGGCTTGATGTCGCGATGGACGATGCCCTCGTCCTGCAGGTACTCGAGCGCGCGGAGCAGGTCCTCTCCGAAGCGTGCGGCGTAGTCGAGCGAGACGGGACCCTCGCGGGTGAGGTAGGTCTGAAGCGTCTGCGTGCCGGCGAGCGAGAGCAAAAGACAGTACCGTCCGGCGATCGTGCGGCGCTCGACGAGCTCGGTGATGCGCGGATGGCGTAGCTTCGCGAGCGCATCCGCCTCGTCCCGAAGCCGTGGGTCGTGCTCCTCGGAGAGGCTCACCTTGAGCGCGTACGTCGTGTTGTCGCTCTCGCGTACGACTTGGAGGACGCGGCTCGTCGCGCCATGGCCCAGCACCTTCTCGACGAGCAGGTCTCCGAGCACGTCGTCCGGCTTGGCCTCGAGGGGATCGATCTCGGCTGGGGGAGCTTCGGGCTCGGGCTTCGCGGCGCCTGCCAGCGTTTCGATCCACCCGAGCAGATCGTTGTGGCGGAGCGCAGGCGTGCGTGCCGTCGCCTCGCGCACGAGGTCCACGACGACCTCGGGCACGTTGTCCACCACGGCCGTGAGCTCGAGCCAGCCGTCGCGTATCAGGCGTTCGTCGACCTCGCGAAGGTTCGCGCCGGGCTCTTTGCCCGACAGAACGAAGTAGGCGAGCGCGCCGAGGCTGAAGATGTCCGTGAGCTCGCTCGCACGGCTCGGATCTTCGCGGAGCTCCGGTGCCTGGTAGAGCGCCCACGGCTCGCTGGCGAGCTGCGACCAGTGCATCGTCGCCGTGGCGCACTCGCCCTCGGCGAGCTGGAAGTTGAACAGGCGCGTGTCGATCCGGCCATCGTCGGGATGCCGGCGCACGAGCACGGCGTCCGGGCTGAGCGCACGGTGAACGACGCCCTTCTGATGGCAGAAGTGAAGCGCGCGCCCGACCTGTACGACGATCTCCGCGCGGTCCTGGAACGAGATGTTCTTCTCCGTCTCCTGACGGAGGAAGGCCGCGAGCGGCATCCCTCCTTCGAAGTCGTCGAAGAGCACCGTCGGTCCGAGAGGCGCGTCGGTCTCGTGATCGATGAACGACAGGATGTGCGGGTGCTCTCGCAGACCGTAGAGGAGCTGTGCCTCGCGTTCCGCGGCGCGCCGGAGCTGCTGTCGCCGCTCGACGCTCGTCTGCTGCGGCACGAGATAGACACGCGCGCGCCGGCGCATGTCGTGCAGCGTGCGGTGCTTCGCTGCGCGATCCTGGAAGCCCGGGCCTTCGAGCAGCACCTCGCCGAGCTCGTACTGTCCCGCCAGCGCTTGGCCCTTGCGCCGGCGCAGGCCGACGGCGGCCATGGCCTGGACGATCTCCCGCATCTCGGGGGCCGTGATGCGATGCGGTTTCGGCCTCCCGTCGGAGCCCGGAAACTTGTGGTTGACGACGGCGTCCCGGAACCCGCTCCGCGTGATGACACGAACCCTGCCGTCCTCGCGGAGATCGACCTGGAGCTCCTCTTCGGGCGCGCTCAAGAAGACGAGCGGCTCGATCCACCGAGCCCGGTACTGCTTCATCTTCGTTTCGAGCCGGCTCTTGAGGACCTTCGCCTTGTGGTTCGTGAGCTTGAGCGGCGCGTCCATGTAGCGCGGCTTCGTCCCGTCCCTCGGGTCGCGTACCCAGTCGACGCAGTCGCCCGTGTACCTGCCGGGCCCGCTCTTCACCTCGATCAAGTAGAGGGCGGAGTACCCGAGGACGATGAGGTCGATCTCGTAAAGCCGTCCCGTCGGCGGGTCGACGAGGTCGCAGAGCGCCCAGAGGTGATACGGGTCGACGTTGTCCAGCGCCTTGATGGCGAACTCAATCGCCTCGCGCTCGTGAGCATGCGGCGTCTCGCCCGCCTCTACGACGCGTGATCTGTCGAGCGCCATCCCCCATCACCCCTTCTGCGCGAGCGCCTCGGCCCACTGTCGATCGTCGGCCGACGCGTCGTCGGACACGAGCACACGCCGCTCGCCGATGTTGTCGGCTGGCTCGTCCGCCGCGATCACGATCGCGGGCTCGTGGATGTTCAAGAAGGCTGGGGCCAGCGCCGCGAGCTGCCGCTCGGCAGGCGCGGTCGCGACGACGACGACCTGCCGGCGCCAGTCGAGGTCGCTGCTTTCGGCAAACGCGGCGATGACGCTCGCGATGGCGCTCGGGCCGGCGACGAGCAAGCGGTCGGCCGGGCCAATGGTACCGACCGAGAAGGGCATGAGCTTGACCTCCCATGCGGCTGCGACCGCGTCGAGCGCCGCTCCAAGCGTCGTCGGCGGCGCCTCGGCGAGCACGGCGCGCCACATTTCTTCGCCGTCGACCGGGTCGAGCGGCGTCCAGCGTGCGCCGAAGGGGTCGTCTTCGGCGACGTCGTTCATCCGAAACACTGCCCGTGCCCCGAGCGCGCCGGGCCATTCGGCGTTCGCGTCGCGGATGACGAGGTCGATGCGGTCCGCGGTGGCGAGATCGCCGCGGAGCGCGCTCCAGCGCGCGTCGGCCTCGGTCCCGAAGCGACGCCCGGTCGGGCGACGTTGCTCGAGGAAGCGAAGCGCGCGGAGCGCTGCCCGGTAGTAGGCGAGGGTTTCGGAGGGAGACGGCATGGAGCAGCCTTTCAGAGTAAACGAAGTCGGGCCGGGGCGGGGCGTTCGAACGCGGTTGGCGATGTGCAATCGTACGCCCTGTGTGAACCCCGTTCTCGACGGAGCGTGAGGGGGCATGCAGACTGT
>CALFEQ010000105.1 GCA_937949945.1 uncultured Myxococcales bacterium
CCCGTTGACGAGATTCCATGGCGTCCTCGCGCCGCGCGCGAAGCTCCGCCCTCGTGTCGTGCCGAAGCTGCCCAAGAGCGCGACGCGCGCATGCCCCTCGGCGACGTCTCGGCCCCCCGACGGACGCGAGCCGCGGGGCCAGGCCTGGGAGCGGCCACCTCCTCGCGACAAGACCGGTCCCATCATCCCGGCGGCGCTGCCGGTCTCGGCTACGACTCTCGCGCGCAGCATCGCTGGTGCGCACGTCCCCATGCCGAATGTCCTCTCCGCCAGGCACCTCGCTCGCATCGGGGGAGGGCTCCTCTTCGCCGCCACCTCGAACGTGCCGTGGGCAACCTTGCTGGCGCGTACATTCGAAATCGACGTCAAGGCCTGCGCCCGTTGCGGCGGCAGGCTCGAGGTGCGCGCCGTCGTGACGGACCACGACATCGCCAGGCGGATTCGACGCCATCCCGACCGCCGCTCGCGCTCCGCCGCCCGGCGATTCGACCGTCGCATACGAACCTGCGTTCGCGTGACAGACCGCGAGCCGAGGGCTTCGTCCGTCCTTCGGGACCCCTTCGCCCCGAATTTCAGCCCGGCCGACCTCACGAAACCCGAAGCCACCGTCCCGGATGGGCGTCCGGCGCTCCGCCTTCATGTCACAGCTTGCTAGCACCGCCTACGCGCTCGACCTGCCCGCGATCGACGAGGATCATGATGCTCGTCGCCGTCGCGAGCGGCTTCGTCAGCGACGCCAGATCGAAGACCGTGTCGAGCGTCATCGGCGTCCGCTCGGGGACGAGAGATCGCCAGCCGTACGCGCGCTCGAAGAGCACCTCGTCGTGTCGCCCGACGACGACCACGCAGCCCGGCGTCTTCCCGGCCTCGATCGCCGCCTCCACCACGGCGTCGATCGCCCTCCACCGCTCGTCCACCTCGTGCCGAGCCGGCGCGTCGGCGGGCGCCGCAGGCGCACCCGCGTCGACGATCGGCGCCGGGGGAGCCGCCTTCTCCGCGACGCTCGCAGCGGGAGGCGCCGCAGGCCCGGGCGGCCGCGACGCATGGCAAAACACGAGGCCCGAGGCGATCGCGATGACCGAAACGCCGTGCAGCCGTCTCCCATCCATCGACGATTGTAGAGTCAAGCTCCGCCCGTGCGCGAGGGCAGCGCGCTCTTTGCGAGGGCGGTGCGGTCGAGCTCGAGCTCCGTATGCGAGGATGGTCGGGTGTCCGTGGACGAGGAGACGTTCCTCCGGATGATCGCGTCGGAAGACTCCGACGACGCACGCCTCGTCTACGCCGACTGGCTCGAGGAGCGAGGGGACGCGCGGGCGGAGTACCTCCGGCTCGAGGTCAGCCTGCATCGGATCGGGTCGCGTCCCTCGCCGGAGCGACGGCGGCTCGCGGAGCTCGCCGAGCGTATCGATCCCGCGTGGCGGCGCCGTGTGGACCGCGCGTCGAGCGGCCTCGGCCGCGACGCCGCGCCGCGAGCCGAGCCACCCTCGATCGTCACGGAGCACGTCCCTTCGTGGACCCGGCTGCGCGACGAGCCCGGGGAACGAGGCATCGCCGGCGGCGAGCTCGCCGGCGCCACGAGGAGGAGCATCGTCGATCGGCTCCGGAGCATTTCGCTCCGCTCGCTCGTCGTCCCGCTGCTCGTGCTCGCCGCGGCGCTCGGCTCTTCGGGGTGCTTGTTCGTGACGCATCTCACGTGCCGTCCCGGTCCGGAAGGCGCGTGCTCGATCGACACCTACGGGCTCTTCACGACCGTCCGTCACGTCGATGTGCCCGTCCACGAGATCGTCGAGGTCTCCGTCGACGAGCGCACTGCCCGGCGATCGCCGGACACCGCGCGCGTCGAGATCGTCACGCGTTCGATGGGGCGGATCGATCTCTCCGGAGGCCAGCTCGTCAACGTCGCGGGCTTCGCGACGAACGACGCCGTACGAGCGGCCGCGGCCCTCCGCCAGCTTCGACCGAGCGGGACGTCGGCCCCGCGAGACGTCGACCTCTGGATGGGACCACCGCGCGTGACGTCGCTGTTCTGCCTCGCGCTCTCTCTCGTGTGTTGGTACGTCCTCGCGGCGCTCGTCGTCCGCGCGGTCCGTCCGAACGAGGCGTCGGACGCTGGTGCTCCCGCGGAGCGGTGAGCCGGCCATGGGCTCCGCTCCGTCTACTTGTTGCAACGAAGGTCACCGGGTCTTCGAGCTTCACCGTCCCGATCGGACCTCCGTCCGTCTGCTCGCATCCCTCTCCGGTCGGACTCGTCGTCGGCGAGCGCGACGCGAGGAGCCACGGTCCAAAGGAAGGCGAGCACGATCGCCGGTGCGATCCGACACAGCTTCACGTCTCGAGACTACACGAGTCTTGCTGGACGTGATCAGGCCGTGCGCGCTCGAGGATCGCTCTCAGGGATGGCTCGGCAGCGTCCAGTTCAGCAGCGCGGGGTCGTAGACGGAGACGAGCTTCTCGAGGCCCTCGGCGAACGTGTCCATGGTCCCGTCGAGCGAGCGACGGATCCAGAAGCCGGTCACGGTCTTCGTGACGTTCCCGCTCACCCCCGCGTCGAAGCCATGGTCCGCCAGATACGGATCGTACGGGGCCGTCGGCGGATGCGAGCAGAACTGCGGGTTCATGAAGTAGAACCAGCGCTCGTAGTAGCCGCGCGGCAGCGCCTTCCTCGAGACGAGGTCCGCGTACGTCGCCACCTCCGCCTCGAAGCACGCACGCTCGGTGCGCGCCTTCACGAGCGTCTTCCAGAAGACCTCCGCCAGGGGCTTCAGCATGTGATCGTACAGCGTCTGTGTGAGCGGCGTGGCCTGGCTGGGCACCCCGTTGTCGACGAGCCACCGGACGAACGCCGGATTGTAGTGCCCGAAGTCGTTCTCCGCGTAGAGGTCGAGGTAGCCCGGCGGGTGCGGGCCCGACGCGAAGATCCTCACGCCCGCGGCCTCTGCCACGGTCGCGATCGAGAGCGTGCTCGGTCGATGACACCAGAACTCGCGGATGCCTCCCCGCGGAAAGTAGTCGAAGTAGTCCCAGCAGCGGTGCTCCGAGCTCCAGCTCGTGAGCACGTACTCTGCGATGGTCGTGGAGACGGTCGGCGCAGACGACGCGCCCGGCGCCTGCGATTCGATCTCCGATGCGTTCACGCCGGCGTCCTCGGCCGGCGCAGCGCAGGCGGCGACGAGGGTCAGGAGCAGGGCGGGTCGATGTGCCTTCATGCGCAGCCCCCCTAGCACCGTTCCGTCGGATGTCTCCCTGAAAATCGGTGCCGGGACATGGTTCCGGAGCGCACGTGGCCCGGTTCGCTCAGAGGCCGTGCGCGCGGAACAGCTCGATGGCGGCCTCGGTCGCGTCGATGTCCTTCGTGATGTGGCCCATCGCGGGGAGCGGATCGGCGCCGGGCCATTGGTGGCCGCCGCCGTCGACGGTGCAGAGGGCGACCGTGGCCTGATCGCGACACTGCTCGTGGCGGGCGCACGAGACCTCGCCGCGCGTGAAGTACGTGGTGGGCGCGCCCTTGCAGCCGTTCGTCTCGGCCCAGAAGGCGTCGGTCGCTCCGGGAGAGATGAAGGTCCCGAACGAGGCGCCGCGCGGGATCTTCGGCGGGCCGCCCTCGTACGGCACGAGGTCGTCGTCCGTGCCGTGGATCGCGAGCACGGGCGTCGGGTGCGCCGGCTTGCACGTCGACGCCGGGATGCCGAGCGTGCCGGCGACCGGCGCGATCGCGCGCACGCCTCCGGGCAGCTCGCACGCGAGCCGGTGCGAGAGGAAGGCGCCGTTCGAGAAGCCCATCGAGTAGACGCGCGCGCGATCGATGCACCACGTCTGCGAGACGTGCTCGATGAGGTCGCGGATGAACCCGACGTCGTCGAGCTTCTTCTCCTTCGCGTCGCCGCAGCACTCGCCCGCGTTCCAGCTCCGGCCGATGCCGTCCGGGAAGAGCGCGATGAACCCGTGCTCGGCGTCGTCGGCGAAGCGCTCGACCTTCACGAGCTTCCGCATGTTCTTCCGCGTGAGGAGGAAGGGGTGGAGGACGAGCACCAGAGGCAGCGCCTTCACTCCGTCGTGGATCGGCGGAACATGGATCGTCGCTTTGCGCTCGAGCCCCGAGGACACGATCGTGATCTCCTCGTCGCCGGGCTTGCCGGGCTTCCCCGTGCACGTCGGCGGAGCCGGCTCCCGCGGCGGCGTGCTCGCGGCGGCCGACTCGGGCTCGCCGCTCGGAGGAGGCATCGACGCCGGTGGTGGGGCCTCGGGCTCCGGCGTCGAGCCCGGCTCGTCGCACGCCGTCAGAGGGAGAAGACCAAGAAGGAAGAGGAGCGCAGCTCGCTGCATGATGGCTCGAGGAGGCGGCGCGCGACCGAGCGATCCCTCCCCGTACAAACCGGATGCCAGCCCCTCCACTCCGCCCACCTCCGCGGAAGGACGCTCCCCCACCTCCTCGTCTCGTCCGGCTCGGAGCAGGCGTGGAGGTCCCGTGCCCCTGGTCCAGCGACGACCGGGCGAAGTGATGCCTCGCGATCTCGCCCCTCGTTCACGCGGCGGACGCGGTCTTGAACCTGCGGCCGTGTGACGCTATCGGAGGGTGTTTCTGTGCCAGCTGAAAGGGGGCACATGGCGATGAAGTGGCTGTTGTCGATCGCGCTTGGCTTGGCGTTCGTGCTCGGGGTGTCGACCGCTTCGGCGCAATGGGTGAGCGCCCCTCCCGCCCTCACGTCGCATTCGCAAGCCGCCGTCGTGACCGACGCGAATGGAGACGTTCACGTGCTCGGCGGCAGGATCAACAGCGCCGCATCGGACCAGCATCTCGTCTTCAGGCCATCGACGAACACGTGGGAAACCCTGGCCGCCCCTCCCTTCCGGTCGTGGGGAGGCTTCGCCGTGGTCGGGCCGGACGGGAAGATCTATCACGGCTGCGGGGCCACGAGCGCGGGCAGCTTCGCCGTCTACGACGTCGGGGCGGACACGTGGACGACGCGCGCGACCGTTCCGACCACGAGCGATTGCTTTGGAGCTGGCGCAGATTTCGGCATCGATGGGAAGCTCTACGTCGTCGGCGGCGAATTCGACAAGCAGTCGCTCCGCATCTACGACCCCACGAACGACACGTGGACCACGGGCGCATCGATGCCGGTCGGTCGCTTGCTGCATCGGTTCGTGCGCGGCTCGAACGGACGGCTGTACGCGATCGGCGGAGTCGAGGACGAGGGAGTCGCGCTCGCGACCGTCTCGGTCTACAACCCCGCGGACAACACGTGGACGACGGCGGCCAGCATGCCGCGGGCCGTCGCTGCTTTCGCCGCGGTCGCGAGCGCGGATCGCACGAAGATCGCCGTCATCGGCGGCGGAACCGCCTACTACAACGACATCGGACCGTACTACGACACGGTCTACATCTACGACGTCGAGAGCGACACGTGGACGACGTCGGTCCATACGCTCGGCACACCGCGACGAGAGCTCGCGGCGGCACGCGTCGGCGATGACGTCTTCGCGATCGGCGGGTCGAACGGCACGGCGCTGGCGACGCACGAGCGCAACGCCCGCCTCTGGCCGCGCACGACCACGACGCTCGCGTCGAGCCCGAACCCGAGCTCCTTCGGTGAGACCGTCACGTTCACCGCGACGGTCGCCGGCAACACCACGCGCACACCGACGGGAACGGTGACCTTCACGATCGACGGGGGGCCGCCCGTGTCCGTGGTGCTCGAGAACGGGCGAGCGACGCTCACCGTATCGACGTTGGGTATCGGACTGCACACGGTGACGGCAAGCCATGGTGGCGATGAATGGTACGAGGGGAGCCAGGCCAGCCCCCTGACGCATGCCGTCATCCCGGCCATGACGGAGGTCGAGCTGGTCAGCTCCACCAATCCCTCGGCGATTGGCACCCCCGTCACGTTCACGGCCACCGTGACGGTGGTCGCGCCTGGTGGCGGAACGCCGACGGGAACCATCACGTTCTCCGGCGCTGGGCCCACGCCCGTCACCGTCCCGCTCGTCGGCGGCAGCGCGACGTTCACGACGTCTGCGCTCTCGGTCGGAGACCACACCATCCAGGCCGCGTACGACGGCACCGCCGAGTTCACGGCCTCGACGCAGACGCTGACGCAGACCGTGACCCAAGACGCGGTCGCCGTCGACGTGACGTTCGACCCCAGCCCGGCCACGTTCGGGAATCCCGTCGTCCTCACGGCGAAGGTCTCCTCGATGGTCTCGGGCCTGACCCCGACCGGCAGCGTCACGTTCACCGACGGCACGACGACCCTCGGCACCAGCCCCCTCGTGAACGGCGTCGCGACGCTCACGACGAGCACGCTCCGGGGCGGCACGCACACCATCCAGAGCGCCTACGGCGGCGATGCCAACCACGAGCCCGGCGTCGGAAGCGCCCTGCTCGTCGTGAACCCCACCGCGACCAACCTCTCGCTCACTTCGAGCACGTCGTCGCCCGTCTTCGGCCAGCCCGTGACCCTCACCGCGTCGATCGCGCCCGTCGGCACGTTGCCCCCGACGGGGAGCATCCTGTTCCGGCGCGGCGTCGTCGTGCTCGCCAGCGTCGCGCTCGACGCCACGGGCTCGGCCTCGATCACGACGTCGACGCTCCCCGCGGGCGCGCACGACGTCGTCGCGCAGTACTTCGGCGACGCCAATTACTCCGCCGCCGAAGCGAGCCACCCGGTGACGGTCGGCAAGGCGAGCACCTCCATGTCGCTCGTCGCATCGACGAGCCCGAGCGCCGCCGGCGCGAGCGTCACCTTCACCGCCACGGTCACGGCCGTCGCGCCGGGCGCTGGCACGCTCACAGGATCGGTCACGTTCCGAGCCGGCACGACCGTCCTCGGTCAATCGGCCGTCAGCAACGCCGGCACGGCCAAGATCTCGACGTCCTCCCTCCCCGTCGGCGACACCGAGATCGAGGCGACCTACGGCGGCGACGACAACTTCCTGACCAGCTCGCAACGCCTCACGCACACGGTCACGGAGACCGTGACCAGCATCACCGTGACCTCCTCGAAGAACCCCTCCGTCTTCGGCGAGTCGGTCACCTTCATCATCGACACCTCCACGCCGGTGGCCGTCCCGACGGGCGCGATCACGCTCCGGGCCGGCGACACCGTCCTCGGCACCGGCGTCCTCGACGCCACCGGCATTACGTCGATCACCACCTCGAGCCTGCCCGTCGGTACACACACCGTCGTCGCCACCTATCCGGGCGACGGCAAGAGCGCCGGCGTCGAAGGAACCATCAGTCAGACCGTCACCAAGGCCCCGACGACCACCGAGCTCGTCGTCGCGCCTGCGTCGAAGGTCGGCGACGAAGTCGTCCTCACCGCGAACGTCGCCACGACAGCGCCCGGCAGCCCGACCGGCAAGGTGATCTTCTCCGACGACGGGACGATCCTCGCCACGGTGGACCTCGTCGACGGAACGGCACGCTTCTCCACGAAGACGCTCGCCCGCGGCGCGCACGCGCTCAAGGCCGAATACACCGGCGACGACACGTACCTCGCGAGCGCCAGCGCCGTCGTGACGCACACGGTTCAGGCCGAAGAGCCCGCCGGCGGCGTGACGACGCCCGAGTCTCCTGCGCCCGCGCCCGCGGCGCCGGCGCCCGAAGAGGTGAGTGGCGGCGGCTGCCACCAGGCCGACGCGCCGACGTCTTCGTTCGGCGCCGTCGCGCTGCTCGCCGGCGCCGTGCTCCTCGGAGCCCGCCGCCGGCGCCTCTCCTGATCGAGGGAACGGGGCGACTCAGGTCGCCTCGTTCATCGGGCGCATGATCACGTTCACGATGCGCGTGCGCTCGCGCGGCAGGACGGCGAGGAGGACGGCCTCCGCCACGTCCTCGGGCGTCGAGAAGCCCTTCATGTTCGGGCCGTCGTAGGTGCGGCCGTCGCCGATCGCGAAGTGGGTCTCGACGCCGCCCGGGCAGACGAGGCTGACCTTGATGTTCTGCTCGTAGAACTCGCGATCGAGCGACTGCGCGAGGGCGACCTGGGCGAACTTCGACATGCAGTAGATGCCCTCGGTCGGGTAGCCCTGGAGGCCGGCGACGCTCGACACCATCACGATGTTCCCGCCGCCCTGCTTCAGCATGTGCGGGAGGACCTCCTTGCAGAAGAGCCACGTCGACTTGGCGTTCGTCGCCATGATCCGGTCGTAGTCTTCCTCGGTCCAATCGAGGAACGGACGGTAGCCTCCGATGCCGGCGTTGTTGACGAGGATGTCGATGCGCCCGAACGCGTCGATGGTCTGCTTCACGCACGCCGCGACATCGGACGACTTGGTGACGTCGCACTCGAAGGTCTTGGCCTTGCCGCCTTTCTCGGCGACGGCCTTCTCGAGGGCCTCGAGATCCTTCTTCGTGCGCGCGACGCCGACGACGGTGGCGCCTTCGCCGGCGAGAGCGAGGCAGCTCGCATATCCGATGCCACGGCTGGCTCCAGTGACGAGGGCGATCTTGTCCTTCAGGCGCATCGACGTTGCTCCTTTCTCGGCGGAGGGCCGGGAGCCTACCACGCCCACGCGCCGCCCGCGTTCGTCCGGCGGCGCGAACCCATGCTTCGTTGACGCATGAGCCGCGGCCTGTAGCATCCGGCCGCGATGCATTTCGCCGAGCCCCGGGGAGAGGCCCCGTGACCAAACCCCGTGAGCTCCGCGTTGCATTCCACGCGATCGATGGCGTCGGTCTCGGCCACGTCGTGCGGGGCGTGAGCCTCGCGACCGAGATGCGCGCGCTCGCGCCGGGCGTCCGCCTGCTCGTGCTCACGAACGCGGCCGATACGTCGCTGCTCGAGCGTGCCGGGCTCGACTACGTGCGCCTGCCGCCCGGCCTGACGGAGCCGCACGCCGATCCCGAGCGCGCGATGACCGCCCTGCCGGACGCCCTCGAGGAGGCGGCCCTCGTCGCGGCGCTGGAGGCGTTCGCCCCCGACCTCGTCGTCTTCGACACGCACGCGCCCATGCGCGTCGTGAGCAAGCTCCCCGCCCTCGGCGCCCGCGCGGTGCTCGTTCTGCGCGAGCTCGAGCGCGAGGCGCTCGAGTCCTTCGTCGCGGAAAATGGGCCGCTCGAGTTCGATCGCATCGTCGTGCCGCACGAGCCGGGCGAGATCGATCTCGGGCCGCTCGCGGGCTCGCCGGTCTCGCTCGTCGGCCCCGTCGTGCGTCCGCTGCGCGCCCCGACCTCCGCGGCGACGTCGAAGCGCGCGCGGCGCGGCCCGCTCGTCGTCGCCATGGCGGGCGGCGGAGGGCAGCCGGTCGACGCGCGCCGCTACGTGCGCGCCGTCGCGGACGCCCATCTCCTCGCGCGCGTCCGCTTTCCCTCGCTCGAGACGATCCTCGTCGTCGGTCCCTACGGCGTCGCGCCTCCGGACGCCGAGCGCATCCCGGGCCTCGCGGTCGTGCGCTCCCCGCCCGACGTCGACGCGCTGCTCGCGGACGCGACGCTCGTCGTCTCGCGGGCGGGCTACAACGCCGTCGCCGAGATCCGCGCGCTCGAAAAGCCGGCGGTGCTGATCCCGGGCCGCCGGAAGGCCGAGGACCAGCGCGCGCGCGCGGAGGCTCGTACGCGCCGGCGCGGCCGTGATCGCGAAGCCCGAGGCTCGGTCCATCGCCGATCGGATCGAGGCGATCCTCGGCACGGCGGGCGCGCTCGCGTCGATGCGCGCCGCGCACCGCAAATGCCCGCTCTTGCCCCAGAACCGCGCGGCGGCGGAGGCCGCCCTGCGCCCGCTCTGGATCCCGCGAGGCGCGCCGGTGTCGCGCGTGGCCATCGTCGCCCACGACTACGCTCCCAAGCTCGGCGGCATGGAGACCGTCGCGCGCTCGCTCGCGAGCGGCCTTCGGGCGCGCGGCGTCGCGGCGCGCGTCTACACGACCAGCCGCCTCGGGGCGCGCTCCGCCGGCGACGCCGAGGGCGTCGCCCCGATTTACCAGGCGCTGCCGGAGCCGCTCTGCATCGATCTCTTCCGCGATCTGCTCGCCACGATCGACGAGGCGCTGCGGGACGCGCCGGACGTGATCCACCTCTGCCACGCCGGCTTGGGACCTTGGGTGCCCGCCCTCCGCGCCGCCCTACCCTGCGTCGTGACCGCGAGCGTGCACGGCAGCGATCTCCTCGCGCCGTCGGTCCACCACGGGATCGCGCCGGAGGCCTACCGCGAAGCGCAGATCGCGGGGCTGTCGCGCGCCGACGCCGTCTTCTGCGTGTCGCGCTTCTCCAGCGAGCTCGCGCGAGCGCACGGCGTCGCGCCCGAGAGCGTCCACACGGTCGAGAACGGGATCGATCACGCGCGCTTCGGCCCGAACAAGCGAGACGGCGCGGCGCTCGCCCGGCGGCTCGGCCTGTCGGACGACGACGAGGTCGTGCTCACCGTCTCGCGCCTCGTCCCGCGCAAGGGGCACGACACGGCGCTGCACGCGGTCGCGCGGCTCGCGGAGCGGCGCCCGCGGCTCAAGTACGTCTTCACGGGAAGGAACGACGCGATGATCGCCGAGCTGTCGAGCCTCGCCCGCGAGCTCGGCATCGCCTCGCGCGTCGTCCCCGCCGGCTTCGTCTCCGACGCCGAGCTGCCTGCTCTGTACGGGCTCGCGCGCGCGTTCGTGCTCCTCGCCGACGGCGACTCCGGCTCCGACGTCGAGGGCTTCGGCGTCGCGCTCGTACCCTTCTCGTGCAAGAGTCGCGGACTCTGCCCGAGCTGCGCGGGGAGG
>CALFEQ010000106.1 GCA_937949945.1 uncultured Myxococcales bacterium
ACGAGCGCCGTCCGCTTCGTGCCCGTCGCCGGCCTGCTCATCAGCGAGGTCTTCATCGGCGTGAGCGGAGGCGCCGGCCGGGAGTTCATCGAGATCTACAACCCCACGCAGACGGCGATCGACACCACGGGCATCGGCCTCCGGCTCCACATCCGGAGCGGCACGGGCAGCGACACCAACAAGAACCTCAACCTCGTCACGTCGGGCGTGATCCCGCCGCATGGCTTCCTCCTCTTCGTGTCGACCGATTCCACGGCCGACGACCCCTGGTACGCCGTGCGCGACTACACGTACGCCGCCGGCCTCGTCGGGAACGGCGGCGTCTACATCAGCCTGAGCGGTACCCGCGACGAGAAGGTCATCGACAAGGTCGGCTGGGGCACGCAGCCTGTCGGGGGCTACGAGGGGACGGCGCTCCCCAACATCCCGCCCGACCAGAGCGTGCAGCGCAAGCCCGCCGGCGGCGCAGGCCACGCGATCGACACCGACTCGAACGCCGACGACTTCATCGAGCCCTCGGCGGACATCACGCCGAAAGGGTCCGCCAGCGCGCCGGAGCCCTGACGCTGCACGGAGGGATGCTGCATGGGAGGGAGGCCGGCCGCAGAGCTTGCCTCCCTCCCGGCTAGCGACTACGTAGACGCGCCTCCATGCTTCTACGTAACGTGGCGATCGTCGCTCACGTCGACCACGGCAAGACCACGCTCGTCGACCACATGCTCAAGCAGGCCGGCACGTTCCGCGAGAACGAGGCCGTCGCCGAGCGGGTGATGGATTCCAACGACCTCGAACGCGAGCGAGGCATCACGATCCTCGCGAAGAACACGAGCGTCCGCTGGAAAGACGCGAGCGGCGAGGTCGTCAAGATCAACATCGTCGACACCCCCGGCCACGCCGACTTCGGCGGCGAGGTCGAGCGCACGCTGATGATGGCGGACGGCGCCCTGCTCCTCGTGGACGCCGCGGAAGGGCCGCTCCCGCAGACGCGCTTCGTCCTGACGAAGTGCCTCGCGCTCGGGTTCCCCGTCATCGTGGTGATCAACAAGATCGATCGCCAGGACGCGCGGCCGAACGAGGTGCTCAACGAGGTCTTCGACCTGTTCATCGACCTCGAGGCTTCCGACGCGCAGATGGACTTCCCCGTCCTCTACGCCATCGGCCGCGAAGGCGTCGCGAAGCGATCCCTCGACGATCCGTCGACCACGCTCCAGCCGCTGTTCGAGACGATCCTCGAGAAGATCCCGCCGCCGAAGGGCGACCCGCGCGCCCCGCTCCAGATCCTGGTCAACAACATCGACCACGACGACTACGTCGGCCGCCTCGCGATCGGCCGGATCACCGCGGGCACGATCAAGGCGAACCAGCAGGTCGGCGTCCTCAAGGAGAGCACGAAGGCCAAGGCCGCGATCAAGGTGCTCTCGACCTTCGAGGGCCTCAAGCGCACGGTGACGCAGGAGGCGCAGGCCGGCGAGGTCGTCGCGATCGCCGGCATCGAGGACATCGACGTCGGTGACACGATCACCGATCTGTCCGAAGGCTGGGAGGGCCGCGCCCTGCCCCGCATCGTCGTCGAGCAGCCGACGATCAAGATGCGGATCGGCGTCAACACGTCGCCGCTCGCCGGCAAGTGCAAGCAGTCGAAGTACCTGACGAGCCGGCAGCTCCGCGAGCGCCTCGTGCGCGAGACCCGCAAGAACCTCGCGATCCGGCTCGAGGACACCGACTCGCCCGACACGTTCGTCGTGCTCGGCCGCGGCGAGCTCCAGCTCGGCATCCTCGTCGAGACGATGCGCCGCGAGGGCTACGAGATGCAGCTCGGGAACCCCGAGGTCGTCACGAAGGAGATCGACGGCGTCGTCCACGAGCCGTACGAGCTCTGCGTCATCGACGTGCCCGACTCGTACATCGGCGTCGTCACCGAGCGCCTCGGCCAGCGCCGCGGCCGAATGACGAAGATGACGAACCACGGCCACGGCCGCGCGCGCCTCGAGTTCCGGGTGCCGAGCCGCGCGCTCATCGGGTTCCGCAGCGAGTTCCTCACGGCGACCCGCGGCACGGGGCTGCTCACCACCATGTTCGACGGCTGGGAGCCGTGGGGCGGCGCGATGCCGAAGCGGCAGCTCGGCGCGATCGTCGCCGACCGCCCGGGCATCGCCACGCCGTACGCCCTGCACCACCTCCAGCCGCGCGGCGAGTTCTTCATCTCCCCCGGCGTGGAGGTCTACGAGGGCATGATCGTCGGCGAGCACAACCGCCCGAGCGACGCCGACTGCAACGTCGTCAAGGAGAAGAAGCAGTCGAACGTGCGCAACCACGGCAAGGACGAGAACGTCATGCTCGCCGTCCCGCGCACGCTCACGATCGAGACGGCGATGGAGTGGATCGACGCCGACGAGCTCGTCGAGGTCACGCCCGAGGCGATCCGCGTCCGCAAGCAGATCCTCCAGTGCAGCAAGCGCCCGCGCCGCTCCGAGGCGATCGAGGAGGCGGGCGCGCGCAGCCTCTCGAACGCGCCGGCCGCGGCGGACTGATCGACGCGCGGGGCGTCAGTCGGCCACCAGCCCCGACGCCTCGACGATCTCGTTCTGGATCCGCCGCGCCTGCCGCGCGCCGTCGAAGTCCTGCTCGACGCGCGCGCGGCCGGCCTGACCGTGCGCGGCGCGGAGCGCCGGGTCGCGCAGGTACCGCAGCATCTGCTCGGCGAGCGCGTCGGTGTCCCGCACGCGCACGAGCGTGCCCGTCACGCCGTCCTTCAGCATCTCGGAGACGCCGCCCACGTCGAAGGCGACGACCGGCTTCGCGAGCGCCATCGCCTCGATGACCGCGCGCGGGAGCGGGTCGGCGTAGACGCTCGGGACGACCGCGACGTCGAAGTCGGCGACGTACGGTTTGACGTCGGCGCGGAAGCCGAGGAACCGGAACTTGTCCTCGAGCCCCAGCCGCGCGACGAGCGCCCGGCACTCGGCGAGGTGATCGGGCCGGATGTCCTCCGGCGTGTCGCCGAGCACTGCGAAGAACACCCGGCGCCGCTCCTCCTCCGTCATCGCGGCGAGCGCGGTCTTCGCCGCGTGGATCATCTCGACGTACCCCTTGCGCGGGAGGATGCGCCCCTGGCTGCCGAAGACCACGGCGTCGGCGGGAAGGCCGAGCTCCGTCTTCAGGCAAGGGACGATGCCGCGCACGTCGAACTCCTCGGTGTCGAGCGCGTTGTGGATGACCCGGACCTTCTCGGGGCAGTGCGGGAAGAGGGCGGCCGACGCCTTCGATACGCAGACGATGCGCCTCACCCCGCGGCTCGCCGCGAGCCGATCGTGGAGCCCTCGGACGGCCTTCGGCAGCGACGTGTAGCGGACGTGCCAGAGCACCGGCACCCGCGTGGTCTGCGCGAGGAGCCCGCCGGCGAAGTCCGCATTCGTTCCGTTGCAGTAGACGAGATCGAACGGCTCGCCGTCGACCCCGCGTCGGACGAGGCGCGTCAGGCGCGCCATCGCGCGCCCCGCGCGGAAGACGTTCACGGCGGCGCGCGCGCCCTTGACGTAGAGCGGCGCGTCGAAGTCCTCGCGCGCCATCGGGCGGTCGCTCGGCTCGATGGGGTTCTCGACGAGGTCCGGCTCGAAGAACAGATCCTCGGTCACGCCGCGGCTCTCGTAGAGCTCGCTGATGACCCCCGGCCTGGGCAGGACCACCGACCGCCGGACGACGGCCGGATCGAGGAACTCGAGGATGTAGAGGAGGCTCCGCCCCGGCCCGCCGTTACGCGCCGTGTCGTTGATGAAGAGCACGCGGATCCGCCGCCGCGCACGCAAGAGCGGCACGTCCGGGCCCGGTCTCCCCTGGCCCTCGCTCGCGGTGGCTGGGGACGAGAGCGACATTCTCCCGACCGTTACACCAGCCCTCGACGGGTGTCGATCGGGTCGTCGCAGGACGGCCGGGGCGACGCCGATCGGTGTTTCCGCAAGAGTTGCGCCTTCTCGCTTGGCGTCATGGTAAGGAGAGGGGCATGAGCCGGGCCTACCTCTGCGTGTCCATCGACACGGAGTGCGACAAGGGACCGGCTTGGCGAACGCGTCGGCCGATGTCGTTCGACGGCGTGCACGTCGGGATCGTCGAACGGCTCCAGCCGCTCTTCGCGTCGTACGGGGCCAAGCCCACCTATCTCGTGTCGCCCGAGGTCCTGCGGGACGAGCGGTGCGCCGAGGCGCTCAAGAGCCTCGGCTCGTCGTGCGAGCTCGGCGCCCATCTGCATGGCGAGTACGCCGAGCCCGGCGCGTGGGACCCCGAGGTGACCCGCGATTTCCAGCGCGACTACGACGTCGAGGTCGAGAGGGAGAAGCTCACGTACCTGACGGATCAGTTCATCCGCGCGTTCGAGCATCACCCCGTCTCCTTCCGCGCGGGACGGTTCGGCATCGGGCCGCACACGATCGGCATCCTCGAGTCCCTCGGCTACGCCGTCGAGTCGAGCGTGACGCCGAACATCGACTGGTCGTCGGCGGGATCGCCGGGGCTGTCGTTCGAGGGAGCACCGACGCAGCCGTACTTCCCCGCCCGCGACGATCCGACGAAGCCGGGCGACTCGACCATCCTCGAGATCCCGATCACCATCCGGCGGCGCCTCCTCAACTCGCTGCCCGGGATCGGCAAGCGCGTCGAGCCGCGCTGGCTTCGCCCGACGTGGACGAGCGGCGAAGCGCTCATTCGCATCGCCGAGGACGAGATCGCCGAGGCCCGCCGCAACGCGCCCGGACGCGCCGTCGTCCTCAACGCGATGCTCCACAACACGGAGGTCATCCCGGACGCCAGCCCGTACGCCGACACGGAGTGCGACGCGCGCCTCATCCTCGAACGCCTGCGCACCTTGCTCGCGTTCGCCCAGCGCGAGTCGATCGCCGTCATCGGCCTCGGCGACGTGCCGGAGGTGCTCGGGACGTGACGGTCATGCGCAGCAGCGCTCGCGAGGGCGAGCAGACGAGCACGCCCCTCGAGGCTCGCGCGGACGAGACGCCCCCGGCGCCCGAGAAGAAGCGCTCCATCGCGCGGACGGCCCTCCTCGTGCTGCCCGCCCAGATCGGGTTCCGCGCGCTCGAGGCGGCGCTGCCGCTGCTCTACGCGTACTGGTTCGGACGCGGCGTCGACACGGACGTCTATTACTTCGCGTGGGCCGTCTTCGCGTTCGCCGGCTCGCTCGTCTTCTCGATGCACCAGGACTCGGCGCTCGTGCCGATCCTCGCCGAGGAGCGGCTCCGGAGGCCGCGAGAGCTGCCGCGCCTGCGCGGCTCGCTGCTCGCGCACACGTGGCTCATCGGCGGCGCGATCGCGCTCGCCGTCGGCGCGGGCGCTCTCGCATGGTTCCGCGCGCGTTACGACGACGCGTCCTTCGGTCTCGCGGCGCGGATGGTTCCGCCGTTCTGCCTCTACCTCGTCGTGATGAGCACGCGCACGTTCTTCGGGACGCTGTGCGTCGTCGAGCGGCAGTTCTTCATCCAGCCCATCGCGAGCTTCATCGGCATGCTCGTGAACGTCGGCATCCTCGCGGCCACGCACGAGAGCGCGGGGATCGCCTTCGTACCCGTCGCCTCGCTCGCCGGCGAGACGGTGGCGGCGTCCGTGCTCGCCCTGTTCGCCACGCGCGCCCTCGGGCTGCGCATCGAGCTCTGCCTCGATCGCCCGCCGGCCCTCAAGACATTCGCGAAGCTCGCGTCCTCCGAGGTCGGCGGCGGCGCCGTCACGCGCATCAATCCGGTCGTCGACCAGCTCATGGCCGGCCTCTTGGCCGTCGTCGGCGGCGGCACGATGCTGCGGTACTCGGGCGACGTCGCGCTGCTCCCCACCTCCCTCCTCCAGGCCGCGCTGCTGCCGGTGCTGATGAGCCACCTCGCGGACGACTTCGCGAGGCGCGACCTCGTCACCATCCGGCGCACCGTCGTGCGGGCGCTCGCGGCCGTCTGCGGGATCCTCCTCGTCGCCACCGCCGTCCTCTGGGTCGTGCGCGGCCCGCTGCTCCGGCTCGTCTTCCTCCACGGCCAGATGGACGAAGCGGGCGTCGAGCGGATGGCCTCTCTCCTCCCCTATCACCTCGTCGGGCTCGCGCCCTTCGGCGCCTTGCTCGTCCTCGCGCGCGCCCACGTCGCGACCAAGAACGGCGGCATCATGATCTCGATGGGCCTCCTCAACGCGGGGAGCAACATCGTGTTCAACATCGTCTTCTCCCGCCTGCTCGGCCTCGAGGGCCTCGCCCTCGCGACGTCGGTGGTCCATCTCACGGTCGCGATCATCTTCTGGTTCCGCTTCGAGGCGCGCCTGCGTGCCCTGCACGGCGAGGCGCACGGAGGGGTCGCGTGACCGCGACCCCATGGCGGGTCCTGCACGTCGTCGCCGCGGGCGAGATCGGCGGCGCGGAGCGCATGCTGCTCGACCTGCTCGGCGCCGAGGGGCCCCGCCCGCGCTCGGTCGCGCTGTTCACGCCGAACGAACGGCTGCGAGAGCTCTTCGAGCGTGCCGGCGTGGACGTCGACGACCGCGGGCCGGTGCGCGAAGGGCCGCTCCCGTACCTCCGGAGCTCGCTCGGGCGATCGGACGTGCGCTGGCTCGCGGACGTCATCGCGCGTCGCGGCGCACGGATCGTCCACCTCCACACGTTCGCGTCGCAGGTCCTCGGGACGCGCGCGGCGCGCGCTGCGGGTGCACGGATCGTGCGGACCGAGCACTCGACGCGCGTCTACGACGATCCGAGCTGCTGGCCGTTCTCGCGGTGGTCGTTGCGACGCTCCGACGCCGTCGTCTGCATCAGCGAGCACGTGCGCACGGTCGCCCTCGCCCGCGCCAGGTTCCTGCCGCCGTCGCGGGTCAGGGTGATCCACAACGGCGTCGACGTCGACCGCTTCGGCGCCGTCCCCCATCGCCCATCCACCGAGCGCGTCCGGTTCGTCGCCGTCGGCCGGCTCGACCCGCGCAAGGGGCTCGACCTCGCGCTCGAAGCGCTCGCGATGGTCCCACGTGCGGAGCTCGAGATCGTCGGAGACGGAGAGATGCGCTCCTCGCTCGAGCAGACCGCACGCCGCCTCGGCCTCGACGATCGCGTACGCTTCGCGGGCTGGGCGGCCGATCCGAGGCCGGCCATCGAGCGCGCCGATGCCGCGCTCTCGAGCGCGCGCGAGGAAGGGCTGGGCATCGCCCTGCTCGAGGCGATGGCGATGGCGCGACCCGTGGTCGCCGTCCCGGTCGGCGGGATCGTGGAGATCGTCCGCGACGGCGAGACCGGCTGGCTCGCCCGGTCGCGCACCGCCGATGCGCTCGCCCGTGCGATGCAGGCGGCGATCGACGCGCCCGAGGAGCGAGCCCGCCGCGGGCTGCGCGCGCGCGAGGACGTGGTGGAGCGCTTCTCCGTGGCCGCGATGCGCCGCGGCTACGAGCGCGTGTACGCGGAGCTCGAGGGAGGTGGAGCCACGTGAGGGCTCTCACCAGCGTGCGCGAGCGCACGCCAGGGCATTTCGCCACGAGTTTTCCTCAGTTTTCCCCAGGCAGGGAAAAACCTGTGGAGGGCGTCAGGTCCTCGCCTCGATCATCCCGTCCGCGATGGCATCCATCAGCGACGCGAACGCCGTCTCGTCGAAACCGGCGCCGCTCGTGAGCCAGTCGACGTGCCGCGTGTCGGCGCCGGGCTCGGGGGCCGTGCCTCCCGTTCGGGCGGCGCGCTCGACGGCGACCTCGGCCGCGATCTCGGTGCGCCGCGCCTCGCGCCAAGCGGGCGAGCCGATCGCGTCCACGCCGATCGCGTCCACGGACGAGCGTTCGCGCCAGAACCGTCCGACGAACCGCGACACGATCCCCCTCTTCGAATCCCTCGCGAGCGACGGGAAGTGTCCGAGCACGTCGAGGTGATCGCCCGCGCCCGCCCACACGATCTTGCCCCAGACCTGCGACCGAACCGGCACGACGCCGTCGTTCGCGCGCAGCGGCGGCGCCTTCCCGAAGGCCTTCGCGAGGGCGGCCTCGCTGCTCGATTCCGGCGGGGCGCACGGGTACCGCTCGTCGTAGCGCGAGGTGATCCCGTAGAGCGTCGCGAAGAGCGTCGACGACACCGCGCGCCACGGGCTCGACATCGAACGCGCGAGCCGGCGCGCCGACGGCGGAGGCGCCATGGCGCACGTGCACTGGTAGAGCACGCCGGGCCTGTCCTCGACGCCGGCTTGGAAGAGATCCATCGCCTCGGGCGTGAGCTGGATGACCGCGCCCTGATCCTTCGTGATCGCGTCGAGGTAGTCGCGCAGCTGGCGGCTCGTCGCCGGCTCGAGCGCGCGCATGAGCGCCTCCGTCGTGCGATCGATCAAGCGGATGTCCATGCCGAGGACGGCGCGATCGAGCTGGGCCACCGTCGCCGCGAGCGCGCTCGCTGCGGCGAGCGGAGGCGCGCCGAGCGAGAGCGCGACGAACGTGAGCGCGCTCACCGCGTAGAGCATGCGCTGCCCGCTCACGGTCGCGAAGAAGCTCGCGAGCGGCGTGCCGTAGTGCGGCGTGTTCATCGTCGTGACGCTCCTCAGGCGAGGCAGCCACGCGAGCTTCTCCTTCGAGACCGGCAAGTGCGAGCTCGGCGACGCGACGAGCCGCGAGTCGAGCCCTCCCGTCGAGTGCCCGAGCAAGTGGATCGGCCCTTCGTCGCCGCGAGCGGTCGCCGCTACGACCTCCGCGAGCCGCGAAGCGCGCCGCCGGATCGATGCCGTCGGAGCGACGTCCACGACGTGCGTCTCGAGCTCGATCCCTCGATCTTCGAACCTGCGCCGGAGCTCGCGCGCGACGTGAGCGAAGTAGTCGTACGACGCGAGCTTGCCGAACCCGAACATTCCCGGTGTGAGGTACAAGCGATCGCGCACGGATCGACTCCATGGATGCCGGTGCACGAGCACCGGACGCGGCGTTCGACGCCATCGGTGGGGACGAAGGCCGCGAGGAGCGTAGCCGCCTTCCTATCTCGATCGAAACCGCTTCGCGTCGTTCGCGGTCGGTCTCGGCCGCGGGCGTTCCAGCTCTACTGGACGATTACCGTAGGAGTTCAGCCCACCCGCGGAGCGCTGAGAGCCGGTCTCAAGGATGGCTCGGTAAAGCTCTAGAATTGCTGGATTTCGCGAGACCGTTCGGCGAGCTCGACCTTGGGTAACTAGAGACGAGGTCTCACATTTTTTGCGTCTCAGATCATTTCTGGGTCGACCGACCCCCTGGTGGATCGTACACCCAGGGTCGCGCATAGCTCAGTTCGCGCCCCCTGGGGGACAGCCCCCAGAGGGAACCCGCCGGAGGTCGAGAGTGACGAATCATCCCCGCCCGGCTTGGCTTATGGTGGCTTTTGGGGCTGGCCTCACGGCGCTGTTGACGGTCGCGGGGTGCGCGCGCGTGACCTCGATGAGCTCGGAGCTCATGATGCGGAGCACGCTCGCCGCTCGCATCCTCAAGAAGCGCTCGGAGCCCACTCCTGAACGCCCTGCTGTGACGGGGGATTCCGTTCATCTCACCTCGGCCGTGATTTCGACGACGACGCTCGCCTCGGCCGAGACGCCCGTGGAGGAGCTTCCCGAGGCGGAGCCGACGAAGGACCCGTGCCCGCCGAACATGGTGAGCATCGAGGGTCGCTTCTGCATCGACAAGTACGAGGCGTCGCTCGTCGAGATCCTTCCCGACGGCGAGGAGCGGCCGTTCCCGTATTTCGAGCGCCCCGCCGGGCACAACGTCCGCGCGGTGAGCGAGAAAGGCGTCTACCCGCAGGCGCACATCAGCGGGCGCGAGGCCGCGGCCGCGTGCAAGGCGTCCGGCAAGCGCCTCTGCAAGCCGCACGAGTGGAAGATGGCCTGCAAGGGGCCGGAGAACCTCAAGTACGGCTACGACAACAAGCGATCGCCGGGCACGTGCAACGACAACGGCCGGAGCCCGCTCGGCTACTACCACGCCGCCGCGGTCAAGAACGGGTCGGCCTTCTCGTCGTACAAGATCATGAACGACCCGCAGCTCAATCAGCTTCCGGGCACCCTCGCCGAGACGGGCTCGCACGAAGGCTGCACGAACGGCTACGGCGTCTACGACATGGTCGGGAACATCCACGAGTGGGTCGACGATCCCGCGGGGACGTTCCAGGGCGGCTACTACCTCGACGTCGAGCAGAACGGCGAAGGTTGCGGCTACCGCACCGACGCGCACAACTTCACGTACCACGACTACTCGACGGGGTTCCGCTGCTGCGCGGATATCGAGTGAGCGAGCAGTCCTCAGTCCTCAGTCCTCAGTCCTCAGCAGGAGCTCCTCTCGACCTGCGCGCGCCTCGAGCTCGCTGCCAGGAGCTGTCGACCTGCAGCGCTCTCCGGTCGAACATCCGGCCGCTTCCACACACGCTCGATCGCGCACGCTAGATCGACGACGGCGCGTGCTCGGTCATTCATTTGCCTCGAAGCTGGCTCGCAAGCGACTCGTCCTCGAGGGTCGAGAACGGCGCAGCGGCGAGCATGCATTCCCTACGAGCTGGCGGCTCGTTCGCCGCGTACCTCGTCGCCATTCGCCAGCAGCCCGCAAGGAGGGAAAGCTGAGGACTGAGGACTGACTACTTGTCCGAAACCACGATCTCCCCCCCGCACGGCACGTCGACCGTCTGCCGCTTGCCCGCGCTGCCGAGGCGGACCACGCGCTGGCCGCATTTCACCGTGACGCTCTGCGGGGTCTGACCGACCGTCTTCTCGTCCACGAAGATCCGGCGATGGGGGATCGCGCCCTTCGTGATGATGACGCCCATGTCCGGCGGCACGCGCGGGCCGGACGGCGCCGAGCTCGCAGGCGGCGCGGCGCTCGAGGATGGGGCGACGCTCGCTGTAGGCGCCGCGCTCGCGGGCGGCTCGGCGGTGGCGACGGCCGCGTCGGTCGCGGGCGTCTCCGCGTTCGCGACGGCAGCGTCGGTCGTGAGGGGCTCGGCGCTGGCGACGGCAGCATCGGTGGCGGTGCCGGCCGTGTCTTCCGCGCCCGCGCTCGCGGGCGGCTCGACGGTGGCAGGCGCGCTCGCCGTCGGCACCTCTCGGGTCGCCGCCGACGGGCCGAGCTGCGAACGGACGTAGCCGATCGTGCCCGCGATGCCCGCGCCGATGACGATCAAGAGCCCGACCGCGATGCCGATCCCGGCAGCGGAGCGACGTGGCGGCGCGACGTGCGGGCCCGACTCGTACGCGGGCGACGCGTTCTGGGGCGTCGACGAAGCAGCCGTCGGCACGAGCGCCGGGGGCGAGGGCTGGACGAAGTGAGCAGGCGCCGGGGGCGAGGGCTGCGCCGGCTGCGCGGGCATGGGTGGCGGCGCCGCGGGCTGCGCCGGCTGCGCAGGCATGGGTGGCGGCGCCGCCGGCTGCGCAGGCACGGGCGGCGGCGCGGGCGGCGCTGCTGGCTGCGCGGGCGGCGGCGGCGGCGGGGGCGCAGGCTGCGCGGGTGCCGGCTGCGCAGGTTCCCCGGCGGTCAGCATGTCACGCCGAATGAACGGCCCCATGAGCGCGGTCGAGCCGACGCCCGCCGTCTCCGGCGGCGGAGGAGGCGGCGAGAACAGGATGGGCAACGGAGGCTCGGAGCCGCTGGCCGGAGCGGCCGGCATCATCCTCGGTGTCGGCGGGGACACGGGCTTCTTCGGCTCCTCCGGCGGAGCATCGGCCTGCTCCCGAGCGCGCGCGCCGTCGGCTGCGTCCGAACGGATGCCTTGCAGGATGCCTTGCAGCGGCGGCGGCGCGGGCGGGATCTCGCCGATCTTGTGAGAGGGCCGTGCGGCGTCCGCTGGCGCGGGATCGCCCGCCTTCTCCGGAGTGGGCGACGCGGACGCCTGCGGTGGATGGCTCGCCTCTCGAATCACGGAAGGCGGCATCGAGCTCGGCACGCCCTTCAGCACCTCGTCGATGGCCTCGAACAGCTTCGGTCCATCGTAGGGCGCTCGCTTCGCCGTCTCGGCGAGCTCGTCCGCGGTCGCGGCGGCGGCCGCGACGTCCCGCGTGGTGTCGGGCGCCGTCGCGGCGAGCCGCTGCGCTGCGCTCGGACGCTTCGGTGGCGGCGGACGCGGCGGCGTCACCGCCAACAGCTTCGACGCGCTCGGAGCCTTCGGCGGCTCCGGTACCGTCACCGCGGCCAGCTTCGCCTGGCTCGGCGACTTCGGCGGCGCCGGCGCCGTGACGGCAGGCAGCTTCGCCTGACTCGTCGCGCGCGGCGGCTCCGGCGGCGTCGCCGCGGGCATCTTCGCTTGGCTCGCCGCTCGCG
>CALFEQ010000107.1 GCA_937949945.1 uncultured Myxococcales bacterium
CGAAGGGCTCCGACGACACGAAGGGCTCCGACGACGCGAAGAGCGCCGAAGACTCGAAAGGCGACGACGAGGACGACGAGGAGGAGACCGACGATCTCCTCGCGCGAGGCAACCCGCTCAATTACAAGCGCGGCATCGCCACGATCGTCGCCGGAGGGCTGCCCGCCTTCCTGCTGATGGCCAAGAACGGCCAGAACTGGTGGGCGATCCCGCTCGGGTTCCTCTTCGTGCTCGTCTGCGCCTTCGGCGTGATGGACCTGCTCGGGACGTTCGACGACGAAGACGAGCACGTCGCCGGCTCGACGACGGTCCGCGAGCTGGTCCCGTGGCTCGTCTCGACGGTCGCGTGCACGATCGCCTTCGGCGGGTCGCTCTCGCTCGCGCAGCACGGGTCGCTGCCGACCGTCGCGGCGATGGTGCTCGTGCCCGCGACGTTCATCGGCATCGTCGCGTCGGTGTTCCGCCTCGGCCGGGAGCTCGGTCCTTGGAAGAAGGACGAGCTCGGCGAGGATCGCCCTCTCCTCTCGCGCCACGGCTTCTGGGTCGTCGTCATCGGCGCGCTGCTCTACTTCCCCACGCTCGGTCTGTTCAGCCTCTGGGATCCGTGGGAGACCCACTACGGAGAGGTCGCGCGCGAGATCCTCGCACGCGACGACTGGATCTCGCTCTGGTGGGCGCAGGACGGCTGGTTCTGGTCGAAGCCCATCCTGAACTTCTGGATCCAGTCGCTCGCGATGGGCACGCTCGGGACCCATTACCAGCCCGACCAGATGCTCTTCGGTGCGGGCGGCGAGCCGGTCGCGCGACCGGAGTGGGTCATCCGCACGCCGAACGTCCTCATGACGATCGGCGCGATGTACCTGCTCTACAAGGGCGTCGCGAAGGTCTTCGGGCGTCGCGCGGGTCTGCTCGGGGCGATCGTCCTCGCGACGATGCCCGACTGGTACTTCCTCGCGCATCAGACGATGACGGACATGCCGTTCGTCGCCGCGATGACGGCGGCGATGGGGCTGCTCCTGTACGGCCTCAACACGGACGAAGAGGCACGCGTCCGGTTGTGGGAGGTCGAGGCGTTCGGCCGCAAGCTTCGCTTCTCGCTCTGGCACCTCGTCTTCGGGGCCGTCCTGCTCTGCGCGATCCCGCAGATCCTCTATCTGCTCTCGCGCAACATCGAGCTCGTCGTCTTCGGCGACGGCCCGAAAGGCTTCCGCCTGCACTGGGACGAGTTCAAGAGCGGCTCACCGGGCAACTGCGGGCTGCCGGGCAACGACAACTGCCTGCCGCACTCGCCCGCGACCCTGCCCAAGACGTCGACGTGGTGGCACGGACCGAACGTCAGCGGCATCGCCGGTTACGCGCGCTTCTTCGCGGCCTTCGAGCCGGGCTTCCAGGCCATCATCTGGTCCATCGTCCTCGGCGGCGTGCTCTACCTGAATTGGGGAGAGCGGCGCGTGCGGCGCATCGTGTACGTCGCCGCGTGGCTCGCCGCGGCCATCGCGACGATGGCCAAGGGCCCCGCGGGCTTCGGCCTGCCGATCCTCTGCGCCATCGCGTACGTCGCGACGAAGAAGCGCTGGTCGGAGCTGCTCCGCTTCGAGCTCGTGAGCGGACTGCTCATCATCCTCGCGGTGGCGATCCCCTGGTACGTGGCGATGTACATCCGCCACGGCTCGCCGTTCACGGATCGCCTCATCTTCCACGACATGTTCAACCGCGCCTTCAGTCACGTGCACGACACGAACGAAGGCGACGACACGGGCATCCGCTATTACATCTGGCAGCTCGGCTACGCCGTCTTCCCGTGGACGGGTCTCGTGCCGCTCGGGCTCTTGTGGGGCTTCCGCCGGAGCGACTCCGCGCTCGCGCGCGCCGTGGCGTTCGTCACCGGACGCAACGCGGCCGGCGCGGCCGGTGCGACCGACGCGAACGGCGCGAAGGAGGAAGGAAGCGAGAGCGGAGGAGCCGCCGTCGGCGACGCCTCCGTCCTCCTCGTGATGTGGTTCCTCTTCGCCTTCGCCCTGTTCACGATGATGGGCACGAAGTTCCACCACTACATCTTCCCGGCCGTGCCGCCCGCCGCCATGCTCGTCGGCGTGGTGCTCGACGACATGCTCGGCCGCGCTTCGCTGCCCACGACCAGGCGCATCCTCTACCTCGGCGGCCTCGGCTTCGTCGTCGCGCTCGCGACGTACGGCGCCTCCCGCTTCTGGCCGGGCGGCATCACCGGCTGGAAGCCGGCGAGCGACGACACGGGCAGCCCGCTCGTCGCGATCGTCGTCCTGGGCATCGCGATCGCGCTCTTCGCCGCCATCGTGTCCTCGTTCCGCCGCGACGGGAAGGAAGAGGAGCCGGGCGTGCACGCGGTCGTCAGCGATCCGAACAAGACCCCCTTCCGCGGTGGCTTGGTCGAGGTCGGCGAGGAGCCCGAGGAGGCGCGGCGCCGTCTTCACGAGCGGCTCATGCTCGGCGCCGCCGCCCTCGCGGGCGTGTGCGCGACGGTGCTCGTCGGCCGCGACCTGTCGCTGCCCGCCGAGCCGGGCCGGACCACCGGTGCCATCCGGCTCTTGCAGCTCTTCACGTACAACTACCGGCGTCCGTGGCCGAACGACACGATCGACTTCAGCGCCATCCTCGGCGGCTTCACCGTCGTCGCGGGCCTCATCGGCATCGCGCTCGTCGTGCGCTCGCTCCGCCGTCACGCCGTCTTCGCGTTCTGCGCGTTCGCGCTCGTCTGGGCGGTCTGGGGCCTCGACGTCTACATGATGAAGCTCTCCCCGCACTGGGGTCAGCACGAGCTCATCGAGGCCTACTACCGCGATCGCAAGGGCCCCGAGGAGCAGCTCGTCGCGTACCAGATGAACTGGAAGGGCGAGAACATCTACACGGGCAACCGCATCCCGGCCTTCGTGTCGACGGGCGCCAAGTTCCAGAACTGGCTGAAGCAGAAGCGCGAGGAGGGCGTGCGCGTGATGTACTTCATCACGGAGCACACCCGCACCGCGAGCCTGCGTAGCGAGGTCTCGCCGAAGGCGTACAAGGAGATCACGGACAAGGCGCTCTGCAACAAGTTCGTGGTCATTCGCGCCGAGCTCTGAGCGCGCCGTGGCTCGTCGAGTCGCTGCCGACTTTGCGTTCGCTGCCCGCTCCTCGAAGAAGAGTCCTCGGTCCTCAGTCCTCAGTCCTCAGCGGGTGCACGCCGCAGAGCTCATCGAGTGCGGCCGCCATCCTTCCTCGCTGCCGGACTTCTCGAACAACGCACCAAGACACTCGCAGCCTTCATGAGACAGTCGCGTCGAGCCGGCCTCTCCGACCTCCGCGTGTGAGAAAGCGGAGGAAAACGGGCGATCGACTCGCGAGAGCGACAAGGTGGGAGCGAGCAACACGAGCTGAATGCTGAGGACCGAGGTCTGAGGTCTGGCTTGCCCCGCGCCACACCCACCTCGCGCGCACGCGAGCCCCTCCTGTACATTGATCGGCATGACGCCTTCGGCGACCGGTACGCTCGCGGCGACGCCGCTGGCGCACGCGCTCATCTATTCGCGCAACCGTCGCCTCACCGGCCGCCTCGAGCTCGTCACCACCGACGGGAGGCAGGCGACGATCACGCTCTGGCGCGGATCGATCACCGCCGTCGAGACGGTGCCCGTGGGGATGTGTCCGGGGTCCTTCTTCGGGGCGATCGCCTACGAGCTCGGCTTCATCGATTCCGCCACGCTCGATGCGACGCTCCTCGAGATCGCGAAGACGAAGCGGCTGCACGGCGAGGTGTTGATCGAGCGCAAGGCGATCACGCCGGCGCAGCGCGACGAGGTGCTGGTCGAGCAGATCCACCGCAAGGTCCATCACCTCTTCTCGCTTCCGGAGACGACGAAGTACGCCTTTTACGACGCGCGGACGCCGCCGATCGAGCCGCCGGTCGCGGTGGACTGCGTCGGGCCGGTGTGGCGAGGGATCCGCGACTACCCGCCGCTCAAGTTCGTCGCGGAGACGACGCGTCGGGTGGGGAACCACGCGCTCCGCGCGACGACCGGCGGATCGGCGCGCCTCCCGCCGCTCGAGACGGCGCTGTTCCAGGCGCTCTCGGAGCGGCCGATGACGATCGACGAGATGAAGGCGTCGACCGAGCTGCCGCCCGCACGGGTCGAGCTGCTCGTGTACCTGCTCGTGATCGCGAAGTGCGTCGAGGCGGTCTCGGGCGTCCGCACGCATCCGTCCACCGGCGCGCTGCCAGTGACGATGCCGAGCGGTCCCGTCCCCGTCGTCACGCCGCCGTCCTCGGGGGGTATGCGTCACGCGTCGCGGGAGATGCCCGGGCCGCGCTACGTCTCGTCGGGATCGATGTCCGCGGTGACCCCGCAGTCCGGTCCGGTCGCAGTCGCGCGTCCGGCGGCTTCGCCGTCGGGGAGCATGCCTGCCGTCGGGCCCGGCTCGCAGCCGAGGATCCCCGCCCCGCCGCCGAGCTCCTCGTCGAAGCTGCCGGCGGTCTCGGGCTCGAAGCCGCGCATTCCGGCGCAGACGGGTCCCCACTCGGTGCCGTCCGCGCTCCTCTTGCCGAGCCCGCTCGAGCTCGGCGTCGAGGGGATCAAGGCGCGCGCGATGGGGGTCGAGCACGAGAGCTACTTCGAGGTCCTCGGCCTGCCCGAGGGCGGATCGTCCGAGGCCGCGCGTGCGGCGTACATCCGGCTCTCGAAGCTGTGGCACCCGGACCGGCTCCCGCCGCAGCTCTCGTCGGTGCGGGCGGAGGCGATGAAGATCTTCACGCACATGACGAAGGCGCAGCAGACGCTGTGCGATCCCGACGCGCGTCGCGCCTACATCGCCGAGCGGAACCCGAACAGCGTGCGTCCGCGCGAGCAGATCATCCGCGAGGTTCGGCAGGCGCTCGAGCAGCGCAAGTTCCCGACCGTCATCCATCTCTGCACCGCGCTCATCGAGCGCGATCCCGACGACGCAGAGGCGCTGGCGATCATGACGTGGGCCGAGCTGCGAGGCGGCGAGGCGCTGGAGGAGGAGCTTCGCGCCGCGCTTCCGAAGATGGACAAGGCGGTCAACCTCGATCGCACGAACGACGCGGCGTTCTACTACCGCGGCCTCGTCCACAAGCGGCTCAACAACGTTCCGGCGGCCTTCCGCGACTTCGCGCGTGCGCTTCAGCTCAATCCCTCGCACATCGATGCGGAGCGCGAGGTGCGGCTCTTCGCGATGCGCGTGAAAAAGGGCTCCGGCGAGCACAAGCTCATCGCGCCGCTCCTCGACAAGCTCGGCAAGAAGTAGAAACGTCGAAAAACTGAATCGCCATTCAGTTTCACCTTGACGCGTCGCACCACGCGCCCCACCATCATCGTTGGGCCGAAAACCTCCACCGGTCTCGACGAAAACTTCGACGAACTTCGACGAAGGAGCACGCGTCCGTGACGAAGCCGATCCAGAAGATCAACCGCTACAAGGCGGACCTCCGCGAGTTCAACTTCCTCCTCTTCGAGCAGTTCAAGCTCGGCGAGCTGCTCGGCAAGGAGCCGTACGAGGGTTGGGGGGAGGAAGAGGTCAAGACGTCGCTCGCAGAGTGCTACCGCTTCGCCCGCGAGGTGCTCGGGCCGCTCAACGTCGTCGGCGACATCGAGGGCTGCAAGCTCGTGGACGGCAAGGTCATCACGCCGACCGGCTTCAAGGAGGCGTGGAAGAAGCTCTACGAGGCGGGCTGGAAGGCGATCGCGGTTCCGCCCGAGCACGGCGGCGCCGGCGCGCCCCGCTCGGTGCAGGTCCTCATCGAGGAGATGCTCTCGGGCGCCAACACGGCGTTCAACATGTACCCCGGCCTCGCGTACGGCGCCGCGGAGGTCATCGAGCACTTCGGCACGCCCGAGCAGAAGAAGACCTACTGCCAGAAGATGTTCACCGGCGCGTGGGGCGGAACGATGTGCCTCACGGAGCCGCACGCGGGCACCGACGTCGGCTCGGCGAAGACGTCGGCCACGCGCAACCCGGACGGGAGCTACTCGATCCGTGGCACGAAGATCTTCATCTCCGGCGGCGATCACGATCTCGCCGAGAACATCATCCACCTCGTGCTCGCGCGCGTCGACGGCGCGCCGCCGGGCACGAAGGGCCTCACGCTCTTCATCGTGCCGAAGATCCGCGTGAACCCGGACGGCACCTTGGGCGAGAGCAACGACGTCTCCGTCGGCGCGCTCGAGCACAAGATGGGCATCAACGGGTCGGCCACCTGCGTGCTCAACTTCGGCGACAACGGCAAGTGCCTCGGCTGGCCCGTCGGCGGCGAAGACAAGCTGAACCAGGGCATGCCGCAGATGTTCAAGCTGATGAACGCTGCGCGCATCTCCGTCGGCGTGCAGGGCGTCGCCGTCGCGTCGACCGCCTACCTCAACGCGCTCGAGTACGCGAAGGAGCGCAAGCAGGGCTCGAGCATCACGCACTGGAAGGACGCGACCGCGCCGCGCGTCCCCATCATCGAGCACGCGGACGTGCGCCGGATGCTCATCCACATGAAGGCGCTCGTGGAAGGCATCCGTGCGCTGGCGGTGAAGCTCACGCATCACCAGGACATGGTCCATGTCTACACGGGCAAGGACGAGGCGAAGACGGCCTATCACCAGGGCCAGGTCGACCTGCTCGTCCCGCTCGTGAAGGCCTACGGCTCCGACCAGGGCTTCCGCGTCTGCGAGCTCGCGATCCAGACCTACGGCGGCGCGGGCTTCACGCGCGACTACCCCGTCGAGCAGTACTGCCGCGACGCGAAGATCTTCAGCATCTACGAGGGCACGAACCACATCCAGGCGATGGACCTCGTCGGCCGCAAGCTCGGTCAGGCGGGCGGCGCGAACCTGCAGGCGTTCCTCGGTGACGTGCAGAAGTTCGTCGCCGAGCACTCGAACCACCCCGTCCTCGGCGCCTCGGTGAAGAAGCTCGGGGCGGCGCAGGAGGCGGTCGCCGGCACGGCGATGCGCATGCTCATGTGGTTCCAGTCGGGCCAGCTCGCGCTCGTGCCCCTCTCCGCGAACCGCTTCCTCGAGATGATGAGCGAGCTCACGGTCGCGTGGCAGCTCCTCGAAGGCGCGGTCGTCGCGGAGGCCGCGAAGGCGAAGACCGACCCGAGCCACCCGGATCACGCCTTCTACAGCGGGAAGGTCGCGACGGCCTTGTACTATGCACGCAACGTCCTCCCGGGCGTCGAGCACAAGGCCCAGCTCCTCGCGGAGGAGGACAAGACGCCGCTCGAGATCCCGGACGCCGGGTTCGCGACGGTCTGATCGGACGCCTCGTCCTCCGGGGCGCGCTCGCGGCACGTTCGCGGCGCGCCCCTGGCGTCTCGCGCCCTTCCCTCGCGCCCTGGGCTCGCGGCTCGTCGCCTTCGGCGGCTCGTGGCGGCTATGATGCGCGCCGCCCGTCGTCGCGGGCGATGGGGCGGCGAGGAAGGTGAGCAGCAAGGAAGAGGCCCAGGCGCGCGTCGGCACGACGCTCGAGCAGCGATGGAGGCTCGAGGCGCTCATCGGCTACGGCTCCATCGCGGCGACCTACCGCGCGCGCCATCGGAACGGCCTCGAGGCCGCCATCAAGATCATCCACCGCTCGCACTGCGAGTTCGAGTCGGTCGTCCAGCGCTTCCTCGAGGAAGCGCACCTCGCGAATCGGATCGATCACCCTGGCGTCGAGCGCGTCTTCGACGACGGCGTGACGGACGACGGGTGCGTCTTCCTCGTGTTGGAGCTGCTCGAAGGCGAGACGCTCGAGCTCCGTCGCATGAGCATGGGCGGGCGGCTCCGCCTCGGAGAGGCTCGCCCCATCGTCGACGGCCTGCTCGATGCGCTCGTCGCGGTGCACGCCGCGAACGTCCTCCACCGCAACCTCAAACCGGGGAACGTCTTCCTCACGAAGGACGGGCGTGTCGTCCTCACCGACTTCGGTCGCGCGCGCCTCGCCGACGAGGGGCCCCGCTCCGCGCTGCCGACGGACGAGCTCGTGATCGGCTCGCCGGCGTTCATGGCGCCGGAGCAGGCGCTCGTCGCGGGCCCACGCTCGCTGCGCGCGCCGCGCAACCGGCCGGAGGTGGACGCCCGGTCCGACATCTGGTCGGCTGGCGCGATCATCTTCACGCTGCTCACGGGCCGCCGCGTGCACGAGGGAACGACGCCCGAGGAGAAGCTCGAGAACGCGCGCACGAAGGCGGCGCCGCCGCTCGCGTCCGTGCTCATCGGCGCGAACAAGCAGGTCGCGGAGGTCGTCGATCGCGCGCTCGCCTTCGAGAAGGAGGCGCGCTGGCCCTCTGCGTCCGAAATGCGCCGCGCATGGTGGCTCGCGACCGGCCGCGACGCGTCGTCGCTCCCGCCGGACGTCACGCCCGGCGTGCGCACGCCGATGCCTCGACCGCCGACGCCCCCCGGCGGATGGGAGACGGTCGCCTGGCCCGACGAGGCCGAGCGACGGACCGCCGGCGCGAAGCCCTCGGCGGCCGACGCAGCGCCGGACGTCCGCCCGCCGCTGGACCTCGCCCCGCGCGACTCCGACCCGCTTCCGGACCTCGGCCCGCCGCCGGTCGAGGCGTTCGTGAAGCAACAAGCGTCGCCGCTCGACGCCGGGCGAGACCGCCGCCTCCGCCTCGTCGCCGTTCCGACGGTGCTGGTCCTCGTCGCGCTCGGCCTCGCGATCCTCGCGCTCACGTGGTCGCCGCTCGGTCGATGATCGCGGACGGACCGGCGATCGTCCTCCGGTCACGATCGTGCGCTCACGCCGCGTACGGCATGCGCGCGCTCGCGTCGCTCATCTCCTGCATCATGCGCTCGCACTTGGACATGAAGATCGTCCAGAGGATCGCGCCGATCGGGAACGGCACGACGAGCTGACAGACGCCTGCGGCGATCGCGAGCCCCTTCGAGGAAGTCTCGCCCGTCGGGTACATGACGCGCATCCGGTCGAGCGCGTCGCACAAGCCGCAGCTGATGAGGAACATCCAGTAGTACTGGAAGTACGGAATGAGCAGGAACAGCGCCGCCTGCGCGGGCGGGATCCAGCTCCGCCAGTGCCGCGTGTACCGCTGCTCGGGCGGAAGCCAGTCCCACGCCTTGTACACCCAGTACAGGCCGGCGAAGACTTGCCCGTAGCAGAGCAGGACGGAGACGCAGAGAAGGGCCCCGCCGATGGTGAGCAGCCCCTCTTCGGGTCGGGCGGTACCGTGCGTCGCCGAGGCGAACGCGGCTCCCCAGAAGCCCACCCCGACGAAGAACCCGAGCGTGGCGAGAGCGGTGAACAGGATCGCGAGGCTCCGCGCCGAGCGCGGGATGCCGGCCTTGGAAAGCGGCGCCCTCGCCCGGGCGCGATAGGGATCGTGCGGGGCGTAGGGAGGCGACGGCGCCGGATGCGTCATGCCGTCATTGTTCGTCCGCCCCGCAGGCGCCGCAAGCCGCGCGCGCTGCCTGGTATCGTGGTTCTCACCGTGGTCCTCGTGTTCAAGCGCCTCGCCGGAATGCTCGCGCTCGGCGCCGCGGCGTCGCTGCTCGCGCCGATCGGTTGCAAGTCGCCGATGGCGAAGATCGACGCCGTCCGCGACGCATTGGTCGCCGACGACGCGTCCGCCATCCGCGATGCCGTCGCCGGGTATGCGACGTGCTCGGACGCACCTCCCGTCGTCGTCCCGCCGGGCAAGCCGGGCCCGCACGACGACGGCTGCCTCGCCGAGATCGCGAACGGCCTCGGCTCGAAGCTCGGCTTCCAACCGAACCCGCCCGATCACGCCGCCGCCACGACGGCAGCGGTCGTCATCTTGCGTGACGGCCGCGGCGATTGGCTCGCACATGCCGACACGTGGCTCGGCGACATGAAGAACGGCAAGGGCGCCGGCCACGACGCCCTGCGCCTCGCCGTCGCGCGGAAGATGGCGGAAGCCGCTCCGATCGTCGGCCGCAAGATCGACGACGACGAGGCCGCCCGCGCCGCCATGCGCGCCGTGGTGGGCGCCGTCCCGGGCGCGTGCCCCACGTACTGGCTGCTCGGCTCGGGCGCCGATCCGAAGACGATCCCGCCGGAGCACGGCGCCGATCACTCCGCCTGCGTCCACAAGGATCTCTCGCGCCGAGAAGGCCCGGGCGGCAGCTACGGCGAGGGCACGTTCCGCGCCCTCGAAGGAGCGCTCGCGCTCTGGCGCGAGACCGAGCGCGCGCTCCGCATGGGCCTGCCGCTCGCGGGCCCCGGACCGAAGGCCATGCTCGAGAAGAAGCTCGCCGTCATCGAGGAGGCGACGCGCAAGATCGAGACGAAGAAGCTCGACACGACGATCCCGAGCGCCATGCTCGGCTTCATGAACGAGGTCCACGCCGAGGCCGGCGTCCCGATCGTCGACGCGGGCACGGACGCCGCGCGGCCCGGGCCCCCTCCCCTTCGGTTCCCTCGGTGAGCGTCACCGAAACCGTGAGCGTCGGCGTCACGCCGTGTCGGCAGGCGGCGCGTCACGCTTGCGACCACCGAGCGACGCGATCGCGACGAGCCCGATCCCGACGACGACCGCGACGTCGGCGACGTTGAAGACGGGCCAACCCTTCACGTGGATGAAGTCGATCACGTAGCCGCGCACGACGCGATCGACGATGTTCCCGAGCGCGCCGCCGATGACGAGCGCGAACCCCACGAGCGCCGCCCGTTCGCCCGAGCTCGAGGCGTCGGCACCCGTCGACCGAAGGCGCACGATCGCGAGGACGAGGATCGCGAGCGTGGCGACGGCGGCGATCGCAGCGAGGAGATCGGGCGACCGCGGCAACCCCAACAGACGGAAGAGGCTGAAGGCCACATCGTCGTTCTGGACGTAGCGGAGCTCGACCGCGTCACCCAGTACCCCAGGCGCGACCGGCACGGCCGCGCCTCCCTCGAGGCCCACCTCCGCGGCGAGCTTGGTCGCCCGGTCGCAGCCGTAGAGACCGAGGGCCACGAGAACGAGCAAAAATGCGCGGAAGATGCGGCTTTCCGCCATGACCGGGCAACGGAAGAGGGGCTCCGGATGTTCCCCGTGAGCTTTCCTGCACGAGTGCTCTTGACGACGGGCCCCGGCGTAAGTATCCGTCCTACCAATTCCAGCTTAGCTCAGTTGGTAGAGCAGGCGGCTGTTAACCGCCGGGTCGCTGGTTCGAGTCCAGCAGCTGGAGCCATTTCCTCCTCCTCGCGAACTTCGCGGGAGGCGT
>CALFEQ010000108.1 GCA_937949945.1 uncultured Myxococcales bacterium
GCTCAGTCCTCAGTCCTCAGCAGGAGAGCCGCGCCTGGACGAGACCGCGAGGACGGCGCCGACGTACTCCCGTTCCCGTTCCCGAACGCGCGTACGAAGGACCGCGCCGCCTCCCTTTCCGAATTGCGCACTCGAAGAACAGTCGCGCTAACCCCCGGCCCGAGGACGCTGCGCGGCGGCACGGGAGCACAACAGCGTGAGTTTCGCTGTTGCGTCACAGCGTGAACGCGTTATCTGGGTACGCATTGTCCATGGGCGTCCGTCACTTCCTCTCCACCCTCGACTGGTCACGCCCGGAGCTCGAGGCGATCCTCGCCGATGCCGCCGAGCTGAAGGCCACGCGCAAGAACGGGAGGCGAACGGACCTCGCGGGCAAGAGCGTCGCGCTCGTCTTCTTCAATCCGTCGCTCCGCACGCGGTCGTCGTTCGAGATCGGCGTCTACGAGATGGGCGGCCACGCCGTCGTCCTCGAGCCCGGCAAGGGCGCGTGGCCGATCGAGTACCGCGACGGCGTCGTCATGGACGGCGATGCGGAGGAGCACGTCGAGGAGGTGGCCCGCGTCCTGTCGCGCTACTGCGACCTCATCTGCGTGCGCGCCTTCCCGAAGTTCCAGCGATGGGAGGAGGACCGCGAGGACCTCGTCATCCGCCAGTTCGCCCGGTACGCGACGGTGCCCGTGATCAACATGGAGACGATCACGCACCCGTGCCAGGAGCTGGCGCTGATGCTGACGCTCAAGGAGCGCCTCGGCACGACGGACGGCAAGAAGTTCCTTTTGACGTGGACGTACCACCCTCGCCCGCTCAACACGGCGGTCGCGAACTCGGCGCTGATCATCGCGGCGAAGTTCGGCTTCGACGTCACGCTCCTCTGCCCCACGCCGGAGTACGTCCTCGATCGTCGCTACATGGACGCCGCCGGCGACCGCGTGACGGTGACGCACGACATCGAGTCGGCCTATCGCGGCGCGCACGTCGTGTACGCGAAGAGCTGGGGCGCGCTCCCGTACTTCGGCCGCTGGGAGGAGGAGAAGCTCATCCGGGATCGGTACAAGCATTTCATCGTCGACGCCGACAAGATGCGGCTTACCGACGATGCTTGGTTCAGCCACTGCCTGCCGCTCCGGCGGAACGTGAAGGCGACCGACGAGGTCGTGAGCGGTCCGCGCTCGCTCGTCATCGAAGAGGCCGAAAATCGCCTCCACGTCCAGAAGGCAGTGATGAAGCGGCTCGTGTCCGAGCACGAGAAGAGCGGGACGCAATGACCAACAAGGGGAAGGAGACGCAGGACGTCATCGTCCGGCTCCTCACGAACATCGGCAGCCGCAAGGAGGTCGAGCAGTATCTGCGTCACTACGCGAGCGTCGACGCGCCGAAGTTCGCCGTCGTGAAGGTGAGCGGCGCGATCATCGACCGGAGCCTCGACGAGCTCGCCTCGTCGCTGTCATTTCTCCAGCGTGTCGGGCTCGTACCCATCGTCGTGCACGGGGGAAACGTCCAGCTCGATCGCGCGCTTGCGGAGGCGGGCGTGGACGCGCCCGTCGTGAAGGGCCTGCGCAAGATGACGCCGGCTGCGCTCGAGATCGCGCGCAGGGTGCTCCACGAGACGAACCTGCGCCTCGTCGAAGCCCTCGAGCGGCTCGAGACGCGCGCGCGCCCGTTCACCTCGGGCGTCCTCGAGGCGAAGAAGGTGGACTCGCCGGATCTCGGCCTCATCGGCGAAGTCACGAAGGTCCGCGAGGCGGCGATTGCCCAGACCGCGCGCGCCGGCGCGCTCCCCGTCGTGGCACCGCTCGGCGAGACAGCGAAGGGGCAGATCCTCGTCATCCACGCCGACGCCGTCGCCCGCGCCATCGCGCGCGCTCTACTGCCTCACAAGGTGGTGTTCCTCAACGAGACGGGCGGGCTCATCGACGGCTCCGGCATCGTCCGTTCCGCGGTGAACCTCGCGGAGGACTACGAGGTCCTCGTCAACGACCCGGCGCTCAGCCCAGAGTCGCGGCGCAAGCTCATCGAGATCAACGCACTCCTCGCGGAGCTGCCGCCGACGTCCTCGGTCTCGATCACCTCGCCTGAGCACCTCGCCAAGGAGCTCTTCACGCACCGAGGTGAAGGCACGCTCGTTCGCCGTGGCGAGAAGGTCGTCCTCCACCACGACTGGAGCACGATCGATCTCGCGCGTCTGCGTGCGCTGCTCGAAGAGGTCTTCGGGCGGCGCCTCGACGAGCGCTACTTCGAGGAGAAGCGGCCGTATCAGGTGTTCCTCGCCGAGTCGTACCGCGCGACGGCGATCCTCACGATGGAGCACGGGGTCCCGTACCTCGACAAGTTCGCGGTGACGACCGAGGCGCAAGGCGAAGGCATCGGCGGATCGATCTGGCAGCGGCTGCGCCGCGAGAACCCGAAGCTCTTCTGGCGCTCCCGCGCGAACAACCCCGTCAACGGCTGGTACGCGCAGAAAGCCGACGGCCTCTACAAGAGCGACAAGTGGTGGGTTTTCTGGTGCGGTATGCGCGACTTCTCCGAGATCCAGCGCTCCGTCGAACGCGCGCTCTCGATGCCCGCCACGCTCCACGACGCACCCTCCTCGCAAGTGCAGGAGGCCGTTTCTACGAGGGAAACCGCGCCGCCTCCTCCGTCGGAAGTCCCGAAGGCGCCGGTCTCCAAAGCGGTCTAGTCGCGGGTCACCGAGCAACTACGTCACCCAGTCGAGGCTCTACCGGCCTGCATTCGGGCGACATCGCGCAACTCTCGGTTGTGTAGTCTGAAGCGTATGACGAAACGCCACGTGCGTACTTCCATCCTTGCGTTGACTTTCACCACCGCCAGCGTGACGCTCCTCGCCGCCGCGTGCGGCGATGACGAAACGACCAATCCACCTGCAGCCGCCCCGGACGGCGCGACACCGCCCTCGGACGATGCCGGCGGAAACGCCGAGCCACAGGCCGACTCCGGCGGTGAGGAAGAAGGAGAGCTCATCACCTCGGACGGCGGCGTCGATCCGCCTGCCGAGGAGGAGGATGGCGGCGTCTCCGTTCTCGACGCCGGTCCCGCATGCGAAAACCTGAGCCCAGGCGAGTTCACCAACAGCGAGTGCGTCTCCACGCCGATTCGCATCGGGCTCCCGGAGGCCTTTTCGAACTCGAGGTGGGTGCTGAGGCAGGTCATCGTGCTCGGCACCCCTGATGCGTGCGGGCCGGGCGGCGGATTCGAGCCGCGCGAGCACCGCGGCGCTCTACGGATCACCGCGACGTCCAGCACCACGGCGAAGTTCGAGCTCATCGATGAGTTCCGGCGTGACAGCACGTCTCTGAGGCTGACCACGCGGCGTTACGACGTGGATGTCACGGCGACGGGAAACAGGCTCAAGTTCGAGCCGCTCGAGTGCAGCTTGACCCCGCCTCCGTCCGAGGCGCTCTTCTTCGTATCGACCGAGAACGGCAGGAAGGTGCTCACGCTGCGGCTGCCTTGGGGCGCGACCTCGCAAGCGCTCTACCGCTTTGCCCTGCAGGAGTGAGCGCGTTCGCGCCCCCGGTCCTTGGTCAATGGCGCGGGTCCTCTTCGGGCCCGCGCCGTCGTTTTCGGGCGGAACCTACCGGAGGGACCGGCGTCGCCATCGCCGACGCCGTCATCGTCCATCTGTCGGCCGATCACCGCTTCGACGACGACGTACGAGCGTGTCTTCGCGCGGTGGACCGACTTTGGCGAGATCCAGCGCTCGGTGGAACGCGCTCTCGATACCGCCCACGCTTCATGCCCCGCACTCGTCGCAGACGCAAGTGAGCGCCACTACGAGGGAAAGGCCTCCTCCGCCCTCGCCGCTTCCGAGCCCCCCGCCCCGAAGGCCGTCTGATCACGCTGCCATGGTCACCGGCGTGACCTGGCTCCGTCCCTGCACTTCGGTGACGCGACGCCGGCTCGATGCAGATACGCTCGAGCTCATGACCAAGCGCCGCATCCGATCTTCTCTCTTCGCGCTCACCCTGACCACGGCAGGTGTCGCGCTCGTCGTCGCTGCGTGCGGCGGTGACGACGACTCGACGCCGACGACGAA
>CALFEQ010000109.1 GCA_937949945.1 uncultured Myxococcales bacterium
AGCACTTCGTCGAGCTCGCCGACATCCCGCGCCTGCCGAACGGCAAGATCAACCGGGCCGCGCTCCCCGCGCCGACCGACGCCGAATCCGGGAGCGGAGAGGACGTGGCTCGCCCCATGAGCGACGCGGAGAGGACGATCGCGCTCGTCTGGCAGGAGCTCCTCGGAATTCGCCAGGTGAGCACGACGGACAACTTCTTCGACCTCGGAGGGCACTCGCTCCTCGCGATGCGCGCGATCGCGGAGATCGATCGCCGGCTCGGGGTCCGCTTCGAGCCACGGCGGCTCATCTTCGAGTCGCTCGGGCAGCTCGCCGCGTCCGTGAGCCCGGCGCCTGCGGCGAAGCCCGAGAACGGCGCGCGCGCGAAGCCCGGCCCTGCGGCCGCGTCGCCGACCTCCACGGAGCCGCACGTCTCGAGCGGAGCAGGCACTAGAATGAAGGGCCTCCTCGGACGGCTCAAGTCGAAGCTCCTGCGCGACTGAGCCGCCGACCTCGAACGATGACCCCCTTCTTCTTCGGTCCTGCCGCGCGGAGGCTGTACGGCGCGTTCCATCGCCCGGAGCGCAAGCGTCCCGATCCCGTCGCGGTCCTCATCTGCAACCCCTTCGGGCAGGAGTACGTGCGCTGCCACCGCATGCTGCGGACGCTCGCCGATCGCTTCGAGCAGAACGGCATCGCGTGCCTGCGCTTCGACTACTTCGGCACCGGCGACTCCGCGGGGATGGACGAAGACAGCACCCTGTCGGGATGGGTGGAGGACATCGCGCTCGCGCAGCAGGAGCTCATCCGCCGCGTCGGAGCGTGCAAGACGATCTGGGTCGGCATCCGTCTCGGCGCGGTCGCCGCGCTCGTCGCGGCCGCGAAGGTGACGCACGCGCCGAGCCATCTCGTCCTCTGGGAGCCCATCGGCTCCGGCCCCGCCTATCTCGAGTATCTCGCCCGCTGCTACCAGCAGGCGGTCGGCTTCTCGTACACGCTCGTTCCGCACGACCTACGCGAGCAGGCGCCCGGCGAGATCATCGGCTTCGGGACGAGCGCTGCCATGCTCGACGAGATCGGCCGCCTCGACGGCTCGGCGGGTCGAGAAGGAGGGCCGCCGGCGACGTGGGTGATGCCGCCGGCGCCGCGGCCGGAGCTGGCGCGTCCGCCGAATCGATCCGACGTGACGACGGTGGTGCTCGAGCACGATTTCGAGTGGAACTCGGAGGAGGCGTTGAACACGGCGCTCGTGCCGGCGCCCGCGGTGAAGCTCCTCTTCGAGCAGGTCGAGGCACGGGCATGAAGGAAATCGCGACCCAGCTCGGTCCCGATCGCGTGCTCACGGGCGTGCTGTCCCTCCCCGAAGGAGCGCCCGCGAGCCGCATCGGCATCGTCCTGCCGAACGCCGGCGTGATCCATCACGTCGGACCGCACCGGTTCACGGTGAAGCTCGCGCGGCTCCTCGCGAGCGAGGGCTTTCCGGTCCTGCGGTTCGACCTGAGCGGCGTCGGCGACAGCGGCACGCCGAGCGAGGCGAAACCGTACGACGAGCAGGCCGTCGCCGACATCCGCTCGGCGATGGACTACCTCGCCGCCGCGAGCGGCGCGACGTCCTTCATCGTCGCGGGGATCTGCTCCGGAGCGAAGAACGGGTTCAACACCGCGCTCGTCGATCCGCGCGTCGTCGGCGTCTGGATGATGGACGAGTTCTACTTCCCGACGCGACGCACTCGGCTCCATTACTGGAAGCAGCGGCTCCAGCACGAGCGCCTCGTCCCGGCGATCACCCGGCGGGCGCGCAAGGTACCGGCGAAGGTCGCCGCGCTCGTCGCGCGGATCACGAAACGGGCACCGGAGAAGGTATGGCCCGAGTTCGGAAATCGGCCGGACCCGATCTCGTTCGCCGACGGGCTCGGAAAGCTGGTCGACCGCGGCACCTCGCTCTGCTTCGTCTACTCGGGAAGCTACCTCGGAGATTTCAGCTACCGCGAGCAGCTCGCCGATCGCTTCGGAGCACCGGCACGACACGAGAACGTCACGGTGATCTTCGATCCCGCGATCGATCACACGCTCACGACCGTCCGCAGCCAGCGGCTGATGCTCGACCAGATCTCCGCCTGGTGCGCGGGCGTACGCGAGCGCCGGTCCGCTTCCTGAGCGACACACGTTTGCGCGAGCGCCGGCGTGCTATGTTCGACTCGTGGCGGACGCTGCGACCCTGCCTTTCGTGACGGTAGCCATCCCGTGCTTCAACGAGGAGCGCCACATCGAGAGGTGCATCGAGGACGTCTTCGCGCAGGACTACCCGGCCGATCGGATGGAGATCCTCGTCGGCGACGGGATGAGCACGGACCGCACGAGGGAGATCCTCGCCGATCTCGCGGCGCGGTCGAACGGCCGGCTGCGCGTCATCGACAACCCTCGCCGCCTCCAGGCGGCTGCGATGAACGAGATGATCGCCGTCGCGCGCGGCGACGTCATCGTTCGCATGGACGTGCACGCGCGCTACGCGAAGGACTTCGTCCGGCAGTGCGTCGCCGTGCTCGAGGAGACCGGCGCCCAGAACGTCGGCGGCTCGGCCCGTCCGCTGGCGGAGAGCTGGTTCCAGCGAGCCGTGTGCGCCGCGCTCGGGAGCAAGCTCGCGGTGGGCGGCTCGGCGTATCGCCACCCGGACGCGGAAGGCTTCACGGACACCGTCTTCCCCGGCGCGTTTCCGCGTCACGTCTTCGACGTGGTCGGAATGTTCGACCCGAACGCGATCACGAACGAGGACGCCGAGCTCAACCAGCGCATCCTCCGCGCGGGCGGTCGTGTCTACGTCAGCCGCCGCATCGTCGTGCACTACTTCCCGCGTGACAGCTACGCGGGGCTCGCCAAGCAGTACTTCAAGTACGGCAAGGGCCGCGCGCGCACGCTCCTCAAGCACAAGGGTCTGCCCACGATCCGCCCGATGCTGCCGTTCTTCTTCGTCGTCGGCAGCGCAGGCCTCGTCGCGACGTCCGCCTTCCATCCGCTGACGCCCCTCGTGTTCGGTCTCTACGGCGCGGCGTGCCTCGCCGAGGCGGTGCGCGTCGGGCGCAAGCACGGCTGGGCCACGGTGCCCGTGGTCGCTTCGATCTTCCCCGTGCTGCACTTCTCGCACGGGGTCGGCTTCGCCGTCGGCCTCGTGCACTACGCGCTCCACCGCGACTGGCCCGAGCAAGAGGCACCGAAAGGCACGTTCACCCGGCCGGAGACCACGTTCACGCCCGCCGTCGCGCAGGCCTGATCCTCGGGACAGCCATGAGCGGCGTGGCCTACCTCATGTACCACGAGCTCTCGCGGCCCGACCGTGAGCTCTGCAACACGGATCCCGGCTACACGCGGTACGTCGTCGAAGAGGCGGCGTTCCGCGCGCACGTCGAGCGGCTGCGCTCCGACGGGCTGCGCGGTCTGTCCGTGAGCGAGGCGCTTTCGCGCGAGCTGCGTCACGCCGACGGCGTGGCGATCACCTTCGACGACGGATGCGAGACGGACCTCGTCAGCGCGGCGCCGATCCTCCGCGACGCCGGCTTCGGAGCCACCTTCTACGTGACGGTGGAGCACGTCGGACGGCGCGGCTACCTCTCGAAAGCGCAGGTCCGGGAGCTCTCCGATCTCGGCTTCGAGATCGGCTCCCACGCGATGACGCACCGGTACCTCCACGATCTGCCGACGCCCGAGGTGCGACGCGAGCTCGTCGACTCGAAGCGAGCGCTCGAAGACATGACGGGCCGCGCCGTCGTGCACTTCTCGTGTCCCGGCGGACGCTGGGACCGCCGCGTGAGCCGCGCGGCGCGCGAGGCCGGGTACAGCTCGCTCGTCACGAGCGTGATCGGCGTCAACTCCGGCCGCACGGACCCGTACCGCCTCACGCGCGTCGCCGTGATGCGCGGCATGAGCGCCGACGCGATCGGACGCATCGCGCGCGGGCGAGGGCTCTTGCGACGCAAGGCGCAGGCCACGGCGCTCGATCTCGCCAAGCGCTTCCTCGGCAACGCACGCTACGAGAAGCTGCGCGGAGCCGTCCTGCGCGCGGCCGCCGGCCGGTAGCCGGTCGCCGCAGAGGCCCGCGTCACGTCACGCGCGTTCGTTGAAGACGACGCCTGCGAACTTCTTCGGGTCGAAGGTCGCCGCCGCCTCGGCGATCTCGTCGGGCGTGCCCATCCCGTAGCCGACGACGAGGACGACGAAGTCCACGAGGTCGG
>CALFEQ010000110.1 GCA_937949945.1 uncultured Myxococcales bacterium
CTAAAGTCTCCAGTCCGTGCTCCGGACGGTCCGGTGCACGCTCGAGGGGCGCCGAGCTCGTCGACATTTTCGTGCTGAAGGCGAAGCGGGAGACGTCGTTTAGCGATCGACTCACGCTGAGCGTGCGCTGGAAGCCGCGACCGGCCAAGGGGCGCGACGACCCAGCAGGTCTCACCTCCTGGAGCCCGGAGCCTGGAGCCTGGAGCCTCTCTCACGCAGCCGGGATCACCGCCGCGTAAAGTCGCGCCCTTCGCGCTCGAGAAACTCCTCGTACGTCCCACCGAAGTCGTAGAGCTCCGCGCCCTTGTTCGGTCCCTTCGGACGGAGCTCGACGACGCGCGTCGCGAGCTCGGAGACGAAGTGGCGGTCGTGGCTGACGAAGACGACCGTCCCCTTGAAGAGCTTGAGCCCCTGCAAGAGCCCCTCGATCGATTCGATGTCGAGGTGGTTCGTCGGCTCGTCGAGGACGAGGACGTTGTGCTTCAAAAGGACGAGCTTCGCGAGCAAGAGGCGCGCGCACTCGCCGCCCGACATCGTCGCGGCCTGCTTGAGGCCCGCTTCGCCGGAGAAGAGGAGGCGTCCGAGGATGCTGCGGATGTGCTCGTGGGACGCCATCTTGTCCCACTGGTAGAGCCACTCGACCGCGTTCATCCCGGCGGCCGTGCGGTTGAGGGCCTCGTGGGTGTCCTGCGCGAAGTAGCCGACGGACGTGTCGTGGCCCCAGCGGACCTCGCCCGTGTCGGGCTTGATGATCTCCTGCTTCGTGTCCTCGTCGAGGCCGGCGAAGCCGCTGAGCATGATCTTGAGCAGCGTCGTCTTGCCGATCCCGTTCGGGCCAATCACCGCGATCTTGTCGCCGCGGTTCACGTTGAACGAGATCTTGTCGAAGACGACGATCTCCTTGCCCTTCTCGTCGACGAACGTCTTGCTGATGTCCTCCATGCGGAGGACGTCGCGGCCGGAGGGCTTGTCGAATTCGAAGCGGATGTAGGGACGGACGAGGCTCGAGCGCTTCGGGCCCTTCGTCTCGATCTCCTCCTTCAGCTTCTCGATCTGCTTCACGCGCGACTGGGCCTGTCGGCTCTTGCTCGCGTGCGAGCCGAAGCGCTGCACGAACTCCTGGAGCTCGGCGACCTTCTTCTTCGCCGCCTCGGCCTGGGCGGCCGCGCGCTGGTTGTTCTCGTACTTCGCGTCGACGAAGGCGGCGTAGTTGCCCGCATAGACGGTGATCGTCTGGTAGTCGACGTCGGCGATGTGCGTCGCGACCGCGTTGAGGAAGTGGCGGTCGTGGCTGACGACCACGAGCGTGCCCTTGAACTCGTCGATGAGGAAGTGCTCGAGCCAGCGGATCGAGTCGAGGTCGAGGTGGTTCGTCGGCTCGTCGAGCAAGAGCACGTCCGGCTTCCCGAAGAGCACCTGCGCGATGAGCACGCGGAGCTTGTAGCCGCCCGCGAGAGAGCTCATCTTCGAGTCGTGCTTCTCGGCGGGGATGCCGAGGCCGACGAGGAGCTCGGCGGCCTCGCTCTCGGCCATGTAGCCGTTCTCCTCGGCGATGATGCCTTCGAGCTCGCCGAGACGGATGCCGATCTCGTCCGTCACCTCGCCCGCGAGAAGGCGCTCCTTCTCCTGCATCGCGTCCCACAGGGTCTTGTTCCCCATGATGACGGTGTCGAGGATGCGCTCGTTCTCGTACTCGAAGTGGTTCTGCCGGAGCACCCCGAGGCGGAGGTTCGAGGGAATGGTGATGGTCCCCTGATCGGTGTCCTCCTTGCCCTCGAGCATCCTGAGGAGCGTCGACTTGCCCGCGCCGTTGGCGCCGGTCAGGCCGTAGCGCTTCCCAGGATCGAACTGCATCGAGACGTTCTCGAAGAGGATCTTGGGGCCGAAACGCTTGGTGACTTTGTCGAGTACGATCACGGCGGGCCACTCCTAGCACGATCCTGCCGAGGCCGTGAGCGCAGCCTTGGAATCTCTTTCGGGAGAGGAGGCGGCGAGGACGCGACGGATGGTCGCCGCTTCGTCGGTGAGCCCTCGCGGCCGCCTCGTCGGGTCCTCGCCGGCGCCGTGCCGAGCGTCCTCGCCGGCGCCGTGCCGAGCGTCCTCGCCTTTGCCTTGCCGGAGCCTCGCCATGTCGGCGGCCACGCGTGCGGCGTGCCGCCGACCCATTTCAGCTTTTGCGCGGAGCCCCCGAAGCCGCGTACGCTTTCGAGGACTTGAGAGACAGGTCCTTCTACGTCTCGAGCCTGCTCGAGCTGGCCGATGCGAAGCCGTCGGACCGTCGTGTCCTCTGGCGCCAGGCGATGGCGGCGCTGTCTCGGGCGACCGACGACGGACCGAGCCCGCTCGAGGGGCTGCACCCGGACGTGCTGTTGCGAGGCGTCAGCGCCGCCCTCTCCGCCGGCCTCGCCGACGACCTCGACTGGCTCTCGCCGCAGGCTGCCGGCGTCGCGCTCTACACGCTGGCGGCCGCCTTGCCCGTCGGGACGGAGCAGCGCGAGCTCGGGCGCCGCGTCCTCGCGCGCATGCTCGCGGGCAACGCGGAGACGTTCACGGCGATCGCGACGTGCATGGCGCAGTCCGCGGGCAAGGGGCTCGGCAGCCCGAACATCCGCGCGCGCGTGGCCCTCGTGACGGAGCTGCCGCTCGCTCACGGGGTCGCCGACGGCCCCTTGGCGCTCGCGCTCCTGAGCCGTCGCGAGTACCAGCGTGACTGGGTCTCCACGCCGTCGACGCGGTCGCTGCCCGCGCGCCGGCTCGCGGCGAAGATCCTCGAGCGCGCGGCGCGCGAGGCCGCCCGGCGGGCGCAGATGGGCGACACGCATGCGCTGCGCGTGTTCCTAGGCGACACGGTGCGTACGGCGTACGACCGGCTGCTCGCCGATCGCGAATCGCTCGTCTGGCGTTACGTCGCGGTCGCGCGTGGCCTCTGCGCCGGGTGGATCCCCGAGCTGAAGCAGCAGATCGAGGACAGCCTCCGCGAGGGGCTCACGCCGACGGAGTGGCGGCGCGCGGCGGCCTCGCTCGCGGCGTTCGGCGCGGTGAAGCCGGACGAGGCGCTCAAGATCCTCTCGGCCGCCGTGAAGCGCGGGCTCTTCACGCGGGACGATCCGCCGAGCGCCGCGGCCTTCGTCTGGGGCATCCCGCGCACGATCGAAGCCGAGCCCGAGGTCGCGGCGAAGATGCTCGACGTGGTCTTGTCCGTGGCCACACCCGAGGTCGCCGAAGCCGTCGCCGAGCTGCGGTACGAGTACGGGCCGTCGAAGACCGTCGAGCGCGCGATGCGCCAGGCCTCCGAGCTCCTCAAGACGCGCGACAAGCCGAAGGGAGAGGACGACGGGGCCGACGCTCTCTTCAGCGAGATCGGGCGCGACCTCGAGCCCGTCCCGCGCGACGACCAACCCGTGCGGGCGCTCGTCGCCGGCGCGCTCGACGCCTTCGTCACGGAAGGCGCGCTCGCGGCGTATCAGCGTGCGAAGGAGGTGCTCGTCGCGGCGAAGGGCGGGATGGACGCGCTCGAGGCGGTGGCGAAGGACGACGACGCGGAGGGCCGCACGGGCTCCCTCGCGCGTCGTACGTCGATGGCCGTCCTACGCGATCTCGATACCAGCCTGCTCGAGCGTCACGTCATCGACGATCTCCTGAAGCTCGGAAGCGCCGCCGAGGCGCGTGCGAGCGAGGAGAGCCTGGATCTGATCCGCGAGAGGTTCGCGGAGTGGATCGTCACGTGCGAGAGCCCGGAGGTCATCCAGCAGCAGAGCAAGGCGCCGAAGCACCCGACGCTCCGTCTGCGGCGCCTGCGAGCGCTCCTGCATCTGGTCGACGGCGACCTCGGTGAGAACCTGGAAGGCGTCGGCCGCGGCCAGCGCGGCGAGGACGGCGGCGACGTCCAGCGAGCCCAGCGCCTGCGCGCGTTGTGGCTTCGCACGGTCAAGGCGCTCCTCGATCACTTCCGAGCGGACCCGGCCCCGGTGCTCAAGCGGACGCTGCTGGCGGCGCTCGCTCGCGCCCTGGACGCGCTCGTCCGCTTCGGCGTGTGCGACGTCGCCGACGCCCTGCTCGTGCTCGCGATGCGCATCCGCGCCCGTCGCGACTTCGAGACGCTCGCCGAGGCGTCGATGGACCCGGACCTGCGCCACGTGCTCGCGCGGTATGCGCGCTTCCTGCGCGAGTCGGAGCCGCAGCTCGAGGTCGACGCGACGGGCGACTCCGTCCGTCCGTCGACGAGGGCGGCGGCCGACGCACGCCTGGCCGCGCTCGAGAGCCTCGCAGACGAGCTGGTCCTCGAGGGCTCGGCCCGCAGCGAGTCGCTCCGCACGGTCCTCGTCCGGATCCACGGCGCTCTCGCGACCACGGTGAAGGTGTCTGCGCTGAGCGCCCTCTCGACGTCCGGGACGTCGGACGCCGACGTCGTCGCGGCGGTCGAGACGTGGGTTGGTGCGCTCGCGCAGATGTGCGCCGGCGCGAGCGGGCGCATCGATCCGGAGGCGCCGCCGACGGCGATGGCACCCGCGCACCCGAAGCTCCTCAGCATCGCGGTCTCGCGCGTCCTCGCGGAGGCGGAGGCGACCCTCGACGAGCAGACCCTCGGCCAGGCGATCGAGGAGCTCGTGGCGGGGATCCCCCACGGCTTCGCGCGGCTCATCTCCGGCCTCCTGTGGGGCCTCGCGGACCTCCCGAAGGAGCGACCGTCGGCGGACGCGGCCGTCCTCCCGGTCACCGAGCAGCTCCCGGCGTGGCTTCCTGCGCGACGCACGATCGGCGGCTTCTACGTCCAGCGCGCGCTGAGCTCGGGCGGGACGGCGTCGGTGTTCGTCGTCACGCGCGTGGAGGACAAGAACGATCCGACCGCCGAGCGGTTCGCGCTCAAGGTCCCCGAGTACAACGCCACCGCGGCGCGGAGCCTCTCGCAGGAAGAGTTCTTGAAGATGTTCCGCGAGGAGGCCTCGGCGCTCATCATGCTGCCGAACCACGCGAACCTCGCGCGCTTCGTCACCTTCGACATGGGGACGAAGCCGCTGCCCATCCTCGTGATGGAGCTCGTCGAGGGCATCTCGCTCGAGCGCGTCCTCCAGTCACGGACGTTCGACATGAAGCGGTGCCTCAAGGCGCTCGACGACGTGCTCGCCGGCCTCGAGGCCATGCACTCCGTCGGCATCGGGCATCTCGATCTCAAGCCGTCGAACGTGATCCTCCGTCGTGGAGAGCAGGCCGTGCTCGTGGACTTCGGGCTCGCGGGCCGGAAGATCCGCCAGGGCTGCGGCACGGGCCCGTACGGCGCCCCCGAGGTCTGGGGAGTGCTCCCGCCCGGCTACGTCCCGTCGCCCACGGCCGCGGACGTCTACTCCTTCGGCTGCGTCGCGTTCGAGATGCTCACCGGCAAGGTCCTCTTCGACGCGCCGAACGAGGTCGCGCAGATCACGATGCACGTCTCGCACGACGGCTTCCCGCAGCCCATGCAAGAGCTCGTCGCCAACCCCGACGTCGGCCCGTTCGCGGAGGCGCTCGTGCCCGCGCTCCGCCGCGACCCGCGTCAGCGCCCGACCGCCGCGAAGCTCCGCGAGGCCCTGCGGGCGCTCTGGCCGATGGTCGAGAACGCGAAGTGGCCGATCCCGGTCGGCTGACCTCGCGCTCGCTCGAGCGAGCGTGCGCGCTTGCGGGGCGTCGGTCGCCGCGATATCGGAGCGCCGTGTCCGACGCGAGGGAGCCGAGCGAGCTACGAGGCCTTCCGCCCATCGAAGGCGAGCCGGACCTGGACGGCGCCGACTGCGTCAGCTGCGGTCGCTGCTGCCATCACGGTCCGCAGACGGTCCACCTGCTCGAGTCGGACGAGGAGCGTCTCGGGCCCAAGCTCCTCCCGATCTACACGGAGCTTCAGGACCGTCCCCCGTACTTCCGGTTCGTGAAGAACACGGGCAATCGGTGCGCCTGCCTCGACGTCTCGGTCCCGGGTCGCTACCCGTGCGTGATCTACGAGGTGCGTCCGGACGACTGCCGTATCGTCGAGCCCGGCTCGCCCGCCTGTCTCGAGGCGAGGCGGCTCGGCCATCTCGGGACGAGCGTGCAGTTCAAGGCGGAGCGGCGCCGCCGCCCGTCCGATGACGGGCGGTAGCTTCGTCGCTCGGCGCACGTCGAGAGCATGCGCGTCGGGTGAGTCCCGCGGGGTCAGCGCGTCGTGCGGCGCTCGAGCATCCGGGCACACGCCTCGCCGATGATGTGCTCGGCGTCGCGCGCGGCATCACGCAGCTCGACGGCCCATGGCGGGTCGAAGCGCAGCGCGCGCGGGCGGGGATCTCCGCCTGGTATCGGCTCGGCGGAGACGATGACGCGCGGCGCCTCGGTGTGCACGGAGATCGATCGCACGACGACGCCGGGCTCGCGCTCGTCGAGCCACGCGACGACGGGCTTCGCGGCGTCGATGGCGTGCGTCGCGTCCTCGCCGCGAAGATCGACGGCCGGCCCCGAGAACGGCGAGCCGTCGAGCGCGCTCTCGGGCATCGCGCGCACGCGTCGCTCTCGGACGTGAATCTTGTACCAGGCGAGGCGGAGCGTCTTGCTCACGCGGAGCCCAAGGAATGCACCGCCGGGGGCGAGCTCACGCGCCGGCGAGAGCCTTCGCGAGCCGACCGGAGACGTCCCAGTCCACGAGCTGGTTGTATCCGCCGACGGCAGTGGTGGCGACGAAGACGATGGGAAGATCGTCCAGTTGGCACTTCGCCTCGCGGAGGACGAAGTCCTTCGTCGTCTCGTCGTCCGTGACGTCGAGGAGCGTGTAGCGGACCGATTTGGCGTCGAGCAGCTCCTGGATGCGGCGCAGCATCCGCACGTTGCGGTCCTTCTCGAAGTAGATCATGACGGGGGCCTGCACCGCCGCGGCGCTCACCGTCGAGCCGGTGAGCGAGCTTTCACCCGGCGAGCTCCCACTCAGCGAGCGCCCACCGGTCTTCCTCAGCTCGTCGAGCTTTGCGCGACCCGCGCGCCGGCGCTGAAGCTCGGCCTCCGAGCAGAGCGGCTCGCCCAGCATGGCGTTCATGCGCCGAGCGAGGTCTTTCGGGAGGCGAACCGCCAGGAACCGATCGCCGGCGGGCGACGTGATCGCGCGGTGGAGCGAGGTGCGGACGATGTCGAGCATGGGCAGTGCCTCGGGAGCCTCGTGGGGATCGTGAGGATCGTGACGATCGACGGCGCACATCATCGCCCTGCGGCTGCGAGGGTCAAGGACCAAGGCCGTCGACGACCCGGTCTGCGATCACGATGCCTCGAGCAGGACGCTAAAGCTGCTTCGCGAGCGTGCATCCCGCGTCGTTCCCGAGCTGGCAAGCACGCTGGTAGTACGAGCGAGCCTTCGCGCGATCGACGGGCACGCCCACCTGCCCGTGCTCGTACAACGCTCCGGCGGTGATGCACGACTGCGCGTCGCCCTGCGCGCACTGCGTATCGAACATGGCGATCAACCCGTCTCCCGTGAAGGAAACTGCGGTCGGCGCCTCCACCGGCGCCATCGGCGAGACAGGCGAGGGCATCGGACCCATCGGCGCCGTCGGCGACGACCACATGACGATCACCGCCACGACGCCCAAAGAGACGATGCCGATTGCGACCGCCATCGCGGCCATTGCGGAGGCGCCCACGCCACGTGGCGCCGTCTCCCTCATCCCGCCGAACGGAGTCACCGGCACCGGCGCCTGCGGCATCTGCGGCGCCTGCGCCTGCGGCTTCACCACCATCAGCGGCGCCTTGCAGAACCCGCACGTCAGCAGCGTGTGTTGCGGCGGGACGGGTGCCCCACAGTTCGGACATTCCCGCGAGACGACCGCCCCCATCGCCCCGATGCTACCGAAACCACGCCTGTTTGTCGTAACGTCGGTGCGGAGGCAGACAGTCAGGCAGGCAGGGGTGCGGATCTACGCAACTTCGCCGCCGGGTGGTCGACCTGGGGGGTATGACGGCTCCGCGTCGGGTTCTGCCCGGGGACGTGTTGCTCATCACCCGCCGCATCTCGCAGCGGATGTTCCTCCTGAAGCCGGACGAGGGGACGAAGGCGATCTTCGCCTACTGCATCGCCGAGGCCGCTCGGAGGCACAAGATCGAGGTCATCGCGTGGGTCGTGATGTCGAATCACTATCACGCGGTCGTCTACGATCGGTTCGGGACGGTTCCCGCATTCGTCCAGCGATTGCACAAGTTGCTCGCAAAGTGCATCAACCACCGGTACGACCGCTGGGAGAACGTCTGGTCGAGCGAGGAGACGTGTATGACTCGCCTCGTGACGCCGCGAGACGTGTTCGACGCCATCGTGTACGTGCTTGCGAACCCCGTGGCGGCGCACCTCGTCGACCGCGCTGTCGACTGGCCGGGTTTCAGCTCGCTCGACTACCTCGACGGCAAGACGACGGAGCACGAGCGGCCGGAGTGGTACTTCAGCCGGAAGAGCAGGGTGATGCCTTCGAAGGTCACGCTGCGCGCGGGGTGGCCACCGCCGCCCATGCGCGAGCTGGCTCGGGAGACGCGCGCCGAGTGGGCCGCGCGCGTTCGCGCAGCGGTCGCGCAGAAGGAGCGCGAGTACCGCGAGATCCGACGCAAGAAGCGCGTCGCGCTCCCGAGCCGCAAGTCGCTCGTCGACGTCGCGCCGACGGCCAAGCCATCGACGAAAGCGCGGCATCGAAAGCTACGTCCCGCGGTCGCCTGCGTCGACCCGGAGAGGCGGACGGCCGAGCTCGCGGCGCTCCGGGCCTTCCGCGTCGAGTACGCGCGCAAGCTGAAACGCTTCGCCAAAGAGGGGAGGGCGAAGGTGATCTTTCCCCCAGGGACCTACCGGCTTCGCTCGCTCGGCGCACGCTGCCGGCCCTTCGAGCCGCGGCCTCTTACGCGGCTCGACACGCGGCCTCCGACACGACTCGACGCGTGGCCCCCGACACGACTCGACGCGCGGCCTCCGACGCACGCCGGGCGCGGCAGTGGCCGAGCGGGCGTACCTTCGGCCACCTTCGTTCGCTGCGGCGAAGGATCCTCACGAGACGATGGCGGCGCGCGCTACGATGGTTCGTCGTGCTCGCGCGAGACGAGCTCATCGCAGGCCGGTATCGGATCGTCCGGTGGATCGGGGAAGGCGCGTGCGCCACGGTCTACGAGGCCGCCGACGTGCAGATGGGGGATCGCGCCGTCGCGCTCAAGATCATGAGCGGCGAGCTCGTCACGCGGCCGGAGCGAAGGGCCCGCTTCGTCCAAGAGGCCGAGGCGGCGCTGCAGATCGACTCTCCCTTCGTCGTCGAGGTGTACGCGGTCGGCTCCCTCGAGGACGGCCGGCCGTACATCGTCATGGAGCTGCTCGACGGCGAGGACCTCGGCCGGCTGCTCGAGCGCGTCGGCAGCCTCGACGAGCAACGCGCCGTCGAGCTCGTCATCCATGCCCTGTCCGGGCTCGCTCACGCACACTCGCGCGGTGTCCTGCATCGGGACATCAAGCCCGCGAACCTCTTCATCGTGCGACCGTCGGACGACGCGGGAGGGGGAGAGGACGAGATCCTGAAGATCGTCGACTTCGGCATCTCCAAGGTCCTCGCGTCCGGCAACGAGGCGCAGGGCCTCACGCGCACGAACGTCGTGCTCGGCAGCCCGGTCTACATGTCACCCGAGCAGTGCCGCGGCGCGAAGAACATGGATCATCGCTCGGACATCTACTCCGTGGGCGTCGTGCTCTACGAGTGCCTCACCGGACGGGTCCCTCACGCCGGCGAGAACGTCAACGAGATCATGTTCGAGATTGCGCTGAAGGACGCTCCGGATCCGAGGACCTTCAAGCCGTCCCTCGATCCCGCGCTCGCGGCGATCGTGATGAAGGCGCTGGCGCGGAATCCCGACGAACGCTTCCAGTCCGCCTCGGCCTTTCGAGAAGCGTTGCTCGAGTGGGGCGCGGAACGCGGCGCGCGCGTTCCGCCGACGCCATCCTCGTCGAGCCGCATGCGCGTCCTCACCCCGCGCAGGCTTCGTCGTCTCGAGGTTGCGCTCGAGGACGAAGAGGAAGCGCCGGCGCCGGTCAGCGAATCGGCACCGCGCATCCAGAGGCTGCGCGACGCGCTCGAGCCGGACCCCGCGGCCGCGGCCGCAGAGCGCCGCCGGACGATCGCCTTGTACGCCGCGGTGGGGGTCGCGCTCGTCGCCATCGCGCTCGGGATCTTCCTCGGAGGCCGCGAGGAGCCGAAGCCCGAGCTCGCGGCTTCGGCGAACGAGCCGTCCGCGCCTCTGCAAGAGAGCGCGAGCGCGCAGCCGGAGGTACCGGTGGATCCGGCAGTCGCGAGCGCATCCGCGACGCCTGTCGCAAAGGCCGCGGCGAAGCCGGGCGAGCGAAAGCCCACGGCGCGCAAAGCATCCGCGGACGGAGGCGCAGGCGCAGGCGCGCAAGAAGGACACCCGTCGAACGAGGACTCGACCGAGGAAGGCGAGCACGCAGACGAGTCGAGCGCCGCGGCGTCGAAGCCGGAGGCCACGGAGCCGGAGGCCACGAAGCCGGAGGCCACGAAGCCGGAGACCACGAAGTCAGAGGCAACGAAGCCGGAGACCACGAAGCCGGAGGCCACGAAGCCCGTCGCGAGCACCGCCGCAGGCGGAGGCGACGCGCCGATCGCCAAGCAGCTCGACGAGCCCGCCGCCGGGCCGTCCGACGACGACTGAGCCCGGGCAAGAGCCCGAGGCCCCGATGCGCCGAGGTCCGATGCGCCGAGGTCCGATGCGCCGAGGCCCGATGCGCCGAGCCGCTACTCCGCCTCGGCGAGCGCGAGCTTGTTCTTCGCCATCTTGGCGACCTTGGACCTGCCGCCTTTCTTCACGACCTCTTCGAGGAGCTCCTGGCCGAGCGGCTGACCCTCCTCGGTGAAATGGAAGCCCACGTAGTAGAGGTGCTCGAGGTCGAGCGTGCGATCCTTCTTGAGGGCGCGCGCGACGTCGAACCCGTGGCGGACGAGGTTCCCGAGGAGGCGCAGCGACTCGTCGCCCGCGCGCGCCGCCGGGCGCGTGTCCCGATTCGAGCGCAAGAGCTCGAGTGATGCGAGCGCGTAGCGATCGTCGTCGGTCGCGCGATCCGACTTGCAGAGAATGGCGAGCACGACGCGGGCTTTGTTCTCGTCCTTCTTGCGGAGGCGGGCCGCGAGACCGCGCAGGGCCTCCGCGACGCCCTCCGGGTCGGCGTCACGTGCGACGTCGAGATGCGCCTCGTAGTTGCGCTCGCCCTTGCCGAGACGCGCGATGGCCTCTTCGAGGATCTGCTTGCGGAGGGCGGGCGAGATCTTCTTTGCCGTCGGGCGGAGGACGTTGCGCAACACCCACGCGCGATCGGGGTTCGTCGTCTCGAGCAGCGCCTTCGCGAGGGCGGGGACGGCGTCCTCCTTTCCGGTGAGGCCCGCCGCGGCCGCTTCGGCGTAGCGGCGGTCGTTCGTCGTGACGAGCACCTTCGTGAGGACGCGGGCGGCCTCGTTCCCTCCCATGCGTCCGAGCAGGTCGAGGACGAAGCGCGCTCGATCGAAATCGGGATGCAGCGCGAGCTTCTCCAGTCGCTTGGCCGTGTCCTCGCCGAGCGGGAGGCTGCCGAGCGTGTGGAGCGCCGTCTGCGCGAGGGTTCGATCCTCCGCCTCGGCGGCCTTCACGAGCGTGTCGACGACCTTCGCGCTCACCCCCTTGCGGGACGCTTCGCCCGACTTCGGCTTGTCCTTCTGAAGGGCGAAGCGGAAGGCGATGATGGCCTCCTGGCGGACGCTCGGGTGCTGCTTCTCGTCGTTGGCGTACGCGAGCAGCGTCGGGACGGTCTTCTCGTCCTCGAGGTAGCCGAGGATCTTCACCGCGGCGGCGATGGCTCCGGGCGATCCGCCCTTCTTCTTCTGCGCCTCGAGGAACTTCTCGACCTCTGCGAGGTAGCTGCGGCGCTTGTTGCCGTCGGCGTTCTTGATCTGCTGGCGGACGGCGAGCGCTGCGGCCTTCGCCGCTTCGGCGTCGCTCGAGGCGAGGCCTTTGATGAGCGTGGAGAACGCGTCTTTGCCTCCGAGCTCGGCGAGCGCTGCGTCGAGCGCGCGCCGCTCCTCGGGGCTGGCCACCGCCATCTTCTGCTTGATGATCGGGACGACCTCCTCGCCCACGCTCGCCACGGCCCGCGTCGCCGCTCGACGGACCTCGTCGTTCCCCGTCGACAGGAGCGGGAAGATCTTCGGGAGCGCCTTCTTCGCTCCGATGCGGGCGAGCGCGTCGAGCGCATGCACCTGGAGCAACGACACGCCGCTGTCGAGCACGTCGCCGAGTCCTTCGACGACGCCCGGCCCCTTCGCCTTGAGCTCCCCGAGCACGATGGCTGCCGCGATCTGCTTCTCGATCGCGTCGGACTTGAGGAGCCCGACGATCTTCCCCACTTCGCTCATGGCCACCGTATTCCAGCGCGAAAGCCCTGGATCAAGCCCAAGAAGCACCGAGGGCGGGGCCTCCGCAACGGGTCACGGAGGCCCTTTCGGCCCGAGAGGGCCGTTTCTGGGCCGCGAGCGCGAGCGACGTATATCCCCCTGTGTCAGGGTAGTTGTCGCCTCGGCTGAGTGGCCGGGCTGATCACCACGCGGGGCGAGAAGGTCGATGGATGCCGTGTCTTACACGGAGGGGTTCAAGAAGCAGATGGTGAAGCGGATGTTGGGTCCGCCGGCCGTGAGCGCCAGTGCGCTTTCGAAGCAGGTAGGAGTTCCGCAGCCCACGCTGTCGAAGTGGCTACGCCATGCAGGTAGCCTTTCACCGATGGTGTCCGGCGAGAAGAAGGGCAAGGGCGATAAGCCCGGTTCGAAGAAGTGGACGGTGAAGGAGAAGCTGCGCGTCGTCGTTGCGGCGGAAGGGCTCGAGGGTGCGGAGCTGGGCGAACTGCTCCGCCGGGAGGGGCTCCATGAGGCGCAGCTGAAGGCGTGGCGTGATGCCGCCGCCGGAGCGCTGACAAGCGCGGAGGCGGCGCCCTCAGGGGCACTGACGGCCAGACAGCGCAAGAGGCTGGCAGCCGCGGAGAAGCGCGTGAAGGAGCTGGAGCGGGAGCTGCGGCGCAAGGAGAAGGCCCTGGCCGAGGCAGCCGCGCTCCTGATGCTCGAAAAAAAACTTCAGGCCCTGGGCTGGGACGAGCGGCACCAGCGCCGGGGCAAGGACGAGGACGCCGCGTCGAGCGAGGAGAGCGAGAAGTGACGCTGGCGCTCATCGAGGACGCGCGCTCGAAGGGGGCCACCCTCGGAGCCGTGTGCGCAAGGCTGGGGGTCTCCGCTCGCACCATTCAGCGATGGAAGAAGCCAGCGACGGCTGAAGACCGACGGTGTGGGCCGAGAACGAAGCCGGCCAACTCCATCTCGCAGGCAGAGCGGAAGCGCATCCTCGAGGTCGCCAACTCAGAGGAGTTCCGGGACTTGTCGCCGAAGCAGATCGTCCCGCGGCTTGCAGACCGAGGGGAGTACATCGCGAGCGAGTCGACGTTCTACCGGGTTCTCCGTGCCGAGAATCAGCTCGCCCATCGAGGCAAGGCCAGGGCACCGAGCGCACGGCCCAGGCCCGACATAGAGGCCAGTGCACCGAACCAGGTGTACTCATGGGACATCACCTACCTGCGCACCACCGTCCGGGGGGCCTACTACTACCTGTATCTCGTCGTGGACGTGTACAGCCGACGCATCGTCGGCTGGCAGGTTCACGACGAAGAGTCGGCCGAGCTCGCGGCCGAGCTCATGAAGCGCATCGTCAGCGAAGCGGGCCACCCCCGGGGCCTGAAGCTCCACTCGGACAACGGGTCCCCGATGAAGGGCAGCACGCTGCTCGCCACGCTCCAGAAGCTCGGTGTCATCCCATCCTTCAGCCGCCCTCGGGTCTCTGACGACAACCCCTTCTCCGAGGCGCTCTTTCGCACCCTCAAGTACCGCCCCTGCTTCCCCGAGGGGCCCTTCGCCTCCCTGGAGGCCGCGCGCAAGTGGGTGGTGGCCTTCGTTGCCTGGTACAACGGCGAACATCGGCACAGCGAAATCAAGTTCGTTACTCCGGACGAGCGCCACTTCCGCCGCGAGACCGATATTCTCGAACACCGTCGACGCGTCTACGAGCGCGCTCGGCACCGTCACCCCGAACGATGGACCGGCAGCATTCGGGATTGGTCACCGGCGGGCCCGGTGCGCCTCGGCATCACGCTTCGCGAACGGGAGATCCGAGTCGGGAGCTAACACCATTCACGCGACATCTACCTTGACACCCACCGCCCCCTATGCTCGGAGGCTGAGGGTGCAGATGCTCGGAGTGGTTTCGCGACGGAAACTCGGGGGCGACCGCAGGGCTTCGGACGAAGCGTATCGATTCGATGGGGAGGCGGGCAGGCGAGGCCGCCCGCGCCTCTCCGGCATCCCGCGCCTCTCGCGCGGCATCGCCGCTCGTGTGGCGCCGGTCCTGGCGCTGCTCCTTCCAACTCTGACGCCGGCCGAGGCGCGCGCGGAGTGTCCGGCTCAGCTCTCGCCCACGTGGAACCGGCGCATCAACATCATGGTCGAGAACCCGGGCCCCACGCGCGAGGCGATCCTGCTCGCGAAGATCAACACGAAAAGGCCGGTCGAGACGGGCGCGATGCGCCCCGACGGCGCGGACGTTCGCATCCTCACCTCGAGCTGCGTGCCGGTGCCGTTCTGGATCGAGGGCGGTCTCGGGACTCCGGAGACGAAGATCTGGATGCGGGTGCCGTCGCTGGCGAACGGAAGGAGCCAGATCGACCTCTACTACGGCGCGTCGTCGGCGCCCTCGGCGAGCTCGATCGATGACGTGTTCGGTGCGGGGCTCGTGACGCTCTTCACGTTCACCGAGAACGGCGGCGGGACGGTGTTCGACCGCGTCGGCTCGAACGATCTCGGGATGACGGCGACGTGGACCGACGGTCCGTTGCCGGGCGTCGGCGCGGCGACGGGCTTCGGGGCGACGAAGCGCCTCTACCGCGCAGATGGAGGGCCGGCGCTCGGCAGCGGGAGCTTCACGGTGCTCTCGTTCGTCAATCCGAGCCACGCGGGCCTCAACATCGGCCTCGCGCGCGGGATCATCGGCAGCTACCACGCGGACGACGAGCCTGGCTGGGTGCTCAAGTTGCAGGGCGCCGAGCCCGAGAACCTCATGTTCCTCACGAACGCGGGGGACGTGTCCGAATGGTGCCAGGGCAGCGGCCACGGCAACGTCCCCGACGGCACATGGAGCCTCGTGGGCGCTCGGCGTCGGGCGGGCGTGACGAACGAGCTCCTCGTCAACGGAACGGTCGTCTTCGAAGGGTGCCCCGGGGATACGCGGAACGTCGACGGGCCGGGCCCGTTCGAGATCGGTAACGCGTACAACGGCAACTTCTCCTTCTCCGGCTCGATCTCCATGTCGTTCATCTGGGCGCGAGCGCTCTCCGACGACGAGCTTCTCGGGCTCGACGGCGCGCTTCGATCCGTCGCTCCGCCTTCCGTCCTCGCGGCGGGCGCGCCGCCCGCCCCGCCCGTGATTGGCGTCGCGACGCCGAACGGGAGCACGAGCGTCACGATCACGTTCTCGCCGCCGGAGGACGTGGGTGACGCTCCGATCATCGAGTACGAGGCCGTCTGCGCGCCGTTCGGGCGCGGGCGTGGCGCCGGCAGCCCGCTCACGGTCGGTGGGCTCGCTCCGGGGATGGAGCACAAGTGCGCCGTGCGTGCCGTCAACGCCTTCGGGCCCGGCCCGTGGTCGACGGACACGAACACCTTCATCGCCGGCGACGCGCCGAGCATCGGGAGCCCGGCTACCGCGCGCTTCGTCGTGGGACGGGAGGGCTCGTTCACCATCGTCGCGACCGGAGCTCCCGAGCCTGTCGTCACGGTGAAGGGGACGCTGCCGCCCGGTCTCACGGTGAACGGCCCGACGATCAGCGGGGTGCCGCCGCTCGGAAGCGTCGGCGTCTATCCGCTCGAAGTGAGCGCGGCCAACGGCGTCGCGCCGCCCGCGACGCAGGCGCTCGCGCTCGAGGTCGTGAAGGCGAGTCAGCGCATCGACTTCCTGCCCGTTCCCCCACAGACCCTCCGGCCGCAGCTCGTCGAGCTCGACGTGAGCGCGACGTCGGGGCTGCCCGTCGCGCTGGAGTCCCTCTCGCCCTCGGTGTGCTCCGTGACCGGGACGTCCGTGCAGATGCTCGCGGCGGGCGTGTGCGCGATTCGCGCCTCGCAGGACGGCGACGCGAACTTCGAGCCTGCGCCGCCCGTGACCATGAGCTTCCAAATCATGCCCGGCGTCTCCCCATCCGAAGACGGCGGAGCATCCGAGACGGATGCGTCGGCGCCCGAAGTCGACGCAGGTACGGACGCGGGGAGCCCTCCGGTGCCGCCCCCGTCGACGGAGCCGCCGCCTGCGGTCGTGACGCCGCCGTCGAGCTCGGCCTCGGGCCTCGAAGACGGCGCCGTCGAGGGCGGGGGCTGCGTGTGCGCCGGCGCGGGCGCTCCCGTCCCTGCGGGCGCTCTCGCGATCGCGGTCGCCGGGCTCGTCGCCTTCGAATCGCGCCGACGGAGGCGCGCCAGCGCAGGCAGCCGGTGAGCGCAGGCAGCCGGTGAGCGCAGGCCGCTGAGGGCAGGCACGACGGGCGGAGCCATCGCTCGCGGACGTACGCCTCCCGTGCCTCCGGGCCACTCTCGCCCGCCGTCGAACTCGGCCGCGCCGCTCGACGGCGTCGACGAGGGCGGAGGCTGCGCCTGCACCGCCTCGGGCGCTCCTGTCCCTGGGGGCGGTCTCGCGATCGCGATCGCCGGGCTCGTCGCCTTCGCGGTCCGCCGGCGGAAGCCGGCGGTGAGTGCCGAAGCCGACTGAAGCGGGTACGATGGAGGCGCCGGATGAGCGAAGCTCGGCGCCTCCTCCTCGTCCTCCTGTTCGCTGCTGCCGGCGCGCTCGCCGGCTCGAGCTGCGACATCTACGACGAGTCGCTCCTGCTCGACCCTCCGCAGGAGGGGCCGCCGATGAAGAACGGCATCGGCTGGTGGTCGAAGACCGACAGCCGAGGCTGCTTCAGCGCCGGGATGCCGACGCTCGACGATCGGCCTCCGCCCAAGGGCGACGGAGACGTCGGGCCGATCACGCTCGCCATCGCGTCGATGCGCCTCGGATCGATGAACGAGGAGGGCAAGCTCGATCCGAACGCGTGGCTGGACATCGGGCTCGACATCGACGGCGTGTGCACCGCGTCGGAGACGTGCCCGGGCGAGGACGCTCCGCCGAGCTGCAAAGCCAACGCTTCGGCGCTCCCGCGCGACGGCAGGTACTGTCGCGACAACACGTTCGGCAAGCTCGAGTACTCGGCCGCGCTGGTCCCGCAGCTCGCGCAGAAGTACGGCCTCTCCGACGACGCGTTCAACTGCGCGCTCTGCGCCGGCCAGTACACGTTCCTCGTCCGCATCACCGGCTACAACGGCGAGCCCGACGACGACCGCGTGCGCGTGGACCTCTATCCGTCTCCCGGTCTCGAGCGGCCGCTGCCTTGGGACTGCTCGCAGCCGTCGTGGTCGTCGCAGCCTTGCTTCACGGCCGACATGCCGTGGACGGTGCAGCGCGACCTGCTCGTCGAAGACCGCGGCGGTCCGGACCTGCCCGACTCGAAGATCTTCGACGACCAGGCGTTCGTCCGCGACGGCTACATCGTGACGCACCTGCCCGAGGACACGCTCTTCTGGTTCCCCGGGTACAAGGCGCTCGTCGTCGCGTATCCGCTCCGCTTCCGGAAGGCCGTCGTCGTCGGGAAGATCTCGCGCAGCGTGGACGGCGTGTGGACCATCACGGACGGCGTCATCGCCGGCAGGGCGCGGCGAGACGACATCCTGAACGGCTTCCGGCTCATCGGCTTCTGCGACACGAACGACAAGGAGAACTACGAGCTGATGAGCACGTACGTCGACGAGAACCTCGACGTCCTCGCCGACGGGCGCAGCGATCCGAACGTGCCGTGCGACGCGATGAGCGTCGGCCTGCTGTTCGTCGCGCGCCAGGCGAAGGCGGGGAGGCCCGAGACGGTCGAGCCGCTCGTCGAGTGCGTCAAGCCGGTGACCGGGCCCGATGGCGGCGGCCCCGACGCCGGTGCGCCGCCCGGTGACGCAGGGACCGACGCCGGCGGGTGAGCCGCGGCGCATCGCCACGACCGCTCGTCATCGGACGAGCTTCGCGGCGAGCGGACGAGCTCGCGCGGAGTCGACGCGCGCGCAGCTCCACGCCGAGGGGCCGGGGCGCTAGAGTTCGTCCCCGCGATGGTGCGGGTGCGTCGGGTGGGCATCTCGTTGCTGGTGACGACCGCGCTCGCGGCGGCGCCTGCGTGCGACCGCGAGGAGGAGGGGACGGCGAGGCTCGAGCTGCGCGCCGATCGGGCGAAGGTCTCGGTCAGCCTGTCGCCGTTCCAAATCCGCATCCTCGACGGCAGCGACCGCGAGGTCCTGCGGACGCTCACCGGCGGTGGCGCGGACGCCTACGGCGCGCCCGCGGCGACGCGTGACGACGGACCCGACGCGGTGAAGATCATCGCCGGCTGGGACGGCTACTTCCCGGAGGAGCGACCGTGGGCGCACGGCGTGGCGGGACGGCTCGTGGCGCAGACGCCGTCGAGCGCGTCGTTCGAGCTCGCCGCGGGAGGAGGCACCATCCTCGTCGACGTCGCCGTCGAGGGCGCGAAGGTCCGCCTGAGGACGAACGCGATCGCGTCGCCTCCCGGCGATCCGTGGAACAAGGTCTCGGTCGCCTTCGCGCTCGGCGCCGACGAGCACTTCTTCGGCCTCGGCGAGCGCTACGCCAGCGTCGATCACCGAGGTTTGTCTCTGTACTCGTGGGCGGAGGAGGGCGGCTCGGGCCGAGGCGAGAAGGTCCCGCCCGGCGAGAGCAACCCGTTCCCGAACGGGCCGTCCATGACGTACTTCCCGGTCCCGTTTTTCCACTCGAGCGCCGGCTACGCGATGCACCTCGCGACGACGTACCGGACGGAGACGCACTTCGGGAGCGAGCGTCCCGACGCTTGGCGCGTCGCCGCGAACGCGACCTCGCTCGAGATCGTCGTCTACGTGCACGACGATCCGCTCGTCTCGCTCGACGACTTCACGCGCGACACGGGGCGGCCGATGGTGCCGCCGTCGTGGGTGTTCGGTCCGCGGCGGCGCGTGAGCAACCGCGATCAGGTGAACGGCGTCCCCGAGTGGCGAGCGCTTCGCGAGGCGCGCGTCCCCACCACGGGGCTCGACGACGCGGTCCATTTCCTTCCAGCGCGCTCCGAGCTCGGGCGCGAGGAGGAGCTGCGGGAGTGGACCGCGACGGCGCACGCCTGGGGCTACAAGGTGATGGCGTACAACAACCCGTACGTGTCGATCTCGAAGCCGGCGGCGGCCGAGGATCTCGCGTACGGCAAAGAGCGCGGCTTCTTCGCCACCACTCCGGACGGCGCTCTCGGCGAGATCGAGCTCATCTCGGGCGAGATGCAGACGCTCGCGACGATCGACCTGACCAACCCCGACGCGGTCGCCTGGTTCCAGGACCTCCTCCGGCGCACGCTCGCGCTCGGCTACGACGGATGGATGCACGACTTCGGCGAGTACGTCCGCCGGTCGTGGATCTTCGCGGACGGTCGTCGCGGCGACGAGATCCACAACCTCTATCCGGTGCTCAGCGCCAAGGCGGCGTACGACCTGCTCACGAAGGAGCGCCCGGGAGATTTCCTCTTCTTCGTGCGGTCCGGCTACACCGGCACGCAGCAGTGGGTCCCCGCGGTCTGGAGCGGCGATCCCGAGGCCACGTTCGACGAGACGCAGGGGCTGCCCGCGATGCTCCGCGGCGGTCTCAACCTCGGCATGGTCGGAGTGCCGCTCTGGGGAAGCGACGTGACCGGCTTCAAGTGCATCACGGACTTCCCGTACGACAAGGAGATGTACCTCCGGTGGGCCGAGGTCGGCGCGGTCTCGCCGATCATGATGGAGCAGAACGCCTGCGCGAACCCGCTCGGCCGCCGCGAGAAGTGGAAGCTGTGGAACGACGAGGAGACGATCCGCGTCTATGCCGACATGGCGCGCCTGCACACGCGGCTCATGCCGTACTTCGAGGTGCTCGCGCGCGAGGCGCACGAGACGGGCATTCCGATCATGCGCCATCCGTTCCTTCTCCATCCGCGCGAGCCCGAGGCGTGGCGCACGGAGAGCTCGTTCTACCTCGGGCCGTCGCTCTGGGCCGCGCCGGTCGTCGAGCGGCACGCGAGGACGAAGGAGACGTGGCTGCCGCCGGGGCGATGGGTCGACCTCGCCGACCTGCTCGTCTACGAGGGAGCTCGTCGCGTCGTGCTTCCGGCGCCGCTCGATCGCTTGCCGCTCCTCATCAAGGACGGCGGGATCGTCCCGCTGCTCGATCCATCCATCGAGACCCTCGCTCCGGCGACGGAGCCCTCGGTCGTGACGCTCGACAAGGTCGCCGATCGGCTCGACGTCATCGTCGCGCTCTCGGTCGGGCAACGCGCGAGGATCGTGCTCGCCGACGGCACGGAGCTCGTCGCGCGGCGCGACGCGGGCAGCGCCTCGAGCGGCCTCCCGGAGGTGACGCCGGACCTCGTCGCCGACTGCGACGGCGGATGCGTGAGCACGAGCGCGGAAGGGTCGATCGATCGACTCCGCGTCACGACCCCGCTCGCGCCGACCTCCACGATCACGCACGCGGACGTGACGCTCGAGGCCAAGGGCCCGCGCGCGCGCCGCATCCGTTGGGACGTCCTGCGCCTGCGCTGAGCTCTCGTGGGACGCGCGCCGCCTCCCATGTATCCTCGCGGCATGCGTCTCGGCCTCGTGCGCGCGTCCGCGATCTCCGTCGCTTGCTCGGCCCTGCTCGTCACCTCGTGCGGATCGCCTCCGCCGCCCGAGCCCACAGGACCGCGCGTGCCGCCGTTGAGCGCGGCCGCCGCGGCCGCCGCCGCGGGCACGCGAGCTGCTCCCTCGGAGGAGAAGGGCGATGCGAAGGAGGAGAGCGTGACCGCACCCCGCGGACCGGCTTCGTTCGACGAGGACGTCGCGTTCCTGCGGGAGCACGGCCCCGTCATCGTGCTGTCGCACCCGGACGGCGGAAAGGTCGCGCTCTCGCCGAAGTATCAGGGACGCGTGATGACGAGCGCCGTCTCCGGCGAGGGCAGGAGCCTCGGCTGGATCAACCGAGCCTTCATCGCGTCCGGCCAGACGGGCACGCAGTTCGACAACTACGGCGGCGAGGACCGCTTCTGGCTCGGTCCCGAGGGCGGCCAGTACGGCCTCTACTTTCCTCCGGGCAAGCCGTTCACCTTCGACCACTGGCAGACGCCGCATGCGCTCCAAGAAGGCGCGTGGGACGTGGCCGAAGAGAAGCCCGACCGTGTCGTCTTCAAGAGGTCGATGACCGTGACGAACTGGGGAGGGGTCGAGCTCGCGATCGACGTCGAGCGCACCGCCCGCCTGCTCGGGCGCGAGGACGCGAAGAAGGTGCTCGGCCTCGCGGACGTCCCGCCGAAGAGCGTGGGGTTCGTCGCGTTCGAGACGAAGAACCGCATCGTCAACGCCGGCAAGACGCCGTGGAAGAAGGACGAGGGGCTCGTCTCGATCTGGATCCTCGCGATGTTCGCGCCCGCCGCCGACGCGCGCGTCGTGATCCCGTTCGAGACGAAGGTCCCGAAGGGCACGCCGATCGTGAACGACGCCTACTTCGGCAAGGTCCCGCCCGATCGCCTCGCCGTGCACGAGGAGAAGGGCTTCCTCACGTTCCGATGCGACGGCAAGGAGCGCGGGAAGATCGGGCTGTCGCCTGCGCGTGCGAAGAGCGTGCTCGGCTCCTACAGCACGGAGGCGAAGCTCCTCACGATCGTCCACTACGACGGCCCGAAGAAGGGCGCGCCATACGTCAACAGCATGTGGGAGCACCAGAAGGACCCGTACGCCGGCGACGTCGTCAACAGCTACAACGACGGGCCGCCCGCACCGGGCAAGCCGCCGCTGGGCGGCTTCTACGAGATCGAGACGAGCTCGCCGGCCGCGGAGCTTCCGCCGGGCAAAGACATGGTCCACACGCACCGGACCTTCCACTTCGTGGGGGAGCCGGACCAGCTCGACCCGATCGCCAAGAAGGTGCTCGGCGTGAGCCTCGCCGACGTCGAAGCTTCGCTCCCGGCGCGCTAGCGCGTCGGCGGCGGGCGGAGCGCGACTCGCGACTCGCGACGGCAAGCTCGTCGAGGCACGGCGCCCGCGATCGGCGTCCGCGCAGAAGGCGAAGGCGTCGCGTACGAGGCGGCAAGGGCGTCACGCTCGCGGTGCAGACGCGCTCGGATCGGTGACGCGGGCGTCACGCGTCGAGCACGACGCTCGCGTCGCGAGGCGCGCGCGTGGCGACGTGCGCGCGCGCTCCTCGGCCGCGGGCACCGTGGTTGCTTTTTCGCCCGCGCGCCGGCCGACGTCACGAACGGCCGAGACGCCTTTCGCAAAGGACGACAACCATGAGCACGCTTCGTACACCGGTTGCGCTGGCGGCCTGCGTCGCCACGCTGTTCGGCGCGACCACGGCCCTCGCGGACGACGAGGAATCGGCGACGCCGCCCATCACGACGATGCCCTCGCAGGCCGATCCGCAGGCGGTCGAGCCCGTCCAGCCTGCTCCGCAAGAGCCGCCCGCGTCGACGACGACGACGACTGCAGCGCCGTATGGACCGCCGTACTACTACCCGCCGTCCGCGCGGGCGCCGCGCTACACCGAGCAGATCGTCGAGCGCCGTCCGAACAGTGGGCTCCTCAGCACGGGCACCAGCCTCTTCCTCATCAGCTACGGCAGCTCCGTCGTGGCCGGGGCGGTGAGCAGCCGTGAAGAGGACAAGCGTCTCTTCATCCCCGTCGCGGGTCCCTGGATGGACCTCGCGCAGCGCGACTGCAGGGAGCGGGAGTGCGGGCCCAACGAGGAAATCAACAAGGCCCTCATCATGACGAGCGGCATCGTGCAGGGCATGAGCGCCCTGATGGTGCTCGCATCGCTCTTCATCCCCGAGACGGTCACGGTCGAGGAGCGGTCCGCGAAGGTGAAGGTCCTGCCGGTCTCGTTCGGCGCGGGCGTCGGCGTCGGTGCGACGGGTCGCTTCTGAGCCGCGCCCGTTTCGCTCGGCGCCTCGCGAAAGCACGATCGGTGCGTGAAGCGCCACGTGGTCGTCGTCGCGGCCGCTGCCGCCGGCGCTCGGTCTTCGGGGATTTCTCGGGCTACTCGAGCGGCCCGCCCCCCCGCGCTCGCCGATGCCGGACCGTCGTCCGACGCTTCGGGTGACCCCGTCGCCGAGGCGTCCGATTCGAACGCGCCTTTTTCGTACGACGTGTTCACGCGCACGAGCCTCTGAGCCCCTCGGTCGCCGCCCCACGACGTTCGGCCGCATGGTCGGCGGGCCCGTCGAGCCGGACGAGCAAGAATGGTCGACCGGTGTCGACGTGTGGCCCGAACCGTGGCAGAAGCATGGTCTCGGGGACCTCGTCCCAACGGGCCCGGTCCCCGACGGATTCATCGACGAGATGGCTCCACGAAAGCCGCTCGAGAGGGTGGAACTCGACGAGAAGAACGCTTATAAACGGACGTAACTTCAAAAGATTCGGGCCGATAGCTCAGTTGGTAGAGCTGCGGACTTTTAATCCGTAGGTCGTGGGATCGTGCCCCACTCGGCCCACCGCGAAGCGGACGCAGCCGGCGCCGACCTCGGTGCGGACGCCGGCCGCGCATGACGAAGCCTCGCCGCCGGTGCTCCGGCCGCGGGGCTTCAGTCGCAGTCCACGGGCTCGACCGTGAGCTCGATGTCGGCGCCGTGCACGCGGACGGTGTACGCGCGGCCGGCCTCGGTCCTCCAGCCGTCGGGGACGAAGAGGAGGGCGGAGCGGCTGCCCATCAGCGGCTCGAGCTGCGTCGTGCGAACGGGCAGGTCCACCCCGTCGGACGTGACGGTGACGGTCGCGCCTTCGAGATCGTCCCTCGCGCTCTGGATGGTCCAGCCCACCTCGTCGAGGTGCTCCGCGCGGAAGACGGCGATGGGCACGGGGCCGGCCGGAGGCCACGCGACCCAGCCGCGCTTCGTCGTGCTCGGGCGTCCCGCCTGCGAGTCGCCCTCCGCGAGCTTCCTGCCGTCGACGACGACGCAGGCGTAGCGATCCGTCGAGCCGAGGCCGACGCGCCAGATCTCCTCGGACAAGAGCCAGCGGCGATGGACCATCGTCGTCTCGTTGCCGGGATCCTCGAAGAACGCGCCGACCGCCTGCGGCGCGCTCCGGTTCGCGATCAGGCTGACGGACGATGCGTGGTCGGCGAGCTCCGTCCAGCAGGCCCACTCGCGTGGCGGCGTGTGCGAGAGCTTTCCGTTCGCGTGCGCGAGCAGGGCGCACTCCTGAGCCGCGGGGCGCCATGCCTGGATCTGCACGACGGGCGGTACGTCGGCCAGCCAGCGGTGGAGGTTGATGAGACGGAGCGCTCGCTCGGCGGCGCCGGAGTCGAAGTCGCCCGGGTCGCAGGAGGACGTGCTGCCGCTCCAGCGCGCCGGCGCGTCGGCGTCGCGGATCCCGCAGCCCCACCGATGACAGACCTCGTGGCGTCGCTCGTTCCCCGTCTTCGGGCGACATACGGAGACCGCATCGACGCCCGCGGAGCGTCGATCGATCGTCCCGCTCTCCAAGCTGCATGCGGACGCGAGGACGAGGGCGATCGAAGAATGGACGACGGCGCGTCGGAGCATGCTCGAGCTCCTCCTCGCTCGCCGGGCGGCGAGCTCCGTCGTCCGTCAGCAAGCGCGAGTCCGGTGCGTTCGAGCCGCATGCGGGCCGCTTCGGCGAGCTCGTCCGATGGGTGAGCGCGAGCGTGTCAAATGCTCGGGGTCAGGGCGCTACCGGCGGACACCTCATCCGCCGTCCGCGCGGCGCGGCCCTCGCGGACGGCCGTGTGCCTCGCGCGGCGCGGTCGCGGACGGCAGCCCGACCGTCGACAATCGCCTTGCTCGAGCTCGCGCGCGAGACCGGAGTCGACGTGGAGCTCGGGCTCGCTGGGCGGTCGCGCACGCCTCGGCTCTCGGCGAGCTCGTGCGTGGGCGATCGCGTGCGGTCACTTGAAGCCGGTCAGATGCACCACGTACCACTCGCCGCGCCAGGAGATGAGCGACGTGACGTCGAACGTCCGCTCCTTGCCGTCGAGCTCGTAGACGATGCGTGTACCATACACACGCCAATAGCCGATCTTGTTGTACTCCTCGCCCGGCTCCACCCAGCGGGCTCGCTCGTCGGGGATTTCCAGGCGCACGAACTTCGCGGACTGCGCCTTGTCGCCGAGCCGCTCGTGGAGGTTGTGGATGTCGCGCTTGTACGCGGCGACGAGACGGCGTCGCCAGTCGGACGCGGGCGAGGCGATCGCCTTGACCTGCTCGTACGCGGTGACGGGGAAGAAGAAGGACAGCGCCCGATCGACGTCGTCGTGGACGATGCCGTCCCAGAGCGCCGCCGCGCGCGCCTCGAGCTCGGGGCTCGACGGCGCGGGTTTGTCGCGCGTCTGCGGGAGGGTGCCCGGATCGCCGGCGTCGACGATCGGAGGCGGGGCGGCCGCGGAGGGCAGGGGCGCCGTCGTTGCGTGATGACCAGAGTCCGCGGCGGCGTCTCCGCCCGCGCCGGGCTCGGCCGCGCGTACCGCGGGAGCGGGCAGAGGAGCGACCGCCGCGTCGATCCCCTCGGGCGTCGGCGGCGCGCCACGCGTGCATCCGGCGAGGCCGAGGACGAGGACTGACTCGAAGAGGATCGCGCCGCGGCGCATGGCGCGCGACGATACCACGCGACGCGTGCGGTTGACGCTGTCGAGCGTGACCGTTAGTCCTAAAGGCCCCGGGGCAGTAGGGACGGGAGCTTGGAGGAGTACATGCAACGGATCTGCGTCCTCGTCTTCGTCGGTGTCGCCCTCGCGCTCGGCGCCGCTTGCGGCGGGAACGACACGCCCCCCGCACAAGCGCCCGTCGCAGAGCCGTACGTGCCGCCGCCTCCCGCGACGACGCCTCCGCCGGCCGCGACGGTGCCGCCGGCCGCGCCCGGGCAGATGGCGACGCCCGGCCCGACGGCCCTCGCGTGTCAGAACGACACGCAGTGCGTGACCCATCGCTGCAACATGCAGTACGGAAAGTGCGCGTTCCCGTGTCAGTCCGACGTGGACTGCATCGACGGCACGACGTGCATCACCGCGATGGGCCCGGCGGCCGCCTTCTGCGCGCCGAAGCCGCCTGCTCAGTGACCGACCGCGGCGAGGAGCTCGCGCGGTAGCCGCTGCTTCGCTTGGAGCAGGTCGGCCCACGGATCCGTGCGCCGTCGCGAGAGGAGCTTCGGCACGGTCTCGATCGTGAAGTCGGCGGGGTCGACCGCGGGCAGGTCCTTCCACGCGAGCGGCACGGCGACGGGCAGGCCCGGGCGCGCCCGCGGCGACCACGGGAGGATGGCCGTCGCGCCCTCGGCGTTGCGCAGGTAGTCGATGAAGACCTTCCCGACACGTGCGCGCTTCGACATGGTCGCGACGTAGCGGTCGGGCGCCGCCTGCTTCATCAGCACCGCGATTCGCTCCGACACGGCGCGGATCGTCGGCCAGTCGTAGACGCGCGCGATCGGGACGACGACGTGCAGCCCTTTGCCGCCGGTCGTCTTCACCCAGCTCTCGAGGCCGAGCGTCTTCAAAGCGTCCCGGAGCTCGAGCGCGGCGTCGACGACGCGCCGGAAGGGGAGGCTCTCGTCCGGATCGAGGTCGAAGACGATCCAGTCGGGACGATCCCAGCGAGGGAGCCGTGATCCCCATCCGTGGATCTCGATGGTGTTGTTCTGCGCGAGCGTGACGACGTGCTCGGGCTTCGCGATGTAGAGGACCTCCTCGTCGTCGCCGACGACGGCCTGCCCGAGCGTGGTGGCGTCGAGGCCCTGCCCGTGGTGCTTCTGGACGAAGCAGCTCGGCTTCTTGCCTCGACCCTCGCGGGCGCGCCGTCGGTCCGACTGGCGGAAGACGGAGCTCTGCGTCCCCTCGGGGCAGCGAAGCAGCATCAGGGGCCGGCGCTCCGCGTACGGGAACATGACGTCGGCGATCGCGCCCGCGTAGCGCACGAGATCGAGCTTCGTGAGGCCCGTGCCGGCGTCCACGACGCGCTCGTGGTGGGTCACTCCGACGCCGCGGACGTGAGGGCGCCCCGCCGCTCGTGCTCGCGCGGTGCGGACGTGCGAGGTGTCGCCCGTCTCGGACGGACGCAGCGGCGGCGTCTTCGGAGGCGGCTCCGGTCGCTCGACGCGGACCTCTCGCGCCGGTTTGTCGAGCCGGAGGCCCTCGAACGATGCTTGCCGGAGGATGCCGTCGTTGGTGAAGCCGGCGAAGCGCACCTGCGCGACGAGCGTGGGACGCACCCACCGGACGTCCTTCATCCGTGGCGGGTCGGCGATCGGCGGCTCGTCGACGACGAGCGGCTCGAGGCGTGCCCGGAGGTCGCGCAGCGTCGCGTTCGAGAACCCGGTGCCGACCTTTCCAGCGTAGCGGAGCCGTCCATCCTCGTGGAGGGCGAGGAGGAGCGCGCCGATGCTGCTCCGCTGACCCTTCATCGGGGTGAAGCCGACGATGACGAGCTCCTGACGGTGACAGCACTTGATCTTGATCCAGTCCTTCGTCCGCCCGGAGCGGTAGGGGCGGTCGATGCGCTTGCCGACGATGCCCTCGAGCCCGAGCTTGCACGCCTCGCGGAAGAAGGCCTCGCCGTCCTCGACGTGATCGCTGAGCTTCAGCGGTAGGTCCTCGCCGGCGAGGATCGTGCGGAGCCGATCCTTGCGGTACGAGAGCGGCTCGTCGCGGAGATCGACGCCGTCGTAGTAGAGGAGATCGAAGACGAAGTAGACGATGCGCGCGCGATCCTCCGCCGAGCCGCTGCCGATCGCGTTCTGGAGCTTCTGGAAATCGGTGCGACCGTCCTCGCGCACGTACGCGACCTCGCCGTCGAAGATCGCGGTCCTCGCCCGCACGCGTGAAAGGGCCGCTGCGATCGTCGGATAGGCGTCCGTCCAATCGAGCCCACGGCGCGAGGCCAGCGAGACCTTCCCGTCTTCGAGCCACGCGAGCGTCCGGTAGCCGTCGTACTTGATCTCGTAGACCCACGGCCCGGCCGCGGGCACTGCGTCGACGAGCGTCGCGAGCGCGGGAGCGATCGATCCGAACGGCGGCATCGACGCGGCCCGAGGTGTCTCCGCGGTCCGACTTCCGGCCTTCCCTCGCGGCCGCGCCTTTCGGCGGGCCGCGCTCGGCGGTGTCGCCGGGACGCCTGCGGCGACCTCTTCGATCGTGCGGCCGGACAGGACGCTCTCGGGCCGCGTGCTCACGATGTCGGCCTCGGCGCCCTTGCGCGCCCACTCGTCGCTCCGCTTCATGAGGAGCCAGGTCGGCTTCTCCCCGCCGCGGCTCGTGCGGACGAGGAGGAAGCGGCCATGGAGCTTTTCGCCGTCGAGCTCGAAGTCGAGGCGCCCGCGCTGGAGTCCCTCGGCCGGGTCGCCGATGGGCGTCCACGTGCCTCGATCCCACACGATGACGGGGCCGGCTCCGTACTGCCTCTCGGGGATCGTGCCCTCGAAGTCGCGGTAGTCGAGCGGATGATCCTCGGTCTGTACGGCGAGCCGCTTGGCCGACGGATCGAGGCTCGGTCCCTTGGGCACGGCCCAGCTCAGGAGCACGCCGTCGTGCTCGAGCCGGAGGTCGTAGTGCAGGCGACGCGCGTCGTGCTTCTGCACGACGAACGAGCGCCCGCCTTCGAGCGAGCGCCTGCGGACCTGGCCGCGCGGCTCGGTCGTGACGGAGAAGTCTCGCATCGCGTTGTAGCGATCGAGGCTCCGGTCTCCCATCAGGCCGACCTCCGTTGGCGGTACCGCCATCGGTCGGCCGCTGGGCGGATCTCCTCGACGCCGCGCTCTTCCTCGGCGGCGCGATGGAGCTTGCGCGGAAAAACGACCGGGCGACCGTGCCCGAAGCGTGCGGCGAGGTTCATCGCGTCGAACGGCGCGCGCGCCTTCGCGTCGTTGTCGAAGTAGACGTAGACGTCGCGAGGCCCGGGCGCGGGCGCGTCGCCGGGCGCGGCGAGCTCGGCGTCCTTCGGCGAGCGGCCGCGTCTCCACGCCTCGATGCGATCGGCCCACGCGTCGAGCTCGGCGTTCGTGTAGCCGCTCGCGTAGAGCTGCCTCGAGCCGTGGAGGCGGACGTAGACGTGATCGGCCGTGATGTCCTCGAGCCGGGGCCACGCGCCGGCGGCGTCCGTCACGCAGAGCGCGACGTTCTCTCGGCGCAGGATCGCGGGGAGCTCGGGGTCGTCGAAGGACGCATGCCGGACTTCGAGCGCGTACCGGATCGGGCGGCTCGCCCGCACGTCGAGATGGACGCCGTGCTTCAGCCGGTGATCGTGGCGTCGTGCGAGGCGCGCCGCCTCCTCCGTCGTGCGTGGCAAGGAGGCGAGGAACGACGCGATGCGCTCGCGATCGAACCCGAGCTGCGGAGGGAGCTGCCAGAGGATGGGGCCGAGCTTGTCTTCGAGCGCGAGGACGCCGGACGCGAAGAAGTTGGCGAGGGGGACGGAGCAGTCCCGCAGCTTCTTGTTGTGCGTGATGAAGCGCGCGCCTTTGACGGCGAACACGAATCCTGGCGGCGTCTCGCGGTACCACGCGCGGTAGCTCGACGGCCGCTGCAGCGAGTAGAACGAGCCGTTGATCTCGATCGTCCGAACGGCGCGGCTCGCGTACTCGAGCTCGCGACGCTGCGGGAGACCCTTCGGGTAGAACACCCCGCGCCAGCCCGGGTATCGCCACCCGGAGATCCCGACGAGGACGTCGCCGGCGGCCGCGCTCGTGGATGCCTCGCTCTTTCGCGCCCGCCGGCCATCCGTCATGCGGCCCTCCGGCGCTTGGTCTTCTTGCGCGTGCCCGCCTTCGCGAGACCGAGCCGCTGGTCGTCGTTCGCGCGCGACGCCTTCGCGACGCTCTTCTTGAGGAGGTCGAGGAGGTCGACGACGTCGGTCGCCGCCGTGCCCTTCACCTCGGCGTGGTGCTCCTTCACCTCGCCGGTCTTCGCCTTCTCCTCGATGATCTTCATCACGTCGCGGTAGTAGCGGTCCTTGTATTTCGACGGCTTCCAGTCGGTCATCATGCCGTCGATGAGCTGCTCCGCCATCGCGAGCTCGCGATCGCTCACGGCTTGCGCGTCGACGTCGGTCGGCAAGGGGATGTCCTCCGCGTCCTTCAGCTCGTGCGCGAAGCGGAGCGTCTCGAGGAGGAGGGCGTCGCCCACGGGCATGATCGCGGCGAGGTGCTCGCGCGTTCGGAGCACGAAGGTGGCGATGGCGACGGCGTTCTTCTTCGCCAGCGCGTCGCGGAGCAAGACGTAGGCCTTCTTCGCGCGCGGCTGCGGCACGACGTAGTAGGGCGTGTCGAAGTAGGTCGGATCGATCTGATCACGCGGGACGAAGTCGAGGATGTCGATCGTCTGCGTCGCCTTGACGTTCGCCTTCTTCAGGTCCTCCGGATCGACGACGACGTACTCGTCCTTCTGGATCTCGTATCCCTTGACGATGTCCTTCCACTCGACGGGCTCGCCGCTCACGGTGTTGACGCGCTCGTACCGAACCGGGGACAGGTCGCGCTTGTCGAGCAGCCGGAAGTGGAGCTCCTCCGCCCGCCTCTCCGCCGTGTAGAGCGTCACGGGGATCTGGAGCAGCCCGAAGCTGATGGACCCGCTCCATATGCCGCGCCCCGCCCCACCCGAGGCACGCCGCCGCGCCGCGGGCTCCTCCGCCCCGTCGCCGTCGACCTTCTCGGCCGTCTCCTTCCTGCCTTTCCCACCACGCGTCGCGTGCTCGACCATCGCGGCGAGCGCTGCAGCCGATGTGCCATCAGTCCTCAGTCCTCAGTCCTCCCTCGGCGGTATGAACCCGAAGGGTGAGGACGCGTCCGAGGAGCCAGACGCGACCTGCAGGGCCGATACAGGCTGAGATTTCACCCGTCTCGCACATCGGTGTCGTGCTCGTGGAGGCGAGCCGGCGCGCGCTGACACCCCGCGATGCCCTCGCGAGGACGCGAGAGGAAACCGAGAGCGAAGAGACGAGATGCGACGACCGAGGCGGAGGGCGAGGGGAGCCGAGAGCCCGGCGGGAAGCCCCCGCTGAGGACTGAGGACTGAGGTCTGAGGTCTGTCGCTCGGCGAACCTGGAGCCCGGAGCCCGGAGCCCGGAGCCACCCCTCAGTACGTCGTCGTAAACGAATCCATCTTCGGATTCGCCGGCCACGACAGCCCTCGCACGTGGCGATCGATGCACGCGGCGACGGTCGGGTTCGGCGGGTTCGTGTACACGCTGACGCCGACGGCGCGGCCGTTCTTGACGGCGACCTTCACCGTGACCTTCATGCTGTCGGGCGCGCCGCAGCCGCTGATGAAGGCCGCGTTGCGCATGGGGGCGGCGAGCTGCGCGTCGGTGAGATCGGGGCCGCTCTTCGCGCCGATCGTGATCTCCTCCTTGTTGGAGGCGAGCGCTTGCTCGTAGCTCATGCCGCCGACGAAGCCGCCTCCGCCACCCTTGCCGCCGCCGCCGCGGGCGGTCTTCTTTCCGCCCTTGAGCGAGCCGCCTTGGGACAGGTCGATGGCCGAAGGATCGTCGGCGAGCTCGCCGGTGTCCTTGCGCGAGCCGACGGACCGGACGACGAAGAAGATGCCGACGCCGAGCAGCGTGAGCGCGGCGACGATGCCGATGATGAACTTCGCCGCGCCGGCTTTCTTCTCCCTCTTCTCGATCTTGGCGACCTCGCGCTTCTCCTGCGCGATGTCGCGGTGGAGGCGCGCGTGCTCCGCGAACGGCGCGAACTCCTCCCAGTCGTCGATGGGCTTCGATTGGCCCGTCAGCTCGTCGCGCAGGATGTCCTTGCCGACGAACTTGTGCGACGCGATCTGCTGGAGCAGCTCGACGGCGTTGAACGGACCGTGATCCATGCGGTCCTTGTTGACGACGTACCGCGGGCGCGGGTCGGCCTCGAGGCGCGCCTTGAGGTTCGCGAGCTGGAGGGTCGGGTCCTTGATCGGCGCCGCCGGCGCGGCGGCCGGACCGGATGCAGGCACGCCGTGCGAGGCTGGCGCCGGCACCGGCACCGAGGGCGCGACCTCGTCCGGCGGCATGATCGACAGGCGAATGTCGACCTCGAAGTCCTCGCCCTTGTCGAGCTTCGACACGTCCGCGTCCGGCGGCGGGATGCTCTTCATCGGCGCGAGGTGGTGCATCGCGCTCGCGAGCGCCCCGAGGTCGTCGGGTCGGTGCGCCGGATCGGCGACGAGCGCCTTCGCGAGCAGGTGCTCGAGCGCCTCGGGGAGCGTCGGATCGATGTCGCGCGGCCGGCGCATGCCGGGCCCCACGGGCGCGCCGCAGACCGCCTCGTACAGCATCGCGCCGATCGCGAAGACGCTCGCGCGTGCGTTGCCCGGCGAGTTCGCGCGGACGATCTCCGGTGCGAGGGCCGCGCGATCGCGCGGGTCGGTGGGAGGCGTCGCGAGCTCCGGGTTCAGGCGGAAGAGCCCGTCGGGGCCCGTCGCGATCGCGGACGGGTGGACCCAGTGCAGCTCGCCGCGAGCGTGGCGCTCCTTCAGGTCGAGGCAGACAGGGACGATGGCGGCGACTGCGTCGTCGAGCGCGAGGCGCGTACCCGCTGCGCGGCGCGAATCCATGAGCGCGCGGAACGTCGTGGGCGCTCCTCCAGGCTGCACGCCCACAGCGGCGGGCGAAGCGAGTGCCGACATGGTGTCAACGTTACCCGAGGAGCGCGACTCGGCTCAATAGACGGGCCCGCAGCAATCGCGGCTTCGCATACGCCTCTCCGCAGCGCGGATTTGCGATGTACGACCAGGGTGACGAATTCTCGCGACGCCATAGCGAGGCGCGCGCGGGATGTAGGTCACCGCTCGCGCGCGAACTCCGCGTTCAGGGTGCGGTCTCCGACGACCGTCCCGATGAGGGCCTTGATCGCCCGCTCCGCGTGCTCCCTGCGGATCCCGACGAAGGCGATGCGGTCGCGCAGCCGGATGTGGCCGACGTCGGAGTCGGCGAGCTGCGCCCGCTCGACGAGGAGCCGCTGCAGATCCTCGGGGCGGAGCCCGTCGCGCCGTCCGACGTTGAGGAAGACGTTCGCGAACGCCGGATCGTCCTGCGAAGTCGGGCTCGACTCGGGGCCGTGCTCACGGGACCCGTCCGAGCCGGCGCGCGGCTTCGGGAGCCGTCCCGCGAAGACGACCGTGGGGTCGTCCTCGATGTGGTACTCGGGAAGCGGCGGTGGCCTGATGTCGACCGTCTCCGCGTCCGCCGACGCGTCTTCGTCGACGAGCATGCGCTGGCGGCGCCGGCCGCCCCGATCGCGCTCGCGGCGCTCGTCGCGGCCAGCCTCGCGCTGCGGAGGGACGCGCGGCCCGAGGCCGGGCTTCGTGCCGCTCTCGCGGAAGAGCGGAGCGTCGTCGTCCGTCTCCGCCGGCGGCTCCCATTCGGAGAGCGAGGCCTGGTGGTGCCGGTCGCGCCCTTCGCGACGCGCGCGCTCCGACTCGCGACCCCGGCCGCGATCGCGATCGCGGCCGCGATCACGCCCTTCGGCCTGTTGCGACTCGGGCCTCTCGCCGTCGCGGAGCGTGCGCGGTCCGTCCTGACGCGAGCCTCGGTCTCGGCGCTCCTCCGTCTCGCGCGGGAGCGGAGGCGGGTTCTTCGCGCGCCGCGCGTCGGCGGCCGCCTGCGTCGCGTCCTGCGTCGACGCGCCGAGATGATCCGCGAGGAGCCCCGCGATGATGATCTCGGCGCCATCGTACGTGAGCAGGCGCCGCGCCACCGAGAGATAGGTGGGATCCTGCGACTTGCCGGCGTAGGCGTCGGCGAGGAACGCGATCATGTCCGTCTCCGCGCGCGTCCGGAGCTCGCCCGGCGTCGGCAGCATCCGCTCGATCGGGCGGATCTTGTACGTGAGACGGAGCATGTAGAGGTTGCCGACGTCCCTCGGCCCGACGATCGAGATCGCCGTCCCGGTCTTGCCCGCGCGTCCGGTGCGACCGGTGCGGTGGACGTACTGCTCGGCCGACTCGGGGAAGTCCGCGTTGATGACGTGCGTGAGGTGCGAGATGTCGATCCCGCGCGCGGCGACGTCGGTGGCGACGAGGAAGCGCAGCTTGCCTTCCTTCGTCTTGTTCATCACGCGCTCACGCTCGCGCTGCTCGAGATCGCCGTTGAGCCAATCGGCGTCGTAGCCGCGGTTCTTGAGCATCTCCGCGACGCGCTCGGTCTCCTCGCGCGTGTTGCAGAAGATGATCGCGCTCTCCGGATCTTCGACCTCGATGATGCGCGCGAGGGCGGAGCGCTTGTCGCCGTCGCGGACGAGGTAGACGAAGTGGCTGATCTCGAGGGCGCCGACGTGATCGCTCGAGAGCGTGATGTACTCGGGATCCTTGAGGTGGCTCGTGGCGAGCCGCTCGACGTCGGGCGGGATCGTCGCGCTGAAGTAGAGGCCTTGTCGCTCCGTCGGCAGCGTCTCGATGATCGCGTTGAGCTCCTTCGCGAAGCCCATGCTCAGCATCTCGTCCGCCTCGTCGAGGACGAAGACGCGAATGTGCGACGGGTCGAGCGTGCCGCGCCGCAGGTGATCGAGGACGCGTCCGGGCGTGCCGACGACGACGTGCGCGCCCTCCTGCAGAGCGGTGATCTGCCGGTTCATCGGCGCGCCGCCGTAGATCGCGACCACCTTCGTGCCGCGGAACTGGGCGAGCTGCTCGAGCTCGCGCGCGACCTGCAGGGCGAGCTCGCGCGTCGGCGTGAGGATGAGCGCCTGCACATTTTCCTGCGAGCGCTTGACGAGATGATCGACGATGGGCAGGCCGAACGCCGCCGTCTTGCCGGTCCCCGTGCGAGCTTGGACGACGAGGCTCTTGCCCCGCGTCGCGGGCTCGAACACGGCGAGCTGTACGGGCGTCGGGTGGACGTACCCGAGCGCATCGACGGCCTTGCGTACGTCGGCGCTGAGGGGAAGCGCGTCGAACGTCGGAGCTTCCGCGCCCTTCTCTTTGTCCGTCGCGGACGGGACTACCTGGGTCATCGGGGCTGCACCCTTATAAACGACTGAGCCGCAAGTCGCACGGGCCTAAGCTCGCGCGCGTCACGGACGGCATGGGCCCGGGCGGCGCGCTCGAGCCGGGCGAGGGCGGCGAGGGCTTCGGTCCCGCGGGGATCGGCGGCACAAACGCGCTCAGGGGCCCCGTCCGGGGCGCCCTCCGTCGAGGACCGGCGCTCGCGGTCGAAGCGCTCCCGCGCCGCGTCACCGTTCGGCTCCATGCTCGCGGTGAAGCGTGCCTTCTCGATGGCTTCGATTTCGCGGGCGATGGCGACCGCACAGTCGGGGCCCACCTTGGCGGAGGCCTCCGCCTCGGCCGCGCTCGCGGGCGTACCGAAGAGCGCGCGCGCGACCTGCCAGGTGCTCGAGAGGACGAACGCCGCCACGAGCACGACGAACACGCCGTAGACGGCGCGTGTCACGCGCGGTTTGCCAGTCACGAGGGGGGTGTACCGCCGTGGCATCTTTGCCGTCAATCGACACGTCCACGGGCGGACGATCCTCGTCTTCGGGTCCGCGTACGTCGGCCGTATGGGCGAGGGCCGTTACTGTAGCATGCACCCCCCATGAAGGGACTCGAAGGGAAGGTCGCGCTCGTCACGGGCGGAGGCCGGGGGATCGGCCGAGCCATCGCGCTCGCGCTCGCGGCGCGCGGCGTCTCGGTCGTCGTGACCGGTCGCGACGAGAGGTCGCTCGGCGAGACCGTCGGCGAGATCGCCTACGGCGGCGGCAAGGCGCGACATCTCGCCGGAGACGTCCGCGATCGCGCGCACCTGCTCGCGACGGTCGAGCGCGCCCTCTCGGTCTTCGGGGGCCTCGACATCGTCGTGGCCGCCGCGCGGACCTGCGGCCCGGTGGACGCAGCCGACGACGATCGAGCCGAGGCCATCTTCGCGACGAACCTCGTGGCGGTACATGCGACCTTCCAGACGGCCTTGCCGCGCATGCGCGCGCCCGGGAGCCTCCTCGTCGTGAGCGGTTGCGCCGCCGGCTCACTGCATCCCGGCGGCGCGACCGTCGCGTGTCGCGCGAGCCAGGCGGGGGTCGCCGGTCTCGTGCAAGCGCTCGCGGCCGAGGTCGGCCCGAAGGGGATCACCTGCAACGCCGTCGTACCGTCGAGTCGGCAAGGGGAAGAGATCGAGCCGGAGCAGGTCGCCGACGTCGTCGTGCTCCTCTGCTCGTCGGCGATGCGCGGAGTGACGGGACAGGTGATCTCGGTCGCGCCTCCCTCCGGCTGAGTCGGAGCGGCTTCTCGCGGCACGCGCGGTGCACATCGGCATCGACGCGGACGTGATCACGCGAGGAGGCCGACCGTGAATCGGACGAAGCTGGGCGCAGCGGTGGCGGCGCTCGGGTTGGGGCATGTCGCGCTGCGCGCGCTCGAGCGCCGACGAGGCGTACGACTCCAGGGCGCCACCGCCGTCGTGTGCGGCGCGTCCCGCGGGCTGGGAAGGGCGATGACGCTGGAGCTCGCGAGGCGCGGCGTGGCGAAGATCGCCGTGTGCTCGCGGACGGGGCACGATCTCGACGAGCTCGCCGCCGAGCTCACCCACCGCGGCATCCACGCCTCGGCGGAGGCGTGCGACCTGTCCGACGCGGCGGACGCCGAGCGCTTCATCGCCAACGCGTGCGCGCGGCTCGGGCAGATCGACATCCTCGTCGCGAACGCCTCCACCATCGTCGTCGGCCCGCTCGCGACGATGTCCAAGAGCGACTTCGACGAGGCGCTCGCGTCGACGTTCTACACGGCCCTCAACCCCGTCCTCGCCGTGCTCCCCGAGATGCGGCACAGGAAGAAGGGCAACATCACGCTGATCACCTCGATCGGCGCTCGCGTCGGCGTCCCGCACCTCGCGCCGTACTGCGCGGCCAAGTTCGCGACGCTCGGCTTCGGCGAAGCCATCCGCGCGGAGCTCGCGCGGGACGGCATCAACGTGCTCACCGTCGTCCCCGGGCTCATGCGCACGGGCTCGCACGTGCACGCGCGCTTCAAGGGAGAGCACGAGCGCGAGTACGGCTGGTTCGGGGCGAGCGCGACGGCTCCCATCGTATCCATCGACGCCGACCGCGCCGCTCGCCGCATCGTCGCCGCGATCGCGCGCGGCGACGTCGAGCTGTCGTTCACGCCCGAGGCGCGCCTCGCGCCGATCGTCCGCACGCTCATGCCGCGGCTCTGGAACGAGCTCCTGAGCTTCGGGGCGAGGATGCTGCCGGGCCCGCCGTCCGAGTCCCCGCGCGAGACGACGTTTCGCGCGGGCATCGACATCGAGAGCACTTCGCATTCGCGCCTGGTGGAGGCGGTCCGCCAGCGCGGTCGGAGGTTCGCCGAGCGTCACGCGCAGTTCTGACGACGCGAGCGCGTCGTCTCGCTCGCCGAAGCGCGCTACTCCCAGTCGACCGTGACGTTGTCGACGAGGACACGCGAACCCGGGGTCCGCTCGGGTGCCCACGTGATTCCGGGGCGCAGCTCCGCCGGTCCCGTGACGATCCTGTCGTCGAGCGTGACCTCGATGGGCGGCCTCGGTCCGTCCGGCCGCACCACCTGCGCCGTGTACTTGCGGGAAGGGAAGTCGACCGTGACGGTGAAGCGGTGGTAGTCGGTCCCTTCGACGACGCTCGTGACCCTGTGGTTTTGCTGCAGGGCCCCTGGGGCGCCCTGGCAATACTGGTTGACGAACAGCTCCTTTCGATCGACCTGCGGTTGGACCGCGCAGAAACCGTTCGGATACAAGAACGCGAGCTCGCAGAACTCGGCGATGGTGCCTGCTCCATCGACGCGAACGTCGAAGGAGTAGGTGACGCGTGAAGGAGGCGAAGGGCCGAGCTGCACCCGGACGTAGGCGAAACCCTCTCTGGCGTCGGAGATCGTGGCGAGCAGGGCGTTCGGCGGCGATGCCCCCGCATCCTCGAACGCGAGCGTGCCGAACGAGGTTCTGCGCAAGAGCGAGCCGAGCGTGATGGCGTCGAAGTCGAGGCACCTGCGCGGCGTCGGGTCGACGCTCGAGCACCACGTCGTCGTCGATGCGTCGGGAACGGAGGCATCCGTCTCGCCCGAATCGATCGGCGGCACGGTCGCGTCCGGGTCCACGATCTGGTTGTCATGCCCGCTGTCTCGCTCGGTGCCGTCGCTCGCATCCACGCTGCTCGTGACGTCCTCACCAGCGTCCACGCCGTCCCTGGTGCCGAGCTCGTTCAGACCGGTCACGACGGTGCACGCCGCACTGGTGCCGAAAAACGCGGCGAGCGCCGCCCGTCTCGATGCACCGGCCCTCCCGACCACGTGATCAAATCTATCAAGCGCCTCTCGGCTCGGCGCCTTTCGGCTGCTTTCTCGACGGCGCTCGAGTGGGACAAAGGCTCAGCCGTCGGGCGACGCCTCTTGACCCCGCCAGACGACGCCTGCATATAGTTCGTTCAAATAGTTTTGAAACTTTCACAAGGTGTGACTCGCGCCTTGTTCCCACGGAATTTCAAGGGGTAACCGGTCTCCAATGCTCGCCACTTCCCTCGATGCACTTGAGGAGACCGCGCACCCCGAGCGGGTCGGCGAGCTGCCGGCCGCGCGCGTCGCCGACGTTCGCGCGCTCGTCGCGCGCGAGATGGACGAGATCGAGGAGCTCGTCCGGCAGCGGATCGCGAGCGGCGTGCGCCCGGGCGTCGATTCGGCGCGGCACCTGTTCGAGGCCGGGGGCAAGCGCATCCGGCCGCTGGGGCTCCTCTTGGCATGCGCGTGCTTCGGTCCGCTCGGACCGCGCGCGAGAGAGCTCGGCGCGGCCGCCGAGCTCGTGCACATGGCGACGCTCCTGCACGACGACGTCATCGACGACGGCGACCAGCGGCGGGGACGGCCGACGTCGCGGCGCATCTGGGGCAACGCGGTGAGCGTGCTCGCCGGAGACATGCTGCTCGTCGAGGCGCTCCGTCTCGCGAGCCTCGGCGCGTCGAAGGACGACGGCACGTGGACCGAGCTCGTCGCGACGCTCGGTCGTCTCGTCGACGGCGAGATCATCCAGCTCCGTGGTCGTCTCGAGGTCTCGCTCGAGGAGTCGACGTACTTCGAGATCGTACGCGGCAAGACGGCGTCGCTCTTCGAGTGGGCCCTCCGCGCGGGCGCGCGCGCAGGCGGCGCGAGCCCGGAGGCGATCGATGCGCTCGGGCGCTTCGGCGCGAGCCTCGGGGTCGCGTTCCAGCTCGTCGACGACGTGCTCGACTACGACGGCGACGCCGCGCGCACGGGCAAGACGCTCTTCGCCGACCTCGCGGAGGGGAAGGTCACGCTCCCCTTGATCCGCGCGGCGGCGCGCGCCGGGTCGGAGAACGAGCGCGCCGAGGTCGTGGCGCTCGTCGGGCGCGTGCGTGCGGGCGACGAGGCCGCGGCGCGAAGCCTCGCGACGCGCGTCCGCGAGTCGGGCGCCTGCGACGACGTCCGGAGCCTCGCGTGCGCCGAGACGGAGCGCGCGCTGGCGGAGCTCTCGATCGTCACACGATGCGCCGCGAGCGAGGCGCTCGCCGACGTGGCGCGCGGGCTCGCGGCCCGCGTCTCCTGACGTACGGAGACGCTCGTTCCCGCGCGCTTCCTCGCACGACGCATGGACACGCCTTGCGTGCATGGTCCAATCCGGCCTACACCTCTCCCGGGCGCCAGCAGAGAAGAAGCGAGTCGTGGCCAAGGAGAAGCACCAGCTATGGCCGAGCGAAGCCGCGGTGAGCGACGTGGTCGGTCGTCTCATCGAGTTCTGGGGCTTCAAGCGGAACATGGGCCGCATCTGGGCGGTGCTCTTCCTCTCGCCCGAGCCGCTCAGCGCCGAAGACCTCCGTCAAGCCCTGAAGCTCTCGAGCGGCGCCGTCAGCATGACGCTCAACGAGCTCTCGCGCTGGGGCGTGGTGCGCAAGGTCTGGGTGCAGGGTGAGCGAAAGGACTTCTACACGGCGGAGGTGCAGCTTTGGCGGATGATCTCCCGCGTCTTCAGCGAGCGCGAGAAGGCGGAGATCGTGATGGCCATCGAAGCGTTCGAGGAGGCGCTCGCGGAGGTCGCGAAGCTGCGAACCTCTCCCGATCCGAAGATCCGGGCGCGCGCCGAGCTGCAGTACGACCGCATCAAGCAGCTCCTCGAGCTCGCCAAGCTCGGCAAGCGTCTCATCGAGACGCTCCTCACGACCGCGAAGGTCGACGCCGAGCCGCTCGTGCGCTTCTTGCTCCGACAGCAAGGGCCTGCGTCCGGAGACTGATCGTCGCGGCCGCCGCCACGATCACCGTGGCGACGACCACGCCCGCGAGCGCTCGAGAGACGCCGCCCATCGAGAGCGGTGACTACGACCTCGAGATCTTCCAGGGCCCGTTGCTCGCGCCCGGACGAATCACGGGGCTCGCGGGTGCGACGACGGCGATGGCGGAGTCGCTGGACGGCGTCTACAACAACGCCGCCGCGCCCGCCGTCCGCGCGGCGCACAGCGTGGACCACTTCGAGTGGGAGCCCACGGGCGGCATCGCGTTCCCCGGCACGTACAAGGGGACGGATTTCTCGAACAGGGGAGAGAAGGGGATCGAGCGGCAGATCGAACAGAGCCGGAACCTCGGCTCGAATCGGCCGCCGGCGGTCACGACGACCGACGACTTCCTCTACTTGAACGCCGGGCTCTGGGGGCAGCTCGGCAACGTCGGCGTCACCGCCACGGCGGACATGCTTCGCTACGAGCTGACGGGCGCGAGCGACGACGGGTCTTCGCTCGCCCTGTCGATCGTCCGCATGCACCTCGTCGGTGCTTACGGCTTCTTGCGAAACCAACTCTGCGTCGGGGCCGGCGTCCGGATGGCTTACGTCGACGTATGGGACGTGGCCGCGGGAACGTCCGTCGTCTCGATGATCGGCGTCGGGCCGCAGGCTGGTTTGATCGTGAAGCCGGAGGAGCGCCAGTGGCGCGTCGGGCTGACGGCGCGTGCGGGGGTCGCGGCCGAGCCGCTGAGCGACGTCTTCGTGAAGGAGAAGCGGACGACGGGCGTGGAGCTGCGAAGGGTGGGGTCGTTCGTCTTGCCCGAACGCATCGTGCAGCCGTGGGAGGTCGAGCTCGGCGTCGCCTACCAGCTCGGACCGCGCCCCCTGAACCCGCGGTGGATCGACCCGTACGAGCACGAGCAGGAGCTCCGCCGCCAGATCCAGCAGCGGCGCCTCGATCGCGCGGCGCGCCAGCGCTGGGAGCTCGAAGCGATGCCCGCCGACACGGAGATCCAGCGCGCCGCGCGTGCGGCGCGCGCCTCGGAGATGGCGCGCGAGGAAGCGGCGATGCGCGCACAGGAGGACCTCGAGCTCGCCGACGCAGAGAAGCGGCTGCACGACGAGCGGAAGGCGCGCTACGCCAACTGGCCGCGCGAGCACGTGCTTCTCCTCGCGAGCGTGCTCGTCACCGGGCCGAGCACGACGCCCGATCGCGACGCCGTGGCGCTCGAGGGCTTCATCGATCAGCGCCGCGAGCTCGTCGGGTCGCGCGTGGCCGTCGGGCCGCGCTTCGCCGTGGAGAGCGAGGCGGTGCCGAACCGCCTCAAGGCACGCGCGGGCGTCTACTTCGAGCCCTCCCGCTTCGCCGATGCCACCGTGCGCCAGCACTTCACGCTCGGCTTCGACGTCCGCCTCTTCGCGTGGGACGTCTTCGGGCTCTTCCCCGACCATCAATGGCGGTTCAGCACCTTCGTCGACGTCGCCGAGCGGTACCACAACTTCGGTTTCGGCGTGGGCCTGTGGCACTAGGACGTCCCGCGACGCGATCGACGCATTCGCTACGGGACGGCGGTGCGCTATCTTCCGATCGTGAAGGGGCGGTTCGGTATCGTGTTCGCGGGAGCCACGATGTGGCTCTATGCGTGCGGTGCCATCACGGGGGCGACCGATCTCTACGAGGCTCCGCTCGACGACGCGGTCGTCGACGTCGATGCCGGGAAGGGCGGTGACGTGGCGAGCCCGAGCGACGCGTCGCCGATCATCTCGGGTGACGCAGGGCCGCCGCTCGGGGCGTGCGAGCTCGGGGTCTGCGTGCTCGCTTCGGAAGGCTGGACGCCGTACGCCGCCCCCAACGGCACGACGTGTCCCGCTTCGTGGCCGACCCCGGTGACGTACGTCACCGCGGCGCCGATGACCTGCGAGTGCACATGCGGCTCGCCGTCGTCCGGATCGTGTGAGGGGCCGCTGAGGGTCACCACGAGCTCCGTTCCGACGAGCTGCGAGGCCAACCCCATGACGGTGAGCTTCCCGGGGGACGGCGGGTGCTCCACGGGATCCTTCCCGGCGGGAACTTGGAGCACCATCACGCCGAATCCGACGAATCCGCCATCGGGAACGTGCTCGGCGACCGCCACCAGCAAGGGCGGCGGCTCGCAGCCCGTCACGATGTGCGCGGGCACGAGCGGCGTGCCGAGCGCGCGGTGCAATGCGGGCGAGGTCTGCGCGCCGGTTCCGCTCCCCTCGGCGACGGTCTGCGTCATCCATAACGGCGACGTGCCTTGTCCGCCGGGCTATCCCACGCGGAAGGAGATAGGCATCGACCTGACCGAGGGGCGGACGTGCGAGGGCTGCACGTGCGAGCCGGGCTGCACGGACGGCACGCTCGAGGTCTATCGGCAGGCGGGCTGCTCGTCGCAGCGGCGCCCCATCAGGACGAACTCCTTCTGCACCGCCAGCTACCTCGAAGACGGCGTCTCCTTCCGCTACTTCGCGTCGAAGGGGTGCGTCGTGAAGACGAAGCCGAGCGTCACCGGGAGCGTGACGTTCGCGGGGCGGAAGACGCTCTGTTGCAGTCCCCGTCTGACGGGCGAGACGGGCGAGGGCCCAACGCAGCCGCCGCAACCCGAGAGACCGTGACGTTCACGCTCAGAGGTTCTCGGCGAAGAACTCGGCGACGCGCTCGGGGACGTACGAGCGCGCCGCCGGCGCGCGGAGCCCGTGGCGCTCGCCGGGTAACACGAGCAGGTCGAACTTCTTGTTCGTCGCGACGAGCGCGTCGACGAGACGGGCAGTATGTGCATAGTGCACGTTCTCGTCCATGAGCGCGTGGATGATGAAGAGCTTGCCCTCGAGCCCGGCGGCCTTCTTCGAGAGATCGGCGGCGTCGTACCCGGCGGGGTTCGTCTCGGGCGTCTCCATGTACCGCTCGGTGTAGCCCGTGTCGTAGAGGCGCCAATCGGTGACGGGCGAGCCTGCGACGCCGGCCTTGAAGACACCCTTGCCTTCGAGCATCGCGAGAGCGGCCATGAACCCGCCGTAGCTGTGGCCGTAGATGCCGATCCGAGCGCCGTCGACGTACGGCTGCGCGGCGAGCCACTTGGCGCCCGCGATCTGATCCTCGAGCTCGAGGCGACCGAGCTGCTTGTGGACCTTCTGCGCGAAGGCACGCCCGCGGCCGCCGGAGCCGCGGTTGTCGAGCTGGAAGACGACGAAGCCGCGATCCGCCAGGTGCTGCCAGAGGAGCTTGGGCGCCCAGACGTCGTAGACGAGCTGCGCCTCGGGCCCTCCGTAGACCATCACGATCGCGGGATGTCTCCCCTTGATCGTCCGTGGCCGGAGGAGCGCGCCGTGCAAGGTGTCGCCGCCCGGCGACGGGATCGTGACGTGCTCCACTGGGCGGATGCCGAGCGAGGCGATGTCGGGATCGGGAGGGATCGGAAGCTCTCCGGCGCGAGCGCCGTCGCGGAACACCTCCGCGCGCGGAGGCCTGTCCGACGCGGAGTGGACGTCGAGCCAGGTCGTCCCGAGGTCGTCGACGACGACGGAGTGCACCCCGCGCTCCGTCGTGAGCCGCGTGATCTCGCCACCGGCGAGCGGCACCGCATAGAGGTGTCGCTCGAGCGGTCCGTCCTTCGTGCCGGTGAAGAGCACGCGCCCGCCGGCCTCGTCGACGCCCGCGATCGTCTCGACGTCCCAGTCTCCGCTCGTGAGGGTGCGGACGAGCGCGCCGTCGCGCTGGCTCCGCACCTCGATGTGTCGGTGTCCCGTCTTGGTCGACGTGTACAGGAGGTGCTCGCCGTCGCGCAGGACGCGGATCGGCGAGAACGAGACCCAGGCCGTGCTCGTCTCGGAAGCGAGCTCCACCGACTTGCCCGTCCGTGGGTCGACGCGCACGAGCGACACGCGCTTCTGATCGCGCGTGAGGCGCTGGACGAAGAGCGCCTTGCCGTCGTCGGACCACGTGAAGCGGCCGAGGTAGTGCTCGCTCGCGCGATCCTCGCGAGGCCACTCGATCCATGTCGTCTTCTTCGTCGTGATATCGACGATGCCCGCGCGGACGCTCGGGTTCTTCTTACCCGCGCGCGGGTAGCGCTGCATCATGAGGTCGGGCTCGCCCCGGAAGCCGAGCACGGGGATCTCTTCGACGGGGCTCTCGTCGACCTCGAGATACGCGATGCGATCGCATCGAGGCGACCAGAAGAAGCCGCTCGGCTCTCCGAGCTCCTCCTGCGCCACGAAGTCGGACAGACCGTGCGTGATCGTGCCGGCCCCTCTCGCGCGCGGCGCACCCGTCGGCGCAGTGAGCGCCGTCTCCTTGCCGGTGGCGACGTCGATGGAGAAGAGCTCTCCGCCGCGGACGAACGCGATCCGCTCGCCCGTGTCGCACGGCTTGGGATCGATCTCCGGCTGCGGCGTGTTCGTGAGGCGCCGGACGCTGCCCGAAGGCTCCCTCGCGAAGTCGCGGACGAAGACGTCTCCCGCGTGCGGGATCACGAGCAGCCGCGATCGCTTCGCCCAGAGGTGGCTCGTGATGCCCTCGTTGCGATCCCGCTGGCGCTCGCGGCGCAGCTCCTCCTCGCGCGAGCGCGGTCCGTGCGCGCCGAGGTCCTCGGCGCGCACCAGCACCCTCGACCCGCCGCTCTTCGTGTCGAACGCGAAGAGCGACATCGTCTCGTCCCCGCGCTCGCTCGCGAGGAACGTGACGAGCCGCTCGTCGCCGACGGCGGGCGCGTGCTTCGCCCCGCGCGGCACGTTCCACCCGGGCTCCGGGTACTTGGCCATGCGCGCGAAGGTCACGCGGCTCGCGGACGCGGGCGCGATCGTCACCCGCTCGTCCCCCGGCGCCCCGGCCTTCGTCACGGCGTCGTGGATCTCGCGCAAGACGGGACGGCCCTGCGGCGCCCTCGACTCCACCGAGCCGCCACAAGCCGCGGCGGTCAGAAGAAGCAGGGGCCCGGCACCTCGTCGCATGATCGGCATCTCCACTGGAGCCTGGAGCCCGGAGCCTGGAGCCTCAATTCAACTGGTGCTTGTCCGCAGTCGACGGCCCGTCGCGATCGAGGAACACGGCCGTGATCTCGCGCTCGAGCCCCGCCGTGAGCTCGCTCTCGAGGGCGGCGACCGAGCCGGCGCCTCGCTCGACGTTGCGCTGGTAGATGAAGAGCCGCGCCTGCATCGGACCGGTCTCGCCGTCCTCCGGACCGCGCGCATCGAGGATGACCATCGCCCGCGGATCCACGCCGTCGACGACGAGCTCGGCGCCGGGGACGTCGACGATGTAGATGTCCGCGTCGCGCACCCAGCGCGCGAGCAGCGCATCGAGGCCCTGGATGACGCGCCGTACGAGCTGCGCGAACGCCTCGGGCGAGGGCGCCCACGCCGGCGGCGGCTTCATCATGTCGAGCGCACGCGAGCGGAGGAAGGCTTCGATCGCGCCGCGCGTGTCACCGGCGTCGTCGCGCAGGAGCCCGAGGTAGTAGTACGCGTCCGCGTGATTCGGGTCGGCGCGCACGGCCTCCTCGATGAACGGGGCGGCCTTCTCGGTCTCGCCGAGCTCGTAGTAGGCGCGGCCGATCAGAAAGGTGTAGCTGCCGTTCTCGAACGGCGGCTCGGGCAGGCGCGCCATGCACTTCCTCGCTTCCTCGATGTCTCCCTTCCCGAGGAGCGCATCGACGCGGAGGAGCAGGCAGTCGGCGATCTCTTCCTTGGTCTCGGCGTACTCGAGAGCGTCGTCGCAGAGCTCGATCGCTTCGTCCCACTCGCCGAGCGGGTGCATCAACACCTCGGCGGCGTTCAGCATGGCCTCGAGGTACGTCTCGTCGAGCGCGATCGCTTGGCGATAGTGCTCGAGGGCCTCCTCGGACTCGCCCGCGAGCGCGGCGGCGTAGCCCAAGAGGTTGTGCACCTCCGGCGACTGTGGATCGATCTCGAGCGCGCGTTTCGCGCAGGCGCTGGCCCCTACGGCGTCGCCCTTCTGCGCGAGATCCCATCCTCGATCGAGGTGCGCGGAGAGTTGATCCATCTGCGGCCGCACGTTGTGCCCGGCGTCCTCCTCAGCGTCAAGCGCGGAGATGGGCCGCCCGCGGTGAATCCCGACCCGATCTTTCCGTGAGGATGGCTCGTCGTCCAGCCCTGCCGTCGTCGTCCGGGGCGCGACGGCCGTCGCCGCTCACACCTTCGGGGACGGGCGTCGGCTTCCTCCGTCCGGTCGGAATCGGCTGGGCTTCGATGCGTCGCCCGGGCGCGGCCGGCCGTGCGACCTTACGGCGGAGCTCGCGCTCCAGTGGCATGCGCGAGCGGAGGATGAGAGCATGCTCCCGTCCGTCGATGTACGCGAGACGTCTGCTCGTCTTACTGTTCATCCTCCTGCTGCTCGGCGGCTGCATGCCCATCCGCTACGTCACGCAGGCCGCGGCGGGCCAGGAGGAGATCAACAGCCGCGGGATCGCGATCGACGAGATCGTCCGCGGCGGCCACCTCGACAAGCGCACGCGCGGGCTCCTCGCGCACGTGTCACGGATCAAGGCGTTCGGCGAGCGCAACGGCCTCCGTCCGACGAACAACTACGAGCGCTACGTCTGGATCAACCGGCCTGCGGTCGTCTGGGTCGTGAGCGCGTGCCACCCGCTCGCCTTCCGCCCCCACACGTGGAGGTTCCCGATCGTCGGGAGCATCACCTACACGGGGTGGTTCGATCGGAACGAAGCGAAGGCGTACGCGGCCGAGCTCGCGCGCAAGGGCTGGGACGTCGACGTGAGGCCGTCCCAGGCGTACTCGACGCTCGGCTGGTTCGACGATCCCATCCTCTCGACGATGATCGCCGACGGCGACGAGGCCCTCGGCGAGCTCGCGGACGTCGTGCTCCACGAGAGCTTGCACGCCACGTTCTACGTCCCGAACCAGAGCACGCTGAACGAGAGCGTCGCGTCCTTCGTCGGCGACGAGCTCGCGGCCCGCTATCTCGACGAGGCCGTCGGACCCGACTCCCCCGAGAAGGCCGCCTTCGTCGCCATGCGCGAGCGCGGGGCGCGGCGAGGGCGCATCATGAAGGCCGCCTACGAGAAGCTCGCGGCGCTCTACGCGTCGAAGCTTCCGCGCGAGGAGAAGCTCGCGAGGAAGAAGGAGATCATCGACGCGCTCCGAGCCGAGCTCGAGATCAAGCGCCCCATCACCAACGCATCCCTCATCCAGTACAAGACGTATGGCTCGGGCAAGGCCGAGCTCGCACAGCTCCTCTCGGCGTGCGGCGGCAGCTTCCCGCGGATGTTGCGCACGCTCGAACGCGTCCGGCCCATCGCTGCGCGGTCGGCGCCGCACACGGATCCGGGGGTGCTCCTTCGGCCGCTCATCGCCGAGGGGTGTCGGTGACGGAGAGGCTCCGGGCTCCAGGGGATCTTGGACTGAGCAACATTTGCTCGACCCGAGTGGGTTACGGGGGCGGGGAATCGACCTGCCGGCGGATCGTCTGCGGACCCGGAGATCGAGGCATGCGATGCGCGCAAGCTTCGGGAATGTCTCGGATCGTGCGCGGGCATCCGGCGTGCAGTCGGCGGTTCCCGGGAAGGGGGAGGCCCCGTGCTCAGCGTCCGCGCCGCGATCTCGATGCTCGTGACCTTCGCAGGTCTCGCCGCCTGCGCCGCCGGGGATGACGCGCCTCCGGCTACGCCGTCGACGCCGGACGATCGCCACGCCGCGGACGAGCGACGGCCCGACGACGCGACGCCGGAGGAGGTCCTCGAGCCGTCCCGCGTGTCCGACGCGCCGGGGCCGAGCGAGCCGGGACCGCCCGACGACGATCCCGACAGGGACGCCGACCCGAACGCTCCCTCGCCGCCGGAGGATCCCGCGATGCCTCCGGCGACGCAGGACCAGCTCGTGAAGAAGTTCGCGCCGCACGTGCATCTCCATCCGGACGACGCGTATCGGCCGGCGAACGTCGACTGGTACCTCGCGCGCGTGAAGATGCGCTTCCACCACGCAAACTGCCCCGACCACGAGCTCTTGCCCGTCGGGAAGGTCACGCAGCAGACGCTCATCTCGCAGACGCACGAGGAGAACAAGTCGCTCTGTCGCCACGACTCCTCGAAGAAGGTCTCGAGCACGTCGAGCGAGAACTTCTTCCTCGAGGTCGCCGATCACGCGACGTACGCGGGCGCGCCGCGGAGCCAGTGGAAGACCTACGTGGTCTGGCGCCCCAAGAGCGGCGGGCTCGTCGACATCGAGTACTGGTTCTTCTACCCGTACAACGACGGCTTCGCGCTCTTCAATCACGAGTCCGACTGGGAGCACGTCCGCGTCACGATCGATCCGAAGGCGAAGGGCGGGCAGGGCGAGGCCGTCGAGGTGAAGATGTCCGCGCACAAGGGCGGGACGATCCTGAAGCCCGGCGACGCGCGCCTCACGATGGTCGACGGCACGCATCCCGTCGCGTACTCCGCGAAGGGCACGCACGCGAACTACCCGAAGCCCGGCACCTACCCGATCGAAGGCACCGCCGGCATCGCGAAGGACGTCGCGGCCGCAGCGCCTCCCGCGGACGTCTGGAAGACGGAGACCTCGCTCGTCCAGGTCGGGACGCGCGCCGCGCCGAAGAACGGCCAGGTCTTCATCAAGTACTGGGGCCGCTGGGGCGAGCTCGGCGATCTGCCGGAAACGAACGGCGTGACGCGGCACTTCCCGTGATCGGACGCCGGCCGAGGACGCGACGACGTCGGCGCTCCGCGAGGGGGTGGATCATCGATGCCCCTGGATCATTCGTAAATACAAGCACTTCGCTCATAGTGCGCTACAGTTGAAAGCGACGATGGCGATGGCTCGCTCGAGGCTTTCCGTCCTTCTCTCGATCATCGGAGCGATGTGCGCTCCGGCGATCGTCGCGTGCTCCGCTCCGGACGTCGGGGATCCTTACAAGCCCACGCTGAGGAAACCTTCCGAAGGCAAAGGGAAGGGCGGGGACGATGGCGTGACGCCCACGTCGACCGACGACGGCGACGACGAGAGCGACATCGACACGGATCCGACGCCGTCGAACGAGCCGCCGCCTCCTCCGCCTCCGCAAGACTCCGATGGTGACGGCGTCCCGGACGTCGAGGACTGCGATCCGCTCTCGCCCGCGCTCGGCGCGAGGCTCCTCGAGGACGATCTCGCGACGGACAAGGGCTTCTTCTCCGCGGTCGACGGCTTCCCGCAAGGGAGCTGGACCTACGACGGAACGGCGTATCGGCAGGGGCGGCTCGTCGACGGGAGCGACGCGACCGTCTTTTTGAAGGATCCGGCCATCGGCGACGCGCTCGTCGAGGTGCGCGCCGCCTCGACCGAGATCACCTCGAGCATCACTCCGGTCCTCCGCCAGATGTTCATCGTCTTCGGCACGAAGGTCGTCGGCGGACAGCTCTCGGCCGTCGGATGCGGCGTGGAGGTGGTCGAGGGCCTGTCGCCGACGCAGAAGACGAGCATCGTTCGTCTCGCGGGGCCGCCCGGAAACGTGACGACGTCGTCGCTCTCGCGCGTCGACCGTGCGGCGCTCCAGGTCAACGAGGAGTTCTCCATTCGAGCGCGCCTCGTCGGCGGCACGCTGACGTGCGAGGTGACCCAGAAAGACGTGACGAAGACGACGGCCACCGCCAACGTCGGCACGGTCACGGGCTCCGTCGGCTTCTTCACGCGTCAGACGAAGGCGCTCTTCAAGAAGGCGCGGATCTGCAAGGCGAAGTAGGGCAGATCAGGCTCCGGGCTCCAGGCTCCAGGGGCGCGCGCTGCGCGCGCGCATCCTCAGCGTCTGAGGAGAGAGTTGTTGGAGCGAGCCAACCTCCAGGAGTGAAGCTCGCTCCGTGCCGGCCGCTCGATGCCGAAAGACCGGAGTCTGGAGACTGCTGTCCGCGAACGCCTTTCTGGAGGCCTAGACCTGCTGAGGACTGAGGCCTGAGGACTGAGCGAGGACAGAGGACGGACTGGAGCCTCCCATCCCCGTGTGGGATCGCCCCCTTCGGCGAGGACCGCGGATCGAACGCGGAGGCATCGGTTGTCCAGCCGTGATGTGGGATCATCCCCATTTTCCCGCGGTTTTCTGCGATCGACCGGTGGAACGACCGTTGCCATCTCGTCGGGCATGGTGACGGGTGGCCGGTTCCTCAAGGACGCGATGACGACCTCTCTGCGGGCGCTTCCCCACCGGGGAGCGCTCCTCGGGCTGGGGGCCGTTCTGGCGGTCGCGGCGACGGGGTGCTCGGGCACGGGCAGCCCGGAGGGCGAGGAGAAGTCGCACGGGCGGCTCGAGATCGTCGGCGGGACGACGTCGACCTCGGCCCAGGACGCCACCGTCCTCGTGGAGCTCGGCCAGGGTTCCTGCACCGGCACGCTCATCGCCCCGAACCTGGTGCTCACCGCCCGCCACTGCCTCGCCGAGCCGAGGGGGCAGGCCGACTGCACGCAGTTCGGCCCGACGGCGAGCGCGAGCACGGTCACGATCTTCGTCGGCGTGAACGCGAAGAACACCGGGGCGCCCGCGGCGCGGGGCGTGAAGGTCACCGTGCCGGCGACGAACAACACCTGCGGCTTCGACATCGCGCTCGTGCAGCTCGATCGCGCCATCCCGAACGCGAAGATCGCGAAGGTCCGCTTCACGCCTCTCGCCGAGAACGAGCCGGTCACGGCGGTCGGCTACGGCGTCGGCGGCAGGGACGAGCAGCGCCCCGCGCGCATGCAGCGGGCCACGAGCGTCCTCGGCGTGGGCCCGAAGGCCCTCACGTACACGACGAAGCAGAATGTCACGGTCCGGTACGATCTCCCGAGCGGCGACCTCGCGACGGGCGAGTCGACCTGCTACGGCGACAGCGGCGGCCCGCTGTACGACGCCCAGGGCCGGGTCGTCGGCGTGACCTCGCGCGGCGTCCCCGACTTCCCGCAGACCGGAGCGCACGGGAACGGCTGCATCGACCTGCCGTCGATCTACGCGAGCACGCGTGCGAACGAGGCGACGATCCGCCAGGCCGCGGAGGCGGCGGGCCATCCGCTCGAGGAAGCGGACCTGCCCGTCGAGGAGGCGGAGGAGGACGAGCTCGACGAGAGCGATCTCGAGCCGCAGGACGACGAAGTCTTCGACGAGGACGAGGAGGACGAGGACGAGGACGACGAGGAGGAGGTCACGCCGAAGAAGAAGCGCAAGCGGCGCGTCCCGATGCAGTCGAGCGGTTGCTCGCTCGCTGCCGACGGTGGCGACCCCTTCTCGTGGCTCCCGGCCTTCGGCGTGGTCCTCGCGTTCGGCGCCGTACGCCGCCGCCGCACGTGAGCCCCGAGCTCAGTCGCTCTTCGGCTGCTCGTCCTTCTTCTCCTCCTTCTCCTTCTTCTCGTCCTTCTTCTCTTCTTTCTTCTCGTCCTTCTTGGCGGCGGAGGCCTTCGCGGCGCCCGCGTCGACGCCCACGATCTCGATGAGCTCGATGTCGAACTTCAGCGCCGCCTTCGGAGGGATCTTGTCGCCGCTGCCCGCCTCGCCGTAGGCCATCTTCCACGGGATGACGAGCTTTCGCTTCCCTCCGACGCGCATGCCGGGCACGCCCTCGTCCCATCCCTTGATGACGCTGCCCTGACCGATGGTGAACTCGAACGGCTCCTTGCCGATGGAGCTGTCGAACTCCTTGTCGTTCATCAGGCGGCCCGTGTAGTGGACCTTCACCTTGTCGCCCGTCTTCGCCTCGGGACCGGTGCCGACGACCTCGTCGACGATCTCGAGCTTGTCGGGGCCGGGCGGCAGCGGGGTCGCGGGCGCAGGCACGAACTCGCTGGGCTGAAGCTCCTCCACCTTCTTCGAGCATCCGGCGACGAGGAGCGCGGAGAGGGGGATCGCAAGAATGGCCAAGGCTCGCATGGCCGTCCGATTAGCACGAAGGCGCGGCGCGCGGGGAGGGGCGCGACGCGCGGGCGGCGCCGCACGGGGGCTGCGATTACTCGCGCGGCGACGACGTCGGCGGTGACGACGGCGTGGCGTGCGCCGGCGGCGGCACGTTCGCGTTGAGCGCCGCCGCGGCGAGCTGGAGCAATGCCTCGAGCTGCTCTTCGCTCGCCTCGACGTGGAGCTTGATCTTCTTGCCCTCGGGGACGACCACGGCCTTGTTGAGCAAGCCGCGCGTCGCGAAGCGGACGCCGAGGCTGTTCTGCCTCCGGAGCAGCTCCGTCAGCCGTTCGGCCGAGTCGGCCGCGGCCGCTTCGTCGGTGCAGTCGCCTTCGACGTAGGCGTCGGCCCCGCCGTCGGCGCGCGGGACGATCCAGAGTCGGAGCTCCGTGAGCGACGACGAGAACTTGAGGTTGGGGATCGCGATCTGGTTCGTCGGGTTGCGGACGATGAGGCGCATCGCCTCCGTCGGCGACGGTCCCCTCGGCGTCTGTCGACGGAACGTGACGGCCGCCTCGTGTGCGTGCGACGGCGGCACGATGACGAGCAGCTTCGGCTGCGGCCGCAAGAAGACACGCTGGCCGTTGTCGGCGAAGCCGAGCGACGCCTTCACGCCGGGCACGCCCGCGTCGAACGGGCCGCCCTTGTCGTAGGCCTTCGCGATGGACGCGATCGTCTGATCGACGACGTCGTCGGGCGCCGTGTACCGGACGAGCACGGCGTCGCGATCCGTGTGGATGAGCGACGGCCCGTAGATGAGGATCCAGTCCGTGTCGCGGATCGGATCGACCGGCGACTGCGCTCCCTTGAGGAAGTCCTTCCACTGCGGGATCTGCTGGAAGATGGGGCCCATTCGCCCGCCGACGGGATGCTTGCGGATGAGCGCGACGTTCAGCCCGAGGACGACGTTCTGCACGCCGGCGTTCACGACCTTCGTGAGGCCGAACATGCTCTCGGGATCGCGCGGGCCGCTCGAGCCGGGTGCCCCGCCCGCGTCGGCGGTCGCGACGAGCCCGCCGTCGTCGAGCGCGCCGACGTCCTCTTCGCCGGCGTCGGTCGGAGCTCCGCCGTCGCCGCCGGCGCCTGCGTCGACGATCGCGACGGGCTCCGGCCCGGCGTCCGTCGCGAGGTCCTGACCGGCATCGACGATCGGCGGCGGCCCGGCGTCGCGCACCTTCGGCGTCTTGTCCTCTTTCGGGGCGGTGGGCTCCGGGTCCGGCTCGGGAGGCGCTGCCGCCGGCTCCGGCGCCGGCTCCGGCGGGGGCGGCGCCTCGTCGGCGACGAGATCGACCGGGATCGTGAGCGGGTCGTCGACCTCCTTGAACTCGATCTCCATGCTCGGCGGCAGGAGGTTCCAAGGCGCGACGAACCAGTGGACGACCAGCGAAATCGTGAACGCGACGGTCAGCGCGACCCGGATGGCCCGTCCGTCCCAGAACCGCGCGGGCCCGGAGAGCTTGCGAGGGCGCGTCGTCGGCGCCGTCGCGTGTGGAGCGGTCGGGGCCTCCAGCGCCGCACCGCGCGAAGGGTCGCCGCGGAGCGCGAAGGCACGACGGCCTCGCCCCATGCCCGGGAGCCCGAACGGCGACCCGGACGAGCGCGGATGCGTCTCTCTAGCCACGCGCCGGCCCTCTCACGCCCACACCCTAGGACGGAACATCGCTCCAAACCATGGAATTTTCGGCATCTGACGGACGCCGGGGGCGGGCACGGCGGTCGCAAGCATGCGGCTTCCCGGACACCCAGCGACCCATGCCCATCGACCCTACCAGCCTCCGTGACACGAAATCGCTGCCGTTCCAGGACGCCTCCGGGCCGGAGCGCAGAAAACTCGCTGGATTTCGTGGGGTCTGGCATGTGAGGAAGACCCCCGCCGACCGTGAGGCTCGACGACCGAGCTTCCCCATGCGATGGCGGCCCTCTCGTCTCATGAAGTTCCGTCCGCTTCTTGCTCTTCTCGCCTTCGTCTCCGGCGCCGCCGGAGGCGCGGCCGCATGCAGCGAGTCGAAGTCGGAGCCGACGCCGTCCCACCCGACGGCTCTGCCGCCGCAGCCGCCGCAGCCGCAGGCGAGCGCCCCGGTCGTGAAGAAGGCCGAAGCTCGTGACGCGAGCGCGCCGAGCGCGCCCGCCACGAAGGAGCCCGAGCCGTCGATCTGGGACGGCCCGCTCATCGGCGCCCTGTTCAACCAGACGCCGATCATGAGCGACATGGAGTGGCCGAAGAAGGACGAGGACAAGAAGGGGCGGGACAAGGACAAGAACAAGGGCGCCATCCGCATCGGATACATTCGACAGGGCCAGAAGGTTCCCGTCATTCCGGAACCGCACCGGAAGAGCAACTGCAAGGACGGCTGGTACGAGCTCGTCCAGGGCGGCTTCGTCTGTGGAAGGTACGCCACGCTCGACCTCAACCATCCGAAGATCAAGCTCGCGCCCCATCCGCCGGATCTCGAGTCGGCTCTTCCGTACGAGTACGGCTACAACATCGCGAACGGCACGCCGCTCTACCGTACGGTTCCGTCGCGCGAAGAGCGGATGAAGCTCGAGCCGTGGCTCGCTCCGAAGCCGAAGAAGCCGAAGCCGCCGCCGGAGCCGGTCGAGGAGCAGGTGACCGCGTCCTACGGCGAGGACGGCTTCGACGCCGGCATCCCGCTCACGCTCACGAAGGCGACCATCACGGCGACGACGACGGACCCGTTCGGGCTCGGCGAGGCCGAGGCGGAGACGCCCTGGTACCTCCGCAACTACGACGGAGGAAAGCCCATGGTGACGCTCGACGAGCTCAAGGGCGAGGGCCCGATGGAGCGCCGCATGGTCAAGGGCTTCTTCATCGCGCTCGACAAGGAGATGACCGCGGGCGGGTGGAAGTGGTGGAGGACCACCCGCACGATGCTCGCGCCGTACGAGCGCATCATGGTGCACAAGACGGCGAGCAAGTTCCACGGCATCTGGCTCGACGAGACGCGCGACGAGGCGAAGGACCTCGCCAAGACGGCAGCGGCCTTCGGCTCTCCTGCGGTCACGTTCTCGGGCGAGAGGAAGCCGACCCCGGATCTCTGCAAGCCCGGGAGCAAGGCCCAGGTCGGCATCATCACGTTCTACCGCGCGAAGAAGTACACCGTCGATCCGAGCCGAAAGACGGTGACGGCGGGCGATCCCGTCGCGCGTCACACCGTGGTCAGGCTCACCGGAGACCGGGTGAGGATCGACAACACGATCTACGAGGAGACCGACGAAGGCTGGTGGATCCGTGCCCGAGACGCGGTGAAGACCAACCCCGGCCCTCCGCCGAAGGACCTCAAGCCCGGCGAGAAGTGGATCGACGTCAATCTGACGACGCAGACGCTCGTCGCGTTCGAAGGTGACACTCCCGTCTTCGCCACCGCCGTGTCGACGGGCAAGGAAGACAAAGAGGACAAGGAGAAGGACTACACGACGCCGACGGGCACATGGCGCATCCGCGAGAAGCACATCGCGGCGACGATGGACGGAGACGTCGCGAGCGACGGTCCGTACTCGATCGAGGACGTGCCGTGGATCATGTACTACCACGGCAGCTACGCGCTGCACGGCGCCTTCTGGCACAACAACTTCGGGCGCACGCGCAGCCACGGCTGCGTGAACCTCGCGCCGCTCGACGCGCGGTCGCTCTTCAACTGGACGGAGCCTCGCGTGCCCGAGAACTGGCACGCCGTGTGGTCGACGCCGGAGCGGCCGGGCACCCTGGTGGTCGTCCACGAGTGACGTCACGTTCGATCAGCGCTTGGCCGTCGGCGCCGAACGCACGCAGCGAAAGCCCGTGTGCGAGGTGCCGCTGTCCGGCGCGGCCTTGCCGCGCCCGCCAGGCTGGTAGCGCCGGCATACGTTCTCGGCGCATAGGAACGAGCCGCCCTTGGTGACGCGCTTCGGGACGGAGGGCTCGACGGGATCGAAGCCCTCGTCCGGGCCACGAGGATTCTTCCTCGGGCTGCTTCGGTAGTAGTCGGGCCGGTACCAGTCCGCGGTCCACTCCCAGACGTTCCCCGCCATGTCGAAGAGGCCGAATGCGTTGGGGGGGAAGGAGCCGACGGGAGCCGTGCCCTCGAAGCCGTCCTCGCGGGTGTTGTTCGTCGGGAAGTCGCCCTGCCATACGTTTGCGAGCCAGCGCTGTCCCGGCCGGAGCTCGTCGCCCCAGACGTAGGGCTTCTTCACGAGCCCGCCACGCGCAGCCATCTCCCACTCGGCCTCGGTCGGGAGGCGCTTGTTCGCCCAGGTCGCGTACGCGACGGCGTCGTACCAGCTCACGTGGACGACCGGGTGGTGCTCGCGTCCGACGATCGAGCTCCCCGGTCCTTCGGGATGTCGGAACGAAGCTCCCGGAACGAGACGCCACCACGAGAGCGGGTCGTGAAGGCTCACGACTCGCTCGGGCTTCACGAAGACGATCCCCGCCGGGCCAAGAACCTCCTCGGGCGCGCCTGGATACTGCGTCGGGTCCAGCGGCCGTTCGGCCGTGGTCACGTAACCCGTCGCTTCGACGAACCGTAAGAATTGTTCGTTCGTCACCTCCGTGCGATCGATCCAGAAGCCGTCTACTTCGACCTCGTGCCACGGTCGTGCGTCGGGCATTCGCGGATCGTCGCTGCCCATCCAGAAGGTTCCGCCCGGGATGAAGACCATGTCTTCGAACTCTGGCGGTGAGGGGTGCGACTTCACTGCGCGCGCCGCGACCGTCTCGGACGAGGCCGCGCCCGTCTCGGACGAGAGCATGACGCGCGAGGGCGCGGCCGCGCAGCACTCTGCCCCGCTCGCGACGGAGCGAAGGACAGCCACCGACGACGCGATGCCGATCAAGCCGAGAAGGCCGAGCATGACTTGCGGCGTCCCTCGTCTACGTTGCGACCGAGTCGCTCGCGTGGGGTGAGCATTCGACGAGGGCACGGCTTCTCCTCCGTCTGCGATGGCTCGCGGTCGCTCGGAGCGAGCAACGGGCGCGCCCGCGATGGAGGGGACCGACGTTTGCAGTCGGCCGCACCGGACCACGGCACGGAACGAGGACGACGATGAACCCTGTACGTCTCGGCCTTGGAACGGTGGGCCTCATGATCGCCGTCTCGGCCGCATGCAGCTCGCCACCAGAAGCAATGGCTGGTCAGGAGGCGCCGATCGAAGCGGGCAAGAGGCCCAACATCGTGTTCATCATGGCCGACGACGTCGGCTGGTTCAACATCGGCGCCTATCACCAGGGGATCATGGCGGGCCTCACGCCCAACATCGACAGCCTCGCCGCGGAGGGAACGCGGTTCACGGACTACTACGCCGAGCCGAGCTGCACCGCCGGCCGAGCCAACTTCATCACCGGCCAGCTGCCCATCCGCACGGGTCTCACGACGGTCGGGCAAGCGGGCGCCGAGATCGGCATCCCCGAGCAGGCAGTGACGATCGCCACGGTGCTCAAGGACATGGGCTATGCGACGGGGCAGTTCGGGAAGAACCACCTCGGCGATCTCAACAAGTTCCTCCCGACCGTGCACGGCTTCGACGAGTTCTTCGGGTACCTCTACCACCTCGATGCGATGGAGGACCCCTACTGGCACAGCTACCCCGACGAGCTGAAGGACAAGGTCGGCCCGCGCAACATGATCCACAGCTTCGCGACGGACGTCGACGACGACACGGTGGAGCCTCGCTGGGGAAGGGTCGGCAAGCAGCGCATCGAGGACGCCGGGCCTCTTCCGCCGGAGCGCATGAAGACCGTGGACAGCGAGTTCCTCGCTGCGTCCGTCGAGTTCATGCGGAAAGCGAAGGACGCAGGCAAGCCGTTCTTCCTCTATCTCAACCCGACGCGCATGCACGTCTACACCCATCTCTCCGAGCGCTACGCGAACAAGCAGACGGCGGAGAACTCCTGGTACACCTACGAGGCCGGCATGGCGCAGCTCGACGACATCGTCGGCGGCGTCCTCGGAGAGCTGAAGAGCCTCGGAGTCGAGGACGACACGATCGTCGTCTTCACGACGGACAACGGCGCAGAGGTCTTCACCTGGCCCGACGGCGGCATGACACCCTTCGCCGGCGCGAAGGGCACCGTCCTCGAAGGAGGCATGCGCGTCCCGATGATCGTGAGGTGGCCTGGCAAGATACCCGCGAACCGGGTCGAGAATGCGCTCATGTCGGGGCTCGACTGGTTCCCCACGCTCGTCTCGGCGGCGGGCAATCCGCACATCGTCGACGAGCTCGCCAGGGGGAAGCGCATCGGCGACAAGGACTACAAGGTCCATCTCGACGGGTACGACCAGCTCGACCTTCTGACCGGCAACGGACCGACCAAGCGCGACGAGATCTGGTACTTCGCGGAGAGCACGCTCGGCGCCGTGCGCATCGGCGACTGGAAGTTCCGCTTCATCGACCAGCCCGGCGGCTGGGGCGGCCCGACGGAACACCTCAAGACACCGAAGATCACCAACCTGCGCCTCGACCCCTTCGAGCGGACGGATCCCAGCAAGGCGCCGCCCGCGTTGATGGACTTCTACGGTCACGAGTTCTGGCGCTTCGTCTTCGTCCAGCAGGAGGTCGAGGCGTTCGCGAAGACCTTCGTCGACTTCCCACCCATGCAGCGTGGCGCGGAGTTCAACGTCGACCACATCAAGGACCAGGTCAAGAACGCCCTCGCGAGCCGTATGGGGCAATGACGCGCACCGACGTGGGGAGGAGCTCGTCACGCCCGCCGACGCCGCCGGCCGCTACGCGCGGCTCTCGAGCGTGACGAGCCGCTCCTTGCCGTCCTTCCCGAGGCGCGCCTCGAGCGCGGCGACGAGCGCGTCGATCGTCGGCCGGGGAGCAGGCCCGAGGAGGATGGGACCGCCCTCGCAGTCGAGCTCGACGCGATCGTCGTGCGTGCGGAAGCCGCGGATCTTCCTCCACGGGCGCGCCGCTCCCGCGAACGTGACGCCGTAGTCGTCGATGGCGACGTCGAGCGGCAGCGTCGCCACGAGGCCGTACGCCGCGACCGCGAGCATCGCGAGCATGGCGCTCGACCCGAGGACGAACGCGAGGCCCGGACGGTGCCGCGCGAGCTGGTAGTACGCGCCGAGGAAGAAGATGCCCGCGGCGAGCACGTGCAGGAGCACCGCGGAGGTCCAGAACAGGCGAGGCCGGCCCACGCGGAAGAGCGCGCGGTCCTCCGGGCGGATGGCGAGGACCTCCTTCGTCACGATGCCGTGACGGAGCGATCTGCGTACGAGGGCGACGAACACCGATGCGAGCCCGACGTTCAGGAGGACGGCGAGGCCGCCTGCGCCCTCGGTCGAGAGGAGCGCGTCGAACAGGCCGTGGCACGCCGCCGCGAAGAGGAGCCATGCCCAGGCTCGCGTGCGCGGGGCCACGAGCCGCTTTCCGAGCGCGTAGCCCCAGATCGCGCCGAAGAACATGTGCGCGGGCACGCTCATGAAGCAGCGCGCGATGACGAGCGGCGCCGTGAGCCGACCGAGCGCGAAGTAACGGACGTTCTCTGCCGCGGCGAAGCCGAGGGACGCCACGATGCCGTAGATGATGCCGTCGACGGGCTCGTCGAACTCGCGACGACGCGCGGCGAACTGCGCGGCGGCGCGCTTGGCGCCCTCCTCGGACATGCCGACCACGACGGTGAAGACGACGAACCCGAGCGGCAGCGCGAACGCGCGACCGCCGAACGTCGCGAGCTCGGGGTCGAGCCAAGGGGTCGACGTCGCGAGAAGCCACTCCGCGATCCCGGCGGGCATCGTGGCGAGCGCGCCCAGCACGAACGTGACGCCGACGAGCCAGAGCGGCTCGGGATGCGCGCGGTCGAAGCGCCGAACGAACACGAGCCATGCGAGCGACAGGACGATCGGCACCACCAGGCAAGCGGTCGCGAGCAGTCGGTTCGGCGGCAGCCCGACCGCGTCGACGCGGCGAAGGGGAGGGAGGCGCGGCGTCATCAAGAGCTGCCGCTCGTGCGCGGCGCGCGCGTACGCCTCGGCGCCGGCGCCGAACGACAGCACCATCGCGTCGCCGTCCCAGCTCGGTGTCCCGAGCGAGATCCGGCCTCGCGTGAGGATCGCGCCCGGCCGCGTACGCGCCTCTCGGAGGACGGCCTCGGCGGGCGACCCCGGCATGGCGCGGACGCGCAACGTCGGTCCCGCGCCCCACGCCACGAGGGCTCCGTCGGCGAGCTCGGCGACGGGCGCTGCGCGGACGACGCGCGTCCTCCACCGCGGCGGATCGCGTCCCGATGCGGTCATCCAGATCGGCTCCGCGACGATGCGGTGATCGCGATCGATCGGCCACGTCTCGATCGCGCGGAGCACGTCGCCTCGCGCGCCTTCGTACCAGTGGTCGGCGCCGTCCTCCCGGGCGACGAGGCCGCTCGACGGATCGCGCGAGGCGAGGCGGACGCTCGGGTCGGCCTCGAAGATCGACAGCGCGCCCGTCCACGTGACCAGCTCGTCGACGCGCTGCGCGAGGTCCTCGTCGACGACGATCCTCAGGCGCCGCTCGTCGAAGACGACGTCGGCTCCGATCCGCGCGGCGCCGAGCCGGCGCAGCACGAGCGCGCGGAGGTCCTGTCCGAACGCGGCTTCCGTGACCGGCGGAGCGGCGCCGACGACCTCGTAGGTGAGCTCGACGTCGTCCTCGCCCGCGAGCGACGCGAACAAGCTCGGCGCGCGCTCGGTGCCCGGCGGCGCTCCGCACCCGGCGAGCAGCAGTGCGAGGACCGCGACGATCGCGAGGAGCCACGACGCGAGCGAGGGGCGCAGGGCGCGGACCGCGCGCAGCGCCAGCGCCTCGAGGGTGGCCGTGCTCCCGAGCGCGATCATCGGCGAGCGCGAGCCCTCGTGCCGTCGGGCTCCGGCGCCCGCGGATAGCTGCCCACGATCTTCAAGAAGTCGGCGCTCTTCCCGACGGCGCGCAGGGCGCGCACGAGCGTCGGGTCCGTTCGATGACCCTCGAGATCGACGAGGAAGACGTACTGCCACGGTCGCGTGCGGCTCGGTCGCGACTCGATGCGTGTCAGGTTGACGTCCGCGTCCTCGAGGACCGACAGGACGCGCCGGAGCGCGCCCTTCTTGTCAGGGACGCCGAACGCGATCGTCGTGCGATCGTTGCCCGTCGGCGGAGCGTCCTCGTGCGCGACCACGATGAAGCGCGTCGCGTTCTCGGCGCGATCCTGGATGTTGGCGCGCACGATCGGAAGCTGGTGGATCTCGGCCGCGACGGCGGCGGCGATCGCGGCCGCGCGCTCGTCCGTCTTCGCTTCGCGTGCGGCGGCGGCCGTCGACGTCGTCTGGACGACCTGCGCCCGCGGCAGGTGCTTCGCGATCCAGGACCGGCACTGCGCGAGCGCCTGCGGGTGCGAGTAGACCGTGTCGATCCTGGCGAGGGAGGTGGCGCGCGACAAGAGGCAATGCGCGATCGGGAGCACGTACTCCTGACGGATGCGGAGGTCCCCCTCGAGGAGCGCGTCCGAGGTCATGCTGACGGATCCCTCGGTCGAGTTCTCGAACGGCACGACGCCGTACGTCGCGTCCTTGCTCGAGACCGCCTCGAAGACCGCGGCGATCGTCGCGCACTCCCGGTAGCGCGCCTGGAGCCCGAAGAGGTGCCGCGCGGCGAGCTGCGTGAAGGTCCCCTCGGGCCCGAGATAGGCCACGCGGAGCGGCTGCTCGACGGAGAGGCACGCGCTCATCACCTCGCGGAACACCGCGCGGATCGCGTCGGGGGGGAACCTCTGCCCGCCCTTCTCGACGAGCCGCTCGAGCACACGACGCTCGCGCTCGGGGTCGTGGAACACCGGGACCTTCGCCGCTCGCTTCGCGGCCGCGATCTCCTGGGCGATCGCCGCGCGGCGCGCCAAGAGCTCGAGGATCTCGTCGTCGAGGGCGTCGATCCGCGCCCTCGCTTCGGCGAGCCCCGGAACGCCCGGCGACGCGCCATTCCGGCGCGCTCTCGGCGCGTCCGCCGCTCCGCGCTTGCCTCCCACTTTGCGCTTCACGCCCGCATCTTTGCATGACTACCATGCGTCCGCGATGCCCGAAGCCACCGTGCTCTACTCCGTGACGGCCGTGGTCATTGCCGCCCTCGTCGTGTGGGTCGCAGCGGTCCTGAAGACGGCGAAGGAGCCCTGGGCACGCCAACCTCCGCCGAACGTCGCATCGGCCGAGCCGCAGGCGACCCGAGACGAAGCGGTCGAGGCGGCCGCTGCGGTCGACAAGCGCGACGGCACGACGCTCGACGCCGACTCGACGGCCAAGGCGACGCCGATGGCCCTCGCCGAGGGCCGCCGTGCCGCAGCGGAGGAAGGGGGGTCGAAGAGCTGACTTCAGGCTCCAGGCTCCAGGCTCCAGGCTCCAGTCAGGGCGACCTACGACCAGCAGGAACGACGCGAAGCTCGATCGCCGTCGATCGAGCTGCGAGGCATGGGCGGGCTCGTCGGGAGACGTGAAAGCGCAGACTGCGGGAGTTCGGTCAGTGCGCCACGGTGTGGGCGTCGACGAGTGAAGGCGTCTGACGAGACGTCGGCTACCCCCTGGAGCCCGGAGCCTGGAGCCTGGAGCCTCCCTCAGCCTTCCACCAAATCGGCGAGCTTGGCGGCGCGCAAGACGCCTCGCAGCACGTAATCCAGATACGTCTCGTTCCCTTCCTGCCAGAGCACGAAGGGCGCTCGGGTCTTTCCCTCCTCGTCGAACGCGTGGAGGAGCTCGTTCGCGCCGAGGAGCGGGAGCTCGTGGAGCGTGACGATCGGCGGGATGTGGTTCTCCTCTTCGAAGCGCGCCACCTCGAAGTCGTCGAAGGCCTGGATCGCGCCGCGGTGGCGCTCGCCGTCGAGCTGGGCGAGGGGCAAGAGCTCCCAGCCCGCGTCGACGAGGACCGGGAACATGTCGTCCTCGTTCGATTCCTCGAACGGCGTCTTCGTCGGATCGGGCGGGGCTTCGATCGCGACGAGCCTCTCGCGCAGGCGCGCGTGTACGGGCTCGCTTCCGGGGCCCCAGAACGCCGAGAGGACGGCGACGAGCTCGGCGTCGCTCGCGCGCCGCTGGAGCCTCTCGTCCTTCGACGCGAGGTCGATGACGCCCGAGTCGAGAGCGCGCTTCGCCCACGCGAGCGCGTCGGGGATCGTCTGCGCGACCTCTTCGTTCGCGCCGGCCGCCTCGATCGCGAAGGCGTGCACGAGGTGGAAGCGGCCGGCGACGTAGCGGTGCTGTCCGAGGGTGCGTACGAACCGGATGAGCTCCTCTCCCGTTCGGTGTCCCAGCTCGAAGCCAATCACGTCGGTCTCCGTCCGTGGCGGTGTGCTCAGAGGCTGAAGAAGGAGCGGATCGAGCGGAGGATGCGATCGCGCTCGGCGCTCTCCCGTGCCTTGATCTGACGTTCGTCGAGGCCCTCGCGGGCCGCGATGAGCTCGATGCGCCGCTTCGCGAGCTTCTCCGAGAGCTCGTTCGCGATCTCGGGGCGGGGGAGGAGCACCTGCTGGAACGTCTCCTTGTCGAGGCGGAAGCACTCGACGTCGGTCGTCGCGACGACGTCTGCCGAGCGGGCCTCGCCCGTCATGAGGCTCATCTCGCCGAACACGTCGGGCGCCTTCAGCGACGTCACGAGCCTCGACTGGACGGACGCCGGTCCGTCGGGGCCGTCGGGGTCGATGTTCGTGCGGATCTCGACCGTGCCGGACGTGAGGATGTAGAGCCAGTTGGCGACGGAGCCTTGCTTCGTGATCGTCTCGCCCGCCGTGTAGATCGCGGGGCTCAGGCCCTCGGCGAGGGTGTGGAGCTCGTCGTCCGTGAGCGAGCGGAAGAGCGGGATCTGCTTGAGCGACTGCACCCGCTGCATGTTCTCTCGCGAGCGCTTCTTGTCGGCTCGCGTATCGTCGTCGACCTGGACCCACATCGTGCTGGCCGGGATGGCGAAGGGAATGCCGGCGCGCCGGAGCGCGGTGTAGATGCGCGCGCGGACCCGCGAGCTCGTGGGGTCGTCGTTCGCGAGATCCGTCAGCCAGTAGCGGACCGCATAGGTGGCGAAGCTCTCGCGCCGGTCCCTCGTGAAGTCCATGCAAACGCAGTTCGGCGGCGGGTTGGTCGCGACGCCCGGGATCGGGCTCGAGCGCAGCGCCTCGGTGACGACGTCGATCACGCGCGTCGGCGAGTAGCGGAAATCGACGTTGAACCAGATCCACATGCGCTGGGGCACGTCCTGCCCTTCGCGCTTGCCGAGGATCATGATGTTGCTCGCGAGGAGCGACGCGTTCGGCACGATGATCGTGGACCAGTCGCGCGTCTCGACGACCGTGTGCCGCCAGCGGATCGCGCGGATGCGGCCCTGCTTGCCGTTCTCGAGCTGGATCCAGTCGCCCTCGCGGATCGAACCGTCGAGCTGGAGCGCGACGCCGCCGAGGATGTTGCCGAGCGTGCTCTGGAGCGAGATGGCGAGCACGGCGCTGACGACGGCCGCGGACGCGAGGGCACCGGTGAGATTGAGCCCGTGCGTCGACAGCACGCCGAGCGTCGCCGCCATGTAGCCGAGCCCGACGAGCAGGTCGCTCGCGATCATGGGCAAGGCGGCCCCGATCGCCGGCAGGAGCACGGAGAAGATCGCCGTCCCCGCGAGGTTCACGAGGGTGAACGCCTTGAGCAGCTCGGCGACGACGAGCGTCCGCGAGGCCCACACGTCGGAGCCTGCCGCCTTGCAAGCGTGCGCGACACCGAGCGCGACGATCTGGAGGACGAAGAGGACGACGAGCCGCCGGATCTGCTTCTTGTGCGCAGGGCGGAATCTGTTCACCAACGCGGCGACGATCACGATTGCCGCGAAGGTTCCGGACAACCAGAAAACCTCGTGCCGCATGCTGGCGCGGCATGAGGCATCAATGCGCCCGCACGGTCAAGGGGACGCCGCAGGCGGCGGCGAACCTCGACCGTTCGTGCGGGGCCGTTCCCGACGGATCAGCGCGCGAGCGCCTCTTCGATCAGCCTCTTCTGCTCGAGATCGTGGCTCGCCTTGCTGCCGGTCGCGGGGCTCGCGGCGGCGGGGCGCGACACGACCGAGAGGGGGAGGCGGGTGCCGATGTAGCTCGGGAGGTTCGCGTTGAGGAAGTACCACGCGCCCGCGTTGCGCGGCTCCTCCTGCACCCACACGAGAGGCGTGCCGTCCTTGTAGACGGACAGCACCTTCGAGAGCTCGTCGTTGAGCGGATAGAGCTGCTCGAGGCGGACGAGCGCGATGTCGTCGCGACCCGCCTTCCGGCGTGCGTCGAGCAGGTCGTAATAGACCTTGCCGGTGCAGAGCAGGATCTTCTTCACCTTCGCCGGGTCCGTCGTCGTGTCCGGGATGACGCGCTGGAAGCGGCCCTTCGCGAGGTCCTCGACGGTGGAGACGGCCTCCTTGTGACGGAGGAGGCTCTTCGGGCTGAAGATGACGAGCGGCTTGCGCCAGGGGCGGAGGACCTGGCGCCGGAGCGCGTGGAAGAGCTGCGCCGGCGTCGTCAGGTTGCAGACCTGGATGTTGTCCGACGCCGCCATCTGGAGGAAGCGCTCGACGCGCGCGCTCGAGTGCTCGGGGCCTTGGCCCTCGTAGCCGTGCGGGAGGAGCAGGACGAGGCCGGACAGGCGCAGCCACTTGTCCTCGGCCGACACGATGAACTGGTCGATGATCACCTGCGCGCCGTTCGCGAAGTCGCCGAACTGCGCCTCCCAGATGACGAGCGCGTCGGGGCTGTCGAGGCTGTAGCCGTACTCGAAGCCGAGCACGCCGGCCTCCGAGAGCGGGCTGTCGTAGACCTCGAAGCGACCCTTGCCGAGGTTCGCGAGCGGCGTGTAGCGCGCGCCCGTCTCCGAGTCGTAGATCGTCGCGTGGCGGTGCGTGAACGTTCCGCGTCGCGCGTCCTGACCCGAGATGCGGACCTTCCGGCCCTCGTTGACGAGCGAGGCGAACGCGAGGTGCTCGCCCGTGCCCCAATCGAAAGGCTCGCCCTTCGCCACGCGGTCGCGACGCTGCTCGAGGACCGCCTTCACCTTCGGGTGCGGGGTGAAGCCGGGCGGCAGCTCGGCGAGGCGCGTCGCGAGATCGACGAGGACCTCGCGCGGGACGCTCGTGTCCACCTCGGGGACGTTCTTGTCCGGGCCGCCGACGTACGACGACCAGACGCCGCCCATCGCCCGCGGCGGCTTGAGGTAGTCGCCCTTCCGCTCTTCTTCGAGGGCCTGGGCGAGGCGAGCCTGGCTGTGGGCCTTCAGGCGATCGCCTTGCTCCTGCGTGATCTGACCGCTCTCGACGAGCTTCTTGACGTAGACCTCGCGGACCGTCGGCTTGCGGTCGATGAGCTTGTACATGAGCGGTTGTGTGAACCGCGGCTCGTCGCCCTCGTTGTGCCCGTACCGGCGGTAGCAGAGCATGTCGATGACGACGTCCTTGCCGAACTTCTGCCGGAACTCGGTCGCGAGCCGCGCCGTCTGGATGACGGCCTCGGGGTCCTCGCCGTTCACGTGGAAGACGGGGACCTTCATCATGCGCGTGATGTCCGTGCAGTAGCGCGTCGAGCGCGAGTCCTGCGGCAGCGTCGTGAAGCCGATCTGGTTGTTCACGACGAGGTGCACGGTGCCGCCCGTCGAGTAGCCCTCGAGGCCGGCGAGGTTGAGCGTCTCGGCGACGACGCCCTGACCCATGAAGGCGGCGTCGCCGTGGATGAGCAGCGGCATGACGCCGAGGCGCTTGCGCCGATCCTGCTTGGCGCGCACGCGGCCTTCGACGACCGGGTTCACCCACTCGAGGTGGCTCGGGTTGAACGTGAGCGAGAGGTGGACCGTGCGGCCCGTCGTCGTCGGGCGATCGGTCGACTCGCCGAGGTGGTACTTGACGTCGCCGCGGCCGAGGTTGAGCTCGGGGTTCGAGTCACGGAACGCCGCGAAGATCTCGCGGACGTTCTTGTTCATGATGTTCGCGAGCACGTTGAGGCGCCCGCGGTGGGCCATGCCGATGACGATCTCCTCGATGCCCTGCTGCGCGGCGTACTCGATGAGGAGATCGAGCATCGCGATCATGCTCTCGGCGCCCTCGCACGAGAACCGCTTCGCGCCGACGAAGTTCTTGTGAACGAACTGCTCGAAGGTCTCGGCGTCGGTGAGGTGCTTCAGGATGCGCACCACCTCCGCGTTGTCGAGCGGAGCGCGGTTGCGTGTCGACTCCATCGCGTTCTGGAGCCACTCGCGCGCCTCGGGCTCCTCGATGTGCGTGAACTCGACGCCGATCGATCCGCAGTACGTCTCCGAGAGGTGCGCGATGATCTTGCGGAGCGTCGCGCGGGGCGGGAGCCCGCCGATGCCGACCGTCGGGAACTCCGTGTCGTAGTCGGCCTCCGAGAGGCCGAAGTTCGACAGCTCGAGCTCGGGCGCCGCCTCGGGAGGCGTCCCGAGCGGGTCCGTCTTCGCGAAGAGGTGACCGCGGACGCGGTACGCGTTGACGAGCTGGTAGACGCGACCCGAGAGCGCCGCCGCCGCGAGCAGCCGCTCGTCACGACCGAGGGCGGGGGTGATGGGCGGCCCGCCGTTCAGGTACACGTCCGACGGCGGCACCGGGGGAATCTTGAGGAGCGCCTGCGCCGTGGCTCCGTTCGCGCCGTTGCCGGCGGCTCCCGCGTGAGGCTCGGCCGGCGTGGCCGCTCCGCGCTCGAGCGAAGCGAAGTAGCTGCGCCAGTGCTCATCCACGGATTGAGGGCTCTGCCGGTACTGCGCGTGCAGATCCTCGACGAACCCTGCGTTGATGCCGAAATCGTCGAACATGCCGATCGCCTCTTCTAGCATGGTGAGCGCCTCGACGGCCACCGACGCTCGGGCAGAAATCTCGAAGGATTTTCCGTCGCGTAGGCCGTGCTGTCGTGTTTCGCAGCTCGCGTTTCGCGGCGCTTCGTCGACCTTTCGCTGCTTCGACCCTCTCGTCCGATGCTCCAGCCGACGGCGGCGCTTCGCTTCACATCGGGCTCGAACGCCCCGCCACGTGTGCCGGCGCCCGCATGAGGCGAAGCATCGGAGAAGGCTCGTGGAGATGGCAGCATGGGCGCCGTTGTGTGGGGTCGGAGAGCGCTCCGGGGTAGGGGTCAGCGACCCTTCTGCTCCGTGAGCCAGGCGGTGAGATCCGTGTTCGGCTCGAGCGCGACGAGGACGGCGTCCACCGTGATGGCCGACACGACCGTGCCCGACGGCGCGACGTGCACGCCGCTACTGTCGCGCCAGACGACGACGCGAACGGCCTGCGTGGTCACGATCGACGGATCGTGACGATCGGCGGCGGCGCGCCCTGCCGCTGCGCCCGCTTGCGCGAGCAGCGCTCCGGCGACCGTCGCCGGAGGGTTCGTTCCCTTCGTGGTGCTCGCTCCGGCGGCCTTCGACAAGCCCCCCGGGCGCGTGAAGCTGTGCATCGTCGCCTTGAAATCCGCCGGGAAGAGGGCGGTTTTTCGATCGCCATCGGCGGAAGGCAAGGCGGGGAAGTCGTCGCCGGTCAGGTTCTGCGTCGAGTCGATGTCCCATTCGTCGGCCGACTTCGTCGGCGGCCGAATGTCGTTCACGTGCGCCATCAGCGTCGGCTCTTCCTGCCGCTTGCGCTCGATGACGGGCACGTCCACGGTCTTCGTCTCCGCGGTCTCCGCGCTGACGATCTTCTCGGCGGTCTTCACGTCGACCGCGGGCTGAGGCGCCGTCTCCGTCGCGTTCAGCGCCGCGCGCGCCTCCGCATCGAGGTTCTCGCGCGACTTGCGCGGTCCCCTTCTCTTGCTCTCCGGTCCGCTCTTGCCGGCGGCGGTCGTGGTCTTGCCCGTGTTCGTGCCCAGCGGCTTGGCCGCGGCCTTCGGCGCCTGCGAGGCACGGGCGGGAGGCGGCTGCGACGTCTTCGAAGGGAGCGGCGCCGGCGGGCGGCTCGGCTTCGTCATGCCGGTCGGACCCGGCTTCGGTGCGGCGGCGGGCGCGGGCTTCGGCGGCGCGGGCTTGTTCGCGGGCTTCGCCGGCGGCGGGGGAGGCGGCGCGGGCTCCGCCTCCGAGATCGGCTCGATCTCTTCGAGGTCGATCGAGGCGCGGCTCGCGCGCTTCGCGATGAGAGCGGCGAGATCGGCAGCTGCCTTGGCGAGCTCGAGCGCGCGCTCGTCACTCTCGGCCTCCGACGCGGCTTCGGCGGCGCGGCGGACCCATTTGATCCCTTCGGCGTGATCTCCGCGCGCCCACATGGCCTCGGCCGTGGAGAGCGCCCACGAGACGTCCTCCGGATCGTCCGGCTTCGGTTCGGGGACCGTAGGCAGCACGAGGTCGTCGCTCATGACGCGGGGATCGTAAAGGGTTTTCGGGGGCGTAGGGGAAAATTGCGGGGCTTTCGTGCCCGGTCGGCTCGGGGCGAGTCCTCGGTCCTCAGTCCTCAGTCCTCAGCTTTCGCGTGTCTTCATGGCGTTGGGCCGTTCCAACCGTGCTCGGTCCCATCAGCTCCTGGCCAAGCTCGGTGAGCCTGCCGGAAGCTCGACGCGAGTCCTCGGTCCTCAGTCCTCAGTCCTCAGCTTTCGCGTGTCTTCATGGCGT
>CALFEQ010000111.1 GCA_937949945.1 uncultured Myxococcales bacterium
CGCCGGCGGTGTGGATCGTCTGCTCGCTCTGCTTCCAGACGCTTCTGCTCGCCGGCTACGGGTACGTGCACGTCGCCGGTACGCGCCTCGGCGTGCGCGGGCAGGTGATCCTGCAGCTCGCGCTCGTCGGCGCCGTGTTCCTCGTGATGCCGATCTCGGTCCGCGACGCGGCGATCGGTGGCGCGCATCCGGAGCTCGGCATCCTCCTCCTCCTGCTCCAGACGATCGGGCTGCCGTTCTTCGTCTTGTCGACGAGCTCGCCGCTCCTGCAGCGATGGTTCTCCGAGCTCGGCGAGCGCGATCCGTACTACCTGTACGCCGCGAGCAACGCGGGGAGCATGCTCGCGCTGTTGGGCTATCCGTTCGTCGTCGAGCCGCTCCTCCCGCTGCGAGCCCAGAGCCGTGCGCTCCACGGTGCGTTCGCCGTGTACGCGGTGCTCGTCGTCGCGTGTGCGATCGGCGTCCTTCGGAAGGCGAAAGCACGGCGTCGCTTGGACGCGCCGGCACAGACCAGGGGCGACGACGTGGCGTCGCCTGCCGCCACCCCGGTCGGACGATGGCGGGAGCGGCTCCTGTGGATCGCGCTGTCGTTCGCCCCGTCGAGCCTGATGCTCGGCGCCACCGAGTACATCACGACCGACATCGCGAGCGTCCCGCTCCTCTGGGTCCTGCCGCTGGCCGCGTACTTGCTGTCGTTCATCGTGGCCTTCGCGAAGCGGCAGATCGTGGGGGCCGCCGCCCTCTCTCGTGCGCTCGCGCTCGTCGCGGCGCTCGTCGCGGCGCTCACGCTGGCGAACCTCGCCGGCCTCGCATGGCTCCTCGTAGGGGCCCACGTCCTCTTCGTCTTCCTCGCCGCCGTCGTCTGTCACCGCGCCCTCGCGGAGCGCCGGCCGCCGGCCGCGAGGCTCACGGAGTTCTACCTCTCGCTTTCCATCGGAGGGATGCTCGGCGGCCTCGTGAACGGCTTGGTCGCGCCGTTCGTCTTCGACGATGTGGTCGAGTATCCGATCGCCTTCGCGCTCGTGTGTCTCGGACGGGCGGCGATCGACTCGTCCTCGAAGCCGGACAGGGCCGCGCTCGTGAAGGATGTCGGGCTCGGCCTCGGTCTGGGCCTCGTCACGTACGGGCTGGTGAAGTACGGGACGTCGCGCGTCGTCGATCCCACGTACGCGTTCGTCTGGATGTTCGGCGTGCCGATCATGGTCGCCTTCGCGTGGTCGCGCCGACCGGTGCGGTACGCCGTCGCCATCGGGGCGATCCTCCTCGCCGGCACGGGGTACGGCAGCCGCTTGGGCCAGACCCTCTGGGCGCATCGCGGCTTCTTCGGCGTGCTCAAGATCACGCGCGAGCCCGAGGGGCGCTTCAAGCTCCTCGTCTCGGGGACGACGATGCACGGCAAGCAGTCGCTCGATCCCGCGAACGCGCACGTCCCGCTCGCCTACTTCCATCCGACGGGCCCCGCGGGCGACGTGCTCGGTCCGCTGCCGCGCCTCTCCGCCCACCTCCCGCCGCGTCGCGTGGGCGTCATCGGGCTCGGCATCGGGTCACTCGCCGCGTATGCGCGTCCGCGCGACGAGTGGACGTTCTTCGAGATCAACCCGAAGGTCGTCGAGGTCGCCCTCGAGCACTTCGACTACATCAAGCGAGCAGAGGAGCGGGCCTTCGTCGACATCGAGGTGGGCGACGCACGGCTGCTCCTGCGCGACGGGCCGGAGGCACGGTTCGACATCCTCGTGCTCGACGCCTTCAGCTCGGACGCGATCCCGGTCCACCTTCTGACGCGTGAGGCCCTCGCGGTCTACCGCCGCGCGCTCCGCCGCGGCGGCCTGTTGCTCGCCCACGTCTCGAACCTCCACGTCCACCTGCCGCCGGTCTTCGCCGCGCTCGCACGCGACGCGAACATGGTCGCGATCGGACGGGTCGACCAAGCGACCCCGGAGCAACGCGCCGCAGGCAAGGACTCGTCGACGTGGGTCCTTCTCACCGATTCCCGCGACGAGCTCGACGTCATCGTGCGATCGAGCGACGCGTGGCGCCCGCTCACCATGCCGCCCTCGCAGAGCGTGTGGACGGACGACTGGGCCAACCTGCTGGGCGCGATGCGCTTCTGAGCGCAGACTGGAGTCTGGAGCCTGGAGCCTGAAGTCATGCCCCTCACGCTGTCCACCTGGGTCGATCGAAGCTGCGTCCGCGCCGGCGGAGGCACGAGCTCGGGGGGAAGGGACGACGCTCGCGAGCTCTCCGTCGCGTTCGAGATCGCGGCCGTCGGGGCGGCGGCAGAGCGGGAGCGTCCGCCGGCGCGCACGGTGCTCGCGATCGACGTCTCCGGATCGATGAAGGGCGAGCCGCTCGATCACGTCATCCGTTCCGTCGATCGCCTGCTGGACGCGTTCGGGCCGAACGACGAGATCGGGATCGTCACGTTCTCGGACAACGCCGCTCGCGTGGTCGATCCCGTCTTGGTCGACGCCACCGGCAAGCGCCTCGTCCGTTCGCGCGTGGCGAGGCTGCAGGCGGAGAGCAACACGAACATCGAGGCGGGCCTCGACCTCGCGGCGGAGATGGTGTTCGGGGCTCCGCCGGGGATGCGCCGCGGCGTCGTTCTGCTCTCGGACGGCGCGCCCAACGTCGGAGCCCACACGGCAGACGCGTTGCGCGAGGTCGTCCGTCGCCATCGTCCCGCCGTGTCGTTCTTCTCGCTCGGCTACGGCGTCGATCACTGCGAGGACGTCCTCGCCGCGATCGGCGAGACGGGCGGAGGAGGGTACGAGTACGTCCAGGACCCGGCCGCGTGCGCGCGCGCGTTCGCCCGCGCGCTCGGCGCGCAGGCCGACGTCGTCGCGGCGGAGATCGAGCTCGTCGTCATGCCGGCCGAGGGGGTCGACGTCGCGCGCTTCGTCGGGAACGAGCAGACACGGATCTCGCGCGAGGGCGTCGTCGTCACGCTGCCGGACATGATCAACGGCGCGCGGCGACTGGTCGTCGCCGAGCTACGCGTGCGGGCTCCGGGCAGGGATCGCTTCATGGTGCCCCTCGTCGACGCGAGCCTGCGCTGGCGCGAGGCCGCGGAAGGCAAGGCGTCGACGCTCGCAGAGAAGGTGACGATCGAGGTCGCGGACCGCGAGCCGACCCTCGTTCCCGAAGCGGCCCGGCGGGTGCTCCTCGCTCGCGCCGACGAGGTCCGCGAAGGCGCACGATCGCTCGCCGACCGGGGTCAGTTCGGCGCGGCCGCCGCCGGGCTGCGCGGGCTCATGCGTCGGATCGAAGAGGTCCCGGGCTGGGTGCCGAACGACGGGACTCCGCTCGCGGAGGCGTACGAGCTGCTCCTCGACGAGGCCACGGCATACGAGCGCCGCCCGTCGCCGGAGCAGTACGCCGCCTTCCGAAAGGCGGCGGTGAGCTCGAGGCTCGCGGTCGTGATCCCGAGGGAGGCGAAGTCGCGCGGCGACGCGAGCCAGAAGCTCATCGAGCAGGTCGCGGGCGACTGTCCGCCTGCCTGGCTCGTGGTGAAGGGCGGCGGCCGCCATCGGCTCCGTGAGGAGCTCATCATCGGCCGCACGCGCCACGCCGACATCTGGGTGCAGAGCCCGCAAGTCGCCCGTGCCCACGCCGAGGTCTTCGCCGACGGCGGCCGTTACTGGATCGTCGACCTCGGCTCGACGAACGGAACGATCGTGAACGACAAGTCGATCGGCCGCACGCCACACGCGCTGACGCACGGCGACGTCGTTCGCGTGGGCGACGTGGAGTTGCGGTACGAGGAGGCACCGCGCCGTGGCGCCTGACGGCGCAGTCCTCGGTCTTGTCAGTCCGCAGTCCTCGGTCCTCAGTCCTCAGCGATCGGGCTCCGGATGCTCGCGCAGCGCCTTTCAGCGTCTTCGACCACCTGCGAGCCGGAGACGTTCGACGTGAAGATGCGCGCGACGCTCTCGACTTCGAAGAAGCTCGCGGGACGAATCTTTTCGGGGCTGGCGGACTGCACGACCGCGACGAGCGATGTACGAGCGTCTCGGGGAGCCGAGGACCGAAAGACTGAGGACCGAGGACTGCCTAGAACCGTCCCCCGACCGCGCCCCCGCCCGGCAGCAGGGACACCCCGACGCGCACGGGCGTCTTCGTCGTGCCGAGGTACCAGTACGCGCCGAGGCCGATGGTCGTTGCGGCGAGCAGCGCCGGGAGGGCGAGCGAGGCGTAGGCTGCCGTGCGTGCGCTGCGGTACTCGCTGTCGAGAGCGGCGAGGTGGGTCAGGCTCGCCGTCGTGTACGAGGACTCGTACTCGTCCTTCACCGACGTCGCGTTGGCGTAGAGCACGACGGGGACGAGCACGCTGAGCGCCGTCACGCCCGCCGCGACGAAGACGACGCCCTTGGGGTAGGGGTGCTGCTCGCGCATCTCCCAGCGAGCGGGCGGGGGCGGCGGCGGGACGACGGGCGCGGCCTTCTTCGGTGCGGGAGGCGCGACCTCGTGGCTTCCGCCGGCTTCGACGAAGACGCTCTGCATCTGCTCTTCGTCCTTCCCGGGATGGAACGTGACGACGTGAGGGCCCGGCGCGAGCCACACGACCGAGGCGGCTCGACGGGGCGCCGGCTCGTCGTCGATCCGCACGAGGACGTCGGGCTCGCCTCGTATCGTCACCTTTCCGAGGCGCTCTCTCGCCTCCGCCTCTTGCCGCTCCACCAACGGCTCGAGCGACTCGCCGGCTTCGCGCCGCCGGATGACCTCGTTGACGTAGGCCGCGTAGTGCCGCGCCGCCTTGGCCGTGTCCGCGACGGCGGCGGCTTGGTTCGTGCGCGTGGCGGCGAGCTGCTCGTAGGCGCGTCCGATGTTGAAGGCGAGGCGATAACCCGTCTCGGGACCGAGCTCCGCGTAGATGACCTCCCAGATCTCGATGGCCTCCGCGAACGCGCCCTCCTTGTACTTCTCCATGCCGGCGCGGAACCTCTCGCGCTTCGCCTCGAGCTCGTCGGTCTCGGGACGCTCGTCGCCTGCGAGGGCGCGCGACGGTGTCACGACGACGGCAGCCGCCAACAGCAGCGGGGCGAGCAGACGGTGCAGCCAATCAGAACGGATGATCATCGATGTCGAGGGGCTTCGGCGTCGCCGGCCGCGCGGACGTCGTCGGCTGCGCGGACGTTTGCGGCGGAGTGGACGCCGAGGCGCGCACGGGAGGCGTGGCGAGTCGCGGAGCGGCGGCGCTCGGCGCCGGACGAACGACGGGCCTCGACGAAGCGCTCGCAGCGGGAGCACTGAGCGCGCTCGTCGCGGCGCTCGGAGCGGGGGGCTCCGGAGGAGGCGCGCTCGAGGCCGCCGGCGCGACGTCTCGCGTCGCCGTCGTCGATTCGGGCGACGTCGATACGGAGCTCTCGGCGGGCGTCGCCGTGGCCGGGGTCGCCGGCGGCGCTGCAGGCGCGCTCGCGATCGTGCGCCAGGCGACCACGCCGAGCACGGCCAAGCCGAACCCTGCGAGCCAGACGCGGCTGCGCGAGGACGGCGGCGCGTCCGTGGTCGGGCGCGCCGGCGCCGCGTCCTCCGGGGAGGCGCGACGAGGACGGCTCTCGTGCTCGGATGGCAGCACGCTCTCTCGTAGCTCGTCGGCCTGCTCGGGAGCGACCTCTTGGAGCGCGGACTCGAGCCGTTCGCGCTGCTCGCGCGCCTGCGCACCGAAGTGGCGCTCCATGATCGCGCGGAGCTCGCGGGCCGCGTCGTCCGGGTCGCCTGCGAGCGCGAGGAGCGCGTCGGCGACCTCGCGCGCCGTGGCCGGCCGGTCGTCCGCAGAGCGCGCGACGAGGCGCGCGTGGAGATCGGACATCCCCGTAGGCAGCGCGACGCCGCAGTCCTCGAGGCGGGGAGGGCTCTCGAGCGCGAGCTTGCGGATCACCTCCATGTCCGTGCCGTCGCCCCACATCCTGCGGAGCGTGATGCACTCGTAGAGGACCGCACCGACGCCGAAGAGATCGCTCCGCCGATCGAGCGGCTCGCCCATCGCCTGCTCGGGCGACATGTACGCGGTCTTCCCTTTGACCTCGCCCGTCTTCGTGACGCTCTCGCTCTCGATCTTCGCGATGCCGAAGTCGAGCAGTCGGACGCGTCCGTCGTAGCCGATCATCACGTTCTGCGGGGACACGTCACGGTGCACGAGCTGGAGGGGCTGCTTCGTCGACGGATCCGTCAGCTCGTGGGCGGCGTGCAACCCCTTGCAGACCTCCGCGAGGACGTACGCGGCGACGGACGGAGGCATCGACTCGTCGGCGTCGGCGAGCGCGCGGAGCACGCGCGAGAGCGGCTGGCCCTCGACGTACTCCATCGCGAGGTAGAGCTCGCCGTCGATCTCTCCGTAGTCGTAGGCCGTGACGACGTTGGGGTGCTCGAGCATCGCGGCGACGCGCGCCTCGCGGAGGAACATCTCGACGCGTCGCTTGTCGCGTGCCGCATCGGGGAGGAGCCTCTTGAGCGCGACGACGCGTTCGTACGCAGGCTTGTCGCTCGCGTCGCTCGCCGATCCCGACGGCTCGATCGCGAGCGCGGCCGCCACCGAGCCCATTCCTCCGCGTCCGATGACGAACAACGAGCGATAGCGCGCCGAGAGCCCAGCCGAACGAGCGGAGCTCTGTGCGGACGACGGGTCGTGGAGCTCGGGTGCCGTCATCGGCGGAAACATCGTAGCTTAAGCGCCCGAAGGACCTCGCTGCGGGAGGGAACGGAGTGACGGTGCGCGACGACGAACGCAGACCGGCCGGACGTGTGTCCCGCTCGGTCCGCATCGCGTCGGCGAGCGCGCTCGCAGGATCGGCCGCGATCGGGCTGCTCGTCGCGAGCGCGTGCCTCCCGGATCTCGCTCCGCTGCCGTCGAGAGACGTCGCCGAGCCGCCGCTCGTCACCGGGTGCGGCGACGGTTTCATCGAGACGCTCGACGACGGCGGCGACGCGGGCGAGTCGTGCGATCCCGGCGACGCCGACGTGCCGGGGTGCGAGAGTTGCCACTTCACGTGCAGCGGCCGCATCGACGACGCGGGGCACTGCTACTTCTTCGCGGAGCCGACCTCGAGCTACGGCGCGGCCGTGAACGCCTGCAACGCGGCGGGAGGACACGTCGTGACGTTCGCGAGCGAGCGCGAGGTCGCGTTCGCGACGTCCCTCGTGAAGGAAGCACACGGGGACGTCGCGTACTGGGTCGGGCTCTCCATTCGGACGGACCTCGGCGGCGGCGAGCCGTACGGCCCGCCGAGCGGAGTGGCGGAGCCCGGATGGCCGACCTCGGGCCTCGCTTGTTCCGGCTGCTACGCCTTCGGCGTGGACGACGCGGGTGCGTTCCAGCTCCACCCGGAGGTGGACGCGAGCGCTCGCGCCGACTGTCTCGTCCACGAGAACGGCACGTGGCTACGCACGCCGTGCACCGGCACGCGCGAGCACGTGACGCTGTGCGAGCGCGAGCCCGTCGGGGAGCGCGGCACGATCTGCGAGCAGAACATCTGCACGACGATCCCGGCGACGGTGGGCCGGAAGCGTTACGTCATCGGCACGCAGGCCTTCACCGCGCAGGAGGCGGCCGACTACTGCCGGAACGTCTGGGGCGCGAGCCTCGTGATGTTCGACTCGCGCGAGGAGCGCGAGCAGCTCGTCCGAGAGATGCGAGAGAACAGGCGCGGGCTGCCGCCCGGCGCCACGGTGTGGATCGGCCTTTCGTACGAGGACGGGCGATGGGTCTGGGACGACGGCGTGCCCGTGGAAGAGAGCGCGCGGCCGCTGCCGTGGGCCGGAGGTCAGCCCGCGGATGCCGGCGCGGGCCGCGCGTTCTTGGACCTGAACGATCGGCGCTTCGACACGCAGCTCGCCCACAGCGACGACGGCCGCGGCGAGGACGCGCGGCGCGCGTTCGTGTGTCAGCGCTGATCGTTCAGCGCGGCTACTTCTTGTTGATCTTCTCGCGCAGCTTCTTCGTGAAGTACGCGTAGCCCTGACCCGGCGTGGTCAGCATCTTGTGCGACTGGTCGTAGTAGTTCTTCGACAGGATCGAGCCCTCGGTCACGAGGTCGATGACCTTGTACGAGTTGCCGCTGCCCTTGATGATGTAGTCGACCTGCACCGGAGGCTCGCGCGGCTTCGTCTTGTCCTTCGCCTCCGTACGGACCCTCGCGATGCCCTCGCCCTGATCCTTGGCGCCGCGGTAGGTGACCTCGTACTTCTTCGTCTTGTAGGCGTTCTCCCGGTACTTCTTCGCGACCAGCTGCTTGAAGAGCTCCGTGACCTCCTGCTTCTGAGCGTCCGTGAGCTCGTCCCAGTGGTTCGTGCACTTCGGGATCGCCTTCGGGCACGGCTTGCCGAGCGCGCGCTGCGCGATCTCCTGGTAATCGACCATCGCGTCGATCGCCTTCGTGACCTCCGCCTGAGGGGCGTTCGACTCGACGAGCTTCCGGATCAACCCGTGTTCCTTCTCGACGAACGCCTGAGCTCCCGCGACGTCCGCGGATGCAGCGAAGGAGAGGGTGGTGATGGTCAAGCCGAGGAAGAGCGCTGGAATGGACTGCCTGAGCCGCATCGGGGTCGAGAATCTCGCAAGCTGTCCCTCTTCACGGTGGGGTGAAGGGGGTGTTGAACGTGACCGTTTGACGACCGTTATGGGAGCGTGATTCATGCCCGTCAACGAGTGGAAAGTCATCGACTTTCTTCGTGCGACGAGCGGGCGTCGGCGCCCGCTGTGACACGACTCTCCCGCCCATCCGATGCGATCCGAAGCTCGACGGTCGCGCCGGGTGGGATCAGGCGTCCTTACTACCCGGTGCGGGCGTCCTGGCAAGACCGACCTCGAAGGTCGCACCTGCGATCGCCGATCCTTCGGCCCGGCCTCCCTTCTTGTCGCGGCGGCGGCCGCTCCGGACCTCGATCGAGGCCCCGAACTGCGCGTGATCATCGATGATTCGCCGGACGACGGCGAGCCCGATGCCCGCCCCCTGGGAGCGGGTGGTGTAGAACGCGTCGAAGATTTTCGCCTCGGAGCCCGGGTCGAGGCCCGGCCCTTCGTCGGTGACCGCGAGGAAGACCCGCGCCGGCGTCTGCTTCACCGAGACGGTCACGGTCTTGCCCGCTCCGCTCGCCTGGACGCCGTTCCGCACCAAGTTCCAGAGGACCTGGCGCATCTGCCCTCCGTCGCACATCGCCCAGACGGGCTCCTGCGGGCCCTCGTAGCGGACCGTCACGTCTCCGGCGCTCCGCTCCGAGCGTGAGGCGAGCTCGACCACGTCCCGAGCCATCGAGGTGACGTCCACCGGCTGAGGCTCCGGCTTCCGCGGTCGCGCGAGGTCCATCATGTCCGAGACGAGCTGATTCAGTCGTCCGGCCTCTCGCTGGATGATGTCGCAGAGGCGCCGGTCTTCCTCTCCGAGGCCCGGCGCCTCGCGCAAGAGCTCGATGCAGCCGGAGATCGATCCGAGCGGGTTGCGGATCTCGTGGGCGAGCCCCGCGGCGATTCTCCCGAGCATCGCGAGGCGCTCCGCCGATGCCGCGCGTTCGTTCGCCTCCGCGAGCGCGCCGCCCGTCCGGCGGAGGCGCTCGGCGAGGTACCCCGCCAAGAGCGCGACCACGACGATGCCGAGCACGTTGACGCCGAGCGGGTAGACGATCGCGTCCCATCCGACGACGTAGTTTCCGCCGCGCTGATCGGCAGGCGGCGCGATCGAGCCGGAGCCCAGGCCGATGCAGAGGGCTCCGAACGCGGCGACGCCCGTGGCCGCGGCGATCGCGGCGCCCCGGGGCCCGATGAAGACCGCGCCGACCAGACACGTGAGGCCGTAGAAGGACGTGGCGCCGCTCGTGGCCCCGCCGGTCACGTAGACGAGCGCCGTCCACGTGAGCTGATCGAGGACGATCTGCATCTCCGCGAGCTGGCGAAGGTGCCGCTTGCGCCGGAGAAGGGCGGCGTACAGTCCAGCGAGCGCGAACGCCGTGCCGATGACGCCGAGGAGGATGATCTGGCTCTGCGGGTAACGGGTGAGCGCGCCGCGGAGGTAGAAGAACGCCGTCGCGCCGAGCAGCAGCGAGAGGAACCCGAGGCGGAGCCCGGTCACCCACGCGATGCGCTTCGCGAGGCGGTCGGCCTCCGAAGCCTGTACGGGCGATCCGATGCGCGCCACGACGGACGGCTCTTCGTCGTCCGGGTCGCCCGATGCCGCGGCCTCGCCCCGCTCGACTCCGGGATCCGGGGTCGGCACCGCGACCTCAGTTCGTCTTGATCTTGCCGGCGATGCTGAAGATCGGGAGGTACATGGCGACGAGCACCACGCCGACGGTCGAGCCGATGCCGACCATCATCGCCGGCTCGATGAGGCTCGTCATGGCGGCGACGGCGACGTCGACCTCTTCCTCGTAGAAGTCGGCGATCTTTCCGAGCATCGCGTCGAGCGCGCCCGTCTGCTCGCCGACGCCGACCATCTGCACGACCATCGGCGGGAAGACGTTCGTCTCCATCAAGGGTCCGGCCATGTTCTTGCCCTCGGAGATCTTCTGGCGGGCGTACTGGATCGCCTCCTCGATGACGACGTTGCCCGCCGTCTTCGCGACGATGTCCATCGCGTCGAGGATCGGGACGCCGGACGAGAGGAGCGTGCCGAGCGTACGCGTGAAGCGCGCGACCGCGATCTTCTGGAGGACCGGGCCCAGTACCGGCAGCTTCAAGAAGAGCGTGTGGAAGAATTTCTTCCCCTTGGGCGTCCGGTAGGCGTAGCCGATGGCGACGGTCACCACGATGCCGCCGAGGATGAAGAACGGGAGATTCCCGACGAAGGCCTCCGACATGCCGATGACGACCTGCGTGAGCCACGGCAGCGAGTCGTCGGAGCCGAGGTCCTTGAAGATCGTCTTGAAGGACGGGATGACCCAGCCGAGCAGAATGGCGAGGACGGCGGTGAAGATGATGATGACCGCGGTCGGGTAGACCATCGCCCCGCGGAGCTGACGGCGGAGCTTGATCGCCTTCTCGTTGTAGACGGCGAGGCGGTTGAGGATCGTGTCGAGGATGCCGCCGACCTCGCCGGCCTGGACGAGGTTCACGTAGAGCGGGTCGAAGACCTTCGGGTGCTTGCGGAGCGAGTCGCTGAACGTCGCGCCCTGCTCCACGTTCGTCTTCACGTCGCGGAGGATGGCGGCGAAGTGCTTGTTGTCCGTCTGGTTGCAGAGGATGTCGAGGCACTGAACGATCGGGAGGCCCGCGTCGATCATCGTCGCGAAGAGGCGCGTGAACGTGACGATGTCGCGGAGGTCGACGCCCGTCCCGAACTTGATGTTGAGGGCGGAGCTCTTCCTCTTGATCTTGGTGGGCATCAACTGCTGCCCACGGAGGCGCGCCTGAACGGCCGGCTCGTCTTCGGCCTCCATGACGCCTCTGCGCAGCTCGCCGGTGCGTGAGCGTGCCTCCCAGACGAATTCCGCCATGTCCAGAAAGGTTACCCACCCCCGGCGCGGCCGGTAAAGTATCCGCGTGGCGGCGTGGCGCAGCGATGCGGGCGGCGGAAGCTGGCTCGGCACCCATGAGCTTCACGACGCCGAGGAGGTCGCCCGCGCGCTCGTCGCTCGCAAGGTCGCTCCCGACGCGGCGGTGGGATGGGCCGTCCGCGGTGATGCAGGGTGGGAGCTCGGGGTAGGGCATTCGGCCGATTTTCACGACGGCCACGAGCCGATCTTCGATCTCGCGAGCCTGACGAAGCCGATGACGGCGTTCGCCGTCGCGCACAGCCGCCTCGCGCGTGGCGCCGTCCTCGGCGACGTCCTCGCCGAGGCGCGCGGTACGGCCAGCGAGCGAGCACCGGTCGAGCTTCTGCTCGCACATCGTGCCGGGCTCGCCGCACACCTGCCCCTCTACGAGCCGGTCGTTCGAGGAGCCGCGATCGATCGCGACGTCGCCCTTCGCGCCGCCGCCGACGCTCGGCGCGCGGACGCCGCCGGCCCCGTGCCCGAGACCGGCTTCCTTCCGGTGTACAGCGACCTGGGCTTCATCCTCGTGGGCGAGGCTCTGGCGCGGGTCGAGGGCGGTCGCGACGCCGGTGAGGTCGTCGAGCGTTCGGTCGTTCGCGCCATCGGTCGCGAGCACGATCTCGGGACGGCGCGCTCGCTCGAGGCGCGTGGGATCGATTTCGCGAGCCGCGTGCGGCCGACGGAGGTGGTGGCGTGGCGGGGCGGTGAGGTCCGGGGCCGGGTCCACGACGAGAACGCATGGGCGCTCACCAAGGACGGCGGATCGGGGCATGCCGGCATGTTCGGCACGGTCCGCGCCGTCCTCGCCTTCGCCTGCGCCGTCCACGACGCCGTCGAACGCGGCACCGGCCCGCTCGCGGGCCCCGACCTCGAGTGGCTCGTGCGGGAGCGACCCGGCGGCACGCTGCGTGCGGGGTTCGACGGCAAGAGCGAGACGGGCTCGAGCGCCGGCGAGCTCGCCGGGCCGAGGACGTACGGGCATCTCGGCTTCACCGGCACGAGCTTCTGGATCGATCCCGACGCCGAGGCCGTCGTCGCCGTGCTCACGAATCGCGTGCACCCTACACGCGACAACACGCTCATCCGCGCGGCCCGTCCGGCCGTCCACGACGCGCTCTTCGCGATCGCGCGGCGTCACCGTGCCGCTCGAGCCTGACGGGGCGTCGCCGGTTCGGCGGGGTTGTTTGTGGTCCCGAGCGCGCCAGCATAGGCTTTGTCGGCGATGACCGAGCCGCTCTCCGACCCGATTCCGGCGGCTCCGACGGCCGAACGGCCGGCGGTCCGGGAGGGCTCGACCGGAGGCGGGCTCGACCGCGAAGGCACCGACGAGACGTCCGCCGACGAGAGCGGACCGGTCCAGAAGCCGCGGTCTCCCGTTCGCTCGAAGGCCGACCGCGCGGGCGAAGAACGGGCGCGCACCGGGACGAAGAAGAAAAAGAAGACGAAGGCGCTCGCGCGGTCCTCGAGCAAGAGGCGGATCGTGCGCTACCGCGCGCGGAGCCTGAACAAGTGGCGCTTCGTCCGCGCGTACCTCACGACCTTCCAGGTCATCTTCAGCTACCTCTGGCTCTTCTGGAAGGCGAAGCTCCTCGGCAAGTCGTACCGAGACCAGAACATCGCCGCCGTCCACAAGCGCAACGCGAAGCGCGTCTACGAGACCATCCTCGAGCTGCAGGGGTTGTTCATCAAGGTCGGGCAGGCGCTCTCGATCATGGCGAACTTCCTGCCGGAAGCCTTCCGCGCGGAGCTCGAGGGCCTGCAGGACCAAGTGCCGCCGCGGCCCTTCGAGGAGATCGCGGCGCGCGTGGAGGCGGAGCTCGGCAAGCCGACGTCCGAGCTCTTCGCGCGGTTCGAGCGCATCCCGATCGCGAGCGCCTCGCTCGGACAGGTGCACGAGGCGGAGACGGCGGACGGCCGCCGCGTCGCGGTCAAGGTGCAGCACCAGGACATCGACGAGATCGTCCGCCTCGACCTCAAGACGATTCGCCGGATCATGGCGATCGTGCAGTGGTTCGTGCCCGTCCAGGGGCTCGACGCCTACTACCACCAGATCAAGGAGCTGCTCCGCCAGGAGCTCGATTTCACGCTCGAGGCCGACAACATCGAGCGCATCGCGAAGAACTTCCCGCCCGGATCGGGCGTCGTCTTTCCGACGCCGATCCGAGAGCTGTCGACGAAGCGCGTGATCACGACGACGTTCGTCGAGGGAAAGAAGCTCTCCGACCTCGATGCCCTCGAGGAGATGGGCATCGACAAGAAGGAGCTCGCGAGCCGTCTCGTCCGCGTCTACTGCCAGATGATCTTCGTGGACGGCGTTTATCACGCCGATCCGCACCCGGGGAACATCCTCGTCGACGCAGAGGGCAACCTCGTCCTGCTCGATTTCGGCGCCGTCGCCGAGCTCTCACCGCAGATGCGCGAGGGCATCCCGGAGTTCCTCGAAGGAGTGCTCCGTCGCGACACCGATCGCCTCATCCGCGCGCTCCGCAAGATGGGCTTCCTCTCGCGCACGAGCGACGAGGCCGTGAGCGAGAAGATCATCGAGTACTTCCACCGCCGCTTCCACGAGGAGGTGAAGCTCGAGAGCTTCAACCTGAAGGACATCAGGATCGATCCGCAGCGCGGCTTCGAGAACCTGCTCGACCTGCGGAAGATGAACGTCGGCCTGAAGGAGCTCTCGGGAGCCTTCCACGTCCCGCGCGACTGGGTGCTCCTCGAGCGCACGATCCTCCTCGTCTACGGCTCGTGCGCGCTGCTCGACCCCGAGCTCAACCCGATGGCGATCATCCAGCCGTACCTCCAGGACTTCGTCCTCGGAAACCGCGACTGGCAGAAGGTCGCGATGGAGACGATCCGGGACATGGCGCTCGGCGCCGTGACGCTGCCCGAGGATCTCCGCAAGTATCTCGTGCGTGCCACGCGCGGCGAGATGGAGGTGCGCGTCCGAGGCGTCCAGGAGGGCGCGCGGACCATCTACGCGATCGGGCGGCAGATCATCTACACGGCGATCGGCATCGCGACCGGCTACGCCGCTCTCGGGATGCACACGCGCGGCGACGACGGAACGCTCACCAAGGTGCTCGCCGGCGTGGCCGGCTTCTGCGCGTTCATGCTCGTCGTCTCGTCGATCTTCTCGCGCCCGGGACGGGTCCGATGAGCGGGCCGCCCCTCCGCCGACGAAGTGACAGCGCCCCGCCTGCGAACGGGGGAGGATGAGCCCTTTCGCAGGCGAGGCGCGCGCGGGCCGGCGGTTCGGCAACCCGCCGGCTCGACACCTCGTCCGTGCAGCGCGTGTGCCGGCCCTCTCTCCGTCCGAAGTGGGCCCCTTCGGACCGTGAGACTGCAATTCGACAGCCCCGGCGCACGAGGAAGGTCACAGACGTGGCCACCGATGGATCCCCGTGGCCCCGTGAGGAGGGGTGATCTCGTGGTGGGGCGATGCCGTTCGCGACGGTCACGCCTCGAGCGGCACCCAGGCGCCGCCCCGGCGCACGAACAGCTCGGGCGAGAGGCTCGACTTCTCCAATGCGCGCCGCAGGTCGGCGATGCCCCCTGGCGCCTCGGTGCCCGTGACGAGGAGGCTCGTCCTCTCGGGCACCGCGACGACGATCTCGCCGATCGGGTCGGCGATGCGCGTCGGTGCGTCCCAGAGCTCGTCGAGCAAGAGGAGGCTCGCCTCGAGGAGCCCGTCGAGCTTGACGGCCTGGACGGCGCCCTTCGTCTCGAACCGGAGCTTTCTCCTCGCGACGAGGGCTCGCAAGTTCTCGAGGGCGCGTGCGTGCAGGGTGTCCGGCGTCTCGTTCGCGATGTCGCGTGCGCGGACGAAGACGAGCGCGCCGGGTTCGTCGAGGATGTACTGGACGATCAGCGTGTCGGAGAAGCCGCGCGTCACGGGCGCGTCCGCCGAGCCGAACGCGTGGAGCGGCGCGGTCTCCTCCGCCGACTGAGCCGCCGTGAGATACGGGAGAGCGCGATTGAGATCGATCGCCATCTTCGGGTCGGGCCCCCCTTCTGCCCCCAACCTCAGAGGGTCGCCTCGAAGGCCGTGAGCGCGTCGTCGACGGCCGCGAGGCCCTCCTCGACCTCCTGTTTCGTCGCGGTGAGCGGCGGAGCGACCATCACGCAGTTGAACTTGCCGAACGTGTAGACGCCGCGCTTGCGCAGCTCGGCGAAGAAGTTCTTCATGATCCCGGGGCCGTCGCCGTGCCACGGGACGAGCGGCTCCTTCGACGAGCGATCCTTGACGAGCTCGAGCGCGAAGAAGGCGCCCACGCCGCGGGCCTCGCCGACGATGCGGTGCTTCTCGGTGATGTTCGCGAGACCGGTGCGGAGCCACCCCTCCATCTCGGCCACGCGCTGGTCGATCTTCTCTTCCTTGTAGGCGCGGACCGTCGCGAGCCCGGTGGCGACGCAGAGCGGATGGCCCGAGTACGTGTGACCGCACGGGAGCGCACGCGCGTCGAAGTTCGAGGCGAGCTTCTCGCGGACCATGACGCCGCCGAGGGGCGCGTACGCCGACGTGACGCCCTTCGCGAAGGTGATCATGTCCGGGACGATTCCGAAGCGCTGCGACGCGAACGCCGAGCCCGTGCGGTAGAACCCGGTCATCACCTCGTCGGCGATGAGCAAGATGCCGTGCTTCTCGGTGACGGCGCGCAGCGCGGCGAGGTAGCCCTCGGGGTAGACGATGACGCCGTTCGAGCCGACGACCGGCTCGATGAGGATCGCGGCGACCCGCTTCGGGTCCTCGTGCATGAGGACGCGCTCGAGGTGCTCGATCGCGCGCGACGTCTCCTCGGAGGCGCTCGTCGCGTAGAACGGCGAGCGATAGGGGTAGGGCGCGAAGAAGCGCATGATCGACGGCGGGCCCGGCTCGCCGCCCCAGCGGCGATCCTCGCCCGTCAGCATGATCGACGTGCCGCTCGAGCCGTGGAACGAGCGGTACGCCGTCAGGATCTTCGCGCGACCCGTGAGCGTGCGCGCGAGGCGGACCGCGTCGTCGTTCGCGTCGGCGCCGCCCGTCGTGAAGAACGTCCGCGCGCCTTCCCCGTTGCCCCACGGCGACATGGCCGAGAGCTCCGCGGCGAGCTCCGCGCGCTTGTCGTTGAAGAACGAGGGCGCGGCGTAGCAGAGCGTCTTGGCCTGCTCCTGGATGGCAGCGACGACCTTCGGGTGGCCGTGTCCGAGGTTGACGGCGATGAGGCCGCTACCGAAGTCGAGGTACCTCTTCCCGTCGGCGTCGTAGATGTACGACCCTTCGCCGCGCACGATGACGGGCGCGGCGAGCCCGCCCTGCGCGAGCCAGGGGGTGAGGACGTGCTTCGCGTGCTTGGCCGTGAGCTCTGCGGAAGTCATGGGGGGCAGATACTAGAGGCTCCCGCCTCCAGGCTCCAGGCCCGCGAGAGAGGCTCCAGGCCCGCGAGTGAGGCTCCAGGCCCGCGAGAGAGGCTCCAGGCTCCAGGCTCCAGGCTCCAGATCGGGTTCCAAGCCGGGCTTCGGGTGCGACTGAAGGCTTCGCCGAAGACCGGACACGAAGCCGAAGAGAGAAGCGATTCATCGGGCACGAAAGCGACAAAAAGGGCGCTTGCCGGACACGAGGTGCGGCGCGGAGATCCGATCCGCCGCCTGACACGATCCCTGGAGCCCGGAGCCTGGAGCCTGGAGCCTCTTCGTGCCTGGAGCCTGGAGCCTCTTCGTGCCTGGAGCCTGGAGCCCGGAGCCTCTATTGTCTCGCCATGTCCGACCGACGAAAGCTCCTCGCCATCGATCAGGGCACCACCGGCTCGACCGCGATCGTCCTCACGTTGGACGGCGAAACGCTCGGGAAGAAGACCGTGGAGTTCCCGCAGCACTTCCCGAAGCCGGGATGGGTCGAGCACGACGCGGACGAGATCTGGAAGAGCGTCGGCGAGGCCGTGTCCGGGGCGCTCGCGGCGGCAGGGGTCGACGGCAAGGACATCGGCGCGATCGGCATCACGAACCAGCGCGAGACGACGCTCGTCTGGGAGCGCGCGACCGGCAAGCCGATCCATCGTGCGATCGTGTGGCAGTGCCGGCGGACCGCGCCCGAGTGCGATCGCCTCAAGTCCGAGGGCGCCGAGCCGCTCGTGCGCGACAAGACCGGTCTCGTCATCGACGCGTACTTCTCGGGCACCAAGATCGCCTGGATCCTCGACGAGGTCGCCGGCGCGCGCGCGCGGGCGGACAAAGGCGAGCTCGCGTTCGGCACGATCGACGCGTTCCTCGTGCACCGGCTGACGGGCGGCGCCGTCCACGCCACGGACGTGACGAACGCGTCCCGCACGCTCTTGATGGACCTCGCGAAGCTGTCCTGGGACGCGGAGATGCTCCGCCTCTTCCGCGTGCCCGAAGGCGTGTTGCCGGAGATCGTCCCGAGCGCCGGGCCGATCGGCGTCACGAAGGGCGTCGGCTTCTTGCCCGACGGGATCCCGATCGCCGGCATCGCCGGCGATCAGCAGGCGGCGCTCTTCGGGCAGGCGTGCTTCCAGGAGGGGGACGCGAAGTGCACCTACGGCACGGGCGCCTTCGCCCTGATGAACATCGGTAGCGCGCCCATCGCGAGCAAGCACGGGCTCGTCACGACCGTCGCTTGGCAGATCGGGAAGAAGGGCGGGCCGAAGACGAACGTGACCTACGCGCTCGAGGGCAGCGCGTTCATCGCCGGCGCCGCGGTCCAGTGGCTGCGCGACGGGCTCGGCATCATCGAGACCGCGGCCGACATCGAGCCGCTCGCGCGGAAGGTCGAGTCGTCCGACGGCGTGGTGTTCGTCCCGGCGCTCGCGGGGCTCGGCGCGCCGTACTGGGACCCGAACGCGCGCGGCACGATCACCGGGATCACGCGCGGGACGACCGCCGCGCATCTCGCGCGCGCGACGCTCGAGGGGATCGCCTTCGAGGTCTGGGACCTGCTCGACGCCATGACGAAGGACGCCGGCAGGAAGGTGACGGCGCTGAAGGTCGACGGCGGGGCGGCGAAGAACGATCTGCTCGTGCAGTTCCAGGCGGACATCGCGGGCGTCGATGCGATTCGCCCCGTCGAGGTCGAGTCGACGGGGCGAGGCGCCGCGATGCTCGCCGGAATCGGAGCGGAGCTGTCCGATCTCGCGACGGCTTCGAAGATGGTGAAGGTCGACCGACGCTTCAGCCCGACGATCGACGCCGCCGCACGTGAGGCGCACCTCGCGCGCTGGCGGCGTGCGATCGAGCAGACCCGCTCGCGCTGAAGCGCGGCGCTGGCGGCTTCAGCCGCCGCAGGCGAGGCGGACGATGGACATGAAGTCCATGCACGCCTGATCGATCGTGCCGTAGGACGGGCCGCAGGAGCCCGAGACGTCGTACTGCCCGCAGCTGTTCGCGTCGGCGAAGGAGGTGTTGTAGCAGCTGGCGAACTCGGCGTCGGTCGTGCAGCTGCTGCAGACCGCGATCGAGCACTCGTGCGTCTTGTGGAACGCATCGCCGCAGGCGTCGCTGCCGTTCGGCGCGAGCGCGAAGCACGCGCCCCAGTTCACGAAGCCGTCGCCGCTGGTCCCGACGTAGACGATGGGCCCCCAGCGCGTGTCGCTCTCGTGCGAGAAGATGCACTGCGCGCAGTCGGGGCTCGCCGAGTAGAGGGCGCCCTCGATGGCGGGCAGCGTCGCGCCCGGAGACTGGAGGAGCTGCTGGAAGAGCGCGAGGTCAGCCCCGGTGCAGGCGTTCTGCGGCGGCCCCGGCGGGTTCCACACGGGGGCGGTCTCCGGGACCGGGCTCGGGCACGAAGGAGCCGAGTTGCAGACGTCGTTGGCGACGATCTTCGACGCGGGCACGTTCCGCTCGATCGTGCCGTCGACGCAGTAGACGTCGAACGTCCCATCGCCGCGCCGGATCATGTGGTCGATGTCCGCGACGGCGGCCTGCTCGCTCGTCTCGGCCTGCTCGACGGGGGCGCTGTTGCATGCGATCAGGGCGGCTGCGGCCAGCACGAGGGATGCCGACCGGCGAACGGTGACGCTCATAAGGACCTCCTTGAAGGGACGCGGCGGGCTAGCACGGGATTTTTGAAGTGCAACGGTGAAACGCGATCTCCGCGCGCAGCGCTGCGATTTCGCCCAGATCGCGGCCCTGGCGGTGGGAGCGGGTGGGCCCCGCCGGCCCTCGAGGGCGTGCCCGAGGCCGGGCGAGGCCGGGGCGGGGGGTACGACGGCACGGCCGGACGAGCTCGACGCGGAACCCGCCGAGGAGGTCCCGGTTTCGAGGTGCTTCCCCGGAACGCGTGGTCATGCGACGCTTGAGGTTCGGCGGCGTGTGAGCTCGCCGTCCGTGGATTCAGTGTCTTGTCGACCTTTGCGATCGCTTCACACCGGACTTGTCTTCTCCTGCATCACACTGATGCGAGCTCGTGGGTCCAGCCCAGCACCACGGCTCGGGTCGAGTGGTCCGAAACGCCGAGACGCTTGCCTTCGAGAGGGAGAACACGATGAGCACTGACCGTCATCCGACGGCCGCCGTACGGGAAGTCCCCATAGATTGGGAGGCGCTGGAGGATGCCTTCGAGAACAACGCTCCAGAGGTCCACAGCTACCTGCACCTGACGACGGGCGAGGTCCTTCGTGTCGTCGACGGAGTGGCCGACCCGCAGATGCACGCACGGATCAGCGCGGATCCGCACTATCTCAGGATCGACCCGGTCTCCTCCCGCGAGCAGTACCGGTGGATGGAACGCTTCATCCCGATGATCGACGATGCCGAGCTGCGCGCGAAGCTCACGCACGCGATCGACGGCAAGGGAGCGTTTCGGCGCTTCAAGGACGTGCTCATGTCGTACTCGGCCGAGCGCGAGCGGTGGTTCGCGTTCCGGAGCGAGAGGCTGCGCACGTTCATGGAGGCCTGGTTGAACGCTCACGCCATCAAGGCCGTGCCGCGGCCGGGCTGGAGCGACGAGCCTCCTCACTCCCAAGAAGAGGCTGCACCCGAGAGCCTCGCCCCGCTGAGCCAGCACAGCCTCGAGGGCGAGCCCCCGAAGTCCCAGAGCGGACGGCGTCAGCGCAACGCCGAGACCCTCCGCAACATGCTCAAGGAGCTCGCCGAGGCGCTCGGACCCCGCGAGCTCGATCTGCTCGTGTCGTTCGCCGAGTTCCTCAAGGCGCGGCGGGCGGCGCGAGGCTTCGCCCACCACCACGAGCACATGATGGCGGAGCGCGAGTCGCGCGCCCGCATGGTCGAGGCGCCTGCGGCGAGCTCGACGTCGCTCGAGAAGGGGACGAGCTGACCGAGGCGCCGGCCGTGCGTCGCGTCCGAGGCTCGTCCTTCGCCCTCGCCGCGCTGGTCCTCGCGCTCGCGGGGCCGGCGCGCGGGGAGGAGAGCGCCGGCGCGGTCGAGCTCGACCGCGTGGCCGTCCGCTTCGTCGCTCCGGAGACGGGTGGCGCGGCCCGCCCGCGCTTCTTCACGGAGCGCGAGGTCGCGTTCTTCACGCGCATCGAGGCGCTGCTCGAGCAGACGTCGCTCGAGCCGAACGAGTACCCCGAGCGTCACGTCCGCGCCGCGGTCGATCGGCTCGTGGCGCGGACGATGCTCGCCAGCCTGATGATCCAGCGCGGCGTCGAGCCTCCGGATCTTCCGAAGCAGGCGCTCGAGGCCAAGGCGGAGCTCGAAGCTCGGCTCGGGCCGGGCGTGCTCGCCGACGTGATGAAGCAGGAGGGCATCGACCAGGAGGAGCTGCTCGCCTTCCTGCGTGATCAGATCCGCGCGACCTACTACGTCGATCGGATGATCTCGCCGATCCTCGCCGTGACCGAGGACGCGCTCTACGAGGCGTACCGCGGCATGGTCCACCCGTACCGCAAGGACAAGCTGGAGGACGTGCGCCCGCAGCTACGGCGTTGGATCGTGACCGAGCGCCTGCGGGCCGCCGAGATCGAGTTCCTCCAAGGGGCGCGCACGCGCATCAAGGTCACCACCGTGCGCGATCTGCGCGATCGCGCGAGGGAGCGCGAGCCCGTGCCGGGCGCCGAGCTCGCGAGGCGCGCGCGATGAGCGCCCTTCACGGCGTCGCGCGGAGCCGGAGACGTCGATGGTGAGCAGGTGACGATGGGCTCCACGCGTTGGGTCGTCGCGCTCGTCGCCCTCGCGGTCGTGGCGACCTTCTTGCCCGCGCGCGCGGGCGCAGGGAAGCGGCGCACGAGCGAGCCGCGCGCGCGCATCGGCCTCGTCTTCGACATCGGCGGTCGCGGCGACAAGAGCTTCAACGACGCCGCCTACCTCGGCGTCTCGCGCGCGGAGCGTGAGCTCGACGTCGAGGTCAGCTATCTCGAGCCTGCGAGCACCGAAGATCGCGAGGCGGCGCTGCGACTGTTCGCGGCGCGCGGCTTCGACCTCGTCATCGGCGTGGGCTTCATCTTCTCGAACGACATCGACGAGGTCGCCCGCGCGTATCCGAACGTCAAGTTCGCGTGCGTCGACTACGCCCCGGGGCCGCGCGGGATCCCGGAGAACGTGGCGGCGCTCGCCTTCCGAGAGGAGGAGGGCTCCTTCCTCGTCGGCGCCGTCGCGGGCTTCTTGTCGAAGACGGGGCACGTGGGGTTCGTCGGCGGCATGACCGGTCCGCTCATCCGCAAGTTCGAGGCTGGCTATGCGGCGGGCGTCCAGGCCGCGTGCGCGCAGGAGGGGAGGCGCTGCGTCGTCCACGCCGCGTACGCCGGCACCACTCCGGATGCGTTCCGTGATCCGGCCAAAGGCAAGGCGCTCGCGAACGCTCAGATCGCGGCCGGCAGCGACGTCATCTATCACGCCTCCGGCGCCACCGGTCACGGCGTCTTCGAGGCCGCCGCCGCGGCGCGCATCCTCGCGATCGGCGTCGACGCCGATCAGTACGACGAGATGCCGGGTACCGTCGTCACCAGCATGATCAAGCGAGGCGACGTGGCCGTCTTCGACATCGTCCGCGACACCGTGCTTGGAAAGTTCCAAGGAGGCATGCGCGTCTTCGGGCTCGCCGAGGACGGCGTCGACTGGGTCCACGAGGGGCCTCACGCGGCCGGGATCCCCGACGACGTGAAGCGCAAGGTCGAGGCCTTGCGCGCCGAGGTCGTCGCCGGACGAATCACCGTCCCGAGCCGTTGAAGACGGGCGACGACGATCGTATGTGACCCGCGCGAGCTCATGCGTGCGCGCTGTCGAGCGGTCCACGGTCGTCCACGGGTCGTCGCCGATGGCGTGCACGCGAGGTCGTAGCTGTTAGGCTGTGCCGCACGACGTCGCGATGGGGCTCATCTCGAAGCTGTTCAAGAGCCGAACTCCGACCGCCCAGGGCGGCGAGCCCGTGCCGGCGGACGTTCCGCGCGCCGACGACGCATCGGCGCCCGGAGCGCCGGTCCCGACGCCCGTCGTGATGCCGGCCTACGTGCCCCCGGAGGCGCGCCCCACGCCCGTCGACGTCTTCGAGCGGCCGACCGTGCGCGCGCTCGATGCGCTCGAGGACGGCGAGCGCCCCACGATGGTGATGCCGGAGGAGACGGTGGAGGCGCTGGCGCGTGCGACGGCGAACGGCGCGCGCGACGGCGATCGCGTGGAGGTGGAGAGCAGCGCGGCGGCGCGTGTCGGCGAAGAGCGCGCCGAGCTCGCCGAGCTCGTCGGTCGGCTCCGTCGCCACAACGAGGAGCTCGAGCAGGCGGCAGCGGGTTGGACGGAGGACGCGATCCAGCGGAAGAAGGACGTCCTCCGCGCGCGCGGCGAGACGATGCTCGCGATCGAGGTCCAGCTCGCGCGCTTCGGCGAGCTCACGCTCGTGCGCGAGCTCGAGCGCTTGCCCTATGCCCGCAAGGTGACGGAGCTCGAGCGGTTCCTGGTGGGTGCCGCTCGCGTGCGTGCGGGCGCGCCCGCGTCGGCGCCGTCGAGCGGCGCACGCGGGTGAGCGGTGCGGTCAGCCGTCGAGGGGCGTGGCGACGGCGAGGAAGTCGCGTAGCTCCTCTTCGTTCGGCATGGCGGTGCGCGCGCCCAGGGCGCGGCAGCTCAGGGACGCGACGGCGTTGGCGGTGCGCAGGGTCTCTTCGAGCGGAAGCCCGCGTGCGAGGCCGTAGACGAAGCCGGCGCGGAACGCGTCGCCGGCCCCGGTGGTGTCCTCGGTCCGTGGTGGGCGGAGCGCGGGAGAGGCGAGGAGCTCGCCGCCGGAGCAGGCGAGGGCGCCTCGATCGCCCAGCGTCACGACCGCGCAGCACCCCCAGCGCTCCGCGAGCGTCCGCACCGCGCTCCGCGGATCGCACGCACCCGCGAGGATCGGGGCGAGCTCTTCGGCGACGATGAGGTAGTCGAGCAGCGGCAGGAGCACCTCGATCCCCGGATACGCCGCGTCGAGATCGCTCGTCACGACGACCCCGTTCGCTTTCGCGATCTCTGCCGCGCGGATCGCCGCCTCGGTGTCGAAGCCGTCGACGTGCAGGATCCGTGCATCGGCGATCACGTCGGCGTCGACGGCATCGGGAGGCAGCCGTAGCCGCTCGTCGTGCTCCCAGAAGACGGTGCGCTCGCCGCTCGTCCGTTCGACGACGACGAGGCCCGACTGGGTGCGCGCGCCGGGCACCACACGGACGTGCTGCGTGTCGACGTCCTCGGCGCGGAGCGACTCGACGAGGAGCGCGCCCGCCGGATCGTCGCCCACCGCGCCGACGTAGCGCGCCCGCAGACCGAGCCGGCGCGCGCCGACCATGGCCGAGGAGACCTGACCGCCGGGGAGCGTGTGCTCCGCGAGGATGCGCTCCTTGCCTCCGCGCCCCGGATAACGGTCGACGACCACGAGACGATCGACGGCGTTCAAGCCGAGGCCGACGACATCGAACGAGCGAGGCATGTCGCCGAGCGTATCGCGCTCGTGCGGAATCGCGAGGAGCGCGTCGCGATCGCACCTCGGAGCGGAGCGAGCTTCCGCGGCGGCGGAGCCTCGTCTACCGTAACAGGCCCCCGTAACGAGAGGAGTCTCGAGGATGGCGTTCGTTCATGGCGGTCGGCTCGTCGCCCAGGCGCTCAAGCGCCACGGCACGACGCATCTGTTCACGCTCTGCGGAGGTCACATCCAGGCGATCTACGACGGCTGCATCGACGAAGGGATCCGCGTCGTCGACGTGCGGCACGAGCAGACCGCTGGGCACGCCGCCGACGGCTATGCGCGCGTCACCGGGCGGCCGGGCGTGTGCGCGGTCACGGCGGGCCCGGGCGTGACGGACGTCGTGACGGCGATCGCGAATGCGCAGCGCGCTCAGGTGCCGCTCGTCTGCATCGGCGGCGCCGGCCCGAAGGCGCTCTGCGACATGGGCTCGCTGCAGGACATGGATCACGTCGCGCTGATGCGGCCGATCACGAAGTGGAGCGTCCAGGTTCCCGAGACGCGGCGCATCGTCGAGTACATCGATGCGGCCTTCCGCGTCGCGCAGTCGAACGTGCCGGGGCCGGTCTTCCTCGAGATGCCGCTCGACTTGCTCATGAACATGCACGACGACGCCGACCTGCCGGCGACGCGCCCGCTCGAGGAGCCGCCGCGGCCCGCGCCCGATCCGCGCGCCATCGTGAAGGCGGCGGAGCTCCTCCGCTCGGCGAAGCGGCCGTGCTTCCTCGTCGGCTCGCAGGTGCGGTGGTCGCCGGCGCGCGAGAGGGTCGCGGCCACGCTCGAGCGGCTCGGGGCGCCGGTGTTCCTCAACGGCATGGCGCGCGGGACGCTGCCGCACGCGCATCCGCTGCTGTTCAGCCGTTCGCGTCGCTTCGCGCTCGCGCAGGCGGACGTCGTCTTCGTGCTCGGCACGCCGTTCGACTTCCGCGTCGACTACGGCCGCTCGCCCACGTGGAACGCGGACGCGAAGATCGTGCAGGTCGATCTCGACGGCGCGGAGCTCGGGCGCAACCGACGCGTCGACGTGGCGGTGCACAGTGACTCCGGTGTCTTCCTCGAGCAGCTCGCCCGCGAGCTGTCGGACACGAAGCTCGCCTTCGACGACTGGGTGGGCGCCGTGCGCGCGGACGAGGACAAGCGGCGCGCGAAGATGCAGGCGGAGATCGAGTCGAACGACTCGCCGCCGAACCCGCTCCGCGTCTGCGCGGAGATCGGCAAGCGTCTCCGTCCGAACGACATCGTCATCGGCGACGGCGGCGACTTCGTCGCGACGGCCGCCTACGTGCTGAAGCTCCAGCATCCACAGCTCTGGATGGATCCGGGGCCGCTCGGCACGCTCGGCGTGGGCCCCGGCTACGCCATGGCGGCGAAGCTCGCGCGCCCCGACGCGAACGTCGTCATCGTCTACGGGGACGGGAGCTTCGGCCTCCACGGCATCGAGTTCGAGGCGATGGCTCGCCAGAACATCCCCGTCGTCGCCGTCATCGGCAACGACGCGGGCTGGACGCAAATCCGCCGCGGGCAGATCGAGATGTACGGCGCCGAGCGCGCAGTCGCGACCGGCCTCGACTACACGCGCTACGAGAAGATCGTCGAGGCGTGCGGAGGGCGCGGGTTCTGGGTCGAGAAGATCGAGGAGCTCGGCCCGGCGCTCGACGAGGCGTTCGCGAGCAAGGTGCCGGCGTGCGTCAACGTCAAGATCGCGAAGAGCGACTTCCGAAAGGGCGCGATCAGCGTTTGACGTGAACGAGCCGACGAGTGACGACGTCTCGACTCTCTCGTCCTCGCTGTTCCCCTTCTGCTCTTCCTGTGAACATTCCGAACGAGGCGCTGACGAAAGAGGTGAGGTAGATGACGATCAAAGCGTTCCTTCCCGTGGGGCCGATCGCGGATCGGGAGCAGGCCGACACGCTCCTCGAGCTCGCCTTTCTCGTCACCGCGGCCGACGGACGGCTCGCCGCCGAGGAGGCGGCCGCGTTCCGTGAGCTCATGGGCCGCGTCCGCGGACAGGACGTGGCGGACGCGGACGTCGCCGCGCTCTACGAGCGATTCACGGCCGCGCTGCAGGGAACCACGTGCAACGATCGCGTCCGCGTCGTCGCGCCGAAGCTCGCCGACGAGCTGCGGGAGACGGCGTTCCGCGTCGCGCTGGCGCTCGCGCTCATCGACCGTGACGCGAGCCCTCACGAGGACGAGCTCATCGATGTGCTCTTCGAGTCGTTGAAGCTCGATCGGGATCGCGCCGAGGCCATCGCGAAGGACGTGCGCACCGCGATGAGCCCGCCGGCGTGACGTCTCGCGGCTGGGGTCCCCGTAGAGTCCGTCACGAGCTGTCCAGTCGCGCCGCGAGGCGCGCAGCGACGGTCGCGCGATCGACGGCGGCGAGGATCTCGCGCGCGTGATCCAGAAAGGCCTTGCCCGCGGGCAGGAGCTCCATTCCACGCGGCGTCCGCGCGAAGAGCGGTGCGCCGATCTCGTCCTCCAGGGCACGGATCCGTCGGCTCACGGGCGGCTGCGCCACGCGGAGGCGTCGCGCTCCACGACCGACGTTTCCTTCCTCGGCGGCCGAGGCTCGAGGCCGGGATGGCGATCATCGAGCCGATGATCAACCTCGGCCGTCCGGAGGTGCGCTTCCTCGACGACGGCTGGACGGTCGTGACGGCGGACGGGAGCCTCTCCGCTCGGTTCGAGCACACCGTGGTGGTCACGCGAGACGGCTGCGAGATCATGACGCTCCTGCCCGAGACGGATCAGGAGAGCCAGGCGATGGTGACGCCGTCGCCGCCCTCGCCGGGGTTGCCGGCGCGGAAGTAGCGGACGTAGGGGCTCGCGCTGAGCTCTCGGCGGATCGCCTCCTTGAGCGCACCGGTGCCGTGGCCGTGGATGAGGAAGCAGACACGGCGCTCGTCGCTGATGGCGCGATCGAGGAAGGAGACGGCCATCGACACCGCGTCGTCCGTGCGGAGGCCGCGCAGGTCGCACGTGTTCTCGCTCGTCTGGATGGCGACCTCGAGGCCGGCGGGATCGCCGGGCGAGCGAGAGGGCGCGGAGGCGCCCTTGCGTCGAGGCTCGGGCTCTGCGACCGCGCGCAGCTCGGACGCGTCGACGACGAGCTTCATCGGTCCCGCCTGCACGCGGACGCTTCCGTCCGGAAGGACCTCGAGGACCTCGCCCTCGGCGCGGATGCGCGCGACCCAGACGCGCGCGCCCTTTTTGAGCGGCGGCGGGGCTTCGGGAGCGGACGGCGGCGACGGAGGGGCGCCGAGCGCCGACGGATCGAGCGGACCACCGACGGCGACCTGGGCGGCGACGCGGTCCACGGCCGCCTGCGCCGCCTTGACCTGCGCGGCGTCGAGCTTCTTCGCGCGGAGCTTCGCCTGCGCCTCGCGGAGCTCCTCGCGCGCTCGGCGGACGGCGGCGAGCAGCGACTCCGCTTCCTTCGAGACGTGTTGCCGCTCGCGATCGCGCAGGCGTCGGAGCTCCTCGGCGAGCGACGTCTTGAGCTCCTCTGCCTCCTTCGCGCGACGCTCGGCGTCCGCGCGCGCCAGCTCGAGGGCGGCGCGCTCGTCGTTCAGCTTCTTCACGACGGTCTCGAAGTGGACGTCCTCGCGCGAGAGGAAGCGCTCGGCGCGCTCGATGACCGTGCTCGGCAGGCCGAACCTGCGCGCGACGGCGAGGGCGCTCGAGCTGCCCGGGACGCCCTGCGCGAGGCGGAACGTCGGGCTCATCGTCGTGAGGTCGAAGCCCATGCTCGCGTTCTCGAAGCGCGGATCGGCGAGGGCGAGCGCCTTCAGTCCCTCGTAGTGCGTCGTGACGACGACCGCGCCGCCGCGCGCCGTCAGAGAGTCGAGCATTCCGGCCGCGAGCGCCTCGCCCTCGCGCGGATCGGTGCCGCCGGCGAGCTCGTCGAGCAGGACGAGCGCGCCCGGCTGCGTGTCGTCGAGGATGCGCGCGAGGTTGCGCACGTGAGCGCTGAACGTCGAGAGGCTCTTCGCCAAACTCTGATCGTCACCCACGTCCGTGAGGACGACCTCGAAGATGCCGACCACGCTGCCTTCGGCGCACGCCACGGGGAGCCCTGCGCGCACCATGAGGGCGGCGAGGCCCATCGCCTTGAGCGCGACGGTCTTGCCGCCGGCGTTCGGTCCGCTGACGACGAGCGCGCGCCGCGCGGCGATCGACAGATCGCTCGGCACGACGGAGTCCCACTGGACGACGCCGTCCTTGCGGCTCTCGAGCAAGAGGAGGGGATGGCGTGCCTGGCGCAGCTCGAGGCGAGGCTCGTCGGTGACCTCCGGGAAGATCAGGCGCAGCTCCGTGGCGAGGCGCGCCGTCGCCGCGCGCACGTCCGCGCGCGCGAGCGCCTCGATGGCCGCGACGACGCTCGGGAGCGACTCGCCGATGCGATCGGAGAGCTTCGCGTAGATGGCCTGCTCTTCGCGCTGTACCTCGGCCTCGAGCACCTTGAGCCGGTTGCCCATCGGGATGACGGCGCGCGGCTCGACGAAGAGCGTGGCTCCGCTCCCGCTCGTCGCGTGGACGATCCCGGGGAACCGCTCGTGCGCGTCGGACCGGACGGGGATGACGTAGCGGCCCTCGCGTTCGGTGATGAAGCGATCCTGGAGAATCGCTTCGTACCTCGTCATCAGCTCCTCGAGGCGCGAGAGCATGCGCTGACGCGCGGCGCTGAACTCCGCGCGGAGCTCTCGGAGCCGTGGGCTCGCCTTGTCCGAGAGCGAGCCGTCGGGATCGAACGCCTGCGCGAGCTCGTCGGCGAGGGCGTCGAGCGTGGGATCCGTCGTGCAGGCAGCGAAGAGCGCGGGCACGCGCGACCGCCGGACGCCGAGGAAGCGGCGGAGGGTACGGGCGGCCTCGAGCGCGCGCCCGATCTCGCGGATCTCGGGCGGCGAGAGCACCCCGGCCGCTCCGACACGGCCGACCGCATTGGACACGTCGGCGAGCGCGACGACGGGAAGGGGCTCACCCGCCGCGAGCAGCTCGGTCGCCTCGCGCGCCTCGTCGAGCAGCCTGCGCGTCTCGGAGCGCGTCGCTGCGAACGGCAGCTCGCGCGCGAGCGCCTTGCCCATCTCCGAGACGCAACGTTCGGCGAGGGCCTCGAGGATGCGGTCGTACTCGAGATCGCTTCGGGTCTTGTCGGGGCACGGATCGCGGAGCTTTTCCGTCACGGCGAGATCTCGTTCAGGACTCTTTCAAAGCGCGCACCGGGCGCGCACGGCGATCGGCCATCGTCGAGGCGATCATGGCGAAGAAGCCCACGCCGCGGGGACGCGATCGTGTGACACATTCCAACATAATGAAATTACGACGATTTCATCTTTGTATCACAAAGTGATTGCGCAGCTCGGGGGCGTGGCTAAGTATCACGGCGTGACACAGATCGCTGACATGGGAAGCCGCAAGCGCGACACCGACGATGCGGAGTCGCGCCTCGTCGACAGGTCGCAAGACCTCGGCCATGAAGGAGCCGAGACCAGCAGCGATGTCCCCGAGCCTCCGAAGAAAGAACGCGTCCTCCACACGCGGGTGCCCGCCGTGCTCGAGCGAGAGCTGAAGCGCCTGGCCGAGTCGCTCCGCGTGCCGGTCTCGAACCTCGTGCGCGCGGTCCTCGAAGACGCGGTGGCCGTCGCCGACCAGGCCGGCTCCAACGTCGAGACGCGTCTCAAGTCCTTCGCCCAGAGCCTCGAGCAGGAGCGCGACAAGCTGCGCCGTCGCGTGATGCGCGATCCGCTCGACGGCGTCTTCGCGTTCCAACCCGTGAAGCTCGCGCAGCCTGCCGTCTGCGCCAAGTGCAAGGCGGACCTCAGGCGCGGCGAGAGCGCCAACCTCGGGCTGCACGACGATCCTCGCCCGGGCGCCGCCCGCGTCTTCGTGTGCGACGCCTGCGTCCCGACCGACTGACTGACTCCGGACCACGCCCCATCGGCGTCGGATCCCCCAGCACGAACGACCGCGAGGCATGCCCGTGACGCATGCGATGGCGGCGTCCGTCCGAAGACCGATCGAAGGAGATTTCCCATGAGCGCCACGACCAACGACACGACCACGAGCTCGAACGACCCGAGCCAGCCGCGCAGCTCGATCGTCGACACCGTCTTCGACACGGTGCTCGCTTGGGTCGACGCGGGGCTCGGCCATCTGAAGACGACGCTGACCAACAGCGCCCGCGCGATCGAGCGCACCGCCAACGCGCTCGACACCGTCCGCGAGCGCCTCCGCGCCTGATCGCCTCGCAGATCAGTCGGGCTTCGGTCCGCCGCCGGCGCCGGACGGCATCGGGTTCTGCTCGCGTTCGAGGTAGCGGAAGATGGTGCGGGGATCGACCCCGAGGTCGCGCGCGGTCTGCGTGCGGTTGCCGTTGTTCCGCTCGAGCACCTCGAGGACGTACCGGCGCTGGAACTCTTCTTTCGCCTTCTCGAGCGGAAGGATCGTGGTCTCGCCCGCCTGGTCGAGCTCCAGATCCTCGACGCCGAGCAGCGTCTTGTCACAGAGAACGAGCGCTTTCTTGATGCGGTTCTCGAGCTGGCGGATGTTGCCCGGCCAGTTGTACTTGCGGATCGCCGCGAGGGCCTGCGGGGTGAAGCCCTGCACCGGCGAGTGCAGCTCCTCGGCGTACTTGGAGAGGAGCGCCTTCGCGATGATGAGGACGTCGTCGCCGCGCTCGCGCAACGGCGGGAGCCAGATGTTGACGACGTTGAGCCGGTAGTAGAGGTCCTCGCGGAAGCGACCGGCCTTGATCTCCTCTTCGAGGACGCGGTTCGTCGCCGCGATGACGCGGATGTCGACCTTCTCCGGCTTGCTGTCGCCGACGCGGAAGACGACGCGCTCCTGGAGCGCGCGCAAGAGCTTCACCTGGAGGTTCAGCGGGAGCTCGCCGATCTCGTCGAGGAACAGCGTCCCCTTGTCCGCTGCCTGGAACTTGCCCGGTCGCGAAGCGACGGCGCCCGTGAACGCGCCTTTCACGTGACCGAACAGCTCGCTCTCGATGAGGTTCTCCGGGATCGCGCCGCAGTTGATGACGACGAACGGACCCGAGGCGCGGTTGGATCGGCGATGCAGCTCGCGCGCGATGAGCTCCTTGCCCGTGCCCGTCTCTCCCGTGATGAGCACGGAGATGTCCGTCGTCGCGACCTTCTGGAGCTTCCGGAACACCTCCATCATCGACGGGCAGACGCCGATGATCTCGCCGAAGCGCTTGTCCTTGAGCTCGGCGGCGAGCTTCTCCTTGTCGGCGCGTAGCGCGCTCAGGAGCATCGCGTTCTGGAGGATGAGCGACGCCTGGCCGGCGAAGATGCTCAAGAGGTCGAGCTGCGACTTCTGGAAGAGCCCTTTGACGCGGTCGTTGCCGACGTAGAGCGCGCCGGTCACGTGACCCTGCGAGATGAGCGGCGCGCACATGACGCTCGAGAGGCGGAGCGCCACGACGCTCTCGCTCGTGCGGAAGACGTCGTCGGAGAGCGCGTCGGACACGATGATGGGGCGGCCCGTCTCGAGCACACGCCTCACGATGCTGTCCGAGATCGCGCCGCTCGTGTCCGTGATCGCCTCGCGGTTCACCTGGCGTGACGCGCGGATGATGGGCTTGCCGCCCTGGCCCGAAGCGTTGCCGTCGGAGCCGTAGGCCTCTTCGAGCAGCAGCACGAGTCCCTTCTCGGCGCCGGTCACGTCGATGACGGCGTCGAGCATCGCCTCGAGCAGCTCGTCGAGGTTCTTCAGCGTCATCAGCTTCTCGCTGAACTCGTGCAGCTTCCGCACGGCAGCGAGCTGGACGCTCGAGTCCGTGACCGCCGTCGACGACGAGGAAGGCGAGGGTCGCGCCGATGAGCTCGGCTCGTCGAAGATGCTGAACTGGAGCTCCGCGTCACCGAGCGTCAGGCGATCGCCGTGGACCAGGCGTGCCCGGCGCTTCTTCTTCCCGTTGATGAGGATCTCGCCGTGCTTGTCGACCTCCTCGATGTTGAAGTCGCGGCCGTCGAAAAGGATCTGCGCGTGGGTCTCGCTGATGCCGGGGCTCGCGATCGCCACGTCGTTGCCCAGCCCTCGACCGATCGTCGAGACGGGCTTGTAGATCACGAAGGTCCGCGGGGAGCCCTGCGGCGGGAACCACTTGAGGATGGGCATGTCGGCCGAGACTAGGGGCAGAGTCGCCCGAAGGGCGACGCCGCGGGGCGGGTTGGGGTGACACCCAATGCGGCCCATCGGCGCCGATCGCCGGGCCGGAGGTCGGTAAGGCAGAAGGATATCCCAAACCCGGAGGGGCGTCGCCGAGATCGACGGCGGCTACGCCTCGGTCGCCGTTCGGGCGACGTTTCGTGCCTTTCCACGCCGGGAGGAGGGGCACCGCGACGCCTCGCCGGGGCCCATGCCGGAGCTCGGCCGGTGCCCTCGGAGGCATTTTGGGCGTACGGGCACGGCTCCGTGTACTATGGCCTCCCTCGTTTCGAGGTACGGCTTCGCTTCTTCGCTTCGGGTTCTTCCGCCTTTCTTCGTCTGCTCGAAATGGAGGTCACTCCCATGCGTAGGCTCCTGGTTTTCATTTCGTTCGGTGCCGCTCTCGCTGCCCTCGGCGCAATCGGATGCGGGGGTGGGAACGACAAGCCGCCGCTCACGCCCGACTCGGAGCAGTCGATCGAGGCACCCGAGGCAGGCGCTCCCAGTGAGCCTGCGTCGGAGTCGCCGTCTCCGTCGGAGTCGTCGTCCGAGTCGTCCGAGTCGTCGCCCTCGAACTGATCCGATCTCCGCGCACACGAAGGCTCCGAGGTCGTGGCGTGCCACGACCTCGTGAGCCTTCGTCGCGTTTTTCGCTCCGCGTGCTCTCTCAGAGCTCGCCGAAAGCGGTGAGCATCGCGCCCGGGGGCGCGGTGGTGAAGCTCGGGTCGGGACCGACCATCGAAGCGATGCTGCGCCCCGAGGCCGTCTCTCGCGATCCCGGCGGCGTCAGCGCAGGGATGGGCATGACCGCGAGATCGAACGGCGGCTTGTAGGCCGTCGGCTGCGGGCGCGTCCCGTCTGCGTCGACCATGTTCCACGTGAGCGCGCCCGCGATGCCCGCGCCTGCGAGGCCGCCGAGCGCAGGTCCGATGAAGCCCCGCTTCACGACCGGATCATCGACGAAGAGGTAGAACGGGAACACGAGGCAGCCGGCGAGCGTGCCCAAGCCGTACCCCGCCCACATCCACTTTTGCGAGTTGTACGAGGGCGTGTGGACGATGCTGAGCGCGCCGCCGCCGAGGATGCCGACGTTGTAGCCGATGAGGCCGACGACGCTCGCGCCGTCCTTCCAGTCCGGCGCGTCCCGCGGTTGCACGGCGATGCCGAGGAGCGAGCCGCTCACTGCGCCCCACGCGGCGGCGCTCCCGATGAACGTGAGGCTGCGCGGATCGGGACGGAGCCATTCGCCGAAGGCCCAGCCGCCGACGCCGCCCACGGTGGCCATGACCCACGTCACCGTGGTCTGCGTGCGGAACGACCAATCCTCGTTCTCGTCACGCGTGTACTGCCACTGCGTTCCCGCGATCGCGATGCCTTCGACGCCGCCGAGGACGAGGCCCGCCGAGATCGACGCGGGCACGCCGCGATGGAGCGGGCCGCCGCGGTCGTCCCAGAAGTACATGCCGATCGGGACGCCGGCGCCGAACGCGATCGGCATGATGATCGCGAGGCCGGGATCGGTGATGCCGAAGAGCGCGTCGAGCCAGATACCCGTCCCGAGACCGTAGAGGCCGCTCGTGACGTAGAGCGCCGTCATCTCCCCTTGGCTGCGCGTCGTCGGCACGGGAGGAGGCGCAGGCTGCGGCTGGGGGTACGGCGGGTACGGCTGCGGATAGGGCGCCGGCTGCGTATAGGGACCCGGTTGCGGGTAAGGACCGGGCGCGGGCTGCGGGTACGGGCCCGGCGGATAGGGCTGCTGCGGATAGGGCTGCTGCGGATACGGGCCCGGCGCTGGATACGGCTGCTGCGGTGGATACTGCGCCGCCGCGTCGAGCGCTCCGAGCATCACGGTCGCGAGCACCGCAGCGCCTGCGAGCTTCGGAAGGCGCGAGCGGTGACGAGCGGAGGACGAAGGCTCCGAGGGGAACGAGGAAGCACACGGCGGCATGTCGGCACCAAGGTAGTGGATGCGTCTTCCGCTTCCAACATGCTCAAAGCTTTGCGCATCTGTCCGACGGAACGTCGCTTGCTCGTCGTCAGGTAGGGGTTGGCGAGGTCGCGGGGAAGATCCCATGTCCACCTACAGGGACGCTGCATGGTTTTTCGCGGCAATCGCTGGGAGCGCCGTGTTCATGGCGGGATGCGGCGAGCTCCTCACTCTTCACGTCGACCCGACGATGGAGGTGAACGGATCCACTCCCGATCTGGACTCCCTCGAGAGCAGTGATGCGCTGGAGGAGGGCAACGGTGGCCACGACGGGCCCGATGTGGGCGAACCCGATGCCGCCGTCGAGGACACGCGGCCGAGCCCGCCGGAGCCCGAGGTTTCGTGCGAGGAGACCGACACGTGTCCGCGTCTGGTCTTCGTCACCAGCCGTGAGTTCCGGGGCGCCGAGCTGAGCGTGGAGGCGGCCGACGCGATCTGCACCGAGCTCGCGCATCGCAGCGGCCTGAGCGAGCGCCCGTTCGTCGCTTGGCTGAGCAGCGGGAGCCGACCGGTCATCGAGCGCTTCACGCCCCACCGAGGTCCGTACGTCCGGCCCGATGGGAAGCGCGTCGCCGCGAGCTTCGAGGCGCTCACGAAGGGCGCTGTCGAGAACGCGATCGACATCGACGAAAAGCGCATCTTGAGGTTTGGCCGCGTCTGGACGGGGACGAAGGCCGACGGAAAGCACGCGTCCCCGGACTGCGGCGGTTGGACGAGCTCGTTCGGTCGCGGCGTCGGCGCGTTGATCGGCGCGCGCGGCACGATGTGGAGCAGCGGCAGCTACGACGACTGCTGGGAGGAGGCGCGGCTCTACTGCTTCGAGCAGTGAAGCGCGGGCGCGCTCAAGGAGCGACGGCCTTGATGGCGCTCATGCTCTCGAACTCGGGCGTGAGCTCGCGGTTCATGAGGTCCTTCACCGCTTCGAGCACCGGCTTGTCCTCGTAGAGGACCTTGTACGTCTCGTTGATGATCGGCAGCTCGATGCCGAGCTTCTGGCCGAGGTCGTAGGCGCTCTTGGCGGTCTTCACGCCTTCGGCGACGTGGCCGAGCCCCGCGAGGATGTCCGCGAGCTTGCGGCCCTTGCCGAGCTCGAGGCCGACGGTCCGGTTGCGCGAGAGCTCTCCGCAGCAGGTGAGCACGAGATCTCCCATGCCCGCGAGCCCGGCGAGCGTGATGGCCTGACCACCGCGCGCGAGCGAGAGCTTCACCATCTCGGAGAGGCCGCGCGTGATGAGCATCGCGCGGGTGTTGTGCCCGAACCCGAGGCCGTCGGCGGCGCCGGCGGCGATGGCGATGACGTTCTTGATGGCGCCGCCGCACTCGACGCCCGGCACGTCCTTGCTCGCGTACGTCCGCATGTAATGCGTGTGGAAGCGCCGCATCACCTCCTCGCGCACGCCGTCGTTCTGCGAGGCGATGACGACGCCGGTCGGGAGCTCCGCCGCGAGCTCCTTCGCGAACGACGGCCCGCTGAGGAAGGCGAAGTGGTGGTGCGTCTCGCCCGGCAGCTCGTGGGCGAGGATCTCGTCGATGAACTTGAGCGAGTCGTTCTCGATTCCCTTCGTGGCGCTGACGATGGGGGCGTCGCGCGGGACCTTCCTCGCGACGAGCCGTGCGACCTCGCGCGTGGCGTGGCTCGGGGCGACGAACACGACCATGGTGGCCCGGTGGAGCGCCTCCTCCGGGTCCACGGTCGCCTTCAACGTCGGCGGCAGCCTCGCGCTCGGGAGGTAGCGGCCGTTGACGCCCTCCTCGTTGATCTGAGCCACGAGGTCCGGCCGGCGGCAGTACATCTGTACCGGGTCGCCCTTGTCCGCGAGCACTTTCGCGAGCGCCGTACCCCAGGCTCCGGCTCCCAGGACCGCGACCTTTCGACCGCTGTTCTCCGTGCTCGTCATGGAGTCCACGATACCGAACCGTCGCGCCGTCGTGGTAGCCTCCGGTCGCCTTGCAAGTGTGCTCTCGAGCCATTCTCGGCCTCGCGGCGATGGTTCTCGTGTCCGCCGTCTCCTCGGGGTGCAGCTGCAATCCCGCCTGCCAGTTCCGAGGGACGATCAACAAGCCCGAGAACCTGTCGATGCGGCGCTCCATGCTCCGCAAGGCCATCGGCGACTTCTGCAAGCAGATGCTGTCGCGGAACGCGCCGCTCAAGCTCTCGGCGGACTCGCCGGTGATCGGCAGGTTCTACCCGAACCAGTGCAACGCGAACGAGGGCGACCTCTTGAGCGTGTCCTTCGCGGGCTACGGCTACGCGTGGACGAACATGACGAAGAAGGTCACGTTCACGGGCTCGGGCGCGGCGGCGTACCGCTACGATTTCCAGGTCACGGACGGCGACCGGTGTGACATCTACGCGTACTTCCGGCCCGCACGGATCGATGCGGCGAACTTCCAGCAGCACCGCATCGAGAACCCCGTCGTCTCGGTGTTCAGCGGGCTGAGCTCGCTCGGGAACGACTTCGGCAAGTCGATGCTCTCGCAGAAGCTCCACGAGGGCTTCACCGTGATCGCGCCCGACGGCAGCGAGTCCAACGTCTCCTTCACGCTGGGCATCGTGCCGCTCGGGAAGCGCCCGTTCCACCCGTACCAGGTCGATCCCGGGGACGGGAAGGTCACCTACGAGAACGACCGCACCGAGATCCACCAGAACCAGCGCGACTTCATCGGCCCGATCGTGGTCGAGGAGGAGGACAAGGCTCTCTACCTGACGGCCGCGGTCGACGGGGCGCCCGCGATCGACGTCATCGTGATGCGCAAGGCCGAGGCCGAGCAGTCGCTGCGGTATTACTTCGAGTACCCGCAAGCGGGACCGCTCGCCGGCGCGCCGCTGTTCTCCCAGCCGCTGGTGGCCGGGAATCCGCTGAACCGGACGATTGTCGTCCCCCCCGGGACGTATTACGTCGTCTTCGACAACACGCCGACCGCCGGTCAGGTCGCGCCGACGAACAACGCGCTCGACGATCGCGCCGCGGTGGTCAACTATCTCATCCAGATCGGCGACGCCTCGTGAAGAAGGACGAAGAGACATCCTCGCTTGAGGCTGGAGCGGCAATCGCCGACCCGCTCGACAAGCACAACACCGACGCGGACGACGAGCACGGGCGGACGGAAGCGGGTGAGATGGAGGACGGCGACAAGACGGACGAGGAGGGCTCGGAGCGAGCCGAGCCGCCCGCGAACGAGGCCAAGCCCGCGAAGGAGGCCGAGGCCGCGAAGGAGACTGCCTCCGCGAAGGAGGCGGAGCCCGCGGCGGCCAAGCCCGACGACGGCGGCGCGCGTGCGCGCCGCGTGGTCGGCGGTGCGGCGGAGGGCCCGGCGGCGCGGAGGCCTCAGCCGCCGGCGCGTCGCATCCTGCGCACCATCTATTGGGCGGTCTGGTTCGTCCTGACGCCGTTCGTGCTCTCGTGCGTCCTCGTCTGGGCGCTCACGCCCGCGAGCGGCGTCGAGCACGGCGGGGTGCTCGGCTGGATCGAGGAGAAGGTCCGCGATCAGCCCGTGCCCTTCGGAATCGTCGTCTTCACCCTCTTCGAGATGGCGCTCTGGGCGGTGCGTCACCACCTGCCGCTCGCCTATCACGCGCACCCGCCGCTGCGCGAGGGACTGCCGAGGGGGATGCGCGGTCCGTTCGAGAAGGCGCGCGCGCTCATCGAAGAGGCGGAGGGGATCCTCGAGAAGCACAAGGACGCGGTCACGCGCGAGCTCTCCGCGAAGGAGCGCGACGCGCTCCGCGCCGACCTCGACGCGCTCGAGGCGACGATGGAACGCGAGCCCTTCGACGAGGACGCGTTCCTCGAAGCGCTCGTGAAGGCGGACGGCGAGGTCGACGCGAAGCTCGGTCGTTGGCGCAAGAGCGAGGTGCGCGAGTACGCCGAGTCGATCGTCGTCGCCATCGCCGTCGCGATGGCGCTCCGTACCTTCGTCGTCGAGGCGTTCAAGATCCCGAGCGGCTCGATGATCCCCACGCTCCAAGTGGGCGATCACATCTTCGTGAACAAGTTCACGTACGGCCCGGCGATTCCGTGGACCCGCGCGCGGCTCTGGTCGAACATGCCGCCGAAGCGCGGGGACGTGATCGTGTTCTCGTACCCCGAGCACCCGGATCAGGACTTCATCAAGCGGGTGATCGCGGTCCCGGGCGACAAGCTCGAGGCGCGTGGCGGTCATCCCATCATCAACGGCTGGGAGGTCCCGAGCTGCCGCGCGGGCACGTACTCGTACACGGAGCAGCAGGACGGCATCCGCCACGAAGGCGAGGTGTTCGTCGAGTTCCTCGAGGACGAGGCGTACCTGACGCTCTACGATCGCCAGGCCCTCCAGACCGAGTACCAGGGCCCGTACTACGTGAAGCCGGGCGAGGTCTGGGTGATGGGCGACAACCGGAACAACAGCCACGACTCGCGCATGTGGTTCGGCGGCACGGGTGGCGGCGTCCCGTTCGCGAACATCAAGGGCCGCGCCCTGTTCGTGTGGCTCAGCGTCTCGGACAGCATCGACTGGTCGAGGATGTTCGCGCCGGTGATGGGGCGTCCCCCGAGCAAGGGCCCGTTCCCCGGCATGCACCCGGCGCTGAAGGCGCTCGAGGGCCCGGTCGAAAAGTGCCTCCGCGAGCGGCCTCCGCTCGAGAAGACGAGGCCGCCGCCGGGACCTGGTACGATCCGGTGATGATGCGTAGCTCGGATGTGCTGAGGCCGTCGCGGATGGCGGCGGTCGTCGTCGTATGCGCCGCGCTCGCGTCGGCGCTCGTCGGATGCTCCGCCGCCCAGAAGGCGGCGCAGGAGGACCCGATGAGGTGCGAGCGCGATCCCGAGTGCGACAAGAAGCGTGGTCGCACGGCCGACTGCTCGCTCCAGTGCAGCGACGATCCGGCGTGCATGGAACGCTGCGAGCAGTTCCAGGCGCCGACGAAGCTCGGTCACTGACGCGGGCGGCTCGGCGGTCTACTCTGCGGGCGTGAGGAGGAGCGCGCCGCTCATGGCTCTCGCCGCCGCCGGCGCATGCACGGCGTTCGTAGCGGCGTGCTCCACCGGCGAGCCCGCGCGGCCGGCGCGCGTCTCGCCGCGCGTCGAGACGCGCGACTTCGGCAGCGGCGCACGCCTGCGAGCACGCGCGTGGGACGTCGACGGCGCGCTCCTCCTTCGCGACTTCTTCGACGTCGAGCGCGACGAGCCGTGCGCCTTCTTGGAGGACGGCCTCGCTCGCATCGGCCCGGGGCGCGCGTACTACTGCCTGCCGCTCGGGATGGCGGTGCACGACGCCGGCTCCGGTCCTTTCGCCGACAGGCGATGCACCGTGCCCGTGGCGCTCGCGTCGTTCGCGGGCCCATCGGCGTACGCCCTCGTCCGTCCCGTCGACGCCTGCGCCTCCGCGCCGGAGGTCCGTCGTGCCGGTGCCGCGAGGGCGACGTTCCCATGGGTGCTCGCCGGGAACCGCTGCGTGCGTTCGCCGACCGAGCTCGTCGTGCAGGAGCTCGGTGACGTCGTCCCGCTCGAGTCGTTCGTGCGCGCGGAAGAGCACGTCGAGGATCGCGGCTCGCGCATCGGAGCCCTCGTCGTGAGGAGCCCGGACGGCGCCTGGCAGACCGTCGGCGGCTTCGATCGGCAGCGCGGCTTCGCGGTGCGCGCCGAGAGCCCTTCCGGCGCGCCGGCGCGCTGGGTGCCGTCGCGCGTCGCCTTCCAAGGTGCGGGCGAGGTCCTGTTCGCGGACGACGCGTGCACGTCACCGGTGCCGACGAAGATCGCGCGCGACGCGCTCTGTCCTCTCGAGGCGGCGCTCGTCTTCACCGATCCGTGCGGGGGCACGTCGTGGTTCGAGCTCGGACCGCCCGTGGACGCGTCGACGCTCTTCGCACCGAGCGATCTCGGCTTCTGCAGCCGCGGGGCGCGCCCGGGCGTCTTCGCGTTCACGCTCGGTGCGCCCATCGCTCCGGAGTCGCTGGCGCCGGTGTCCTTCTCGGAGGTCGGCGGCGACGTCGTCCGCAGGCGTGGCTTCGCCGGCGTCGGCGGCTCCGTCGTGACGTGGGGCGACGTCATCGACGCGCGGACGCGCGAGCCTTGCGCACCGGCGACGGCGATCGACGGCGTCGTACGCTGCCTTCCGACGGCGTCCGCCACGATCGACCTGTTCGCCGACGCGTCGTGCATCGACCCCGCCTTCGCGGAGCCGATCTCGCCGTGTGGCGAGGTCCCGTCGCGCCGATTCGTGCGCGCCGACGAGCCCGACGGCGCTCGCGTCTTCGAGGTGACGGGGGAGGCGACGGCGCTCCATCGGCTCGACGGCGACGCATGCACGCGCGTCACGCCGATCGTGCCCTCGCGCGGGTACGCCGTGCGGGAGGTGGACGTCGCGGGGTTCGTGCCGGCCCTGGAGCGGGAGCTGCCGCCGTGAGGGGGCCGTGATCACGAGGCCCAGGCGGCCGTGCATCTACGACTTTGGCGGCCGTTCCCTCGCGGTACCTCAGATCGCGAGTACGTCGATGGTCTGGGCTCCTCGTCCACGCGCTCGACGGCGCAGCGGCTCTGTTCGGCGTCGTCGATCGGAACTTCAGGAACGAACCGAGCGTGGGTGCTCCCGCCGAGCGCTGCCCGCGCACGCGGCCGCGTGCGTGTTGCATACGCGCGCGTGCTCATGAGCGTTTGCTTCGTGGGTCTGCCGCGTGACGTACGCGCGCTCGATCGTGTGCAGTTCGTCGAGCCCATGCCGGCGTTCCTCACCGACTTCTTCCGCGCTCGCAGATTCTCGTGACGAAACTTCGAGAGCCGTCGCAGAAACTCGCGAGAGGTATGCCCGTGATCGGCGCTCGCCGCCGGATTTCCACGAGTTGCGCGTGCGCAGCGGTTGGACCGCGGCTTGCTCTTCCGTCGGGCATTGGAGGAGAAGATCGAAGATGGTGCGTCGTGCTCTTCTGCTTCTTGCATCGTGCTTGTTCGCCACCGTCGGTTGCAACGACGACAGCGTGGACGTGGCGCCCTGCGCCGCGGAGGCGACGTGCTACGACGGTAGCGAGCCACCGCCGCCGCCGCCGGCGCCCGGTCTGGACGGATGCAATGGGGAAGACATCTCCAAACAGACGCCCTACGAGCGCATCCTCTACTGCAGGGAGTGCTCGCCGGACTGGTCCTTCACGCTCTCGGGCGTTCCGGTCTGCGGCGTGCCGGAGCCGCCGAGTCTGAACCCGCAGGAGCCGACGCCGGTGCCGGCCGAGCCGCCCGAGCTCGACCTCGTGAAGTTCGAAGCGTACATGCGGCGCCGCGACGGCGATACCGTCGGGTACGCGTGGGCCCTCGTCGACACGAGGCCGGGCTACCCGCGGCTCGCGGCTTCGGGCGCGTTCGGCATCGCGAGGCCGGGTGCCGCGGGCGCGACCCGGGGCGAGAGCATGAAGACGTCGACGCCTGCGAACGTCGGCAGCGTGGCGAAGATGCTCGGCGGCATCTCGCTCCTCTACGTGTACGAGCACCTCACGCCGGCGCAGAACCCGCAGGGGATCTCCCTCGAGCGGTTCCTCGCGACGCCGTTCCTGTACTTCCTGCCGATGCCCGCGAAGAAGTTCGCGGACCCGTCGCTCGCCTCGATCACGATCGGCAGCCTCCTTCAGCACCGCAGCGGTCTGCGCCTCGATACGAGCTTGCAACCCGCGCAGGACCTCAAGAACCTGCTCCAGCAGAAGATCAACCCCGCGGATCAGGTCCGCGAGTACAACAACATGAACCTGCTCATCGCGCGCTATCTCATCACGTTCCTCGCCAACGAGAACGCGCGCGTGGAGCTGGAGAAGAACCCGAACATCTCCATCGACGAGCTCAGCGCCGAAGTCGACAAGAAGACGCGCCTGTACTACGCAGCCTTCCTCAACACGACGCTGAAGGACGTCGTCGGTGACAACTTCACCGCGACCTGCTTCGCGGCCGAGACGCCCGGCGCCGCGTACATGTTCGACAACGCCGTCGACCGCAACGCGCACATCTACAGCTCGAAGGACTGGGGCGGATGCTCGACGCAGGGCGGGATCTGGGTGTCCGTCGAAGACTTGGCGAGGTTCTTCGCGGCGTACCGCAACAACAAGCTGATCAGCGAGCGCACGCGGCGCATCATGAGCAACCGCGCCGATCTGAACGGCGTGCCCGGCGACGGCCGCCTCGTCTGGGCGAGCTACGACAACCCGGGCAACGGGACGCGGTCGCCGTGGCTAAAGGACAACTTCCAGGTCGGGAGCTTCTTCGGCCACGGCGGCGACCACCCGCGCGAGGTCGACGGAATCGAGTACCACGCGCACGCTGCCGTCATCGAGCTCTTGTGGGGTTACTACGGCATCGCGATCGTCAACTCGCGTGAGATGGGATCGGGCACGCTCATGATGCAGTTGAAGAACGCCTTCGCCGCGGCTCTCGGCTGGCAGGACTGAAGAACCGTTTCGATCGGACGATGGAGAAGAGCCACGAGGTCGAAAGACCCGTGGCTCTTCGCTCCATTTCCGAGACCCAATCGCGGTCGAGTGGTTTGGAACGCGGGCTACGTGCGCCCTTGGTCTCCGAGCGCGTACTCGTGCTGAAAGGTGTCGCCGAGCTCGAACTGAATGGCCATCCAGGTCTCGCGTTTGCACGACGGACACGTGAGAGCCATGCGAAGGATGTTGAATGCACCCATCAGTGTTCCTCCACGAGGAAGGGCTCGGCACGGACCGTCGCGCTTGGTCGCGCTCAGAAGCCGAGCCGGAAATGGATCGCCTTCGGTCGTGTGAGGGCGTCGAAGCCTAGGGCGCTGAGAGTGACGCCTCGGCCGGAGTCTTTCACGCCGGTCCACGGGAGCGCGGGATCGAGCGCGTCGCAGCGGTTCATGTAGACGGTGCCGAACTGGAGCGAACGCGCCATGCGGGCGGCGCGCTCCCGGTCGCTCGTCCACACGCTCGCGGTGAGGCCGAGCCGGGAGTGGTTCATCTTCGCGAGCGCCTCCTCGTCGGAGGCGACCTTCGCGATCGCGAGGATGGGGCCGAAGGACTCGCGGCGCATGAGGTCGGCTTCCTGCGGAACGTCGCGGAGCATCGTCGCCTCGAAGAAGCGCCCCTTGCCACCGACCTGCGTGGCCTTGCCGCCGACGACGAGCTTCGCGCCCTTTCCGACGGCGTCGCGGACGAAGTCCTCGAGCTCCTTCGGATGCCACGGCTGCGCGATGGGGCCGAGGGTCGTCGCGGCGTCGAAGGGATCGCCCATGACGTACGCGCGGACGAGCGGCTCGGCCGCGGCGACGAAGCGCTCGTAGATCGACTCGTGGACGTAGACGCGCTCGACGGCGCAGCAGCTCTGTCCGGCGTTGTAGATCGCGCCGTCGACGATGTTCTCGACGGTCTTCTCGAGATCGCAGTCGGCGGCCGCGTACGCGGGATCGTTGCCACCGAGCTCGAGCCCGACGTGCATGAACCTGTCCTTCGCGGCGGCCTGGATGCGGTGCCCGCCGTGGACGGATCCGGTGAAGAGGACGTGGTCGATGCGCTCGTCGCCGACGAGCCGCTCCGTCGCCGCGTAGTCGAGGAAGATCGCGGAGACCGTGCCCTTCGGCGCTGCGGCCTCCTCGAACGCGCGCGCGAAGTGCCACCCGCAGAGCGGCGTGCGCGGCGAGTGCTTCACGACGACGGCGTTCCCGGCGAGCACCGCAGGCACGATCGCGTTGACCGCCGTGAGGAGCGGGTAGTTCCACGCCGGTAGATCGAGCACGACGCCGAGCGGCTCCTTGACGATGCGCCGCTCGAATTTCTCCTTCGGCGGCAGCACGATGTCGGCGAGCGCCTCCTTCGCGATGCTCTGCATGTAGCGCCAACGCTCGGCCATCCCCCGGATCTCGTTCCGCGACTGCGCCAGCGGCTTGCCCATCTGGCGCGTGATGTCGGCGGCGATCTCCTCGGCGCGCGCCTCCATCTTGCCGAGCGCGCGATCCGTCAGCGCGACGCGCTCCTCGACGGACATCGCCGCGAGCGCGTTCGCCGCGCCCCGCGCTTCGTCGAGGACGCGGGAGAGCTCGTCCTCGGAGGTCACCTCGACCGTGCAGGCCGTCTCGCCGGTGTAGGGGTCGTCGATCGTGTGAGGGGCCGTCGCCATGGTGAGCGGGGAGGATAGCTCGAAGAGCGCTACTTCCGCCTCTTCCGCATGCCGGCGAGCAGATCGGCCGCTGCCGCGCTCGTCTCGAAGAGACGGACGAACATGGGCGCACCACGCCGCGCGACGACGTCGCGGATCGCAGCGAGGTCCCCGATGGGATCGCGCGGGACGAGCCCGAGCTCGAGCACGTCATCGACGTGCCACGCCCACGGCACGAGGGGCCGCTCGTGGGGGAGCTTCGGCGCGAGGCGCTCGGCGAGTGTACCGGTGCGCTCGACGTCCGTGCGGACGACGTCCGTACGTCATCGCCTGCTTCCGATCACGTCGAGAAAGCGCCGAGCCCGATCCCGTTTCAATGCGCGCTCCATGAGGCACGAGACGGATCCGCGCGTGAAGGCGCGACACGCCTCCGGCCGGCGCTCGTAGACGGTGCAGGCGAACCGGCCGTCTTCGGCGACCGACAGGGCCGCGCAGTGCCCCACCGGCGTGGGCTCGATGCGCATGAAGGCTTCCTCACCGTCGACGACGACGAGCTGCTCCCCGGCGGGGCCGAGACGTCGTCGGTCCTCCTCGGTCACGCAGACGCGACGCACCGTCTCGGAGAAGCAGCATGCTGCGCAGTCCTGACAGTCGTCCAAGGTCACGATCGAGCTGATAGCAGAGGACGACCTGGGCTCTCGAAGCGCGTGAATGGGTTACGCTCACGAGGCTGGAGGGGGCGACTTGGCTCGAGGGGGTCTTCTCGTCGCGTGTGGAGAAACTCGAGACGCGCACGATGCTCGCTCCGAGCGAGTGTGTGCATCGCAGCGCAGGCGTGTCTGATCCTGTCTCGCGTAGAAGACGCGCAGGTTTGCTCGCGCCACCGCTACCGTGTGCCGCTCGCCGTCATGGGTGGAATGGCGCGCCGAGCAATCTTCCCGGCTTCCCCTTCGCACCCGGATACGACTCCACTTCCGCGACCCAGCCGACGGTCTCGAGCTGTACGACGGCTCCGGCGCTCGCGTTCCTACGGCGACCGCGCCGGGCTCTCCGTATTACCTCCTCGTACCGAACGGGCGGCGAAATCTCAGGTCGACGCCGCGCGTACCGTGATGGCGCCGCGCTTCTCGGTGAACCGGCGAAGCGCCCGCTTCGTGCCGATCGACCCGAGCGCGCCGACGGCGAACACGACGGGCGTAGCGACGCCGCCCGTGAGGGCGACGAGGCTGGCGCCGAGAAGGACGCCCGCGCCCGTGGCGAGCGCGCCCGTGGCCGCCTCCGTCGCGACGTAGGTGGCGGCGGACTTCTTGTCGAGCGTGCCGTTGCGCACGGCGACGACCGCCTCGACGCCCGCGACCGCGCCGTCGATGAGGAGGCCGATGCCGGCCGCCTTGCTCGCGCCCTTCAGGATCTCCTTGCCGGCCGTGCGCGCGACGGCGGGGCCGAGGGTGCGGGCCGCCTTGCTGCCGCTCGCGAGCATCGCGATCGGCTTCTTCAGCGCCGCGTGCGCGGGCCCGAGCAGAGGGCCGGCGGCGAGCTGGAGGGCGCTCTCCGCGCCTCGCTCGGCGGCGCTGCGGACGATGTTCCTCGTGCCCTCGTCGAGCAGGAGCTTTCCGCCTGCTTCGAACAGGGCCATCGACGAGGCGATGACGTTGGCGGCGCCGCTGCCGGCGATCACCGCCCGGAGGGCGTCGCCGACGCTCCGCGGCTCGTTCGCCGCTTCCCTCGACGGACGCATCCTCTCCGAATCGGCTCGTTCGGCGGTGTTCGACATGTACTTAGTCGTAGCGCGCTTCGCGTCGCCGGGCGAGCCTCCTGGTCGCACGGCGGATCGGCGATCACGCGGCAGGAGAGGCGGCAGAAGCGGGCCGAGGCGCCGGGGTCATGCGCGGCGCCCCATCACCGTCAGTAGATGCCCGGGAAGATGACCCAGGGGACCTTCTTCTTGTACGCGACGTACTCGGGGTCCTTGCTGAGGTGGCGCTCCTCCGTCCATGCGCGGAGCGCGTAGACGCCGCAGAGGCAGGAGAGGAAGAACGCCTTCGTGAGCGTCATCGTCGGGATGTGCTCGAGCCACCATGCCGTGCACTTGCACAGGTACGCCGGGTGGCGCACGAACCGGTACGGGCCGCGCGTGACGATGCCGCGGTTCGTGAGGTTCGAGAAGCGGAAACCGAACGCGACCGTGGCCGAGGCGTAGATGGCGAAGAGGAAGACCGTCGCCGCGCGCAGCGCGAGGAGCCAGTTCGGGTTCGTGACGACCGACGGGCCGTTGTGGAGCGGCAGGTACGTGCCGAGGATGTTGTTGAACGGCGGGTAGCAGGCGAGGCACACCGCCCAGCCGAACACCGTCGGCTCGACGCTGCGCGTCTTGTTCCCGAGCCAGCGGCTCTCGGTCGAGTAGCCGAACAGCGCCCAGCCGCAGTCGATGGCGAAGATGATGTCGTAGGCGAGGCCGAGCCCCCAGCTGAAGTCGGCGCGCGTCCACGTCCACGGCTGCACGAGGACGGAGAGGTCGTGCAGCGAGGGGACGAAGTCCCCGAGACGGACGCCCACGTGTTTCCACCAGAGCTGGGCGTGCTGGATGATGTTCGCGCCCGCCTGGACCTTGAAATCGATGGGCGGGAGGTGCTTGTGGCTCAGCCACTGGCGCGCGATCGCGTTCAGGTGCCCGACGAAGAAGCCGAGCATCAGCGGCGTGAAGAACGCCTTGACGATGATGCCCAACAGCGTCGTGCGCACACGCGGGTTCCGCATGACGCGCCACATCCGTTTGGGCTGGAGGTTCTGGACGAAGAGGGCGACGGCGAAGAAGACGCACAGGCCGATCGCGACCGCACCGTGCTCGCCGTGGATCATCTCGAGGAGCAGCGTCCCGTTGGAGGACGTCCACCCGCGGAGACCGCCCAGCGCGGCGGCCGTGAGCACGCACAGGCCGACCGCGTACCACTGCCAGCGCGCGAGGCTGTCCTTGAACCCCACCTTCGCGAGGAGGAGGAGGTGCAGGCCGCTGTCGCGCACCACGTAGCGTCGCTCGCTGAACTTCTCGATCGTCGCCTTGACGTAGAAGAGCCCGAGCGTGAGCCACAGGAAGAACGCCGTCGGGAAGATGTTCCGGAACGGCTGGAAGTTCTGGTTGTTCCGGTAGTACGGGTGCTGCGTGTACAGCACGAGCAGCGCCGCCATGACGACGGTGATCGCCACCCAGCGGTACGTGGCTCGATGCCAGACGCTGACCGGCTTGCCGTTCCTCTTCCCGCCCGGCTGCGGCCCGCGATAGGCGCTCTGGCCCTTCGGCGGCGGAGAGTCGCTCCGCTCCGCGTCCTCTCGGCTCGCCGCTTCGGCGCCGTTCGACGCGTTCTCGCCGACGTCGGCTCCGGTCGGCGGCGGAGCGCTCGATCGCCGAGGGGGCTCGCTCCCGCCCTTGGACTGCTTCCTCCGCTTTCCGTCCTTCGACGACTGTGCGCTCATGCCGTCGCCTCCGGAAGCCTCGCCTCCGTCGCGTCGGACACCGACGTGCGCTCGTGAAGCGTGGACTCATGGACGACGGCGATTCGCGGCGCGACCATGCCCCCCTTAGATACCGCCAATCCGGCGCGTGCGCAGCTACTTGTGTCGGCCCCGCGGGCGCGACCGGCGGGGCGGCGCTCGAGCGGTCGGTGCTCGAGCTTCGCCGCCCGACGGCGCGACGGCGCGCGCAGCACGCGAACGCGCCGACCGCGCACGGAGCACGCGACGACGTGCCGAGGCAGCATCGACCGCGTGCTCCGTGCGCGTCAGCGCTCCCGACCGGCGGACCGGCGCCGTCGCCTCACGGCATGCGGAAGGCCTCTTTTGCCGAGGCCGGCCGCGCGGCCGCCGTCCATGTCGGCGGCCTCTTCCGGGACGCGCGTGAGGGTGCCGCTCCGGCGCTGGCCGTTGCCGTCGCCGTCGTCGTCGCGTTCATCACGGTGGACGTCGGCGCGCAGGGCGTGGGCATGGTCGGGTCGTGCGCGCGTCGGCGATCGTCCTCGTCCGCGCGGGTCGCTGCGGGCGCCTCGCTGCTCTCGACGCGGAAGCACGACTCCGCGGCGAAGAGCGCCGCGCCCGCCGAGATCGTCAAGACGATGCAGACACCTCGATCCACGGCGCGCCCCGAGTGCACCCGCCGTGCCTCGACCGCTCCGGCTCCGGCCCACGCTCCCGTACGAGCCATCGCGGCGAAGACGCGGCGTCGTGGCGTCGCGCAAGATGTCGCGCGCACGGTGCAGTGTGGCGTGTCCGCGGACAGCTCGACCGTGGCTCGCGCTCCGTCGTGTCTTCGTGTCGCCGCCGCGGATCACTCCGCGGCGGAGGCGTCCGCGCGCGCCATGCTGGCCAGGGCGCGTCCGGTCGCGGTCTTTCGTCTGACCAGGGCCCTCGGTTCGCCCTCGAAGACGATGCGTCCGCCGGACTCGCCCGCCTCGGGGCCGAGCTCGACCACCCAATCCGCGTTCGCGATCACGTCCGGGTGGTGCTCCACGATGACCAGCGTGTCGCCGCGCTCCACGAGCCTGTCGAGGACACGGACGAGCCGCGCGACATCGGAGAGGTGGAGCCCTGTCGTGGGCTCGTCGAGCACGTAGACCGTGGGCTCGTGCGCCGCGCCCGCCGTGAGCTCGCACGCGAGCTTGAGCCGCTGAGCTTCGCCGCCGGACAGCGTGTTCGATCCTTGGCCGAGCGCGAGGTACCCGACGCCGAGCTCCGTCAGCGTCCGGAGCGGGCGCGCGATCTTCGGATGCGCCGCGAAGACCGTGGCGGCGTCCTCCGCCGAGAGGCGAAGGACGTCTCCGATCGACAGGCCCGCCCAGCGCACGTCGAGCGTCGACGGCTCGAAGCGCGAGCCCTGGCACGCTTCGCACGGCGTCACGACCTCGGGCAAGAAGGACATCTCGTTCACGATCGAGCCCTGGCCGTCGCACGCCGGGCAGCGTCCGCCTCCCGCCGTGTTGAACGAGAAGCGCGCCGCCGTCCATCCACGGACCTTCGACTCCGGGAGCGACGCGAAGAGCTTGCGGATCTCGTCCCATACGCCGAGGAACGTCGCGGGCACGGAGCGAGGCGTGCGTCCGATCGGCGACTGATCCACGGCGAGCGCTCGGCGGACGATCTTCGGGACCTCGATCGACCGGAACGGGCCGGGCGTCGGGGCGACGAGGCCGAGCTTGCGGCGCAGGGCAGGGAAGAAGACGCGCTGCACGAGCGTGCTCTTGCCCGACCCGCTCACGCCGGCGACGACGCACATGCGGCCGACCGGCACGCGGAACGTCACGTCCTTCAGGTTGTTCGCCGCGGCGCCTCGGAGCTCGATCCACGCGTCGCTCATCGGACGCCGCGGCCGAACGATGCCGATCGGCTCGCGGAGCGCCTTGCCCGTCGGCGACGCCGGGTTCGCGAGCACCGCCGCCGGCGGGCCCTCGGCGATGACGTGCCCGCCGTTGCGGCCGCCGCCGGGGCCGAGGTCGGTCAGGTGATCGGCCGCGAGGATCGTCTCGGCGTCGTGCTCGACGACGAGCACGGTGGAGCCCGTGTCGACGAGCGCGCGGAGGTTCGCGATGAGGCGCTTCGTGTCGCGCGGGTGGAGGCCGATCGTCGGTTCGTCGAGGACGTAGAGCGCGCCGGTGAGGCCGCTGCCGAGCTGCGCGGACAAGCGCAGCCGCTGCATCTCCCCGCCCGAGAGCGTGCTCGCGGCTCGACCGAGTGCGAGGTAGCCGAGGCCGACCTCGACGACGAAGCGGAGCCTCCGGAGCAGCTCCGCGAGCGGCGCTTTCGCGATGGCGGCGCGATCGCCGTCGAGCGAGAGGCGCTCGATCTTCGCGAGCGCGGCGGCCACGCTGTGACGCATCATCTCTGGATACGTCTCGCCGCCGAGCCGGACGCGCCGCGGGACGGGCCCGAGCCGATCGCCGCCGCAGACGCGGCACGGCTCGGGCGGCTCGCCGTCGTCCTCGACGTCCCATCCGCCGCGGACGCCCGTTCCTTCGCATGCCTCGCACTGGCCCTGCTTCGTGTTGAAGGAGAACCAGCGCGGATCGAGCTCCGGGATGCCGGTGCCGCACGCGGTGCACGCGCGCACCGTCGAGAGCATCTCTTCCCGAGGCTCGCGAGGATCGCGCGCTTGCCGTCCGGACGAGGCTCGGCCCGGCACCGCGGGCGGACCGGCGGCGACGCGGAGCGCGCCTCCGCCCCACGCGAGCGCGCGATCGAACATGGCGCGGTCGAGCGCGGAGAGCTGCCCGTAGTGGACGATGAGATCGATCGTGTGCTCCTTCGACTTCGCGAGCTTCGGCGGCGGATCGATCGCGACGATCGCGCCGTCGACGCGGGCCGCCTTCAGGCCGGCGCGCCCCGCGTTCGTGAAGAGGTCGAGGTACGTGCCTTTGCGCGCGCGGACCGCGGGCGCGTAGACCGTGAAGTTGCCCTTGCGCGCGCGGAGGCGCTCGAAGAGCTCGTCGGGCGAGCTCGGCGCGACCGGGGCTTCGCACTTCGGGCAGTAGAGATCGCCGACCTTCGCGTAGAGGAGCCGCAGGTAGTGCGCGATCTCCGTGACGGTCGCGACCGTCGACGTCGCGCCCGCGCGCGACGTGCGCTGCTCGAGCGCGATCGACGGCGGAACGCCCGTCACGAGATCGACGTCGGGGCGCGGCAGCGTCGGGAGGAACTGCCGCGCGTACGGCGTCAGCGTCTCCATGAAGCGGCGCTGGCCCTCGGCGAAGACGACGTCGAACGCGAGAGAGCTCTTGCCCGATCCGCTCGGGCCCGTCACCACGCACAGCTTGCCGTGCGGTACGCGGCACGACACGTCCTTCAGGTTGTGCTCGCGCGCGTGGTGCACGACGATGGCGTCGGAGCCGCGCTCGGCGAGCGGGACGGGGCGCGCCTTCGAGCGCGCGACGGAGCCCGTCGCGCGCGGGCGCCGCTCCGCGCGCAGCGCCTCGCCCGTCTTCGTGTCCGCCTTCTCGATCTGCTCGGGCGTGCCTTCGGCCACGACGCGGCCTCCGTGCGGGCCGCCGCCCGGCCCGAGGTCGATCACCCAGTCCGCCTCGCGGATCACGGACAGGTCGTGCTCGACCATGATCACGGTCGCCCCGTGCTCGACGAGCCGGTGCAGCGCCCGGACGACGTGCGCCGCGTCCTCGGCGTGCAGCCCCGCGCTCGGCTCGTCGACGACGAAGAGCGTCCCGGCGACGTCCTCGAAGCCGAGCGCGCGCGCGAGCTTCAGCCGCTGCGCCTCGCCGGCCGAGAGCGTCGAGAGCGGCTGCCCCAGCGGGAGATAGCCGAGGCCGACCTCGATGAGCGGATCGAGCTGTCGCTCGAGCACGTAGTCGCGTTCGTCCTTCGGCGAGAGGAAGGCGCGCGCCTCCTCCACCGTCATCGCGAGGACGTCGGCCACGGTCTTGCCGTTCAGCTTCACGGCGAGGACGTCGGAGTTGAAGCGCTTGCCCTGGCAGACGGGGCAGAGAAGCATCACGTCCGCGAGGAACTGCATCTCCACCGTCTCGTAGCCCTCGCCGGAGCACGCCTCGCAGCGGCCCTTGCCCGGGACGTTGAACGAGAAGGACGCGGGGCCGAGGCCGCGCGACTTCGCCTCCGGCTGACTCGCGAAGCGCGCGCGCACGCGGTCCCACGCCTTCGTGTACGTCGCCGCGTTCCCGCGGGCGGTGCGTCCGAGCGGCGACTGATCGACGAGCACGGCGCGCTGGATGCCGAGCTCGCGCGCGTCGCCTTCTCGCTCGAGGGAGTCGAACGCGCCCGGCTTCGGCACGTCGCGCTCGCCCGTGCGCCGCGCGATCGCGCGGTAGAGCACGTCTTCGGCGAGCGTGCTCTTGCCCGATCCGCTCGGGCCGGTGACGGCACACAAGACGCCGAGCGGGATCCGCAGGCGATCGATGGCGAGGTTGTTCTCGCGCGCGCCGCGAAGGACGAGCCACTCCGGCGGCGTCCTGCGCTCGCGCCGCTCGTCGCGACGCGCCCGCCATGCGCGGCCCGTCGGCGTGTCGCTCTTCGCGAGCTCCGAGGGGGTGCCGGAGAAGAGGATTTGGCCCCCGCGCGGCCCGGCGCCGGGGCCGAGCTCGACCACGCGATCGCAGCGCTCGACGACGGCGCGGTCGTGCTCGATGACGAGCACGGTGTTGCCGGCGCGGGCGAGCTCCTCCATCGCCCCGGCGAGGCGCGGGACGTCGGTGGCGTGAAGGCCGACGGTCGGCTCGTCGAGGACGAACAGCGTTCCCGTGAGCGTCGCGCCGAGCGCCGTCGTGAGGCTCGCCCGCTGCGCCTCGCCGCCGGAGAGCGTGCGCGCTTGTCGATCGAGGCGGAGGTACGAGAGACCGACCGCGTCGAGGTAGGCGAGCCGCGACACGAGCTCGCTCTTCACGCGCTTGCCTTGCGCGGTCGCAGGCACGACGGCGTCGAGCCGCGCGCGTGCCTCCTCGATCGTGAGCGTGTGCCAGGCGCCGAGGTCGAGGCCGCCGACGCGGTACGTGCGCGCCGTCGCGTTCAGGCGCGCGCCTCCGCAGGTCGTGCACGTGACGTAGTCGCGGTAGCGCGAGAGGAAGACGCGGACGTGCATCTTGTACGTCCGCGACTCGAGCCACTTGAACCACGCCGCGACGCCGGGATACCGGCCGCCCTTCCACGTGCCCTCGCCCTCGATGACCAGGCGCTGCTGCTCCTCGGTGAGCTGCGACCACGGCACGTCGAGCGGGATCTTGCGCTTCTTCGCGAAGCGCTCGAGCACGCTGCGCTCCCACTCGGACGAGCGACCCGTCCACGCCTTGATGGCGCCTTCCGCGATCGACTTGTCCTTGTCGGGGATGACCTTGTCCCAATCGACCGCGATGACGCGTCCGAAGCCGCGGCAGTCCGCGCACGCGCCGAGCGGCGAGTTGTACGAGAAGAGACCGGGCCGCGGCGGATCGAAGAGCCGCGCGCACGAGGGGCACACGAGGCCGCGACCGATCGGGACGTGCCGCGCGGGCTCGTCCTCGGAGCTCGCCTCGACGCGCAGCTCCGCCCGACCTCCGCCCCGCTCCCAGGCGATCTCGAGCGCCTGCTGGAGGCGTCGGCTCTCGGTCGCGCTCAGCTTCAGGCGATCGACGACGACCTCGACCCCCACGTCCGGCCGGCCGGCCTCGCTCGGGCGGACCTCATCGATGTCGCGGACGACGCCGCCGACGACGAGGCGGCGGTAGCCCTCCTTCGCGAGGCTTTCGCGGATCTCGAGGTACTCCTCGGCCGAGTCGACGCGGAGGGCGTAGCTGACCGACGCGCGCCGGCCCGAGAGCTCGGCGATCGTCCGCTCGGCGGCGTCGCTCGCGCTCGTGGCGACCGCAGCCTCGCCGCAGTCGGGGCAGGTCGGCACGGCCTCGCATGCGAACAGCGCGGCGAGGTAGGGCTCGAGATCCGTGAGCGTCGCGACGGTGGAACGGCTCGACTTGACGGGGGCGCGTCGATCGACGGCGACCGTGGCTGCGACCGGGTCGAGCGATTTCACCGGCGGGCGCTCGAGCCGCTCGAGGAACTGCCGCGCGTACGGGCTGAAGCTCTCGACGAAGCGCCGCTGGCCCTCGGCGTAGAGCGTGTCGAGCGCGAGCGAAGACTTGCCTGCGCCGCTCGGGCCGGTGAGGGCGACGAGCTCGCCGGGCGCGAGATCGAGGTCGACCGAGCGCAGGTTGTGCGTCGTGGCTCCGCGAAGGCGGATGGGGAGCATCGTGCTGTCTCGAGCCCGCGTGAAAGAAGCGTCGCTTTCTAGATCGCGCGCTCTTCCGCGGCAACGCGCGCAGAGCTCGACTGGGCCGCGTCGCGCCCGCGCTCGTGGCCGGCTCGGCCGGGCGATCGGGTTCTGGCGTATCGCTTGCTCTTCGAGAGCTCGAAGGAGAAGAAGGCCATGTCGATCCTCTTGTTCATCCTGTTCGGCCTCATCGTCGGCTTCGTCGCGCGCGCCATCATGCCGGGGAAGCAGTCGATGGGCTTGGTCATGACGGCGCTCGTCGGGATCATCGGATCTTTCCTCGGCGGTCTCGTCGGCAACCTCGTGAGCGGGAGGTCGATCCTCCAGCTCCACAGCGCGGGCATCATCGGCAGCATCATCGGCGCGCTCGTCGTCCTCGCCATCCTCGGCTACGTCGGTCGCCGTCGCGCGTACGCGTGAGGCGTGCGCTCAGTCGTCGCGCCGGGGCGCGACGTCGATCGTGCTGATCTTCCAGTCGTCGTCCTTCCGCAGGAGGAAGTGCACGTCGCGCTTGTCGACCTGCCGTTCGCCCCCGCGCGTGGCGGTGACGAGCGCCACGGCGTCCACCGTCGCGACGGTCGCCTGAGGATCGAGCTTGATCGACATGCTCGCGAGGCTGCAGGCGGCGCTCTGATAGAGAAGCCCGACCTTGATCGCCTGCTCCTCCAGCTTGTCTCGTCCGCGGACGTCGATGCTCAGCTCCGCGACGTTCACGCGGACGTCCTCGTCCACGATCTTCCGAAGGCCGCTGCGCACGCGCGCAGTTCGGGAGATGATCGTGTCGCCGTCCTTGATCGCGACGGCCTCGACCAGCTCGCCGAGCACCTTGCGGATGCGCTCCTCGTCCGAGGAGCGGAAGAACGTCAGGTAGAGCGCGACGCCCGCCACGACGGCGCAGGCGAGGGCGACCATCCACTTTCGCATCGGTCCTCCGAGGTCAGCCGGGCAGCGTGATTCGGAAGGTCGCGCCGGTGCCGGCGGTCGCAGGTGCGAGCACGATCGAGCCGCCGTGGGCGTCGGCGATCCTCCGCGCGAGGGCGAGGCCGAGCCCGGTGCCTCCCTCGCGTGCGGTGACGAGCGGCTCGAACACGGTCGCGGCGATGTCGGGGGGCACCCCGGGGCCGTCGTCGCTCACCTCGATGACGACACCGGAGCCGTCCCGCGAGGCGCGCGTCGTGATCCTCGGGCGGCGCGGAGCGGACGCGCGGATCGCGTTCTCGTAGAGCGCATGGAGCAGGCGAGACGCCAGGCCGGTGTGCGCTCGGACCTCGAGCGCCGGCGGGTCGATCGCGTCCTCGAAGTCGGCGCCCGGTTCGGGGAGCATCTCCCGGGCGAGGAGCACGACGTCGACCAGGGGAACGGGCTCGGCGTGGGCAGGCTCGCCTCGCGCGAGGGCCATCAGGTCGTCGACGATCCCGTGCGCGAGGCGGGCGCTTCGCTCGATCTTCGCGAGGTGCGGCTCGCTGCCCGCCAGGTTCTGTCGGGCGAGATAGACGTTGGCCGAGACGATCTGGAGCGCGTTCCGTAGCTCGTGCGCTATCTCGGCCGCGATCTCACCGATCGCAGCCAGCCGGTCCTTTCTGTCGAGATTTGCACCAGCCATCGGGATCGTGCCTCGAGGAGCCCAGTTACGCCGGCCGGCTGAGCCTACGACCGGCGGGTTGCGACGATGCGTCGTGTCGACTCGTCCGCGGACAATCCCTCGCGGAAAGCAGGCACGGCCCGTCCCTGCACGCGGCCAAACACGCGGCAACGCACACGAGGTACGGTAAGCCTTTTCGTTTCGTAGTGAAACGGCGTACCATTTTCCGCGACTAAGTGTCCGCTAACGAGGCGAAGATCCCGGTCGGGACAATCCTGGTCGGAAAGTATCGGGTCGTCCGCGAGATCGGTCGCGGCGGGATGGCCGCCGTGTACGAAGCGGAGCAGCTCTCGCTCGGCAAGAAGGTCGCCATCAAGGTCCTCGCCTCGGAGCTCGCCGCGTCGACGATCGTCATCGAGCGCTTCTTCCGCGAGGCGCGTGCGGCTGCGAGCGTCCGCAGCCCCTACATCGTCGACGTCTACGACTCGGGACGGCTCGACGACGGGCGGCCCTTCATCGCGATGGAGCTGCTCGAGGGCGAGTCGCTCTACGACCGCATGGCGCGGGTGCGCATCATCGACCTCGAGACGACGATGCGCGTCATCGTCCACACCGCGCGCGGCCTCATGAAGGCGCACGCGGCGGGGATCGTCCACCGCGACCTGAAGCCGGAGAACATCTTCCTCACGAAGGGCGAGGACGGCGACGACGTCTGCAAGATCCTCGACTTCGGCCTCGCCAAGTTCTACGCGCCGGTGAACCCGGAGGAGAAGGCGGCGAAGCGCCTCACGCGCGAGGGCGCCGTCTTCGGAACGCCGGCGTACATGTCGCCCGAGCAGGTCAAGGGCCAGGGCAACGTCGACCACCGCGCCGACCTCTGGGCGCTCGGGTGCATGGCCTACGAGTGCCTCGTCGGCCGCCCGGTGTGGAACATGGACCAGGGCGTCGCGATGACGTTCGCCGCGATCGCGACCGGTCCCATCCCGGTCCCGTCGGCGCAGCGCCCCGACCTGCCCCCGGCATTCGACGCATGGTTCAAGAAGTGCCTCGAGCGTGATCCCAACAAGCGCTTCCAGAGCGCGAAGGAGCTCGCCGACGCGTTCGTCGAGGCGTGGGGGCAGAGGCCGGTGTCGAGCGCGAGCTACCCGAACGTCCCGCCGCCGACGGCCTCGCAGCGCGCCGCCCTCGGCGGAGGTCTCCAGGAGCTCGGTCCGGACAGCGGGCAGCTCGTGCCCTCCGTCATGCCGTCGACGAGCCGGCGTCGCGGCAACGAGCCGCTCGTCAACGGCGGGCGAGGGAGCGTCGCCAGCGACGCGTCCGTCCCGATGCCGCTCGTCAATCGCGCGTCGACGGACATCCCCACGACGACGTCGCAGCACGAGGTCTCGCAGCCGCCGAAGGCGTCGCCGCTGCGCATGGCGCTCGCCGCCGGCTTCCTCCTGACCGGCATCTCGATGGCGATCTTCGTCTACGTGCGGTTCTTGGGGCCGCAGGTGTCGACGCCCATCGTGAAGTCGACCGCGACGGCGATCGCGAGCGCGTCCGCCGGTGAGCGCGAGTCGCTGCCGCTCAACCTGCCGAAGTGGGTGCCTTCGATCTCGGAGGGCCAGCGCCTCTTCAGCCTGGGCGACCTCGCGGGGGCGCACAAGAAGTTCAAGGAGGCGGCCGAGATCGGCGGCTCCGCGGCGGCTCCGGTCGCGAAGGTCTTCATCGATCAGACGAGGATCAGCGACAAGGCGGGCGGCCCGTGCAAGGTCGCCGCCTTCTCTCGGCCCCGCATCGCCACGGAGCGCAAGGCCGAGCGCCCGAGCATCGCGCCGATCTCGAAGGGCGCGCTCGTCACGTGGGTCGACGACCACGAGCGCCCGGGCAGCTTCCACGCGTTCGGCGTCGTCATCGATCCGACGGGCAAGTCGATCAGCCCGATCCGCGATCTCACGCCGGAGGCGACCGAGGCGAGGACCCCGCAGCTCGCGGTGGTCGGCACCGATCGCCTCGTCCTCCTCTACACGGACGAGAAGGGGAAGGAGGCCGGCGTCCGCGCGCGCCTCCTCGACGGAACCGGCAACGTCGATCAGCTCAAGGGGCAGGTCGTTCGTGTCGGCGGCACGAAGCCCGGCCAGTTCTGGCCCGCGATCGAGAAGGGCCCCGAGGGGTTCTGGGTCGTGTGGCAGGACGATCGCGACAAGGACAACGACTACGATCTGTTCATCCGCCACCTCTCGAACGACCTCGACACGCTGAGCCCGGAGACGAGGCTCACCGACTACTACGCGCCTCCGAAGTCGAAGTGGGGGCCTCCGCGCGCGAAGTACCCGAGCTTGGCCGTCGCGGCGAACACGCTGCTCATCGCCTACAAGCTCGAGAACGAGCGCGAGAAGTCGAACTCGATCATGCGCATGCGGATCCCGCTCGACGAGGCGGCGAAGGGGCTCGAGGAGAGCAAGACGCCGAACCGCGAGGACCGCCACTCCGGTGACGTCTCGATGGTCTCCGAGGAGAAGATGCAGGCGGACGCGCCGTCGATCGCGTGCGGCAACGACGGCTGCTACATCGCCTGGCACATCGCCTCGGGCGGGGCGATGATCGCGAAGATCGAGCCGCGCGAGAACAAGGTCCTCTGGAGGAAGAAGCTCTCGGACAAGGGAGGCCGTCCCTCGCTCGGCATCAACAACGGCGTCGTCTCCGTCGCCTGGTACGAGAAGCCGCACATCAAGTTCACGGTCCTGAACGACGCCGGGCCCGTGCTGCCGCCTTCGTCCGTCTTCCGCATCTACGACACGAGCGCTCCACGACCGTCGATCTCTGCCGGCGCGAACAGGCAAGAGTGGTACATGGCGTGGCAGGACTCCGATACCCCCAAGGGGCAGCAGGAGATCTACGCCGCGCGGATCACGTGCCGGTGAGAGAAGAGAGGCTCCAGGCTCCAGGCTCCGGGCTCCAGGTGGAGGTGGCGGACCGCAGGCGCGCCTTGATCGAGGCCCTCGGGGTCTCCGTGCTCGTGACGGGGCTCGTCACGGCGGCGTCGGCCTTCGTGCCGGACAAATACGTCGCGACCGTGGTCGGGTTCGTCTTCCTCGGCGCGACGTGGGCGCTCGTGTGGCGGCGCGACGACCAACACGTCGAGGCGGCGGGGCTCGCCCTCGGCGGCATCGTCCTGCCGGGCAAGGTCGACCTGCGGCGCCTCGCTCGGAGCTTGGGTCAGGCGCTCGGCTGGACGCTGCTCTTGGCTGCGATCACGTTCGTCCCGTTCTACTTCGGGTGGCGATGGGTCTGGCAGCCGCGCGGCGCGTTCTCGCTCCAGGTCGATCCCATCGAGGCGCTCAACGAGGTGTTCGGCCAGCTCGTCATCATCGCGCTGCCGGAGGAGGCCTTCTACCGCGGGTACCTGCAGTCGCGCCTCGACGCGGCGCTTCCCGGCTTCGGCTGGCGGAAGGACGCGTCCGGGGCCTCGGTGCCCGTCCGCTTGCGCGTCCTCGGGGCGAGCATCGGTCCGGCGCTCCTCCTCACGAGCCTGATCTTCGCCGCCGGCCACTTCGCGACGATCCGTCAGCCCGCGCGCCTCGCCGTGTTCTTCCCGTCGCTCCTCTTCGGATGGCTTCGATGCAGGACGGGCGGCGTCGGCGCGGGCATCGCGTTCCACGCCGCGTGCAACCTCTTCAGCGAGGCGCTCGGCAAGGGGTTCCGCGTCTACTGAGCGTCAGTCGAGGAGCTCGCACACGAAGTCGTCGAAGCTCATCTCGGCCTGCGCCAAGCTCTGGCTCGCGAGGCCGAGGCGGACGGTGATCCCGGTCGGCTGGACGTTCGTGATGGCGGCGCTCACGAGGGGGGCGCCGTCGACGCGCAAGGAGACCGTCCTGAAGTCCGTGCTCAACTCGATCCGCCTCCATACGCCGGGCTCGAGCTGCACGCGCTCCTTGCTCTCGTAGCCGGGACAGCGGCAACCCCCGTCGTCCGGGAGGTACACGTCCTCGCGGACCCCGAAGTCGGATCTGCCGCCGAACCGGAGCCAATACGCATCGAGCTCCGCGGTCTCGACCTTGACCTGGAACAGATCGAGGTTTCGGCCGAGCGTGCCGAGCGCCCGCTCGTTCCGTACGGAGAACGAGCAGCGAAGCGACTTCGGTGCTCGGAGACGGCGCTCGAGCATGGCGGCGACGGGGCCCGCCTTCATGTTGCCGGGGATCGCGACACGGAGGGCGAACGGTGGCGAAAGCGGCGCCGTGGGCTCCAGCTCGAGGCGCTCGACGTTGTCGTGCACGATGTCGTCCCAGCGATCGCCGAGCTCGCCCTCGTCGAAGTCGTCGCAGAACGCGCCCTCCGGGCATCCTCCGTCGAGGTCGGCGCCCGCGTCCGTCGCCACCACGTCCGACGGACGATCGAGCGAGTCGTTCGCAGCGTCGGAGAGGCCGTCCGGACCTGCGCTCGTGCCGAAGCTCGAGCAGTCGAGCAACGCGAAGAACACCGCGCCACAACCGACGCAGGTGAGGACCGGCCGGAAGAACCCCATCTTTTGCAAGGTACACCCGACCGCGCGGCGAGGGGGAGCGGTTCCGGCCTCGGCCTGCCTCGGCCCTCGAAAGACGCGGCTTTCGAGGTTAGGTTCCCGTCCGCGATGCGCGCTGCGCTGTTCGACATGGATCGCACGCTCGTCCGCAAAGAGACGGCGAGCCTGTACGTCCGCTACCAGCGGGAGCTCGGCGAGGCGCGCCGCCGCGACCTTCTCAGGGTCACGTACTGGGTCATGCAGTACACCCTGGGCGTGATCGACGCGCCCGAGGTGGCTCGCCGGGCGCTGCGCTCCATCGCCGGTACGTCGGAGGCGATGCTCGCCGCGCGTTGCGACGACTGGTTCCGGCGCCGGGTGGAGCCGCACATCTGCGACCTCGGGCGTCGTGCCGTCGAGAGACATCGCGAGCGAGGGGACCTGCTCGCGATCGTGACGGGCGCCTCGCCCTATGCGGCTCGGCCGCTCGGACGCCGCCTCGGCATCGAGCACGTCGTCGCGAGCGAGCTGGAGGTCGACGACGCGGGGCGCTTCACCGGACGCTTCGTCGAGCCGCTCTGCATCGGGCACGGAAAGGTCGAACGCGCGAAGCGGCTCGCCGACGAGCTCGGCTTCGCGCTCTCGGAAGCGACGTTCTACACCGACTCGTACACGGATCTGCCGCTGCTCGAGCTCGTCGGGGAGCCCGTCGTGGTGAACCCGGATCCACGCCTCCGGCGCGTCGCCGCCAAGCGCGGCTGGCGCGTCGAGACCTGGTGACGCATACTGCCGGCCCTCCGGACCGGAGACCTCCTTTCGGTCCAGGACGACACCCGAGACAGAAGATGCACACGTCCGAGCTCCCCCTCTCCATGGTCGACGCCATCGTGATCCGCGCCCTCGAGGAAGACCTCGGCACGGGCGACGTGACCACCGAGGCTTGCGTCCCCGAGGACCGAATGGCCGTGGCCAACGGCGTCGCGCGCAAGGAGATCGTCGCGTGTGGAATGCCGGTCGCGGCGCGGGTCTTCTCGGCCGTCGATCCGTCGGTTCGCTTCACGCCCAAGGTCGAGGAGGGCGCGAAGGTCGGGCCCGGGACCGTGCTCTTCACCGTCGAGGGCAGGGCGCGCTCGCTGCTCAGCGCCGAGCGCGTCGCGCTCAACCTGCTCCAGCGCATGAGCGGGGTGGCGACGATGACCCGGCGCTACGTCGACGCGCTGCCGAGCGGGTCGAAGACCCGCATCACCGACACGCGCAAGACGACGCCCGGCCTGCGTCTGCTCGAGCGCTACGCCGTCCGGCGAGGCGGCGGGCACAACCACCGCAACGACCTCGGCTCGGCCGTCCTCATCAAGGACAATCACATCGTGGCGGCGGGCGGCGTCCGCGCCGCGATCGAGCGTGCTCGCGAGCGGGCTCCGCACACGAGCAAGATCGAGTGCGAGGTCGACACCCTCGAGCAGCTCGACGAGGCTCTCGAAGCGGGCGCGGACATCGTCCTGCTCGACAACATGGATACGCCCACCGTCGAGGAGGCCGTCCGCCGGACCCGCGGACGTGCGATCCTCGAGGCGTCGGGTGGCATCACGCTCGAGCGGGTGGCCGAGCTCGCGCGCGCCGGCGTCGACGCGATCAGCGTCGGCGCGCTCACCCACTCGGTGCCCGCAGCCGACATCGGTCTCGATTTCGTTTCGCCATGAAGAAGCAGTGGGACATCGGCCCGGATCTGGAAGACGCCGCGGACCGCATCGCTGCACGCGGCGGGCGTCTCGGAAAGCCGCTCCGACTGGTCTCCGAGACGGATTCGACGAACGACGACGCGAAGGTAGGCGCTCGCGAAGGCGCGCCGCACGGCGCGACGTGGGTGGCCGAGACGCAGCGGCGAGGACGCGGCCGCCAAGGCCGTGAATGGATCTCGCCGCGCGGCGAGAACCTGCTCTTCTCGGTGCTGCTCCGGATCGACTGCCCGCCCGCGCGCGTCCCGCAGCTCTCGCTCGTCTGCGGCCTCGCCGTCCGCGACGCCGCCGCGCGCGCCATCGGCGACGACGAACGCGTGCTCGTGAAGTGGCCGAACGACGTCGTGGTCGTGCCGCGCGAGGGCAAGGCTCGTGGCTTCCGCAAGATCGCGGGCATCCTCGTCGAGTCTTCGCTCTCGGGCTCCAAGGTCGATCACGTCGTCGTGGGCGTGGGGCTCAACGTCCACACGCGCTCTTTCCCGAAGGAGATCGCCGCGACGGCCACGTCCATCGCCCTCGAGACGGATCGCGCCCCGAATCGGGCGGACATCCTCGCCGACGTCCTCTGGTCGATCGACCACGACATCGAGCACGTCGCCGCTTACGGCCTCGGCCTCGTGCACGGCCGTCTCTCGAAGCACGACGCGCTCTTCGGGCGCGAGATCGAGGCCGACGACGGGCTCGTCGGCGTCGCCCACGGCATCGACACGGAGGGGCGCCTCATCGTCGAGCGCAAGGGCGGCTCGGTGGTGAAGGTCTCGTCCGGCGAGGTCCGGGTGCGCGTCGTCTAGTACGTCCGCTGCGCTTCCTGCAGCTTCGCGGCGCACGCTTCTTGTCGCCGATCGAGCTGCTTCATGATCGAGAAGATCGCGACGGCCGCGACGATCTGGAAGACGTAAGCCACGAGGCTGAGCGGGCTCGCAGCGACGCGCGAATCACCGGGGTTGTTCAGCGACGTCAGGACCTGGGACAGCGCGGCGACGGTCGAGACGGCGCCGCTCGCGAGGTACGTGCCCCACCAGATCGGGAAGAGCGACGGGACCGGGCTCGACGGCCACGCCAAGCCGTCTTTGACGCCGACGGTCTCGGGATCGCTCGCGCGCCAGATCTCGCGCAGCGCCTTGTAGGGAAGCCACAGGCTCGCGAAGGGGATGAACCACCATCCGACGGCCCATCCGGGCGTGAACTCGAGCATCTGCTGCCCGAACGCTCGCACGTTCTTCGCGGCCTGGTGCGTCCAGAGGAGGTAGACGATGACGGTGACGAGCGAGACGCCGCTCGAGAGCAGGCCCAAGAGGCCCACCGCGGCGAGGAGCCCGATGTTCTCCTGAGGCGGCCCGGAGATGGCCACCTGCATCGCGGTCATCGAGAGCCCGAGCACGACGTTGGCCATGATGCCGAGCGAGCCCACCGTCGTCTTCCAGCCGAGCGGCTGGTACGGCCCGTAGTGCTGCCCCATGGCGGCGTTGCCGTAGTAGGCATTGCCGGGATACTGCCGGGGCGGTTGGTAAGGGTCGTACGGGTTCTGCATCGGGCCCCCTTCCGCGATCGGCGCCAGCATATCGTCCTCCGCTGGATACGTGGAAGGCGCTGGTAACCTCCCCTCCATACAGGTCTCGCGATCCAGGCGAACATCGCGGCGATCACGATCACCGATCGGACGTGATCCTCGTCGACATCGCTACCCAGCAGGTTCGGTCCGTGACGCTGCCGTGAGGCCGAGCGAGCGCACGAGCAGGGGCGCCGCTGTGCGTGTCGCCGGACGCACGCTTCGGCCCGCCGTGCTAGGGTTCGGCCCGTGACGCCGCTCGAAGAGCTCGCTCTCTTGCTCCGACCCGCCGGTGGAGGTCTCTACCTCGTGTCGACCGGACGCGCGGAGCAAGAACGGCTGCAACGGCACCTGTACGGCGCGAAGGATGCGGCCGAGGTCGAGGCGAAGTTTCGTGACGCGCTGGCGCGCATCCCCGAGGCGAAGGCGATCGTGCTCGGCATTCCGTCCGACGTCGGCGCCGGATTCCGGCGCGGGGCGAACCTCGGGCCGCAGGCCATCCGCGCCGCTCTGCTCGACGAGGTGCCGTCCTTCCCGGAGCGCGCGGCGGAGCTCGGCATCGTCGACATCGGGGACGTCTTCGTCGTGCCGCAGCTCCTCTCGGACGACATGTTGTCCGAGGCGCAGAAGTCCGCGACGCGCGCGGCGCTCTATCCTTCGGTGCCCGAGGACGTGCGGGCGCGGCTGCCCGTCTCGCCGCTGTCCATCGCGGAGCGCGCGCTCGACCTCGTCTTCCAGCTCAATCCGCGCGTCGCACCCGTCGTGCTCGGCGGCGATCACTCGACGGCGTGGCCCGTCGTCTCGGCGCTCCACCGTGCGCGCAAGGATCGCTGGGGCGTCGTGCAGCCGGACGCGCACACGGACCTGCTCGAGCATCGGCTGGGGATCCGCATCTGCTTCGCCACGTGGTCGTGGCACATCAACGAGCTGTTCGGGCGCGACGGTCGTCTCGTTCAGGTCGGGACGCGCGCCTCGGGGCACGATCGCGGCCATTGGGAGTCGTCGCTCGGCGTCCGGCAGTTCTGGGCCGACGAGTGCCGGCGCGATCCGGAGGGCGTGCTCACCGCGATCGTCGACCATCTCGTCCAGCGCGGCGTCAGGGGCGTCTACTTCTCGAACGACATCGACGGCACCGACAGCGCGTGGGCGGATGCGACCGGGACGCCGGAGCCCAACGGTCTCGAGCCCGACTTCGTCGTGAAGCTGATCCGCCGGCTCGGCAAGAGCGTCGGAATCATCGGCGGGGACGTGATGGAGGTCGCCCCCCCGCTGCGCGACAAGCCCGACTCGACGGAGCGGACCGTGGCGCTCGCCGTCCGCTACCTCCGCGAGACGATCGGTGCCATCCTCGGGCGACCGATTCCGTGAGGTCACGCATGCGCTCGCCCCTCGTCATCTCCTTCGTCCTCTCGGCGCTCGTCGCTTGCGACAAAAGCGCATCGACGAGCGGGAACGTCGCTCCGCGTGCGGAGCCGGAGGCGTCCTCGGCTCCGACCGCTCAGCCTCCGCCGCCGGCGACCACGAGCGCCGAGCCGACCGCGGCCGCGACGGCGAGCGCTCCGCCGGCCACGAGCGCCGTCACGGCGGCCGATGCGGGCAGCAAAGACGTCGGTCGCGCGACGGCGGCGAAGCCCGTGACCAAGCACATCGACGGCAACAACTACACGCTCGACGTGTCCTCGGAGGGTTGCAAGGCCGGCGAGGAGTGCGTCATGAAAATCGAGATCGCCGCGACGGGCGACTACCACGTGAACAAGGAGTACCCGTACAAGTTCATCGCGACGCCGTCCCCGGGCGTGACGTTCCTCGGAAGGAGCGACGCGAACACGTTCACGCGGGCGGCGGGCGACTTCGTCGAGCAGGGCGAGAAGCGGGGAACGATGACGGTCCGCTTCCGCCCCGCGTCCGCCGGCGAGGCGAAGATCGCGGGCAGGTACAAGCTCAGCGTCTGCTCCGACGAGCAGTGCCTCATCGAAGAGGAGAAGATCGAGCTCGCGGTCCCGGTGATGTGACCGCGGATCAGGACGCCTTCTTCGTCTCCTCGCGCTCGAGGGCGGGGGGCGTGACCTGCATCTCCTCGGCGAGGGCGAGCGCGGCGTCCTTGCCGAGGTCGTCCTCGCGCGGGACGGCGCCGGTGAGCGCCGTGATCGTCCGCTCGAGGGTCTCGAAGAACCGGATCGCGCGCAGCGGACCGTTCAGCCAGCCGACCGTGATGCAGTAGTTCTTGTTGTACGGCGGCGCGTGGTGCAGCGCGTGGTGCTCGGGCGAGAGGATCAGTCGCGCGCGCTGCAGGAGCGCGACGATGCGCGGCGGCCGGTCCATGTGCGCCCACTTGTGGATCTGGCTCGTGAACGCCGTGAAGAACGAGGCGCAGAGGAGCGTCTGCCCGATGAACACGTCGAGCAAGGTCGAGCTCTCGGGCTGGACGACGACCATACCGCCGACGCTGTAGAACGAGCTCAGCGTGAAGTTGTGCCCGTTCGTCTCGATGAAGTCGTGCGTCGTGATCGCCTTCTCGTCGACGTGATGGTGCCGGAACGTCCGGATCGCGAGCTTCCCGAAGATCGGAGTGTCGAGGCTGCCCCAGGTGTCGAAGAGCCAGTGGACGAGGCCCGACATGAAGTCGCTGATGAGCAGGCCGATGAGGGCGGCGAGCGGTAGCCACCATCCCGAGAGCGGGGGGCAGGCCCCGATGCGCACGCAGAGCCACGCGGCGCAAACGACGGCGATGAGGATCCCGCACTTTTCCACGGTGCGATGCCAGGCTGCGTAGCCCGCCGCGAGCTCCGTGGCGTCATGCTGCTTGACCGGTTCTCTCATCGAGAGTTCTCACTTTCGTCCTAGCTGACTCGCGAACGAGAAAGCAGGCTCGACGAGCCCCCGTGGCCAAGGATCGAGGACGCGTCTCCGTAGATCAAGGAAGAATGCCGCGAGCTCTGGCGCGTGCATGGCGTCGATCGAGCGTTCTACGCTTCGCGGTGTCGCTCGGATCGATCGGGGGGACGAGCAGCTCGGTTACGATGCGGGCCCGTGTCCGGGACCCGCAAGATTTGCCGGCTCGTCGTCTTCTTCATCGCGTCGTCGATGGCTGCGTGCGGGCCTGCCTCTCCTGCGCCGGTCGCGGTGGCCGCTCGACCGGCGGCGGACGCGTCGGCTGCGCGCGAGGCGGCGGCGCGGGGCGAGCCGAAGGAGGAGTATCCGGACGACGAGGAGATCGCGAAGGCAGGGCGACGATTCCTCGATCTGCTCGTCGAGGTGCATCCCGAGAAGGCCACGGCGCTCGGCCTCCACGCCCGTGATCACGAGCTCGACGATCGGACGATCGTGGGGAGCGACCACGCGACGGAGCGCGAGGCGGCGTTCTTGAAGTCGCTCGAGGAGCGCTTCGCGTCTCCGCGCGCGAGCGCCGCGGCGAAGACCGATCTCGCGATGCTGATCGGTCATCTCCGCTGCCACGTCCGCATCGAGCGCGTGCAGCGTCCGCTCCAGCGCCAGCCCGACGTCTACCTCGAGCCGCTCGAGGCGATCTTCCAGATGACCGCGCGCGACCATGCGCCGGCGCCCGAGCGCGCCCGCAACGTCGTCGCCCGGCTCGAGAAGATCCCTCAGGTCGTCGAGGCCGCGAAGCAGAACCTGCTGAACCCGCCGCAGGTCTGGACCGAGATCGCGATCGAGCGTGCGGCCGCTGCGAGGTCGTTCCTCGAGCAGCAGCGACCGTTCCTCGTGAGCGCCCTTCCCGACGAGGTCGCGCGGGTCGACGCCGCGCTGAAGGCCGCGATCGGGGCGTACGAGGATTACAAGACCTACCTGAAGAAGACCGTCCTGCCGCGATCGAACGGGCGCTTCGCCGCCGGGCGCGAGCTGTTCGAATACCTCCTCGCGAACGGCTACTTCCTCGACGAGGACGCCGACCAGCTCCTCGCGATCGGCAAGAAGGTCTTCGCCGAGACGAGCGCCCGCATGGACGAAGTCGCTCGGCGGATCGATCCGAAAGCGAAGGGCTGGCCCGAGGTCACGGCCAGGCTGAAGGCGAAGCACCCGAGCGCCGAGGAGCTGCTCGACGCGTACCGGAAGGAGGTCGCGCGCGCCCGGGCGTTCCTCGTCGAGAAAGACGTCGTCCCGTTCCCGCCCGGCGACGATCTCGAGGTCGTCGAGACGCCTCCGTTCCTCCGCAGCATCCTCACCGCGGCCTACGACCAGCCGCCGCCCTTCGACCCGAGCACGACGAAGGGGTTCTTCTTCGTCACACCCGTCGACCCGACGCTCCCGAAGAAGAAGCAAGAGGAGATGCTGCGGGAGAACGACTGGGCCGACATCGTCGACACGTCCGTCCACGAGGCCTACCCGGGGCATCACCTCCAGCTCTCCTTCGCGCGGCAGAATCCGTCGCTCGTGCGCCGCGCGCTCGATCCCGCGATCTTCTCGGAGGGGTGGGCGCTCTACTCCGAAGAGCTCATGGCTGAGCTCGGCTACTACGACGACGCGCAGCGTTTGATCCAGCTCGAGTGGGCGCTCGTCCGCGCGGCGCGGATCATCATCGACGTGGGGCTGCACGTCGGCGGCATGACGTTCGAGCAGGCGGTGAAGATGCTCACGGACGAAGTGCACCTCGAGCGACCCCTCGCGATCTCCGAGGTGCGGCGGTACACGGAGACGCCCACGCAGCCGAGCGCGTACATGATCGGGCGCGAGAAGATCTTCGAGCTGCGCGAGCGCGCGAAGGCGCGCGACGGAGCGCGGTTCTCGCTGAAGGCGTTCCACGCCGACCTGCTCTCGCGCGGGACCGTCCCACCGAGCCTGCTCGCGAAAGAGATGTTCGGGCAGTGAGCGGGCTCGACGTCACTGCTCGACTTCGGGCGGGAACACGAGCGGCGGTGCGCCGAGCTTCGCCCGGAGGCGCTGCAGGCCCTCTCGGACCGCGCGGCGCTTCAGGAGCCAGAGCATCACGCGCCGCCGGACGGGGAGGTCCACGATCGCGAGCCCGACCATCAACGTGATCACTCCTTGGCCGGGCAGGACGAGCATTGCCGCGCCCGCGGCGAGGAGCGCGAGCCCGAGGACGTTCCGGCCGATCCGCCAGAGGAGGGGACGCTGCGGCGGCGGCCTCACGAAGAAGTCCGTCGGCATGCGCCGTACGATCGACGGAACCGCGGCGAGCGTGCCGACCATCATGACCATGGAGACGATCCCGACGATGAGCTCCCAGGTCCGCGGCATCGAGCCTCCTCGTGGCTCTGCGGCCGGCTCGCCCCCACCGCGATGACCACGGTCGCGGTGTACGTGATAGGAATGTTCCCGTGAGCGAGCCGACGAAAGGGGATGTAGCGCAAAACGGAGGGAATGACCGTTATCGAGTCGCTTCTCTCGGCCCATGCACGGTCCCTTCGCCGCTCGGCTTGTGCAGGAGCCGCGACGAGGGAGGGCCGGCGTACGTCTCCGACGCGACGCGGGTGATCGACCAGGTCGAGATCGTTCCCGGCCAGCCGATCGACGTCACGAGCGCGCTCGAGAAGGCGGGACCGCGCGAGCGCATCTTCTTCGACCCGAAGAAGACGCGCGTGGGCGTGGTGACCGCGGGCGGTCTCTGTCCCGGCATCAACAACGTCATCCGGTCGCTCGTCTTCGAGCTCGTCCACAAGTACGGCGTCGAGTCCGTCGTCGGCTTCCGGCACGGCTTCGCGGGGCTCGTCCCGACCTCGGGCGCGCCGGAGCCCATGCCGCTCGGCCCGCAGGAGGTCCGCCACGTGCACCACTTCGGGGGGACCATGCTGGGCAGCACGCGAGGCGCGCAGGACCCCAAGGTGATGGTGGACACGCTCGTCTCGCTCGGGATCGACGTCCTCTTCGCGATCGGCGGCGACGGGACGATGCGCGGTGCGCACGCGATCGCGGAGGAGGTCGCGCGGCGCGGTCTCGAGATCGCGGTCGTCGGCATCCCGAAGACGATCGACAACGACATTCCGTTCGTCGACAAGACGTTCGGCTTCGAGACGGCCGTGTCGGTCGCGCGGAACGCGATCGACGCCGCCCACACCGAGGCGCTGTCGGCGCCGGGCGGCATCGGCTTGGTCAAGCTCATGGGACGCGACGCGGGGTTCATCGCCGCGCACGCCTCGATCGCGAGCCACGAGGTGAACGTGTGCCTCGTGCCCGAGGTGCGCTTCCGCCTCGACGGCCCGAACGGCGTGCTCGCGCACCTCGAGCGCCGGCTGGCCGAGCGCGGTCATGCGGTCGTGGTCGTCGCCGAAGGGTGCGGCAAGCAGCTCGTCGACGAGGCGAACGCGCCGCGCGACGCGTCCGGGAACATCCGCTTCGCGAGCTCCGAGCTCGACATCGGCAAGCACCTCGCGAAGGTCATCAGCTCCCACTTCGAGGAGCGGAAGATCCCGTTTTCGCTCAAGTACATCGACCCGAGCTACATGATCCGTAGCGTCCCGGCGAACGCGATCGACGCGATCTTCTGCGCGCAGCTCGCCCGCTACGCCGTGCACGCCGCGATGGCCGGCAAGACCGACATGATGGTCGGCCGCTTGCACCGCGCCTTCACGCACGTCCCGCTTCCGCTCGTGCTCTCGGGGAAGAAGCGGATCGACCCGAGCGGAGAGCTCTGGCTCGCCGTGCTCGAGTCTACGGGACAGCCGAGCTTCGTTTGACGCCCCCGTTCTCCTCACCGACGAGGACAGCCATGTCGAAGACCGTCGCCGACATCATGAACCCGAAGCTCCTCTACATAAAGTACGGGGACCGCGTGTCGCTCGCGCGTCGCCACATCATCGACTTCGGGGTCACGGCCGTGCCGGTGCTCGACGAGACCCATCGCCCGGTCGGGATCGTCTCCCTCCGGGACCTCGCCGGCGACGAGGGCGAGCGGTTCGAGCCCACGGGCAAGGTGGAGACCGTGAAGGCCAGCGAGCCGGTCGAGGCAGCCGCGAGGAAGCTGGCCGAGAGCGGCTACCACCACCTCGTGGTCGTGGACGACGACGGGGTCGCGGTCGGGATGGTCAGCTCGCTCGACTTCCTCCGTGAGATGGTCGGGCTCCCGCCGCAGCACCCCGAGGCATTCAAGCGCTTCTGATCGCGCGCTCTTCCGGGGCCGGGCGTGCTAATCCATGCGGCCCCCATGCTCTACTCCCGCGCTCTCATTCCCACGGTCAAAGAGGCGCCTGCGGACGCCGCGAACGTGAGCCACACGCTCCTCGTTCGAGGCGGTTACATCCGCAAGGTCGGCGCCGGCATGTACGACTTTCTGCCGCTCGGCCTGCGGGTGCTCCGCAAGATCGAGAACATCGTCCGCGAGGAGATGGATCGGTCGGGCGCGCAGGAGATTCTGATGCCCGCGCTCCTGCCGGCCGAGTTCTTCAAGGAGACCGGCCGCTGGGACCTGTACGGCGAGACGCTGTTCCGCCTGAAGGACCGGAAGGGAGGCGAGTTCCACCTCGGGCCGACCCACGAGGAGATCGTCACGGACATCGCGCGTCGCGAAATCCGCAGCTTCCGCGACATGCCGATGAACCTCTACCAGATCCAGACGAAGTTCCGTGACGAGCCGCGGCCGCGCGGGGGCCTGCTCCGCTGCCGCGAGTTCCTCATGAAGGACGCGTACTCGTTCGACACGAGCGAGGAGGCGGCGAAGGAGAGCTTCGAGAAGATGCGCCAGACCTACTGCCGCATCTTCGATCGACTCGGGCTCACGTATCGCATCGTCGACGCCGATCCGGGCGCGATCGGCGGCTCGAAGAGCGCCGAGTTCCAGATCCTCGCCGACTCGGGCGAGGACGCCATCGTCGCGTGCGACACGTGCGACTACGCCGCGAACATCGAGATCGCGACGGTGAAGGAGCCTCCGCTCGTCGACGACGGCGAGGCGCCCGAGGACCGCGGCAAGGTCCACACGCCGAAGGTCGGCTCGATCGAGGACGTCTCGGCGTTCTTGAAGAAGCCGAAGGAGAAGTTCCTCAAGTCGCTCGTCTACGTCGCCGGTACGGCGAACGATCCCGAGGACAAGCGCGGGATCGTGCTCGCCGTCGTCCGCGGCGACCACGACGTGAACGAGATCCGCCTCGCGCGTGCGCTCGGCGTCAGCGAGGTCTTCCTCGCCAACGACACCGACGTGCAGAAGGCCACCGGCGCGGCCGTGGGGTTCGCGGGCCCGGTGGGCTTCGAGGGCAAGATCGTCGTCGACCGCGCGGCGGCCGCCGTGAAGAACGCGGTCACCGGCGCGAACGAGACCGACTACCACTTCACCGGCGTCAACCGCGGGCGCGACTGGGACGGCGAGATCGCCGACATCCGGCTCGCGACCGACGGCGACCCGTGCCCGAACTGCACGGGGAAGCTCAAGACGTACCGCGGCATCGAGGGCGGCCACATCTTCATCCTCGGGACGAAGTACTCCGCGGCGATGGGCGCGACCTTCACGGACGACAAGCAGGAGAAGCACCCCATCGTCATGGGCTGCTACGGCATCGGCATCTCGCGTCTCGTCGCCACGGCGATCGAGCAGCACCACGACGCCGACGGGATCCGCTGGCCGGTGAGCATCGCGCCGTACCACGTCCACATCGTGACGGTCGGCAAGGACGAGCCCGTCCTCGCCACGGCCAAGAAGCTCTACGACGACCTCCGCGCGTCGAACATCGACGTGCTCTGGGACGATCGCGACGAGCGGCCGGGCGTGAAGTTCAAGGACGCCGACCTGCTCGGCATGCCGTTCCGTGTGACGATCGGCGCGAAGGCGCTCGCGAACGGGAACGTGGAGCTGAAGCCGCGCACGGAGCCCGATCCGAAGAAGGCGGAGCTCGTGCCCGTCGCGGACATCGCTCGCGTGCTCGTCGAGCGGGTCCGCGCGGCGCTCTGACGTCCGTCAACGCCCTGCGGGATCGCGCGGCGCCGTGCTCGTACGCGGCGCGGCGTCCGCGCGCCTCCGTGCTCGGAGGGCGGCGAGCGCGATCGCCATCGCGACGAGCGTCGTCGGCGCACGCGGTGACGGTGCTCGCGCGGCGCTGCATCCCTCGTCGGCGGGCGGCGGCGGCGTGCGGCCGCCGGCGGTGGCTTCGTCGTCGCCGTTCTCCTCGGCGGCCTTCTCCTCGGGAGCAGGCTCTCCTTCGAGCCAGGGCGTCCTGCCCGTGGCCTCGAACGCGGCCTCGATCACCTCGCGCACCGAGGCGAGCGAGACGTAGACGTCCTCGGCGGCGTCGCCCATGCAGAACGACGCGAGCGCGCTCTCGTCGGGCCGCTCTCCGTTGCTGACCCGCGAGGCGATCCCGACGAGGGCTCCGGTCGCGGACGAGAGCGCGGGGCCGCCGCTGTCGCCGGCGCACGCCGCCTCGCCGATCTGGAACTCACCTTCGACGAGATCGAAGTGCTGCGTGCTCTCGGGGCCGACGCTCACGACCTCGAGGCCCTTCCGCTGCTTGCGGACCCACGGATACCTGTTCTCCTCGGTCAATCCGTAGCCGACCACGTCGACGGTCTCGCCCTTCGTGACGCCGCTCGCGAGGCGCATCGGCGCGATCGGGAGATCGACCGGCGCGTCGAGCTGGACGACGGCGACGTCCGGGTCGACCGCCTTCGTTCCGTTGGTGAAGAGCTTCTTGCCCTGCGCCTCGGGCTCCTGGTCGACGGTCTTCGGTCCCGCGTTGGTGCCGAAGTAGAACTTGAGCTTCGACGGCTCGTAGTCGGTGACGGACAGCTCGTCGTCCGAGAGCTCGCCGACGCAGTGGCGTGCGGTGACGACGAGGTCCTTGGCCACGAGCGTCCCGGTGCAGTGCGGGATCATCTCGCCGTTCTTCTCGATCGCGATCTGGACGACGAAGTCCTGCGCCTCGGTCGAGTCCGTGCCGTTGATGATGGCCTGCGAGGACGAAGAGACGCGCGGGCGCGCCGTTCCTCCGTCGGAGCACGCGGCGAGCGCGCACGCGGAGACCAAGAGCAGCGAGCGTCCGAGCCGCCGCCCGCGGCTGTGGGATGACGAGCAAACCATCGTGGCCATTGTGGCACGGCGCGAGCGATTGCGCCGGCATGGAGAGGAAGAGGCCGTCGTCTCTACGCGCGCGTGGTGCGGGGCCGATCCAGGCGCTAGCAGAGCGCCGTCCACATCGCCTGTCCACGCGCGGTCGCCTCGAGGACCCGGTGGACCTGCCGCGCGGCTCCGGCGCGCTCGTCCTTGGAGAGCTTCGCTCCGAAGACGACGATCCCTTCGTGCGCGCGGAGGCGCTGGAGCACGAACGAGGTCTCCACGTTCGCGTAGCGATCGTGGCTGTCCTTCACTTCCGTCCGCTTGCCGAAGAGCGCGTCCGCCTCGTCGAGGTACAAGACGAAGTCTTGCCGCTCCGCCCGTTCGAGGAGGGCGTCGAGGTTCTTCTGCGTCTCCGCGACGTCCTTGCCGATGATCGTACGGAGCTGGACGCGTTCGAGCGGTCTGCGGACGGCAGCGGCGATCGCGCCGGCGATCTGGCTCCGCTCGGCGGGCGTGCCGCCGTCGGCGACGACCTTGAAGCCGTTCGCGCCCTGCGGCGGGGGCGGCCGTTTCTCCGTGCGCTTGCGTTGCGTGCACACGTTCGCGAGATCCGCCACGGCCTTCGATTTGCGCGGCGCTTTGCGGGCCGCGCCCGCGTCGGAGGGCGGCCGAGGCTCGGCTCGAGTGTCGTGACCGAAGCCGATGACGGCGGCGAGCGTGAGGAGCGCGGCGGCGACGCGACGCATGCTTCATCTTGGTCCGAGCCGCGTCGCTCGTCGAGACGGAAGAGCGAAGCCTTCGTCGCGCAGAGGCTCGTCGAGCTGCCGCCCGACCTCGTGACGCTCGCCTTCCACGAGCACGTGCTCGTCGTCCCGCTCTCCTCACTCATGAGCGAGATCGAGGACGCCGGCGAGGACGCCGATCTCGTCGAGAAGGCGTGGCGGACTGCCTCTACGAGGAGATCGACGAGTACCAAGTCATCGCGCGCCGGCCCGAGGGCTGGGATGTCGTCCTCACCGCTCTGCTCGCTCTCGACCGCGACCACCACGACTTCTCGATGGGCCTCCTCGAGCGTTGCTCTGCCCTGAGCGCGGAGGAGATCGAGGACGAGGGAGGCCTCTACTCCGTCTTGACGAGCGAGGAGATGCTCGCGTTTGACGTCGCCGCGGAGCGAGCACGGGCGAGCCTCTCGCCGAGGAGGACGCCGCACGTTTCACGCCGCGCAGCGAGGAGCTGACCTATCTGGCGAACGTCCTCGTGGCCGGCTGCTCGTATCGGCAGAGGAAGATGCGGCCCGCGGAGGCGCTGCGCGCGGCGCTCGCGACGACCTGCCTCGGCCTCGAGCTCGCGATCGACCGACGTTCGCCCGCCGGGCCGGCGAAGAGGCGAGCCGGAGCCCGGACACGGCCGCGCGACGACGAGGAGGATGAGGCGTCTGGAAGTTTGCGTGTTGCACCAACATGGGATTGCCGGTCGGTATCGCGCAATGGCGCGCCGGCCCCGGGGCCGACGAGCGCGTGCGGATGCTCGTCGGCCCGGAGGCGTTCGACGGCCTCTTGGCTCCATCAGGCGGCGCGCCGCAGGAGGCAGGCCTCACCGATGGCACGCACGTGGCGGTCGTCCGTCCCGCAACATCCGCCGAGCACGCGCAGGTGCGGGTGCGTGTCGAGCAGATCCCGGTACTCGCCGCCCAGCTCGACCGGGTTGCCGGCGTCGAGGTCCGGCGACTCGTCGAGCTCCTTGTGGCTCCGCTTCGACGCGTTGGCGCGCAGGCCGCCGATCCTGCGCGTCCACGCCGCGCCGGGCTCCAGCACGTGCGCGAAGTGCGTGGGGTGCGCGCAGTTGATCATGTAGTGGATCGGGCTGCCGCCGGTCGCGGCGTCGACCGCCTCGATGGCCTCGCGCAGCGACTCGCCGCTCGGCAGGCGCCCGTCCGTCTCCACCGTGAAGGAGACCACGGAGTCGAGCTTCGCCTCGCTCGCCGCGCGCGCGAACCCGATGGCCTCGCTGACGTTCGTCATCGTCATCGCCGTGACGAGGTCGACGCCCGCGTCTCGGAAGATGGTGATCTGCTCGCCGTGGTACGCCTGCGCCTCGTCCTCCGTCATCCGGTCGTCGGCCTTGTAGCCGTCGCCGCGAGGACCGACGCAGCCGCTGACGACGATCGGCAGTCCGTCGCCCGCGTAGGCCTCACGCAGCTCGTGCATGAGGGAGATGCTGTCGAAGTTCAGCGCGCGGAGCTCCTTGCCGGACATGCCGAGCCTCTCGCTCCAGTCGGCGCTCGCGCGCCACGTGGGGCTCTCGAGGACGAACCCGGCGCGGGCGTCGCGCGCGATCGCGAGGTAGCGCTCGTAGTAGCGACGGATGCGCTCGCGTCCCTCGTGCGTCCGAAGGAGGACGAACGCGGCGAAGAACGGCAGCTCGATGCCTTCGTGGAAGACGAGCGTGGTCTCGAGACCACCGTCGGTAAGGAAGAAGCCGTGGCGCAGAGAAGAAGAGCGGTTCATGCTGGTTTCCTTTCGAGTCGCTTGGACGTGATGGGGGTTCGAAAGATTTTCGAGAGCACGCCGTGCTCGGTGACGACCCGCGCGACGTCCTCGGGTCGTTCCCAGTGCAGCGCGTGCCCCGCGCCGCGGAACACGATGAGCTCGGCGCCCGCGATGCCGCGTGCGAGCGCCTCTTGATGCGGCGCGAGAGCGATCCGGTCGGCGTCGCCGCAGAGGATCAGCGTCGGCGCCTCGATCCTGTCGAGCTCGCGCGTGTGGTCGTCGCGCAGGTGCGCGCCGAGCAGCTCGTGCCACACGCGCGCCGGTACCTTCAGGCTCTCGCGGACGACGAGGTCGACGAAGGCGTCGGGCACCGCCGCCCGCCACGCGATCGTGCTTTCGTGGAAGTCGCGCACGGATGCCGGAGCGATCGGATCGGTCCAGCGGGAGACGTGCTCGTTCCAGACCGCTTCGAGGGTCGGATTGCCCGCGCAGGTCGGGAAGGTGCCGAGGAGGACGAGGCCGGCCGTCCGCGCGGGATGGTCGATCGCCACGCGTTGGGCGACCAAGCCGCCCATCGAGTGCCCGGCCACGACGGCGCAGTCGAGCGCCAGCGCGTCGAGGAAGTCGACGACGTCCGCGGCGAGATCGCGCAGGCCGTAGCCGGACTCGAGCTTCGAGGAGTCACCGTGTCCGCGCAGCGAGAGCGCGAAGACGCGCACCCACGTCGGCAGCTTGGCGAGGAGCTGGTCGAAGGAGTGAAAGGAGCACCCGTAGCCGTGAAGTAGGACGAGCGGTACGCCGATCCGGTCGCCTTGCTCGACGTAGGAGATCTCGAGCCCGGTCCGGAGCGTGACCGTCTTTACGAGCCTCTTGGTCATGTTCCCCTCGGTCTGAGCCTGTCGCTCGACCAAGGGGCGTGAGGTCGCGCCTCACATCGTGAGGCGCCACGAGACCGGCTGCTCGGGGCTGTACTCACAGAACGTGCCGGTGCGGACGGAGCGTTCGAGGTGACGCCCGAGCTCCGGGTGTACCTCACCGATCTTCTTGATCGCACTCCGGATTCTCCAGGTCACCGCCGTGCGCGCCTTCTCGACGGGGTCGCCCAGCTTTCGCTCGCGGCCCCCGAGCCCGAGGGCGACCACCAGGGTCTCCGTGAGGCGGTCGAGCTCCCTTTGGGCGGCCTCGCGTCGCCCGATGTCGTGGTCCCGCTCCGCCTCGGCGATCTCCTCCTCGAGCTCGCGGCGGCGGCGTTGGCACTCCGCACGTGCGCGCGCATCCATGACCGCCCCGCCGTCGCCTTCGAGCGCGCGACCGGCGATGTCCATCACGTGGAGCCGCATGCCTGCGGACGAGAGGAGCAGCGCGAGATCGCGGCAGCCCTTCATGTCCTTCACCTGGGCGGTGCGATCGGCGAAACAGAGCGTCCAGACGCGCGTGCTCGGATCGAAGGCGAAGGTCGCCTCGGCGCCCGGACCGGGTGGAAGGTAGGGCCCGCGAGATCGCCCGTCGCCCGTCGTGAGGCCCGCTCTGCGGAGACCGTCGACGAAGTAGTCGATGTCCTCCTGACGGGCGAACGGGTTCACGTGGAGGAGGTACGCGAACGGCTCGTCGGGCTCGGGCTCGCGTCCGAACGTGATCTTCTCTCGGAACAGCTCGAGGAACCGCGCGACGTCCTTCGCCGCCGCGGCGAGGTCGCCGACGTGGGCGTGCATCGCGCCGAGGAACGCCGGGCTGTCGACCATCACGTCCGCGGGCGCGCGCTCGGCGTGTCGGAGCGCTTCGTCCGGACGGCGCGCGACGAAGTACGCGAACGACGCGTAGACGTAGTACGCCGCGTCGTGGAGCGGATTGAGGCGGAAGGCCTTCTCGGCCATGCGGATCGCGGCCTCGGGCTCGCCGAGGTAGGCGTACCAGAGCGCCATCTGCGCAAGGTTGTCGGCGTCGTTCGGGCAGAGCGCGACCGCCCGCTCGAGGTGCCGCCTCGCCTGCGCGAACTCGCGCCGGTAGACGAGGATGCGTCCGACGATCGAGTGCCCGAGGTGATCGGTCTCGTCGAGCTCGACGGCCTTGCACGCGTACTCGTAGGCGAGGCGCTCGTTCTTCTCGAAGTCCTTCCAGAGCTGGCAGCTCCACTCGTTGAAGTGGCTCAGCGAGAGCCCGACGTAGGCCCGCGCGTAGGTCGGATCGAGCGTCAGCGCGTGCTCGAAGATCTCGCGCGCCTCGGCGTCCGCGGCCACCGTGCCCTTCGCGAGGCAGTCACGCCCGCGCAGCCAGCAGTCGTACGCCTCGAGGCTCGTGAGCGGTCGCGTCTTCGCACGCGCGAGGCGCGACAGATGCAGGTGGCCCTTCAGGTGGTTGGCGACGTGCGCGGCGACGTCCTGTTGGACGGCGAAGAGATCGCGCAGTGGCACCTCGTAGCGCTGGCTCCAGATCTGGACGCCGGAAGGAACCTCGATCAGGTTGGCCTTGACGAGCAGCGCGTCTTTCGACGGCACGACGGTGCTGTCGAGCAGGTGCGTCGTGCCGAACCGCTCGGCGAGCCGCGACGGCTCGAGCTCCTCGGCGGTCAGCGCCAGCGACGTGCGCGCGGAGAGCACCTCGAACTCGGGGGAGCGCGCGAGCTCGGCGATCACGTCCTCGAGGAACCCGTCCGCGAGGCGCGCCATCTCGGGATGGTTCGGCCTCTGCCGGAATGGCGCGACGACGATCGATGCGGCGATGGGCTCGTTCGTGCCGGCCATGATGTCGGCATGGTGTCGCGTCCGGCCCGCGGGGACAACCAGAGGAGGCTCCGGGCTCCAGGCTCCAGGGAGCCGAGTCCTCAGTCCTCGGTCCTCGGTCCTCAGTCCTCAGACCTCAGCAAGGAGATCCGCGCTCGCGCACGACAGCACGACGTCGCCGCGCGTGCGCTCGAAGGAGCAGCGTGACAGAATGCTCTCCGTGCGCGCGCTCGTCCTTGGGATCTCGGCGGTTTGCTTGCTCGTCGTCGGAGCGGCTGGATGTGTCGGCGAGGACCCCGATGTCCTTCCTGCCGCGGGACCGGACGCCGGTCCGGCGGATGGCTCGCCCGGAGAGCGGCCGGGGGAGGGCCCCGGCGACGCGGGAGGGAACGGCGATCGAGACGCGGCGACGTCGTGCACCTTCCCGATGGCGGACTGCGATGGCGACGGTACTTGCGAGACGTCGATCGCGACGGAGTCGGCGCACTGTGGTGCGTGCGGTCACGACGCGGCGGCGGCGAGTGTGTCGAGGGTCGATGTCAGCCACAGACCATCGCCGCGAGCGTCGACACTCCATTGAGCGTCGCCGTCAACTCGTCCGGGGTCTTCTGGATCACGCCCGGCACTGCAGAGAAGTGTCCGAAGACCGGCTGCCTCGGCAGCCCCACGGTGCTCGCGTCCTCGTCCACCCAGTTGGACGTGCTCGCTCGCCGGCACTTGTTCGTGAACGAAGCGAACGTCTATTGGCTCGGAGACTCGCCGGCGCCACAAACGGACGTCTACATCTACGAGTGTGCGGTCGCTGGTTGCGGAATGACGCCGAGGTTGATTGGCGACTACACCGGTGCGGGACAGCTCGTCGGCAATTCGAAGTCGCTGATCTGGTACGACGCGACGGGCTCCCTCAAAGTCGTTCCTCTGTCGGGAGGTGCGCACACGGATCTGAACCTCGTTCGCAAGTCCGAGTCGTTCGGCTTCGCCGTCGACGAACAGTGGCTCGTCTTCTCCGCCACGGATACCGGAGCGGTCGGGGCGCGCGGTGTCTGGATTGGCAAGATCGAGAACAAGGTCCCGACGAGGCTGATGGACAAGGGGCTCCACGTCGCGATTTCCGCAGGCCAAGTCGTCCTCGCCTCCGTGAACCTCAGCGATACGGAGAGCACGGTGGTCGCTTGTGCCGTGACGGGTTGTGGCGGCAGCGGCGCGCCGCTGTTCTCGGGGGCGGAAGGGAAGATCAACGACATCGTCGCCGACGCGACGGCGGTATACTGGGCAGTGGCGGCGAGCCCCGGCGCGGCCGACGGAAAGATCCGCGGGTGTGCGTTGCCGAATTGCCCCGGCGGCCCGAAGACCCTCGCGGAAGGACAAGCGAACCCGTACGCCCTCGCGCTCGACGCGGACTTCGTCTACTGGGCGAACAAGGGCGTTGGTGGCGCCAACTCGGGCTCGATCGTCCGCGTTCGGCGACCCTGATCGGCGTCGCTTCGCGACGCCGAGTCCTCAGCCCTCAGCGAAGGCCGGTCCTTTGCATTCGAGGCTCCGGGCTCCAGGCTCCAGAGGGGGTGTGGGGTGGCGCGGTGTCTCTCTCGTAACGAGCCTCGCCTGGGCGAGCGGACGAAGCGGGCGCGGGCGTGTCGATGCACCTCGGGAGGCGAAAGCTCGCGCGCATCGAGCTCCCGCTGAGGACAGAGGACGGATCTCCCTGGAGCCTGGAGCCCGGAGCCCGGAGCCCGTCCTCACTTTCCAATCGCATCGAGCGCCGCGAGCAGGTTGCTCGCGCTCGCGGCCATCTCGGCGAGGGTGAGGGGCGACGCGTCCTTGACCTCGAACGGCTCGAGGAGGTGCTCGGGGATGTCCGAGAGGAAGCGGCACGGCGTGCGCGGGACGGGCTTGCCGCGCGTGACGCGGTGCTTGCAGCGGAGGAGCTCGAGGCGCTGTCGTGCGCGCGTGATGCCGACGTAGAAGAGGCGCCGTTCTTCCTCGATGTCCTGCGTGCCCGGCACGCCGGTCACGTCCGTCACGCGCGACTCGAGCGTGCGCGTGTGGGGGATGAGGCCTTCTTCGCAGCCGATGATGTAGACGATGTCGAACTCGAGGCCCTTGCTTCCGTGCAACGTCGAGAGCGTGACGACGTTGCCCGGGTCGTCGTCCTCCTCGGACATCTGGAGGGTCAGCGAGTGGAGGAACGCCATGAGGTCGCGCTCGTCGGTCGCGTCGCCGCCCTTGGCTTCGACGCGCGCCTCGCGACGGGCGAGCATCGCGAAGAGGCCTTCGACGTTGCCCCAGCGGCGTGCGGCTGCGTTCGTCGACGTCGACGTGCCCTCGATCTCCTTCTTGAGGCCGACGGCCTCGCAGACCTCGCGCGCGACGACGCTTGCCGGCGCGCGCTCGACGAGCAGGCGCCTCCGGACGTCGGCGATGACACGCTCGAGGATCTTGCAGCCGTCGCGGGCGGGGTTCGAGATTCCGTCGAGGGCGTCGACGCGCTCGATCGCCTGCCAGAGCGTCCAACCCTTCGCCGTCGCGTGCTGCGAGAGCTTCTCGAGGCTCGTCTCGCCGATGCCGCGCGCCGGGTAGTTGATGATGCGGCGGAGGCTGATCTCGTCCGCGCGATTGAGGGCGAGCTTCAGGTACGCGAGGACGTCCTTGATCTCCTTGCGCTCGAAGAACTGCGTGCCGCCGATCATCCGGTAGGGCACGCCCTGCTCGCGGAGCTGCTCCTCGACGACCTTCGCCTGGCCGTTCGAGCGATAGAGGACGGCGAAGTCCCGCGGGTTGCGCCGCTCCTCCGAGCAGATGCGCCGGATCTCGCGCGCGACGTACGCGGCCTCGGCCTCCGGTGACGGCGCGACGCCGAGCTTCACCTTCGCGCCGCCCGGCTTGTCCGTGAAGAGGCGCTTGCGGTACTTCGCGTCGGTGCGCTTCTCGATGACGGCGTTCGCGACGGCGAGGATGGGCGCGGTCGAGCGGTAGTTCTGCTCGAGCTTCACGACCTTGGCGTTCGGGAACTGCTCCTCGAAGTCGAGGATGTTGCGGACGTCCGCGCCTCGCCACGCGTAGATCGACTGATCGTCGTCGCCGACGACGCAGATGTTCTGGTGCCGCGCGCAGAGCAGACGCAGCACCTCGAGCTGCGCGCGGTTCGTGTCCTGGTACTCGTCGACGAGGACGTACAGGTACTCCTTCTGCCAGCGATCGAGGATGTCCGGCCGCTCCTTCCAGAGGCGAGCGACCTCGCAGACGAGATCGTCGAAGTCGAACGCGCGGTAAGCGCGCAGCGCGCTCTGGTAGCGCGGATAGACGATCTTCGTCATCTCGTCGTACTCGTCGCCTTCGTGGGCGACGTACTCCTCGGGCGAGACGAACGCGTTCTTCGCGTTCGAGATGCGCGTCAGGATCGCCATCGCGTCGAGCGCCTTGTTGGCCCGGATCCGGCTGAGGATCTCCTTCACCGTCCCGAGGCAGTCGCCCTGATCGAAGATCGTGAACGTGCCGCCGAGCGCTTTGCGCTCGCGCCCGAGCACCATCAGTCCGAAGGAGTGGAACGTCGAGATGACGATTCCCTTCGCGCCCTCGCGCCCTCCGAAGCCGCGCTCCTTGACGATGTGCTGGACGCGCTCGGCCATCTCGCCGGCGGCTTTGTTCGTGAAGGTGAGCGCGCAAATCATGTGCGCCGGCACGCCTCGCTCGAGCAGGCGCGCGATGCGGTGGGTGATCACGCGCGTCTTGCCCGAGCCGGCGCCTGCGAGGACGAGGAGGGGACCATTCTGATGCTCGACGGCCTCTTGCTGGGCCGGGTTCATCTGAGGGAGTGCCACGCTGGTGCCTCTCGACGTTGGGCGACGCCCACGGTCGATGGAAGGCACGAACTCGTCGCGGATGGAATATTGACAGCCGCTCCACCGCGAGCTTCCCGCCGGGGAGGGGCCCATCCGTCGCATCGAGTCGCGGCGATCGGAGCGGTTGGGCTCGATGCGAACAGGGCGTATCCTGGCCCGCCATGCCGCTCCGCAAAGGCATCCGCCCTGCCTCCGTTCTCGTCCTCTTCGGGTCCGTGCTCGCGTGCGGATCGTCTCCTCCCAGCGCGCCGACCGCTCCGTCGCAGCCGGTCGCCGCGGCCGAGAAGGAGAGGCCCGTCGACCTGTCGCCCGTGGCGGAGCCGACGGATCTCGTCGCCCTCGGGCGTGTGAAGAAGGTCGAGTCCATCGTCTCGGTCGTCGGGAACTGGGCGCGGCTGCCCTTGCCCAACGGGAGCGAGCTCGTCCGCTCGATCGTGGACGACGACGTGGCCGAGGTCGTCGACTTGTCGCAGCCGATCGACGCTGCCGTGCGGATGCCGTCTCGTCGCGGCAGCGCTCAGAACCCCGTGGCGGCCTTCGCCGTCGGCGTGAAGAGCTTCGAGAGCGCGAAGGCGAAGCTGGGCGAGCGGCACCGCCTCGTCCCCGGCGACAACGGCGAGCTGAAGGTCGAAGGGATCTTCCGGCGGCCGGGGAGCCGCGCCTCGTCGGCGGACGAGGTGCCGTCGTGGGACCTGGAGGAGGCCGACGTCGAGGAGGAGAAGAGCTGCGTGCTCGCGCACGCGGTCCCTCCGCCGGGTGGCGGTACGACGGCGGCCCGCCTCGTGTGCGGTCACGGCGACGGGCTCGAGCTGCTGGTTCCGTACCTGACGCGGACGATGCCGCGTCAGACGTGGCCGAGCGACGTGCACATCGAGTTTCGGCCCGCGGTGGTGCGCTCGGCGATCGCCGATGTCCGTGGCTTCATCCCGGTCCGCGCCCTGTTGGGGCAGGCGGGCCAGTCCGTCCGATCGCTCGTGGACCTCGTGGAGGCGTGGCTCGGCGAGGTCGTGGACATCGTGAACGACACCGAGCGGCTCTCGTTCGACGCGCAGGTCGGAGACGGCGGCATCGATCTGACGACGCGCTTCGAGTTCCAGTCGAACACGAGCTTGTTCGCTCGTGCGATGACGGGCGCCGATCGCGCCGACGTCGTGCCGCCGTCCTACTGGCATCTTCCGGCCGACACGGACAGCGCTTTCTTCACGCGCGGCTCGGACGCGAAGCTCTTCGACCGCCCGCGCGAGCTCGTCGCCGCCGTGCTGTCGGACGCGGCCGAGGCGGCGGGGATGCCGGAGGCGGAGCGGCGGAGCGTGCGCGATCTCGTCGCCGACCGGATCCTCTCGCTCTTCATGAACGGCGGGCCTGCGATCTACGCCAAGGGCTTCGATCACGCGGCCCTCGACAAGGCGCTCAAGACGCAGGCGGCCCTCGACGAGAACGACACCCCCGCTCAGTCGGAGGCGAAGAAGGCCATCGTCGAGCAGGTCGTCGGCTGGCACCTCTACCAAGTGAGCGAGCCGATCGCGAAGGTCGGGCCCGTCCTCAAGGATTGGTCGGCGCTGTGGAACCGCCCGTCGTTCGCGAAGTGGGCCAAGGGGACGCCCGCGGGGAGCTCGCTCCCGAAGATGCGCATCGCGCCGGCTCCGGCCGGGATCACCCTGCCGAAGGAGACCGTGCACCTCGAGATCTCGATCCCCCGCGACGACGTCGTGGACATGCGGCCCTCCGCGACGAAGTCGAAGGCCGGGCAGCCGAAGAAGGTGAAGCGCAGCCCGATCGTGGTGCACCTCTTCGCGGTCCCGGACGGAGGCGCCACGTGGCTCGCGTTCGGGCTCGACGGGAAGCTCGTGGCGCAGAAGGCCGCCGCGGCGCTCGCGAGCGCGCCGGACACGAACACGCTCGGCAAGGCGTCGGGTCACGAAGCGCTTCGTGAAGGGAAGCTCACCGCCGGCGGCATGATGACGCTGCGCGGCTTCGCCGTCTTCAGCGCGCTCGAAGACGGATCGAGCCCTCGCTCTCCGTTCAACCTCCTCTCCTCCCTCCCCAACAAGGGAGCCACGCCGATCACGTTCACGAGCCAAGCGTCGGCGCCGTCCGCGGCCGCGAAGGGAGGCACGGCCACGAGCACGATGCACGTCTCGCGCGCCGTGATCGAGGACGCGATCAAGCTCGTGTTCAGCTCGTTGTGAGGCTCCAGGCTCCAGGTGGGCGCGCTCCGCGCGCGTCCTCAGATGCTGAGGACTGAG
>CALFEQ010000112.1 GCA_937949945.1 uncultured Myxococcales bacterium
CTGAGGCCTGATGTGCGGCGAGCGCGACGGGGAGCCAGCTTGCCACAAGCGATGTGTCGCCAACGAGCGTTCACGCCTGCACGCACGACCGCATGCAGCTACGCCACTGCAACGCCGTTCGACATCGACGGGACCGTCGTCCTCTCCGCTGGAGCTTTGCGCCGCGCGTGCCGAGCATCGGCGCCACTCGGGCGGCACGCCCGGTGCGATGGGCGTGCACGCGAGGTGAATGGAATGACATGCCGGTGTGGTGAGACGAAGAGAACGTCAGCGACGCACACGTTCCGCCGTACGGTCGCAGGGACGACGTTCACGGCAGAAACCACCGTCGATGCGTGCGCCAGGTGTGGCGAGCCGAACGTGCCCGTGGCGCTCGTGATCGCGTTCGAGCGTGCAGTCGCCGCCGAGCTTGCGCGCCGAGGCCCCATTTCGGGCGAGACCTTCCGCTGGATCCGCAAAGCCGCGGCGCTGGAGCGCATGGACATGTCGCAGCTCCTCGGGGTGAGCATCGAGACGATCGCCTCGTGGGAGGAGGAGCGGCGTCCGATGGACGTCGCCGCGTGGACGGTGATCGCGTCGCTCGCGCTGGACGCGATCGAGGGCCCGAGGCCGCTGCGCGCACGAATGAAGGCCCGCCGCCGCAACGCCGGTGCGTCCGGCACCACCGTGATCACCTTGCAGCGGGCCCGCGCCGGATCGATCGCGCGCGTCCTCGAGCTGCTCGCGCGCTCGGCCGCGATCACCGACGCCGACATCGCCGACGCGCTGGACGTCGACTGCGCCGCGCTGCGCGCTCGCCTCCGCGAGCTCGCGACGCTCGGCCTCGTGCGGAGCACGACCACGTCCTCGCAGGACGAGGCGGTCCGCTGGGAGCCGACGACGCGCGATCGCGATGCGCTCATGGATGCCGCGGCCCGCGCGGGCGTCGACCTCGACGCGCTCTTGCCGCGCGCGAAGCGCACCCCGGACGCGCGGTGGCACCCGATCCGCCCGCGCGCCACGACGGCGACGTGGCGCGCGTCGACGTGAGCGCCGACGGCAGCGCCGTCACAGCCCGCGGGACGCCCTGCAGGTCTTCGTGTACAGGTCGCGCAGGACGTTCCGCGGATCCGTGATCGCCTTCACGGCGTCGTAGTTCGGCTTGTTCCAGATCCGCCAGAACGTCTTCTCGTCGTAGTAGTTGTGCGAGATGAGCGTCTTGATGCCTTGCAGCGCGAGGAGCTCGTCCTCGATCTCCTTGTAGTAGTTGCGGCCGGGCGGCTGCGAGAGCCCGTAGATCGCGATGTCGACGAAGAGATCGTCCTCGACGCCTTCGAGGTAGTCCTTCGCGATCCACTCGTAGTCGCGGACGCGACGATACGGGACGCACCAGAGCGGGAAGTGATCGATCACCCCGCGGTACCAGCGCATGAAGGCGTCGAGCCGCGAGAACGGCAAGAAGACGTCGAGCGTGACGTTCGGCCGCTCGTCGGGGAGGAGGAAGTGCAGCTTGTCGGCGAGCCGCAGGAGCGTCGACGAGTCGAGCACCTTCCCGAAGAGCAGCCTGCCGACGAGCGAGCGCGGCGTCGGGTTCGTCACTCCGCGGTCGTAGCGGAAGAAGTAGTCGGCGGTCCGGAAGTAGTCCTCCGAGCGCGTGGCGGTCGTCTCGTAATAGACCTTCGCCCAGTCGTAGCGGCTCGTGTACGGCGCCGAGTCGACGTACTCGCCGAGGCAGAGGACGTGACGATCGGGCGCGTGGATGATGCCGTCCATGAACTCGACGTCCTGATCGACGAAGTGACGGCGGATGGCGGCCTTGTACTCGCCGAGGCTCCGGTACGTCACGTACGTCGTCTTCACGTACGGCTTCGCCGGAACGAGCCGGAACTTCAGCTTCGAGAGGACGCCCAGCGTGCCGAAGGAGCCGTGCATCATCTGGAACACGAGGGCGTGCTCGTTGTTCGGCGTGCAGTGCAGCACCCTGCCGTCCGTGGTGATCACCTCGTACTCGAGGCAGCTGTCGTGGAAGCCGCCGTACCGGAACGACGTCGACTCGAGCGAACAGCCGGCCACGGCGCCGCCGACCGTGATCGTCTTCAGCTCGGGGACGACCATCGGCACGAGCCCGTGGCGCAAGGTGGCGGCGACGAGATCGACGAACGTGACGCCCGGCTCCGCGGTGCAGGTCCGCGCGTGGACGTCGATCTCGAGGATCTCGTCGAGGTCCGTCAGATCGATCTTCGCGTCCGAGCGTCGCCGGTCGCGTCTCTTGGGCACCTGATGGGAGACGGCCCTCTTCTTCAGCGAGACCGGGATCCGTCGATCGTGCTCACGAAGCTGCCGCGCCACGCGCTCGACCTTCGCCGCATGTCGATCGGCGACGGCGATGGGGCGTCCGGCGCGTCGATCCTCTCTCGGGAGCGTGACATCCATGGCTCTCGAGCCCGAGTGCAAGCGGCGCTCCCTCGTCGACGGCGCGAAGCTCTTCGACTCGCGAGCCCGTCGTCGAACCGGGCTCGTGACACGCCTCGCTCTCGCGACGAAAGCGCCACAGACCGCTCACGCATCGGCGAGCGCACGCACCGCGGCCACGACGCCGAGGGTCGTGCACCCGAGCCGCTCGAAGTCGAGCCGCTCGGCCGTGTCGCTGGGACCGTGATAGTGCGACGCCCAGAGCGGCGCGGCGTCGGTCACCATGAAGGCGGGGATCCCCGCTCTGGCGAACGGCCAGTGGTCCGACGGCCACACCTTGGCGAAGAAGAGCGGAACGTTCAGCGCCGACGCCACGACGTCGGTGCTCGCATGCTCGAAGGCTTGCTTCGCCCGCTTCATCGCGCGCGTCGCCGTGCGGTTGCCGATGAAGAGCACGTCGGAGCGCAGCGTGGGGACGAGCCGGAACGGCCGAGGCAGCTTCTTCATGTAGAGCCCGAGCGACTCGAGGCCCATCATCGACACCACGCGAGGCCCCTCTCGCTCGAGGTCGCGCAGGTACGTCGCGCTTCCCATCGACTCGGTGCCCGCGTGCGGCGGCTGCTCGGCGGCGAAGGCCACCAGCCTCACGGTCCTCTTCAGCGGCCCGTATTGGAGGGCGTACGCGAGCGACAAGAGCACGGCGACGCCGCTCGCGTTGTCGTCCGCGCCGGGAGACGCGACGGGCGAGTCGTAGTGCGCGCCGACGACGACGCTCTCGTTGGGGAGCTCGCTGCCGAGGAGGACGGCCTCGACGTTGTCGACCGTCTCGTTCACCGGCCGCCGCTTCACGGGCAGCCCCGCGGCCTCGAGTCGACGGTGGATCGCCTCCGCTGCGCGCGTGAGGTTCACGAGCCCACGGGGCGTGCGGTCGTGCCGCTCGCCGATCTCTTCGCTCAGGAGCCGAACGTCGCTCTGCAGGCGCTGGACGAGGTCGTAGAACATCTCCGGCCCCGGCAAGGTGGGACCGGGCGCGCCCGCGTGCGTCGCCGCCCACGGCGGCGCGTCGCTCGCGGGGAACGAATCCATGCTCGCGAGGTCCACGATCTCGTCGGGACCGAGCGGGCGCTCGACGTGCCTCTTACCACCGTACACGATTGCCCCTCCGGTCGTGTTTGGTCCCCGCGGCGACGTCGAGCATCGTCACGCCGAGGACGCTCGCGAGCGCCATCGCCGCGTTGTCGCGTTTCGGGTTCCGCGGAGACAGCGCCCAGACGAGTAGGCCGAGATCGAGCAGGTCGCCGGCGACGCGCAGCCACAGCCAAGGCGCCGCGCGCCGCGCCGCGAGGAGCGCGATCCCATTCGCGAGCTCGCGCATCCCGAAGAGCCGCACGAGCCCTTCCTGCCGCTCGAGGCCGAGGGCCTTCGCGACCCTCCGCGACGCGAAGAGCTCGGTGAGCCCGATCGCGACGCCGAAGCATCCGAGCGCGATCGCCGCGCCGCTCCTCGCGGGCCTCCTGCGGAATCTCATTCCCGAGCGGAGGAGCATTCCGCGTGCCCCCCCCTGCTCGTGCTCCCTGGAGCCTTCCGCCCGGAGCCTGGGGCCTCCGTCAATGATGCCGCAGCCGTGACGCCTCGTAGACCGCCTCGACGAGCTCGGCGGCGTCGACCGGCTTGCCGACGTGCACGTCGAATCCGGCGGCGAGCGCGCGATCGGTGTCACGCTCGGCGGTGAAGCCGCTCACGGCGAGCGCCGCAAACGTGGGATCCTTCTGGCGAAGCGTGCTGATGAGCTCGCACCCGTCGCCGCCGGGCATCGCGAGATCGCTGACGACCACGTCCGGCGTCCACGCGTCGAACAGGTCGATGGCCGCCTTCACCCCGCCTGCGCAGGCCACGTCGGCGCCGGCGCGACGGAGGATGGTCGCCATGAGCTCGCGCGAGTCCTCCTCGTCGTCGACGACGAGGACGCGCAGGTTCCGGAGCGCGACGGACGGCTCGAGGGCGAGCTCGCTGGGAGCCGCCACGACCTCGTCGTGCAGAGGCAAGAGCACGGTGAACGTCGCCCCCCTGCCCTCGCCCTCGCTCTCGGCCGAGACGCTGCCGTCGTGCAGCTCGACGAGCTGCTTGACGATGTAGAGCCCGAGGCCGAGGCCGCTGCGCGCGGACGAGTAGTTCCGCTCCTGCGTGTACATCTCGAAGATGTGCGGGAGCAGGCCGGGGGCGATGCCGTTCCCCGTGTCGCGCACGACGATCCGCACGTGGCCGCCGTCGCGCTTGGCCTCGACGTCGATGCGTCCGCCCGACGGCGTGTACTTCATCGCGTTCGACAGCAGGTTCGTCATCACCTGCTCGATGCGCTGGCGGTCGCAGATGACGGTGAGGTTCGGCTCCACCGAGAAGTTGAGATCGAGCCCGAGCTCGGCAGCCTTGGGGAGCGCCCCCTCGACGACGCGCTGCACGAGCGCGCCCGCGTCGATGGGAGCGAGCGCGAGCTGGATCCGGTCGGCCGCCATCCTCGAGATGTCGAGGAGCTCCTCGATGAGCTTCGCCTGGGTGCGGGCGTTGCGCTCGATCGTCTCGAAGGCCCGGTTGCGAGCGGCTTGATCGAGGACCTCGCGACGGAGGAGCTGGGTCCAGCCGAGGATCGCGTTCAGCGGCGCGCGGAGATCGTGCGAGAGCACCGCGATGAACCTGTCCTTCGCGCGATTGGCGCGTTCGAGCTCCTCGCGCGTGCGCCTCTCCCTGCCGAGCAGCTCCTCCTTGTCGCGAAGCGCGCGGACGAGGTCCTGGGCTCCGTCGACCGAGGCGGGTGTGGCCGCGGCCTCGCGGATGTTCCAGAGGAGGCGCTGTCCTCGCGACGTCAGCGACACGTGCGCGACGACGGGGACCTGACCGCCGCCGCGAGGTCGGACGCCGAGCTCGATGAGACGGGTGACGCCTCGCTCGAGGGTGTCGAGCGCATCGTTCATCGTCCGGACGGACGCCGGATCGATGAAGGCGGAGATCGGCTTTCCGCGCAGGTATCGGAGCTCGAGGCAGAAGAGCTGCACGGCCGCGGCATTGGCATCGCGGATCACGCCGAATCGATCCGTCACGAGGTACGCGTCGGGCGCTCGCTCGAAGAGGTCGGCGTAGCGTTCGCGCTCCGCCTCGAGGCGGAGCCCCATGCGTCCGAGCTCGTCGAGCTGCGCACGGAGCTCCTCTTCCGCGACCATGAGCTCCTCGTGCTGGATGCGCATCTCCTCGAGCGCCTCCCGCAAGGCGTTCGGGTCTTGCTCGAGCGCCGGGCGCGGTCCGAGGAGCTTCGCGGCGCGCGCTTTCTCCGTCTTCAGGCTGGCCGCGAACGACTCGACGCGGTCGGCGAACGCTCCGGCACCTCGCCTCCTTATTCGGATGGACATCACCGCACCTCCTCCACGAGAACGATGACGCCCTTCTTCAGCTCGTTCTGCAGAGGAACCACGGCGACCTTGCACGTCATGCTCTTCGGGTCGGTGACCTCGGCGTCGGCGACGCCTTCGACGTCGGCGACGCTTTCGGTCCGAGACCCGAGACACGCCTTGAGGATCCGTTCGCTCGCAGCGCCGAAGCTCTCTCCGTCGAAGGCACCGTCCTCCGTGCGCAGAGTCTCGAGGCCCGTCGACTCCGCCGTGCGCATGCGCTCCACGGCTGCGGCGCAAATCGAGCCGAGCCGGGCGATCTCTGCATCGCGACGCCGGAGCTCCTCGTTGATCGTCTGGAGCTCCTCGTTCGTCGCCTCGAGCTCCTCGTTGGTGCATTGGAGCTCCTGGTTCATCGCCTCGAGCTCGCCGAGCGCCGACCGGAGCTCGGCGTGCGTCGCCTCGAGCTCCGCCGCCCGTGCTTGGAGCTCTTCCTGCGCCGCCTCGAGCTCGAGGTTCGCTCGGCGCAGGAGCAGCTCGCGGCGATGGACCTCCGTCACGTCGACGAACGTGATCTGCGCCCCCAGGACGACGCCACGCTCGACGAGCGGCGTGACGTGCACGTCGAAGAACGACTTGTCGCCGCTGTCACGAACGCGCTCGACGGCGTCGAGACGCTTGGCGCGTCGCTCGGGCAACGCCGTGCTCGCCACGAGACGGAGGTCGGGCGATCGCTGCGCGATCTCGAGATCGCCGAGCGGCCTACCCAGGTCGGACGACGTCAGACCGAACGCGCGCATCCCCTCGTGGTTGACCATCAGGAGCCGACCATCGGCGTCCAAGACGAGCTGCGGCGTCGGCGACCGGTCGAAGGCCGCGCGAAGGATGCGCGCCCACGAGTCGTTCGAAGAGAGCCTCGCGCTCTCGGCGGAGCCGGCCGGCGCCCGGTCGATCCGGAGCGGCTCGTCCGGCTCCGCGCCCGGGGCGGCGCGGACGCTCCGCCCCGGCACCGGACCGAAGATGCGCTGCTTCAAGTCGAGTGGCTTGAACAGGTCAGCGTGCGCGAGGAGCATCTCCGCCTTTCCGAGAAAGAGCACACCAGTCGGCGCGAGGGCGAACCGCAGGCGCTCGAGCACGCGCGTCTGCGCCTCCGCGTTGAAGTACATGAGGGTGTTCCGGCACACGAGCACGTCGATGCGCGGAATCGGCGCGTCCTGCACGAGATCGTGACGCCCGAAGACGACGGCGCGGCGGAGCGCGGCGTCGAAGACGAAGCCCTGCCCCGTCCGCGTGAAGTACTTCTCGACGAGCGCCGGCGGCACTGCGTCGATCGCCTTCGGTGGGTACACCGCCTGGCGAGCGTGCGCGAGGGCCTGCTCGTCGATGTCGGTCGCGTAGATCTTCACCCGCTCGGCGTACGCGTCGGGTCCGAGCAGCTCGGCGAGCAGCATGGCGAGCGTGTAGGGCTCCTCGCCCGACGAGCAGCCGGCGCTCCACACGCGTACGGGAGCCTCGCCGCCGACGTCGATGACGGACGGCAATCGCCCGGCGAGCGCCTCCCACGCCGCCGGGTCTCGAAAGAAAGACGTGACGTTGATGAGCAGCGTCTCGAAGAGCTGCTGGATCTCGTCGGGGTACGACTCGAGATACGCGAGGTACTCGGCCGGAGACTCGATCCCGACCGCCTGCATGCGCCGCCGGATGCGCCGGACGACGCTCGAGCGTCTGTATCCGCTGAAGTCGAATTTTCGTGAACGGTGGACGTGTTCGATCACCGCCGTGAACGCGCGTTCGTCGGCGGAGTCTTCTTCGGCGGTCGACACGTCCACCCCGAAGTCTTGCTCGTCTGCCATCGGTTCCCCCCTCGCCGACCGGCCGGCGATCGAAATGCTCGAGGCGTCCGCGAGACGGTCGGCTCGCTCTCGTTCGCCCGATTGCGCGAGCATGTCGTCCACGTTCGCCGCAGCGAGCTCTTCGGAGCGACCGCGGCGCGGCGGTCGCTCCACCCCCTTCGGGCCGGCGCCCTGCTCGAAGGCGCACGGCACCGGCTCGTCGCTCGCTCGGCTCCCTTCGGAGGGCGCAACGGGCGTGACGAGCGTCACCCGCGAGTTGTCGTCGTCGAGCACGTCGACCTAGGCGCGCAGGAGTCGATCGATGTCGGGCCGAAGTCGAACGAGCGCCAACTTCTCGCGCGCGCGAGCACCGAGGCGGCCGATGGTGTGCGTCACCTTCCGCCGCGTCTGGGCGAGACCGAAGTGATCGGCGTAACGGGAGCTCTCGAGCGAGAGGAAGGACAGAGCGTCGGCCTCGTCGACGACGCTCACCTCGCGGGCCCGCCGCTCGGCGCCCGCGAGGATCTCCTCGACGTGCGCGATCACACCCGCGGAGAGACCGGCCTGCTCGAGGAGGGACGACGCGCGCTGCCAGGCAGGGCTCGGCGGCAGCTTCTCGCATCCGGGGCGCTCGGGCGCACGATGCTCGAGCTTCTCCTGCGCGTCCTTGTCCAGGCGATCGACGTCGTGGAACAACGCGGCGACCTGCGCGGCGAGGCTCGCGTCGGGGTCGAGACGGAGCAGCCACTGCCAGGTGTCGAGCGCGTGCGCGAACTCGACTTTGAGCTCCGGTCGCGACGCATCGTAGAGGCCGGCGTGCAGCGTGAGCACGTCGTCGAAGACGGCCGCCGAGGACGCCTCGTTCCGCCGCACGATGAACCGCTGGTAGCGGGTCAGCATCTCGCAAGCGACGCCGACGGAGTCGTCGCCGCGCACGGCGACGGTTCCCACCGGACCGCGCTCGATGAGCTCGTCGAAGCGCGAAAAGTCGAACGATCCACGCCACGCGAAGTCGTCGAACGTGAGCTGCCCCGCGCGGCACGACTCGACGCGGGACACGCCGACGGTCGGGAACTCCTGCTCGATCGTGCGGGTGTCGAGCTCCTCTTCGGTGACGAGCTCGAGCCGGAGGATCTGCGGCGACAAGATCGCGTTCGTGGCGGACCGCAGGTGGGTGCGAGCGAGCCTCGGCTCTCCGAAACGGCGTTGCTCCACGGCAAGAGCTGTCATCAGATCACCCCCATTTCGAACTGGTTCTTCAGCGGAGCCGGCACCTCGATCTGGACCGTCTTGGCGAGATGCCTCGTGGGCCTGGGCTGGCGCTCGACCCACTCCACGAGCTCGGCGAGCGCGCGATCGAAGTCGGCGGTCGGGCGCCAACCGAGCACGCTCTCCGTGCGCGAGATGTCGGCGTAGCAATGCCGGACGTCACCCATCTGACTCCGGCCCGTCGCCTCGGGAACGAGCTCCGGCTTGCCCGCGATCTCGGCGACCTTCTGCGCGACGGACGCCAGCGTGCGAGGCACGCCGCTCCCGACGTTGAACACGCCGGTACGCAGATTCGAGTCGAGGGCCGCGCGGAACGCTGCGGCGACGTCGCTCACGTGGACGAAGTCACGGATCTGTCCGCCGTCTTCGAGGACGAGCGGACGGCGATCGTCGAGGGCGCGCTCGGCCCACCGCGACAGCGAGCCCGCGTAAGGATTGCTCGACGACTGGCGAACGCCGAACACGTCGAAGAGGCGCAGCACGATCGTGGAGATGCCGAAGGCGCGCCCGAACCGCATGCAGATCCGCTCCTGATCGAACTTCGAGCGGGCGTAGACGCACGTGGGCGAGAGGAGCTTCGTCTCCGGCGTCGGGGCGGGCGTCAGCGGTCGCCCGTCCACCGTCGGCTCCCACTCACCGCGCCGGAGCTGCTCCGGCTTGCGGCGCGCGATCTCGACCGGCGCGCCGGAGGAGTCTCGATAGAGGCCCTCGCCGTAGACGCTGAAGCTCGATGCGAGGACGAGCCGCTCGACGCGCGCGCGAGAGAGGCGATCCATGAGCACGGCGGTGCCGACGTTGTTGACCGACGTACAGCGCTCGACCTCGTAGAGGCTCTCACCGACGCTGACCGCGGAAGCGAGGTGGAGAACGGCATCCACGCCCTCGAGGGCGCGCTCGACGATCGCGCCATCGCGAACGTCGCCGACGATCAACTCCGCGTCGGGATGAAGATGAGCCGGGGTGCGCCCCGCGTGCGCGCGCGACGTGATGCTGTCCAGCACGCGGACGCTGTGACCATGGGCGACCAGATCATCGACCAGATGTGACCCTATGAACCCTGCGCCTCCCGTGATCAGGATCTTCCTTTTCGACATGACAAGCTCTCTCCTTGGGATCGTCCCAGGGACGACGGACGACAGACGACTGCGCTGCGGCTCGGAGGTGATGCCTTCGAGCCGCTACGAAACCGAATCCCCCCCGCGTCCGCTCAACCGAGCATTGGCGGTCGCCTTTCACTTCTGCACTGCGCGTGCCGCACAGGGCAGGTCACCACGGTTGGGACGAATGTCGACGACGACCCGTGTCGTGTAACCGCGTGTAGCGCGAGGTGGGACGTCGCGAAGCGTCACGACCGTTGCGTTTGTGCCCTCCAACGCGTCGCACCGCGCGATTCGATCCCACCATTTGGATCGCAGAGAACCGAAACTTCGTGGTTCCGTACGCGAGAAATCGGTACGAGCACCGAAATTTCGGTGCGCATCCTCTCCCTATGGTCCGTGGACGCACCGGTTGTCTGAGACCAAGAGGCGTCAGGGGAGGATTACAGGGTTCCTTGCCTCTGCAGGCTTCGCGCCAGATGCCGCGCCGGATCCGAGGGCTGGGGCGCCGAGCGCGGGCGGCGGCGGATCCTGTTCGAGGATGATGAACTGAACGCGTCGATTCCTCTTCCGATTCAGCTCGGTGACGTTCGGGACGAGCGGCTTCGTATCGCCATACCCCTTTGCCACCAACCGGTCGGCCGCGACGCCGTGCGCGGTGAGCCATGCGACGACCGCCGCCGCACGCTCCTCGCTCAATCGCTGGTTGTGGGCAGGACTACCAGTCCCATCCGTGTGCCCCTGCACCTCGACGCGCCGGATGCGCGGGTTCTTGAGGAGGACGTCCGCGATCTCCGTGAGCAGCCCCGTCGACGCCGGAAGGATCTCGGCGGAGTCGATCGCGAACTGGATCTGCTGCTTGATGACGATCTCCTTCGACTGGAGAGCGACGAGCGGGTTCTTCGGCTTCTTCTTCACCGAGAGCTCGATCGGGTTGTCCTGCCGCACCTTCACATCGAGCTTCTCGGACGCCACGAGATACCCGTCCACGTCGACGGTGACGGTCGCCTGTCCCGGCGAGACCTGCTCGAAGCGGAAGGCACCCTCAGGGTCGGTCGATCCGCTGAACTCCTTGCCGGCGGAGTCGACGACCTTGACCGACGCATTCGGCACCAAGCCGCCGGTGTCGAGATCCTTCACCTTCCCGACGACGCTGCCGACGCGCGGGAGCGCTTCGAGCACGCAATCGAGCTGGATGTCACCGCCCTGCGACGCAGGGCCCTGCGGCGGCGCGCCCACCGGCGCCGAGCCACCGGCCGACGAACCGCCGGCGGCCGTCGAACCGCCCCCGATCGTCGCGCTGCACTCACCCGGCTTGTAGCCGTCGGCGGTGATCGAGAAGACGTACCGCCCGGGCGGCAGACCGTGCGTCACGAAGCGTCCGTCCGTACCCGTATAGAGCGAGGTCAACTCGGGATGGTTGTCCCACGCGACGACCGCGCCGGCGATTCCGACGTCGCTCCCTTCCTCGCGGACGAAGCCCCGGATGCGCCGGCCACCCGATCCAGACGGATCGGCGGTGTACCGGACCACCGGTGGACGGTCGTGCGTATCGAAGGCCCATCCCGCGCCGAGGTAGAGCATCCACGGCGGCGTCGGGCGCATCTCCTCGATGAAGAAGCTCGTGCCGGACACGCCGACGTCGAGCGCAGCGGTCAGGTTGAACCCCTTCTTCCACGGATAGAAGCGGCTGCCGAACGTGAGGGTCGACGGAGCGAAAGGATCCGTCGCGAGGCACTTGTCCGCGCTCGGGTTGTTCTGCCGGCACAGGTACCCCTGACGGTTCACCGGGATGAGGACGGCGAACTCGAGGAACGGCCGGACCTTCTCCTGAGCAGCGAAGAACTCGAGGCCGAGGTGGATGTCGAAGTGATCGACCCTGTTGATGTTGAGGCCGAAGCGCTCGATGCGCGTAATCGCCGTGCCGCGTGCGCTCTCCGTCGAACGAACGACCTCGCCGGAGTTGTCGAGCACGTACGTGAGGTTCGTGCTGAAGCGCATCGGGAGGCGCTTGTCGGCGTAGCGGCCGTCGGCCGTCGCGAGCGCGCGGAACTTCGCGCTCGTCCCCGCCCCGTCGAGGCCCACCGACCCGGTGCCGTTGACGAGCCACAGCTCGAACGCGCCACCGAGGTGCAGGACCTTCGACACGGCGCCGTGCGCCTTCGCGCCGAGCGTGCTGTCGCCGAGCACCTGGATCAGCGACGGGCGGTTCGCCGGGTTCGAGTTGGCGAGGGCGCTCGTCGCGAGATACGTGTCGAGCCAGCGCGCGACCTGCATCGAGAGCGTCAACCGCCCGCCGATGTGATCGGCGCTGTCGCTGCGGAGGACGCCGTTCGGGTTCCGCGGATCGCGGCACGGGAAGTCGGTCGTGCAGAGGAAGCCGCTCGAGAAGTACTCGGTCGTGAACCCGACCCGGAACTGACCGGCCGCGCCTCCCTGGGCGTGCTGCGTGTGCAAGAGGCCGACGCCGCCGGTGATCGTCGAGGCCTCGTTCAGCTTCGCCTCGCGCTCGGCCCACTCCTTCTCGCGGGGGTCCGCCTCGCGGACGTCGGGCTCGAGGACCACGGGCCCGACCCGCGAGCCGAGCGTCTCGCGCTCGCTCGACGACGGTATGGTCGCGTTCGCGTCGACACCGCTCTCGGTGCTCGCGCCTGCGCCGAACGTCACCGCTCCTTGCGCTCCGGATCCTTCCGCTCCGGATCCTTCCGCTCCGGATCCTTGCGCACCGGCTCGTCCCCCGGTCTCCTGCGCACCGGCCTCCTGCGCAGCAGCCGTGAGGGGAACGCCAACCAGGAGGGACGCGAGGAGGAAGGTGGCGGTCTTCATGTCGAGCGGGCGCGCTCATCCGTCGGGCGCCGCAGAGGTTGTAACACCCTTTCCGTCCCCTCCCAAAGGCCGTTTCCCGGCTCCGGCGCACGCCTCGGGCCGAACAAAGGGTAAGATGACGACGGCCATGGCAGGCGGGTCGTCCGACACAACGAAAGGCCTCGCCGACCCCGCGCCGGGTCGTCACGTCCTCGTGGGAAAGGGAGACCGCCCGCGCGGCCGGATCCTCATCGTCGACGACGAGGCGAACGCGCGCGCGGCGTTGAGCGAGATCCTGCGGGACGAGGGCTACGCGACGGAGACGGCCGCCGACGGCTTCAAGGCGCTCGGCAAGCTCGAGGAGTTCGCGCCGGACGTCGTGCTCACGGACCTGAAGATGCCGGGCCTCGACGGCCTCGCTTTCATGGAGAAGGCGAAGGCCGCGTCCCCGCAGTCGGTCTTCGTCGTGATGACCGCGTTCGGGACGATCACGAGCGCCGTGTCGGCGATCAAGATGGGCGCCGACAACTACCTCACCAAGCCGCTCGACTACGAAGCCCTCTCGGCCGTCGTCGAGCGCGCGATGGAGAAGGCCAAGCTGCTCCAGGAGGCGCAAGCGTTGCGCGAGCGGCTCCGGGAGCGCAACGCCTTCGGCCACATCGTCAGCGAGGATCCGAAGATGCGCGCCGTCCTCGACCTCGTGGCGCAGGTCGGGCCGAGCAAAGCGAGCGTCCTCATCACGGGCGAGAGCGGCACGGGCAAGGAGCTCATCGCCGAAGCCCTCTGCGCGGCGTCGCCGCGCGCGAACAAGCCGTTCGTGCGCTTGCACTGCGCGGCGCTCGCCGAGTCGCTCCTCGAGAGCGAGCTGTTCGGCCACGAGAAGGGCGCCTTCACCGGCGCCGTCGCCCGTCGCGAGGGACGCTTCAAGCAAGCGGACGGAGGCACGCTGTTCCTCGACGAGATCGGCGAGATCCCGCACGGGACGCAGGTGAAGCTCCTGCGCTTCCTCCAGGAGAAGACCTTCGAGCGCGTCGGCGGCAACGAGACCCTGAAGGTCGACGTCCGCCTCATCGCAGCGACGAACCGCGATCTGAAGGCGGAGATCAAGAAGGGCAACTTCCGCGAGGACCTCTACTACCGCCTCAACGTGATCTCGATCGAGCTGCCTCCCCTTCGCGAGCGCCGCGCCGACATCGGCCCGCTCGCGAGCTTCTTCCTCGCCCGTTACGCGAAGGAGAACGGCCGCAACATCGAGGGCATCAGCGAGGAGGCTCTCAAGATCCTCTCGAGCTACGACTGGCCGGGCAACGTGCGCGAGCTCGAGAACGTCATCGAGCGCGCGGTGGTCCTCTGCGACGGCGGCCTCATCGACGTCCGCCACCTCCCACCGGCGCTGGCCCCGAAGCAGGCCGAGGGCCCGCCGCCCATCCCGGGCTCCACCATCCAGGAGCTCGAGCGCTACGCGATCCTGAAGACGCTCGAGGCCTGCGGCGGCTCGACGTCGAAGGCCGCGACGATCCTCGGCGTGTCGCCGCGCAAGATCCAGTACAAGCTCCACGAGTACTCGACGGACCCGGTGCCCCCGCGCTCGACGGGCGCGACCGACGGCTCCTCGAGGCACAAGCACGACGGGGGGACGAAGGAAGACGACTGATGGCGGACGACGTCGTTCTTTCCGTCGATCGACTCGCAAAGACGTTCCGAAAGCCCTTCTCCGGAAGGAAGGTCGAGGCCGTGCGCGGCATCTCGTTCGAGGTGCGTCGCGGCCAGATCTTCGGCTTCCTCGGTCCGAACGGCGCGGGGAAGACGACGACGATCAAGATGCTGACGGGGCTCATCACCCCGACCTCCGGCCGCGCGACCATCCTCGGCAAGGAGGTGCCCTCCCCCGATGCGATGGGCAACGTCGGTTTCCTCCCCGAGAACCCGTACGTCTACCCCTACCTCACGCCGCGCGAGTTCGTGACGCTCTGCGGCCGCCTGAACGGCATGGGAGGCTCGCACCTGCGCAAGCGCGTCGAGGAGGTCATCGAGCGGGTCGGCATCGCCTACGCGATCGACCGCCCCGTCCGCGCGCTCTCGAAGGGCATGCTCCAGCGCACGGGCCTCGCCGCCGCGCTCGTCCACGATCCGGAGCTCCTCATCCTCGACGAGCCGATGAGCGGCCTCGACCCGGTCGGCCGCAAGGAGGTGCGCGATCTCATCGTCGAGGAGGCGCAGAAGAAGAAGACGGTCTTCTTCTCGAGCCACATCCTGAGCGACGTGGAGATGCTCTGCGACGCCGTCTGCATCCTCCGCAAGGGCGAGGTCGTCGTCTCGGGCACGATCTCCGAGCTCGTCGACAAGGGCGTGCGCCGCAGCGAGATCACGCTGAGCGATCCTCCGGACGCCTTGGCCGAGGAGCTCGGCAAGCTCGCCCAGCACATCCAACGCGTCGGCAAGACGCTCGTCGTCGACGTGCAGGGCGACGACGCCATCAAGACCGTGCTCGAGCGTGCGCTCGCGGCGGGCGTTCCGATCGAGTCGGTGACGCCGAAGCGCGAGACGCTGGAGGACATCTTCGTCCGCAAGGCGCTGTGAGCCTCTCGCTCGCCCGCCACCGCCTCCACCACGCTCCGTATCGGGGGTGTAACGGTGTATCGAGCGAGCCCCCGCAGCCGCCCGCGCGAACGTCGAAGCATCGCAGGATGACGAGGCTGACCGCCGGGCCCGTGCGTTGCTCCAACGTCTGCGTCGCGCGCGAAGAGCAGGGGCGCTCGGCATCGCGCAAGGCGATCGTCCGGCTATTCGCTCATGACTTCGCAGGCGAACCACGACGAAGTCACTCGGAGAAGACGATTCATGCATCGTAACGTTTGCTCGACATCCAGGGTCCGCTCCCTCGTCGGAGGCACCCTCTTTCTTGCAGGAACGATCGCACCGTTGGGCGTGCTCGAAGGCGAAGCGGCCGGAGCCACCGTCACCGCGTCGTTTGGGTACACGGGCGCCGAACAGACCTTCGAGGTTCCGTCCAACGTGAGGAGGATCCATGTCGTCGTGGTCGGCGGCCGCGGCGGTAACGGTGGAAACGTCGGAGGCGCCGGCGCGCGTGTGACGGCGGACCTCGACGTCATTCCGGGCACGACGTTGTTCGTCGAGGTCGGGCAGAACGGTACGCGTGACGGCACCGCCACCTTCGGCGGCGGTGGACCGGGTGGGCCGGGCTGTTGCGACGTCGGAAGCAACGGCGGCTCCGGTGGAGGTGCATCGGACATCCGAACGCTTCCGGCTTCATCGCCCTCTTCCCTCGCCTCTCGCCTCGTCGTCGCCGGCGGTGGTGGTGGTGGCGGCGGGTACGTCGGCGGCGCAGGGGGAGCTGCTGGATCTCCGGGCGCCAACCCCCCTGCCGCCGGCATCCTCGGCGGCGGTGCGGGCCTGAGCGTTGCGGGCGGCGCTGGTGGCACGGGCGACTACGGTGGCGAAGACGGATTGCCCGGGTCGTTCGCCATCGGCGGCGCAGGTGGGGCCGGCCTGACTTCGGCGGGAGGCGGCGGAGGGGGCGGCGGCTACTTCGGCGGAGGAGGCGGTGGCGGCGGTGGTGGCGTCCCGGCCGGGCTAGGCACCGGCACCGGAGCAGGCGGCGGCGGTGGATCGAGTTACGTCATACCGACGGCGACGAACGTCGTATTCGAGCTGGATACGAGCGGGACGCCGAGCGTCATCATCTCGTACGAGACGCCCGACATCGACGTCTCGCCCGCGACCGTCGGCTTTGCCGACACGTACCTGGTCGGAACGATCAGCCCGCGCCAAGTGGTGACGGTCACGAACAACGGAACGGCGCCGCTCTCGATCTCGAGCATCACGCTGAGCGGAGAAAATCCGGACGACTTCGTCGTCGGAGAGTCGACTTGCTACGACGACGTCGCGCCGGGCGCGTCGTGCGAGGTCTCCGTGCGCTTCGTCCCTCAGGCGGCGGGCCCGCGATCGGCGACGTTGCTGTTTACGAGCAATGCGGCGAATGCCCCCCTGAGCGTGCCGTTGAGTGGAACCGGCGAAGCGCCCCCGGCGGGAGAACCGGAAACAGACGCCGGCGCGCAAGGCCCGGCGGGACCCGAAGGACCTGCAGGCACGGACGGTGGGGCCCCCCCGGCTGGACCGCAGGCACCCGCAGAGCCGCAGGCACCCGCAGAACCGCAGGCACCCGCCGACGCAGAAGGCGGCTGCAACGCCGCGTCCACGACGAGCCAGAACGCCCTCGTCGCGACCGCCGGCGTCTTCGGACTCCTGCTGTTTCTCCGACGACGTCGCTCGCATCACGGCTGAGCAGTAGTCGAGCTCCGGTCGTGCGACTCCTGGTTCGCGATCGCGGCGCGCGCGCGTCGCGATCCCGATCGGGAATCGGGAGACGCGAGGCGCGATCGACGCTAGACGCCGAGCCCTCCGAGCCGGGTGAGCATACCCGCCAGCCGGTCGAGCAGGGCGAGCACCTCGTTCCCCTCCTCCTCGGAGACGATGCCGATGGTCATGGCACCTTCGATGGCCGCAGCCGCTTCGTTGCACTCGGCGCGAGCGAGCCTAGAGCGTTGCTTCCTGTCGGCACCGTCGCGCGAGGCGGCCTCGACCGTTTGCGTGTACGCGCTCGCGAGCGCGCGCCGAAGCTGGTCGGCAATGGAGCCATGACCGCGCGGAAACTTCTGCGCGATGCGATGACCGCGAGCGAGCGCCTCCTTCGCGGTGTGGAACGCATCCAGACGGCGGTAAGAGAACTGGAACGTGCGCATGATGACCTCCCGAGGCCCCGATTGCCGCGGGCCTCGGCCCTCCTCCGCGCAATCGGCATGACGCCGCCGGGCGGATGTCAGCCAGAAGCATCGACCTCACCGACCCGAGCAAAGACGTGGTGCCTCGCGATGACCGGCGGCGGCAGGCCGATTGCGCGCCAGGACGAGGCCCGCGGCAATCGGGGCCGAGCGAGGTGCTGAGCGAGTTCCTCGCTCGGCGCAGACCCCGGATCGCGCCTCCCGAATCCCGAATCCCGAGCCCCGATCGCGATCCCGAATCCCGACTCCCGAGCCCCGATCG
>CALFEQ010000113.1 GCA_937949945.1 uncultured Myxococcales bacterium
AGAAAACGGCGGCGGAGCGCCGTTACCCAGTTACGGCTCGGGAACTCTGGAGCTCCACACCGGCGAGAATCTGGGCGCCCATGCCCAGCCAACAATAGGCACCGATCTTCACGGGATTAGGCACATCCCGCCGATTCTCGTAGACATCGTGATTGTTGCTGTGAATGCCCACGGTGCAGATCTGATCGTGACACGCGGAAGCGGGGAATTTTCGGCGATCTGAGCGGTTGAGGCGGGCATGACGACGACGTCCTTGGTCCGCAGTCCGTTTTCGATGCGCAGTGACGTTCCCCGCGTGGTGGGGGCGACGGAGGCGCGAAGCGCGTTTCACGATCGGGTGCTCGACGGTATCCGGCGCTTCCTCCAAGATCACGCGATGGCGGGGAAGACCGGCGCGCGTGAGTTCTACGAGTTCGAGAAAGCCCTTCACGAGCGGTTGCTCGAAGCCGAGCGGGAGATCGTGGCCGACGTCATGGCGGCCTCGGATATCGACGCGGATGCGATCGAGATCAACGGGCGGGTTCATCGTCGCGTGCTTCGCAGCGCGCAGACATACATGACGGCGTGCGGAGAGGTGACCGTCGAGCGGTGGCTCTACAAGGACCGGGCGGACCCGACGGCGCACGCGCTTGCCGCGCTGGATCTTCGGCTGGGGATCGTGGAGGGCTTCTGGACGACCCGGGCAGCCGAGCAGGCTTCGTGGGTCGTGACGCAGATGACTCCGAAAGCCGCCGAGAGCCTCTTCGAGCGCGTCGGTAACATGACGCCGTCGAAGAGCAGCCTCGACCGGCTCCCCAAAGCCCTCGGCGAACGGTGGGAGGCCGAGCGCGAGAAGTACGAGCAGGTGCTGCGGGAAGCGATCGTCGTTCCCGAGGAGACAACCACCATCGCGGTCTCGATCGACGGCGTGCTCGCTCCCATCGACGGCGGCAACGATCCGACGGACGTCCGACGGGCGGCAGCGTCGGAAGGGCGGCTCAGCAAGGGGCCTGCCGGGTACCGCGAGGTAGGGTGCGCGACGCTCGCCTTCTGCGATGCCAAAGGCAATCTCATCTCGGCGATCCGCTTCGGCCGAGGCCCCGAGTCCAAGAAGCTCACACTCAAGGAGACGCTCAAGAAGGACCTCGCGCACGTGCTCGCCTCGCGCCCGGACTTGAAGCTCGCGAAGATCGCAGATGCGGGCGGCGACAATTGGGAGTACCTCGCGACGCTGCCCGAGGGGCCTGAGATCCTCGACTTCTTTCACGCGACCGAGCACCTCGCCTCGGCCATCGCCGCCGTTCACGGCGACGGCACATTCGCAACGCGCCACAAGTTCGAGGCGCTACGCGAACGCCTCCTCACGGAGGATGATGGCGCGGACGCGGTGATCAACGCGCTCACCTACCTGAGACGCAAGCACCCGCGTATCAAGCGCATCGCGCAGGTGCTGCGCTACTTCCGCAGGAACAAGAAGCGGATGCGTTACGCCGAGTGGAAGCGCCAAGGCTTCATGATCGGCAGTGGCGTCGTCGAGGCAGCGTGCAAAACCCTCGTCGCGCAACGGCTGAAATTGAGTGGCATGCGTTGGGGCGCCCGCGGCGCCCAGGCCATCCTCACAATGCGTGGTTGGGACCAGAGCGACCGGTTCGACGAGGCATGGGCTCTCGTCGCGGCTACCTACGAGCGCGAGGTTCATGTCCTCGCCAACGTCATCGACATCACCCCCAAGCCCGAGCGGCTACGCCGGTCACGCGCGTCACGATGAGGTCTAGACCCAATGCCCACGTGGGGCCCTACTTGAGTGTAATCTCCAATTATGATGCCACCGAGCCCCTGCAAGTAGCAGCCCGGCATCAAACCGGGCGACGTTTCGATCCCGATGAGGATGCGCCTCGGGTTCTGAACGAGGGACGACGGATGGATCGGCCAGTAGACATCCCGTAGTGAGGGGTTCAGCTTCTGGCGGAGCCATCGCCCTGGCGCAACCGGAGTCTGCGTTGCTCGCGTCTCGAGGAACATTCTGCCGGTACGCGTCATCGACAGCAGACGGCGGACGACGTCCTTCGGACCAGCGGTTTCCGGACGATCGATCTGAAGCTCATGTCGCGTACGCATCTCAGCACCCACGCTCCCCGGATCCGGGGAAGACATTCCGAAGCACCTGCCAGCTTTACGGAGGCGTCGCAAGTCTCGCACATAGGTGCTGCCTTGTCCGCAGGGATCACCTCACTCTTAGGGTCACCGCGAGCGTGTTTGCCTCATCCACGAGTTGCCCGCGGCGCCAGTACGTCGGATGTCGTCGTGTAGAACGCCCGTGGCTCAGGGCCCTGGAGACGCCGACAGCGGCAAGCAGCCACCAGCCGCTGACGCACGCGCAGCGATGCGCTAGACGGTCTGTCGACCATGAACGCCCGGCCGAGCTCACGTGCAGAGCGGATCGCGCTGCCGCCCTCGATGCAAGGAACGATCACGGTCTCCGTCGACGTCGAGGATTGGCACCAACTCGTCGGGCGGAAGCTGTCCGGGCGGCTCCCCGCGTGCTCACCGCACGTCGAAGACCAAACCGCGCGCCTGCTCGACGTCCTCGACGAACGCGGCGTTCGCGGGACGTTCTTCGTGCTCGGTCTCGTCGCGCGCGAGAGGCCTCACCTCGTCAAGCGCATCGCCGAGCGCGGGCACGAGATCGCGAGCCACGGCGTCCAGCACGTCCCGCTTCACAGGCTCGAACCGAGCGCCGTCCGCGCCGACCTGCGCGACTCGCGAGCGCTCTTGTCCGATCTCGTGGGGCGGGACGTAGCCGGCTTCCGTGCCCCGGAGTTCTCGATCGTCGAAGAGAACGACTGGGTCCTCGAGGAGGTCGCGGCCGCCGGGTATCGCTACGACTCGAGCATCTATCCCATAACCCACCGCCGGTACGGCATTCCGTCGTTCCCGCGCGGACCTTCGCGGCTCGTGCTCGGCGACAAGCACCTCTGGGAGCTGCCGCTCGGTACGCTCGCGACCGGCATCGGCAACGTGCCGATCGGCGGCGGCGGCTCCTTCCGCCTCTTCCCGAGCGCCGTCCTCGAGCGCGCGATCCGATCGGTCACCGCGCACGGCGGTCACGTGATGCTCTACTTCCACCCCTACGAGTTCACCCACACGCGCCTCTCGGTCGAACGGCGGGAGCTCCCGTCCGACATCGCCGCGCGCATGCGCGCACGCACGTGGCTCGCGCTCCAGGCGATGGGGCGCTCGAGGCTCCCGAGCCGCGCCCGGCGCGCGATCGGCCTCGCTCGGGCCGTCCGCGCGATCGATCTCGTCGACGAGCTCGACCGAAGGCCCGCGTCGGCAGCACCTTCACCAACGGTCGGCTCCGTCGAGCCTGCCGCGGCCAGGAGAACCCACGATGTTCGGAACTGACAGCGTCCAGCGCTACTGGGACGAGAACGCCTCGAGCTTCGACGCCCTCTATGCATCCGAGAGCCGCCTCGGACGCGCCTTCAACGCGATCTTCCGGCGCGCGCTCTTCGAGCGGATCCGGCTGGCTGCCGACGAGATCCGGACCGTTCCGGACGCGACGGTCCTCGACGTGGGGTGCGGCTCGGGCCGGACGACGATTCCGCTCGCCCAAGCGGGCGCCAAGCAGGTGACGGGCATCGACTTCGCCCCTCAGATGATCGAGCTCGCCCGGAGCGCCGCGAAGACCTCCGGCGTCGACGCGCGATGCTCGTTCGTCGTCGGCGACTTCATGACGGAGGACGCGGGCGGTCCGTTCGACTTCGTCACCGCCCTCGGCGTGTTCGACTACGTCGATGATCCGGTCGCCTTCCTTCGCCGAATGCTCGAGCTCGCGCGACGCGCGGCCATGTTCTCCGTGCCCAAGCCGAGCTTCTTCCGCGCGAACCTCCGGAAGATCCGCTACGGCAGGCACGGCGTGAACGTCCACTTCTACACGAGCGCCCAGATCCGCGAGCTCTGCGACCGCGCCGGCGCCAAGAACACGCTCGTCACGCCCATCCCGGCCGGCTACTTCGTGCGCTGCGAGCCGAAGTGACGCGTCGCTCGCACGCTCGGTGACGCCGCCCGTCCATGACGCGACCTCAGACGCGCCTGGCCGGTCCGAGCAGCCGGTACGCCGCCGGAATGACGACGAGCGCGACGACGAGGCCCACGATCGAGCCGAGCGCGCCGACCTTGCCCACGTCGACGAGGCCGTCGAAGCGGCAGATGACGAGCGCGCCGAAGCCGCCCGCGGTGGTGAGCGCGGTCGCGGTGCCGAGCGGGGCCTGTTCGGCGATGGCCTCGTCGATCGAGCGCCGTCGCTCGGCGGCCTCGAGGAGGAAGAGCACCTCGTCGAGGGTGATGCCCAGGAGGACCGGCAGGACCAGCGCGTCGTAGACGTGCCAGCGCACGTGCAACAGGCGCGACAGCGCGAGCACGATGGCGATCTCGACGAAGAGCACGGCGACCGCGAGCGCGACGCGCGACGGCTTGCGCAGCGAGGCGCCGAGCACGAAGACGACGACGCCGAGCGCGCCGAGGAGCACGCGCGGCAGGTCGCTCGCGAGCGTCCGCTCGAGGCTGCGCTCGAGCTCGGCATACCCCGTGATCACGGCCTCCGGATCGGCCCCGCGCAAGAGGACGCGGGCCGTATCGTCGGCGCCGTCCGCGACGCGGACGTAGGTGACGGCGAGCGTGCCGCGGTCGTCGCGCGCGAGGTGACGCCGGCGAAGCCACGCGAACGCCGGCTCTTCGGAGCCAAGGACGTCGTTCGTCGCCGTCGACGGGTGCTCGAACGCCTCGAGCGCGGACGCGAACGCGTCGAGCGAGAAGCCCTCCTCGACGAGGACGCGCTCGAGGAGCG
>CALFEQ010000114.1 GCA_937949945.1 uncultured Myxococcales bacterium
GTCCAGGCTTCGGAGCTGGCGGGCTGCTTCTGAACCACAACGCGACGAAGGGAGTTCGCGTTCGTAGCGGAGTGAAGGCGAGCGGCCCGGTTCTGCAGCACAACCCGTCGAAGGGGGTTCGGGTGCGTAGCGGGGTGAAGGCTGGTCCAGGCTTCGGAGCTGGCGGGCTGCTTCTGAACCACAACGCGACGAAGGGAGTCCGCGTTCGGAGTGGAGTGAAGGCTGGTGCTGGCTATGGAGCGAGCGGGCTGCTCCTGAACCACAACGCGGCGAAGGGCGTCCGCGTGCGTAGCGGGGTGAAGGCGAGCGGTCCGGTGCTGCAGCACAATCCGTCGAAGGGGGTTCGCGTTCGCAGCGGGGTGAAGGCGAGCGGTCCGGTGCTGCAGCACAATCCGTCGAAGGGGGTTCGCGTTCGCAGCGGAGTGAAGGCGAGCGGTCCGGTTCTGCAGCACAATCCGTCGAAGGGCGTCCGCGTGCGGAGCGCAAATACGGCCGGCGGGATCCGAATGATTCACAATCAGGAAGTGACGCGCGTGTGAGGGAAGACGAACGATGAGCATGGCTTCGTCGACCGCGGACGTGAACGACGAGGAGCGGGAGATCGCCGAGGCGAACCGTCTCCACGACGCCGCCGACGAAGCATCGAAAGCAGGGGACCACCGGCGCGCCGAGGAGCTGTGCCGACGAGCGCTGGCCGTCTTCGAGCGTATCGACGGCGAGAGCTCTCCCGACGTCGCGAACCTCTCGATCACGCTGTCACGCATCCTCGGCGATGTCGGCGATCGCGCCGGGGCCGTCGAGGCGGCGCGCCGAGCATGGGACATCTTGGAGCCGATCCGGGACGAGGCGCCGGAGATCGTCCAGCTCCGGCTCATGGCCGTTCAGCAGCTCGGGGTGGCGCTGCGCGAGGCGGGCGACTTCCGTGCGGCGCGCCCTCTTCTGCTCCGCGCCGTGTGTGACGCGGAGGCGCGCTTCGGGAAGGACAGCGTCGAGCTCGCGCTGGCGCTGAACAACCTCGGGATCCTCTGCAAGTACACGAGCAGGTACGAGGAAGGGCTCGACGCCTATCGTCGGGCCCTCGCGATCCTCGAACGGGAGCTCGGCCCCTCACACCCCGACCTCGCGTCGATCTATCACAACCTCGGCGGCCTCGAGCATCACCGCGGGCGGTTCCGCGAGGCTGCCGCCTACGCCGCGCGCTCGCTCGAGATCCGCGAGGCGGCGCTCGGTCCGTCGTCGCCGCTGGTCGCCGCCGACGCAGCCGCGTACGCCGCGATCCTCGCCGAGCTCGGCGAGGAGGAGAAAGCGCGCGCTCTCTACATGCGAGCGCACGAGATCTTCCTCCGCGTCTACGGCGAACGGCATTACGAGATCGCGATGAACACGCACAACCTCGCGGCGCTCGATGCGTCCGTCGGACGAATCGACGAGGCCGAGGCGGGGTATCGGCGCGCGATCGAGCTGTTCACCGGTGCGGTCGGAGAGGATCACCACGACACGGCGCTCGCACACTACAACCTCGCGGACCTCCTCTTGCAGCTCGGTCGGCCCGACGAGGCGCGGCCGCATTGCGAGCACGCGCTCCGAGTGTTCGATCACACCTTCGGGAAGAAGCACCCGCACACGGTCTCGGCGACCGAGCTCCTCGCGAAGCTCGGCGGCCGCCGCGCGGCAGCCAAGCGACCCGCGGGCCGCAAGGCGAAGAGCCGGCGCCCCGAGTGATTGCGCGCGCGACCGTGGCGCGCGCTCACTCTTCGAGGTCGAGCTGGACCGAGCAGCGCGCGCTGTTGTCCGGTGCGATGTCGCACTTCTTGATGCGCGAGTCGCGATTGTCGACCTGCTCGGACTCGCGGCAGTTGGTCTCGCTGCCGTTCGGCTGGACGTCGCACACGATCAAGCGGTGGTCGTCGCCCGAGAGTTGCGAGTGGTACCAGACCTTGTTCGTCGACGTGTAGCCGAAGTGGAGCAGCTTCGGGGCACTGCAGCCCGAGACCCCGAGGGCGACGACGAGCAAGACGAAGATCGAGATCGCGCGGTTCATGCACCCACCTCTCAAGCTCCACCTCCGGGAGGCGCCGGCGTGGACGTGGGAGCCGGCTGCGGTGGCAGCACCGGCGGCGGCGCGGGCGCGGGCGTCGGGGTCGGGCTCGGCGGCGTGACCGACGTCTGCGCGGGTGGAGGCGCCGCTGGGCCGTCCCAGCGGTGGCCTTGCTTCGAGCTTTCGTAGTCGATCTCTTCGCAGACGAACGTGTCACCGGCGCGGTGGCAGGTCCAGACCTCGTCGGTCTGCCAGAAGAAGAACAGCGCCGCGCGCAGCGAGATGGTCTGGACCTCGAAGTCGTTGTACGTCGGGTGCGCGTCGACCGCGTGGATCTGGCGCGCCATCACGCATCCCGGCGCGGTGACGAGGAGCAAAGCGGCGAGCGCGAGGACGGACAGGCGGCTCTTCATCGGAGCTCCACGTCGTAGACGGCGCACTCCGAGAGCTGACCGTCCGTGCACGCTTGCACGCGCCCAGGTCGTAGCGCGGGCCCTTCTGGACGACGAAGAACAGCTCGTCCTGCCGGACCGTGTAGTCCTGGACCAGACGCGGCCCGCGGCCGGTCGCTGCAGCCACGCAATCGTCGAACGTTCCTCGGGCCGATTCCATGGCGGCTTCCACGCCTCTTCAAACGGCCGGCGGTCACCGTCTTCTCCGTGGCGCGCAGGCGCCGACGAACAGGAGACGAAACGATGACCATGTCGACCGAGATTCAGGACAAGCCGAAGAAGATGCTCCCCCCGCCGCGCAACGGCGTGGACACGCCCGCGCTCCTCACCACGATCAACGCGGTAAGGGAGCAGCCGGAGCTCGCGAAGTTCCAGTTCCGGGCGAAGAACCACTGGATCGCAGGGACGCACAGCCAGACGCGGATCGAGTCCTTCTCCGGCGCAGGCGGGGAGCACGAGCGCAAGGCCACGTTCCGCTACGACGGCGATCACCCCGCGGTCCTCTGCGGAGCCGACCAGGGCCCGACGCCTGTGGAGTTCCTCCTCCACGCCCTTGCGACGTGCCTCACGGCCGGCATCGCGAACATCGCCGCCGCGCGCGGGGTCACGCTCACGGAGGTCGAGTCCACGGTCGAGGGCGACATCGACCTGCGCGGCATCCTCGGCCTCTCCGACGAGGTGCGCAACGGCTACCAGCAGCTCCGCATCTCGTTCCGAATCGCGGGCGACGCGCCGCGCGCGAAGCTCGAGGAGATCGTCGAGCAGTCGCGCCGTCGATCGGCCGTGTTCGACGTGCTCACGAACGGCACGTCCGTCGTCATCGAAGTGGACGCTCGCTGAGCGCGGCGCACGAGCGGAGGCGGGTCATGGCCGAGCGGCGTACGCACACGCTCGTGATCGGCGGGGGACAGGCAGGCCTGGCGATGAGCCGCTGCCTGTCCGATCGCCGCATCGATCACGTCGTCATCGAACGCGGTCGGATCGCCGAGCGCTGGCGCAGCGAGCGCTGGGACTCGCTCCGCACGCTGACGCCTCGATGGATGAGCCGCCTCCCGGGGCTGCGGGTCGCGGGGGAGGACCCCGACGGCTTCATGACGATGATGGAGGTCGCACGTCTGCTCGAGGGCTACGCGGCCTCCTTCGACGCTCCCGTCGAGACCGGCTGCGAGGTGCGCTCCGTGCTCGCGCGCCCCGGCGGCTTCATCGTGCGCACGACGAAGGACGACTGGGTCGCGGACGTCGTGGTGATCGCCACTGGTCACTGCGACGTCCCGCACGTCCCCGAGCTGGCGACGAGCCTGCCGCGGGACGTGAAGCAGCTCACGGCCTCGTCCTACCGCCGGCCCGGCGATCTGCCGGACGGCTCCGTGCTCGTCGTCGGCGCGGCGGCGTCCGGCGTCCAGATCGCGGAGGAGGTCCTGGCCTCCGGACGTCAGGTCATCCTCGCCGCTGGGAAGCACACGCGAGTGCCGCGCAGCTACCGCGGCCGGGACATCATGTGGTGGCTCGACGCGATGGGCGCGCTCGACGAGCGCATCGAGGCGATGCCCAATCCGGCGGCCGCGCGCCGCCAGCCCTCGCTACAGCTCGCCGGTCGCCCCGGGCTGCCGCTCGACCTCCAGCGGCTCGCCCAGCGCGGCGTTCGCATCGTGGGGACCGCCGCGAAGGCGAACGGGACGAGCATCCGGTTCGCCGGCGACCTCGCGAAGACGACGGGCGACGCCGACGCGAAGCTCGCGCGGCTGCTCGACCGCATCGACGCGTTCGTCGATTGCTGGGGGATGCGCCCGCTCGTGGGCCCTCCGGACCGCCCGGCGCCGATCGCGCTCGGCGCCCGCACGGTCGACCTCGATCTCCGCCGAGAGCGTGTTTCCACCGTCATCTGGGCCTGCGGGTACCGGCGTCGCTACCCGTGGCTCCACCTGCCCGTGCTCGATCCCGACGGCGAGATCGCGCACGCGGGCGGCGTCACGCGCGTCCGAGGTCTCTACGTCCTCGGGCTGCAGTTCATGCGGCGCCGTTCGTCGAGCTTCATCGACGGCGTGGGCAAGGACGCCGCCGAGCTCGCCGACCACATCCAATCCCATTTCCGTTCGGGCTCGCGCGCGGCGGCCTGAGCGAAGCGTACGAAGGAGCTTCCCGATGTTTCGAACGACGAGCCCTCTCCGATCTCGATACGACGTCGTGGTCGTCGGCGCGCGATGCGCCGGCGCCGCGACTGCGATGCTGCTCGCGCGCCGAGGGCTCCGCGTCCTCGCCGCGGACCGCGGATCGTACGGCGCCGACGCTTTGTCGACGCACGCGCTGATGCGCGGCGGGGCGCTCCAGCTCCATCGCTGGGGCCTGCTCGACAGGATCGTCGCCGGCGGCACTCCGCCCATCCGAACGGTGTCGTTCTACTACGGCGACCGCGAGGTGGTCGTCCCCATCCGCGCGAAGGGCGGCCTCGACGCGCTCTTCGCGCCGCGGCGTACGCTGCTCGATCGCGTGCTGGTGGACGCCGCGCGCGAGGCCGGCGCCGACGTGCGGCACGGCCTCGACGTCGTCGACGTGCTTCGTTCGGGCTCCGGCGCCGTCGCCGGCGTCGAGCTCGTCGATCGCGAGGGGCGGCTCGTCCCGGTCGGCGCGGATCTCGTGATCGGCGCCGACGGGCTTCGCTCGCGCCTCGCCGATCGCGTGGGCGCGAAGACGTACCAGACGGGCAGGTACGCCACCGCGATCGTCTACGGATACTGGTCGAGCATCGCCGCGGAGGGCTACTCGTGGCTCTATCGGCCCGGCGTCGCGGGAGGCGTCATCCCGACCAACGACGGCGAGTCGTGCGTCTTCGTCGCGGTGCCGCCACGACGGTTCCTCGACGAGTGGAAGGGTCGCGACCTCTCTTCCGCGTTCATGGGCGCGATCGCCGAGCTGTCTCCGGCGCTCGCGACCACGCTAGAGGGCGCGAAGCGGAGCGGCGAGATCGAGCCCCTCGAGGAGCTCGCCGCGGAACGCCTCGGCGGATCGCTCGAGGACGTCGAGCGGGATCTCGTCGATCGGCTTGCCGGCGAACGTGCGCCGCAGCTCGAGCACGTCCACGCGAGCGCCGAGCGGGGCGAAGGCGACGCGCTCCCGATCGGCGATGATGCGCGACGCGCCGGCGTCGTCGACGATCGCCCGGAGCTTGCTCAGGCTCCATCGCAGCGCGCCGCGGCGGTCGTCCGCGACGTCCCAGAACAGATCGCAGAGCCGCTCGCGCCGGTGCTCACGATCGGTGAGGGCGAGATACGCGAGCAGCGCGCGCGTCTTCTTCGAGTGCGGCAGGGCGACGGCACGCCCCGCGCGCAGCACTTCGAGCTCCCCAAGCAGTCGGAGCTCGAGCGGAGCGTCGGTCATGATCCCGGCAGGCTAGCACGCCTCCCTCGCGCGATTCGACGCCGGCGATTCCACGGTGGCTCCAACGCGGCCTCCCACGCGCCGACCGCATCGTTTGCCTCGTCACCCGAAAGGAGAAGATCATCATGGCATTCTCGTGTCCCCAGGGCTTCGACGTGGCACGGCTCCGTGCGGCCGTGCGCGAGACCTACGAGCGCGTCGCGCAGGATCCGCACGGCGAGTTCCACTTCCACCGCGGCGCCGAGTACGCCGTGCGGCAGCTCGGTTACGACCGCTTCGAGCTCGCGTCGCTGCCGGCGCTCGCCACGGACGCCTTCGCCGGCGTCGGCAACCCTCACCGCGCCGGGCCGATCCACGAGGGCGAGACCGTGCTCGATCACGCGTGCGGTGCAGGAATGGACCTGCTCGTGGCGGCGCGACGCGTCGGCCCGCGCGGTCGGGCGATCGGCGTCGACATGACGAGTGGAATGCTCGCGCGTGCCCTCGCGGCGGCGATCGCGGCGGGCCTCGACGATCGCGTCGAGATCCGTGAAGGCGTGTACGAGGCACTGCCTCTCGAGACCGGCAGCGTCGACGTCGTCATCTCGAACGGCGTCCTCAACCTCGCCCCGGACAAGCGGGCGGTCATGCGCGAGATCGCGCGCGTGCTCAAGCCGGGCGGGCGCCTCCATCTCGCCGACGTCGTCGTGCAGCGAGAGCTCACGCTCGCCGCACGGAGCGATCCGGAGCTCTGGGCGGCGTGCATCGCCGGAGCGCTCCCCGAGCCCGAGCTGTACCTGCTCGCCGCCGAGGAAGGCCTCGTGGACGGTCGCATCGTCGAGCGCTATGCGGCCTTCGAGGGGACGTCAGCCGACCGGAAAGTCTCTCGGGATCTCCGCGTGTGCGGCGTGACGTTCTTCGCGTCGAAGCCCGCGGCCTGAGGGCGGACGACCGGCACGCCGTGCTCGCCCTCGAGCGGGCCCGGAGCCTCCTCGTCCGGTGGGGGCCGGATGGTCGCCGGGTAGCCCGGAGCCTCCGGCCCCCCAGCGGACCGCCTGTGCCGCCCGGACCGACCCCATAGAGCGCCGCGTCATGCCTGACGTCACCCAGGCGAACGACTGGAGCCGGGGGCCGTCCGCGCCTACTGTTCACGGACATGCGGCTTGCTCGTCCCATCTTTCGCCCCACCACGATTATTGGGTGCGTGCCCGCCGGTCTCGTCGCCTGCGGGAGCGACTCGAGCCCGCCCACGAACGAAGCGGGGCGCGACTCGGGGCCGGACGGCTCCCTTCCTCCGCCTACGCCGAATGCCGACGGAGGGGCCGCCCCCGGGCCGACCGACGGAGGCCCGGACTCGGGCAAGGTGCTCGAGGACGGCTTGCTCGATCCGGTTCCGTACACGTCGCGCGCGGACGGCCCGTTCCAGGGCGTCTCGTTCGGCTCGTATTTCCACTTCGAGGACTGGGAGGACGGCGAGCTGAGCACGCCCGGGGTGACCGCGAGCAGCACGACGCTCGGCACGTCCTTCGGCGTCTCGCTCGTCGATTCCGTCGACGAGGACGACGGCGTCGTCGACGGGAAATGTTCGAAAGTGGGCGGAGCCTGCAACAGCGCGTACGGCGCCGGTACGATCGAGTTCACCTTCGACGCCGCGGTGCTCGGCGGCCTGCCCACGCACGTCAGGATCGCGTGGACGGACGGAGCGCCGGGCCGTGACGCCACGTTCGAGGCGTTCGATGCGGACGACGTCTCGCTCGGGACGCGGACCGTCGAAAAGGCCGGCGACGAGAGCAACGCGGGCACGGTCGCGGAGGACCCCTTCTTCGCCGTCGTCCACGCCGCTGGCGTGAAACGCATCGTGGTCAAGAGCTCGGCGGGTGGCGTCGAGGTGGAGCACCGCACGTATGGCCGCTGAATTTTTGGGGCGATCGCGTTCCTGGCCTCGGGGGTGCGCACGTGGGGGTCGAAAGGCGACCATCTCTTCGGGTATAATCACGGGACACGTTCCCGCCGGGCGTTGTCTAGGAGGAAGGGTGGGTCATGGCTCTCGCGGATGACGCCGAATCCCCGTTCGTGGACGAGACGGACGTCTCGTCCAACGGGGCGGGCGCGTCGCCTTCGTCGAGCGCGCCTCCCTGGAAGATCGCCATCGTCGACGACGAGCAGGAGGTCCACGACGTCACCGTCCTCGCTCTGAGGAGCGTGTCGTTCTCGGACAGGGGCCTCTCGTTCCTCAGCGCCCGATCGGCTCAGAGCGCCAAGAAGCTGCTCGCGGAGAACCCGGACATCGCGTTGGTCCTCCTCGACGTCGTCATGGAGACGGACGACGCGGGCCTGAAGCTCGTGAAGTACATCCGCGACGAGCTCGGCTACGGCCACGTGCGCGTCGTGCTCCGGACCGGCCAGCCGGGACAGGCGCCCGAGGCGACGGTCATTCGTCACTTCGACATCAGCGACTACCGCACCAAGACGGAGCTGACGTCCACGCGCCTCTTGACGACGGTCATCGCGGCGCTCAGGACGTACGAGCAGCTCCAGGCCGTCGAGAAGCAACGCGCAGAGCTCGAGCGGCTCTACGAGGAACAGAAGAAGGCATACGAGGAGATCAAGGCGCTCAAGGCCGCGCTCGAGCGCGAGCGTGATTACCTCCGCGAGGAGGTGAAGGAAGCCGAGGGCGGCGGCGATCTCATCGGCACGAGCCCCGCGTTCGAGCTGGTGCGCGCGCAGATCGACGCGGTCGCGAAGACCGACACGACCGTGCTCGTCCTCGGCGAGTCCGGGGTGGGCAAGGAGCTCGTCGCCCGAGCGATCCACGAGAAGAGCGCGCGCGCCTCGGGCCCGCTCGTGAAGGTGAACTGCGCGAGCGTGCCTCGCGAGCTCTTCGAGAGCGAGTTCTTCGGCCACGTGCGCGGAGCCTTCACCGGCGCGCACCGCGACCGCGTGGGGCGCTTCCAGCTCGCCGACGGCGGTACGCTCTTCCTCGACGAGGTCGGCGAGATCCCGCTCGAGCTGCAAGGAAAGCTCCTGCGCGCTCTGCAGGAACGCGAGGTCGAGCGCGTCGGAGACACGAAGACGCAGAAGGTCGACGTGCGCGTCGTCGCGGCCACGAACCGCGATCTCAAGGCGATGGTGGAGGCGGGCCAGTTCCGGGCCGACCTCTACTACCGGCTCAGCGTCTTCCCGATGAAGATCCCGCCGCTGCGCGAGCGGAAGAGCGACATCGTCCCGCTCTTCGAGCACTTCGTCGCGAAGTCGTGCCGGAAGCTCGGGCGGCCGTTCGTCCCGCTCTCGCCCGAGGCGACGCGCATGCTCGAGAGCTACTCGTGGCCCGGCAACGTCCGCGAGCTCGAGAACGTCGCCGAGCGCGCGCTCATTCTGTCGCCGGACGGATACCTGCGCCTCGACGCGGCGCTGCCGGAGCTCGCGGCAGCCGAGGCCCTCGAGCCGGCGCCGCGATCGACCGCTCGCCTCGACGAAGCCGTCTCCGTGCGTGCGATGACGATGCCCCCGAGAGGCTTCTACACCGTCGAAGAGATGCGCGAGCTCGAGAAGCAGAACCTCATCGCGGCGCTCGAGAAGGCCGGCGGGAAGATCGCCGGTGAGGGAGGCGCCGCCGAGCTGCTCGGGATGAAGCCGTCGACGCTCACCTACCAGCTTCGCAGCTTCGGCATCACGCGGAGCAAGTGAGCTCCCCGCCGATCAGGGCTCGACCGGGAACGTGACGGTGAACGTCGCGCCCTTGCCCGGCGCGGTGTCGAGCTCGATCTTTCCTCGTAGGACGTCGGCCACGAGCGACTGCACGATGTGCAAGCCGAGCCCGGACCCGCCGCCGGCGCGGCCCGTGGTGAAGAACGGCTGGAAGGCTTGCGCCTTGACCTCCTCGGTCATGCCGCGTCCGTCGTCGGAGTACCGGAGGACGACCTTGTCGTCCGCCAGGCGCATCAGCCGAACGTCGACGTGCAGCCGGACCGCGCGCGTCGTGCCGCCCTCGGACAGCGGCGGATCGTCCGAGCCGTGCATCGCCGTGTTCGTGACGAAGTTCGTCACGATCTGCGAGATCGCGCCCGGGTACGTGACGCACTCGAGCGGGCCCTCGCTCGTGAACGACACCGCGAGGCCCGCGCGCCGCGCGAGCGGCCCGAGGCTCTCCAACGTCTCGCGGACGTACGCGGCGACGTCGACGCGCCGTTGCTCCTGCGAGACGTGGTCGACCGACGCGCGCTTGAACTTCGTGATCTGGTGCGCGGCCCTCTCGAGGTTCGTCTCGACGAGGGAGATGGCCTGCCCGGCGCGCTCGAGGAAGTTCCGGAGATCGCCCTTGGTGAGCGCGCCCTTCTCGAACTTCTCGCGCATCGCGTTGAGCTCGTCCTGCGCGACGCCGTTGGCGGTCACGGCGACGCCGAGCGGCGTGTTCACCTCGTGGGCGACGCCGGAGACGAGCAGACCCACCGTCGCGAGCCGCTCCTTGCGCACGAGCTCCTCTTGGGCCTCCTGGAGCTTCTGGAGCGAGCGGCGCACCTCCTCTTCGGCGCGCTTGCGCTCGAAGTACGTCGGCACGTCGAACCCGTGCTCGCGCATCGCGCCGGGGTCGACGCCGAAGTGCTCGCGAGCCGCCGCGGCGACCCGATCGGGCTTCGCCATGACGAAGAAGCAGCCGTCGTCTCCGCGGGCGCGGCACTTCACCTCGAGCGCGGTCAGCTCGACGCCGAAGCTCTCCGTGCACCAGCCGGAGGAGTAGCCGGCGTTCATGATGCAGACCGGACCGTCCGACTTGCGGTTCGCGCGTAGGAAGCTCGCGGCCTCGAACGAGTAGGGATGCTCGTAGACGAGGAGGAAGTCGTCGCCGGGCACCGGGTTGCTGCGCGGATCGATCGCGACCTGGCCCCAGCCGGTGTAGGCGAATCGGACGGGGCCGCCCGAGAGCTTTTCGACCGCATCGCTCGCACCGAGCTTCTCGTGCATCTGCCGCGCGTCGTGCAATCCGATCGTGTGCGCGATGTCGAACAAGAACCCTCGCGCGATCGCGAGCGCCTCGCGCTCGCCGCGGTCCGCATAGAGGTTGACGAGCGTGTCGAGGAACTCGATCGAGAACGCCGACGCGCGGATGAGGATGTAGCGCTCGCCGTCGATCGCGAACATCGCACGCGCCGGATCGATCTCGACGCGCTTGAAGAGGTCCCGTACCGTCGCGGCCGCGCGCTCGAAGAGGGGAGCGACCTCCGGGGGCACCTTCACTACCGACGGGGAGCTCGGCTCGAACACGCCGGCGCGCAGGCGCGCGTTCTCACGCTCGAGCTCCAGGATGCGAGCCTTGAGTGCAGCGACCTCGGTGGCGTCTTCGCTCATCGGGAAGGTGTCCTCTCCATCGTCGGTCCCCCGGGGCAATCCGATCGCTTGCAGCGTCGATGCCACGCGCTCACCCCGTGAAACTCCAGGGGTTTCGCCGGGAGAGCGGACGCAGGAATTCGTGACGACACGAAATCTCGAGACCGAGGTCGCAAGATCTTGTGACCGGCGGCGGTGGCCGCTGGTTTTCGTTCGTCGACTTTGTTTCGAGAGTGCCGCGTTCGAGCCGGGGTGCGAGCCTCCGTCCGGGTAGGAGACGGCACGCGGTAGAGCAAACCTCGTGCCTTCGCTTCTCCGGCGGGCAGGCGTTCGTCGACCTTCGGGCGGTCGTCTAGGATGCCCTCATGGCCGGCGGACCGCTCGCGCAGGAGGTGGCGTGCATGGTGTGCCTCGACGAGGGAAAGGTCACTCGCGCCACGCGCATCCACGAAGGCGTCGAGTCCGACCAGTACCGCTGTGAAGCGGGGCACGAGTTCGGCATGGACTGGTCGTCGGGGCCCGCGAGCGAGCCGCAACGGCCGCCGCCGCCCGAGATCGTCGAAGCGATGAAGGGCTGAGCGCTCGCTCGCTCAGCGGTTGAACCAGAAGTGCCAGCCGCCTCGATCGAGGTGGAAGTGATCGTGGTGGATGGCGTTGAAGTCCGGGCCCACGACGTAGGTGAGGTCCGCCTCCCGCCGCAGGCGTACGAACACGGATCGGAGGAAGCTCCGTCGGGCGTCCCTCGCCGGCGTCGAGCGCGGGCGCTCGGCCCAGTCGCGGGCGATGATCGCCGGCGTGCCCTTCGCGGGATGGAAGGCCGCGACGTCGACGGCGCTGCCGAACGCATGGGCGCTGAGCGATGCGCCTTTGCGGTAGTTCCGTGGCCGGCACGCGTAGCCGCCGAGGTTCGCGATGCGCGCGATGCGCGTCTCGAGGTGGCGCTCTGCTTCTTCCTGAACGATGCGCTCGACCGAGACGAGCGCACGCGCGAGCGTGCAGTCGACCATGATCGGAGGGTCCCACACGATGCCCGTCGGACCTCGACGGACGATCACGCCGTGAGGGATCCCGCATCCGGACTTGTCGGGCTCGCTCTTGTCGGCGACGCTCCGGAACTGGAACCCCGCCTCCTTCAGAGCGGCGCGGCACGCCTCGCCGTCCTCCCGCGCGGCGAGCGACCACGTGTCGAGCAGCACCTGCGGGTCGAAGCGCTCCTCGGCCGCCGCCTCCTCGCTCGAGGGCGTCGTCGCTCGCTCGTCGGCCGGCGCGCGCTCCTCGATCGAAACGGGCGCGTCACCCCGCGGAAGGACAGGCGCGGGAGACGAGACGGTGCACGCTGCGCCGACGATCGACAGCGCGACGAGCCCCCGCGGAAATGCAACGAGCGGCGCGATGTCTTTGTCCATGCACCCTCGGCCGCCGTCGCATCAAGGCGCACGTACGGCCGAGCTCGCCGCGGGGCGCGCGCCGTCGCGCCCCGCCGGCGTCGTCGGGCGGCATGCCACTACGAAACCGCCTTCGGATCCATCCAGAGCACCTCCCAGCAGTGTCCGTCGAGGTCCTCGAAGCTCCGCTGGTACATGAACCCGTAGTCCTTCGCTTTGACCGGCTCCTTGCCGCCCCCCGCGAGGGCCTTGTCGACGATGGCGTCCACCTCCGCGCGGCTGTCGGCGGAGTAGGCGATGAGCGCCTCGACGTGCGTGGCGGTGGCGCACGGCTGCTTCGTCGTGAACTCCTTGAAGAACGGCTCGGTGAGGAGCATCACGAAGGCCTCCTCGCTGACGACCATGCACGCGGCCTTGTCGTCCGTGAACTTCGGGTCGAACGTGAACCCGAGCGCCTCGAAGAAGCGCTTCGAACGGTCGAGGTCGCGGACGGGCAGGTTGACGAAAAGCTTACGGGCCATGGGGTTTGCCTCCTGTTTGCCTGTATGGACTCCGCAGGGGCGCAGAAATCATCGGTGGGGGATGAAAAAGGCCTCGGGCCTCGGGCCTCAGCGAGAACGGCCGCGGCGGGATGAGGGAATCGATCCGGGCGGCGAGCCGCGACGCGTTTCGCTCGAGAGCCCGCGGCCCCGAGGCCTCTTCGAGGTCCGAGGCCTGAGGTCTGAGGCCCGTCAGTCCAGGTCCAAAGGCGCCCCGAACGCGGGGAAGAGCGCCTCGGCGTCCAAGAAGAACGTCATCTTGGCGATGCGGTCCCCCGCGAGCTCGAGGACGTTGACCGACCAAGCGTGATGACGGCCTTCGGGCGTCGCGTGGTACTGGAGGAACGCCGGGCAGCCGCACGCGGTCGTGCGCACGAAGCGCGAGCCGCGGCAGACCGAGCCGCGGCCGAGGAGCCAGGCACGGACGGCCTCGGGGCCGCGGAGCCAGAGCGTGTACGGCGGCATCGACATCGCCACGTCCTCGCGGAGGAGGTTCGTGAGCGCGTCGACGTCGTAGGCCTCGAACGCGGCGACGTACTTGTCGACGAGGGCGGAGCTCGCGGCGTCGAGCGCCGGGGGGCTCTCCTCGACGTGCAGGGCCGAGAGCGTCGCGCGTGCGCGCTGCAGAGCGCTGTTCACGGACGCGACCGTGGTGTCGAGCGTCTCCGCGACCTCCGCCGCCGAAAACCCGAGGACCTCCGTGAGCAAGAGGGCCGCGCGCTGCTTCGGCGGGAGGTGCTGGAGCGCGGCGACGAACGCGAGCCGGATGCTCTGCCTCAGGATCGCCTGCGTCGCGGGATCGGCGTCGGGCGGGATGACCCGCGCGTCCGGGACCGGCTCGAGCCAGTGCGTCCGCGGGCGTGTCTCGAGCTCGTCGTCGACGGTGCCGGCCGGGAACTCGTCGGTCGAGCGCACGCGGCGCGCGCGGTCGCCGAGGGCGTCGAGGCACGCGTTCGTCGCGATACGGTAGAGCCACGTGCGCAGCGACGAGCGGCCGTCGAAGGACTCGAGGCCGCGCCACGCGCGCACCATCGTCTCCTGGACCACGTCCTCGGCGTCGACCACGGAGCCGAGCATCCGGTAGCAGTGCCCGGTGATCTCGGCACGGTGACGTTCGATCTGCTCGATCGCGGCGTTTGCCATCGCGGCGGACCCTACAACGGCCGAGCCGGCGGATCCAAGGCACGCGCGTCAGCTCAGGGCGAGGCCGGCGAGCGCGTAGACGATCGCGACGGCCTCGATGATGACGAAGCTCACGATGCCGACGGGCAGGAACTCGGCGAAGCCGAAACGGATGCGCTTGCCGTCCTCGCTGACGAGCTGGGCACGTTCGGTGAGCGACTGCGCCAGCGGGCCGGACGTGGCCGCCGTCAGGAAGAGGGAGCTGCCGGCGCAGACGGCGAGCGCGAGGCCGACGTAGACGACGTGCGGAGGCAAGCGCGTCGCGAGCACCGCCGCGACCTCGAGCAACGCCGCCATCGACGGGCCGGCGGAGAACACGCCCGTCACGACGCCGACGAGCAAGAGGAAGCACACGAGCTGCAGCGCCGGCGACACCGGCAGGTCCGTGAGCTTTCCGGCGGCCATCGCGAACACGCCCGTGCGCCTCACGGCGGCGACCATTACGAAGAGCGACAGCAAGAAGAGGACGGCCTCGACGTCGACGCGTGTCCGCACGACACGCTCTCCGAACGCGGGCCGCGCCGCGAGCGCGACGAGCACGCCGACCCATCCGACGAGGTCGGCGCTCACGGGGCCCGACGCCGGCAGGGCCATCCACGCGACGAGCATCGCGACGAAGACGGCCGTGAGCCATGCGAGGAGCTTCCGATCGAGGCGCGCGCCGCGATAGAGCGCCCGGATGAGCGCGCGCGAGATCGCGGCACGCATCTCGGCGCGGACGCGCTCGTGCGAGCCGCGCAGGGTGAGGGCGGCGACGACGAGCACGAGGACGAGCCCGGCGAAGGTCGCCGGCGCGGCGCGCACGAGATAGTCCGTGAAGGACATCGATCCGCGGCCGAGCAGGAGGATCGCGGGAAAGTCTCCGATCGGCGTGGCGGCCCCGCCGAGGTTGCACGTGACGAGCAGCGTCCCGAGCGTCCACGTCACCTGCTTCTGCCCTGCGCCCGCGACGCGCAGGATGATGAGCACGATCGGCAGGACGAGCACGAGCGCGGTCAGGTTGTTCATGAGCGCGCTCACGAAGTACATGGCGACGCCGAAGACGAGACCGATGCCGACCGGCGAGCCTCGGCTCAGCTCCGCCGCGCGCACGGCGATGACCGCGAACAGGCGCGCCTCGACGAACGCCTCCGACAAGAGGCCGAGCGCGACGAGCAGGACGAGCACGTCCCAAGGGACCTCGGCGAGGAGCTCGTGCGTGCCGCCGTGGCCGAGGAGCGCGGACGTCAGGCAGGCGGCCGCGGCGCCCGAGAGGACGACGAGCATGCGGATCGACGCGAACCGCGCTTGGACGGCGAGCGTGACGACGAGGATTCCCGTCAGGAGCAGTGCGGCCATCAGACTCCGTCGACGTCGACGAGCGCCGTGAGCTCGGACGTCAGCGTCTCGACGAGATACCGCGGATAGACCTCGGGCGTGCCGCCGAGGACGTCCCAGCCGACGATGTCGCGGAACTGCGTTCGGACGTCCGGGCCGATCACGCGGAGGAACGCCGACAGCACGTTCATGACGTGACCGCGCACGCCGTACACGAACGTGAGGAGGGCGGAGCGCGCCCCGGCCCATCCCTGGAACTCGGCGACGTCGACGGGCTCGACGCGCCCGCCCCAGTTGGCGATCACGCGATCCCACTCGACGCGCTGGAGCCGGTACGTGAGCAGTCCGAGACGCACCGACGGATCGAGATCACGCACGAGGGCGTCGATGTGACGTGCCTCGAGGCCGACGACCAGAACGCGGCGCGCGCCCTCGAGCGCGTGGAGCACGCCCGACGTGCGGATCGGCGGCGCGCGCTCGCCCTCGAGCCAGCGCGTGGCGATGTAATGGAGGGCCGAGAACGAGGGGCCCAGCTCGTCGCGCAGCGCGACGACGGCTTCTCGCCCCCCGAGCGTGGCGACCTGCTCGACGAAGAGCCACGACGCGGCGGCGAACCCGAGCTCGGCCGACGCGAGCTCGAAGGCGGCGCCGAGACCGAGCGACGCGATCTCGCGCTCCTCGAGCGTGAGCGCGCTCGGCGCGGGCGGCGGCGGCGTGACGGCGGGACCGCCGACGAGGGGGATGCGCTGGCTCGACAGCAGTGGCTCGCGTCGCGTCATTCTCCGGTACCGCGGGCGCTCCGCCGGCTGCGGATGCGGTCGTAGACGCCCTCGAGGATCCAGGCCATCGCGGCGTTCGCGAGCGCGTGGTGCGGGGGCCCGTCGCGCAGGCATTCGATCGCGAGCTCCGCCTCCTTCGCATCGAGGATCTCGCGGAGCATCCGCGTGGGGACGCCCATCGGGAACTCCGCGTCGTCGGACGACGAAGCGACGTTCGGCGGCAGCCGCATGCCGAGCGCCTCGCTCGGCGAGTCGTCGACGTTCGGCTGGCCGCCGACCTCGGCGAGCACCGCAGCGAGCATGCGCAAGAGCGCCCAGCTCGCCACGCGATGGTGGCGAGGGCCTTCCTCGAGGATGCAGCGAAGGACGAAGGCTCGGTCGCGAGCGTCGGGGACGACGTCGCTCAGCGCCGCGTCGATCGGACCCGCGTCGAGCGGGAGCTGCCGTCCTCGCGGGCCGCCGTGATGATGATGATGGTGAGGCGGGTGGTGGTGATGAGGATGGTGGCGGCGGCGCTCGTGCGGGGGCGGCCGCGACGAAGGCGGCGGCGGGGGAGGGGACGAGCGATGTCGCGGCGGCATTCCTCGAATTTACCCCACGAGGAGGCGGGAACGCCGAGCCGCGGTGCTCACCACGTCGGCGGACGTGGTCGGGGTCTGCGTGCTCTACCGTTGCGCTCGACCTGCACGCTCGTCATCGGGCCGCCGCGTTCAGGAGATCGAGGGCGCTGTGCTGGCGCGACGCGTCCGCTCTGTCGAACGGCCCCGCCCAGTGAATGCCGTACTGGTCGATCGTCGTCCGGGCGTTGGCGTACATCGCGTCGGCCTGCGCTCGGAGGTACTTGCGGTACGGCCGATCCGGCAGCGCGGCATCGAGCTCGCCGAGCCCGCGCACGTAGGCTCCCTTGAACGACGGACCGTCCTTGCCGCACTTGTCGGCGTTCGACTCGCAGGGCTCCCGCAGGATGCCGTTCGGGTGGAGCTTGGGGCTCGAGGTCGACGCGTCCGCGAGCGCGCGCGCCTTCGCGAGCAAGGCGTCGTCGCCGGTCGCGCGGTGCAGCTCGACGAGGCCGCCGAGGATGATTCCCTGGTTGTAGGTCCACTCCGTCTGGCCGTTGTTTCGGCACTGATCGTCGAGGCCGTCGTTGATCAGGTTCTCGGCGTTGATCATCCCGCTCGCTTCGAACCAGGCCCAGACCTCCTTCGCGCGAGCGAGCCAGACCGTGTCACCGGGGATGCGGTTGTGCAGCGACGCCGCGAGCTTGATGAACAGCTCGTTCGTCACGGCGTTCTTGTACTTCTTGTCGTCGCGCCACCAGATGCCGCCGCCGCACTTGTCGTCCTTGAACTTCCAGAGGTACTCGGCGTCGTGGCGAGCCATGTCGAGGTAGCGCTGCTCGCCCGTCACGTCGTAGGCGCGGACCCACGCGAGCCCCCACCACGCCGTGTCGTCCATGTACTCGTTCGTGAACTTGCTCCACCGGTTCCGGTCGAACGTGTGGGCGATCACCCAGCGATGCGTGGTCGAGCCGGTGATCTGCATGTAGTCGAGCATCGCGGTGAGCGCGTTCGCCGAGTTCCACCAGCCCGAGTTCCACCTGCCGAACAACGACTGGTAGTGCTGCATCAGGCCGATCGCGGCGGCGTCGTGTCGAGTCTCGCCCGGCGCGGTCGTGCGGAACCACGGCGTGCACGCGATCTCGGGCCGGTTGCCCGCCTTGCCGCACGCGCGGAGCGCGCCGAAGCGGTGCTTGCCCGGCTCGTCGACCCTGTACATCATCGTCCGCCACGAGCGCCCGCCCGACGGGATCTTCGTCTTGCCGACGTGCCCGTCCCAGCTCGCGCCCGCGTCGAACGAGCGATCGAGCCAGACCTCGTCGCCCGGGTCGCCGTCTTCGATGCTCGCCCAGCCTGCGTTGTCTTCGTCGCTGAGGTGGAGGACGATCTTCCGGCCGTGGACCGTGGCCGTCGCGGCCGTCCGGTCACTGCGCGCGTGCGCGGGATCGCTGCGGTCGCCGTCGATGGCCGCTTGGTCGGACGCGACCAGATCGTCGGCTTCTCCGTCCGTCACGCACCCGACGAGCGCCAGCACGGCGCCCCAGACGAAGCATCGCGTGATTCGCACCATGTACGACCAGTAAGCAGGTGTCGTGCCCCTGCTTGCGGCCGTCCGGGTTCCAGCGGTGCTCGAAAACGCGCAGCGCCGGTGTGCGCTCTTCGGCCATCAAGCACGGATTTGCGCAACTCGCGCGCGCGCGTCCCGATTCGCGCCGGTCACGAGCGTGACCTCCCGCGGGCGTTTCGGAGGGCTCGCCGGGCGGCGTCGATGCGGGTTCGACGCTCGTTGGTCACCATGCAGGGAGCCTGCCCACCTCGGCATACACGTTGCTGCTCCGGCGAACATGCGAAGCACGAAGATGAACCTGAGTCTCCTTTTCTCCCCTCTCGTCGTCCTCACCGCCGCCGGGTGTGCCGGAGAGCAGGCGTCCAGCGAAGACGACGTGATGACCGAGGAGTCCGAGCTGCGCGGCCGCAACGCGGAGTTCATGGTCACCTACGGGTTCGAGTACGCGCAGAGGGGCGTGACGGTGACGTTCGAGCTCGAGCCGGGCTCACCGGATCGGGAACGCTGCGCGCCCGAGGTCCGCGTCGTCCCGCGCGAAGAGCGACCCATCAGCCTGGACGACAACCAGCGGATCTACAAAGCGAAGGATCCGACCCGCGGCGGATGCCTCTACGACCTCAGGAAGATCTCCTTCGAGGTCGAGTGCATTCCGCATCCGCGTCGCCAGTGCCTCGACGGGACGTCGACGATGCACGTCTTCTTCGCCGATCCGAACGGAGTCGACTACGACGAGTGGCGCATCGGCCAGGTGATGGGAACGGACGGCCGGAGCGAACGTGCCGTGTTCGTGCTGCCGACCGACGTTCGCGAGGGATCGACGGCGTTCTCGTCGCTCTGGGCGCTCGACAGGATGTACTTCTTCCACCTTCGTTCCGGCTACTGACGAGCGAGCGTGTCAGCGGTCGAGGCCGAGCCCGAACACGTTCGCCGCGGGGTAGGTCACCGGAGACGGGACCTGTGTGCCGGGCGTCAGCCTGTCCTTGATCCAGGGATGCTTCCACGCGCGTCCGTTGCCGACCGGATCCGGCTGGAAGTGCTTCGCGCGCGCGTAGACGTCGTCGCCGGCGCCGTCGACGAACACCGCCATCGACGCGAGCTTGTAGCGAGGGTGTGACGTCTTCTGCCAGTCGGCGGGATCGAGGACGGAGCCGAAGCCGTCGCCCTGCGAGCTCTCGTACCGGTCGTCACCCGACAGGTCGATGAACACGCCGACGCCTTTCTCGGTGCCGCTGCCGAAGCTGTGGCGTCCGCCGGTGTAGCGGTCGTTCCCGCCGAGATCCTCGAACCAACCGAGGCTCAGGTCGTCGCCGGAGCCGAACGAAAGACCTTCCGGCTGCGCGCCGACGTGGTGGCGATCGTCACCGCCGCCGTCGTGGTAGATGCCGAGGCCGAAGTGCACGCCGGAGCCGCCGGCGAAGATGCGCCCGTAGCTCTCGTCGTTCCCCACGCCGTCGTCCCAGAGGATGCCCGTACCGAACCAGTAGCCGGTGCCCTGGCAGAACGCGCCGCACGTGTACTTGTCGGAGCCTCCGAGATCGAGCAGCGCGCCGATCCCGCCCGACATGTGTCCGTCGTTGCGGAGGAAGTCCTGCGGGTAGTCCCCGCGCCGGCCCCACGCGGCGCCCTGGTTGATGCCGAACTCGTAGAGGTAGTCGTGGCCTTTGATTCGACCGGCTTCGGCGATGTACGAGTTGCCGGGGCTCGTCCAGTACGTGTCGTTGCCGCCGTGGTCGACGAGGAGCCCGACCGCCTTCACGTACGCGGCTCCCTGCGTCACCGAGAAGCCGCGGTACACGTCGTCACCGCCTCCGTCGATGAGCACGCCGAGGCCGAGCTGCGCGCCGCCCTGCGCCACGGTCTCGGCGACGTAACGATCGTTGCCACCCTCGTCGTACAGGACCCCGACGCCGAGCACGCCGCTGCCTTGCGAGAAGCGGAGGCTCTCGTAGACGTCGTCGCCCCGACCGAAGTCGAAGAGCATGCCGACCCCGAGCGTGCCCGCTCCTTGGCGCCGGACCTCCGAGAGGCTGTGGCGCGGGACCGTCGGCCGTCGTCCGGCGGCGTCCGGATCGGGGCGCTCGTTGATGCCCTGCACCGTCTTCACGTACGTGTACGTGTCCTTGCCGCCGAGATCGATGGCGACCGAGACCGGGTTCGACGGCGACTGCGTGCCGCCGACCGGGATCTCGTATCGGTCGTCGCCGCCGGTGTCGACGACGAGGAGGAGCTCGCCGGAGAGCTTCGGATCGGACTCGCGGTAGACGTCGTCGCCGGTCCCGCGGACGACGATGCGGCCGTACGGCGTGTCGTGGTCGAAGGCGTAGTTGCCGGGGAACGATCCCGTCCGGAGCCCGCTGTTCTCGACCGCCTCCGCGATCACGATCGCCGCGCGCGCGAGCAGGTCGTAGCGGAAGCCTCGGAGGAGGAAGTCCCGATCCTCCGGACGCGTCAGATCGATCTTCTCGGCGGCCGGCACGGTCTCGCGCATCTGGACGAACATGCCCATCGGAGCGCGGAACCATCGACGGAGATCGGCGCCCTCCGGGATCGCCTGCTGCCTCAGATCGATCGCCGTCCGGATGGCGGCGAGGACGGGCGCGAGCGCCTCGCGCAGCTCCTTCGGGAGATCCCCGGCGTCGGCGGCGATGGCGTCGCGGGGCGCGCCCGAGAGCGCCGCCACGGCGTCCTCGAACGACGGCGGGGCAGGGAGGCTCGTCGAGCCGGACGGCTCTTCGTCCCAGAGGCGTGCCGCCATGCGGACGACGTCGCTCACGTACCCGCGCGAGCGCGAAGCGCGTGCAGCCTCCGCGAGCCCACGCCCCGCGTGCGGGATGGCCATCGGTGCGTGATAGAGCTTCTGGAAGAACGTCAGTCGCATCGGGTCGTGGGCGATCGACTCCGGGTAGATCGAGCCCAGCGATCCGAACTTCTGGCCGAGATCGCACGTCGTCCGGTCGTGGGTCGCCAGCGCCTGACCGAGCAGCTCGTTCGTCTCGGTCTTCGCGACGCACGCGCAGACGAAGGGAATGCACACCTTGCCCTTCGACGACGAGGTCGTTCCGCAGAACGCGTCGGCCCCGCACTCGTCGTCGGTGGAGCAGGCTCGCGAGCAGAAGGCCGTGTCGAGCTCGGGTGCGTCGACGCAGACCTTCGCCGTCGCGCTGCACGTCCCGCACGCGCGACCCACGCCGAGGGCGTTGCCCACGCGCCCGCACGCGCCGTACCCGGTGTCGACCTTCGCCTGGCATACGAGGTCTCCGGCGGCGTTCGGCGCGCAGTGCTTCGCGCCTGCGCTGCAGTCGCCGCTCGTCCTGCAGCTCGCGCCGCTCTGCGCGGCTCGTTCTTCTCCGGCGGCTTCTCGCTGGGCGGCGTCGCAGGCGGGCACGCCGAGCGCGACGGCGGAGAGGAAGAAGAAGGCGAGCGAGCAACGTCGAGGGCGCATGCCCGCCCATGAGCAAGGACGCGACCGTGTCCGCCAATTCGGTTCGAACGCGCGAAGTGCTCGAAAGGCCGGCGAAAAAGCCGATGGCGTCGGCCGGCGCCCTGCGGATCGGAGACGAGCCGGCCGGTCACGCGCACCAGGCGACCTGCCCCGGTCTACAGCCCGAAGGTCGTCGTGACGCCGAAGCCTCCGCGGGTCGGCGCGGGCGCCACCGACACCCGCTTGTTGCCGGACGTGAAGTGAACGATGGCGCCGGCGGCGATCGCGGCGGCGCCGGCACCGATCGCGAGCGTGCTCACGGTCGCGTACGTGCTGCTGGCCTCCCGGTCCGATTGCACCTTCGCGCGATCGGCCTCGGTGGGACATGTCCCGTCGGGGCAGACCTCCGTGACCGAGGCCCACGTCGAGAAGGCGAGACCTCCGAAGACGAGCCCCGCGGCGACGGCCACGCCGCCTCCGACGAAGAGCCCGAGCGCCGCCTTGCGCGCGTTCGTCACGGTGGCCGGTGGCTGCACCGGCATGATGTCGATGCCCGTGTCCGGCTTCGGAATCACGGGGAGCTCCGGGATGCGCACGGTCAGGCTCTCGCCGTCGCCGAGCTCGACCGTGGTGCGCCACTCTTCCCTGTCCGGCGCGGACGCCGTGATCACCTGCTCGCCGGGATCGACGGGGATGGGCGTGTCGAGCGCGGCGATCTCGATCCGAGTACCGTTCCTCGTCACGACGAGGCCCGGCGGCTTCGACGCCGCCTCGATCGTGAGGCGCGAGAGGTGCGGCTCGAGCCGTTCGGCGGCTTCTCGTGCGATCGCCGCGCGTTTTTCGTCCTTGCGCGTGGCGGCGAGGGTGACCGCCTGGCGATACGCGCCCCACGCGCTCGCGGTCTTGTTCTGCTTCTCGTAGCACTCGCCGAGGTTGAGGAGCGTACCGACGGCCGGGTCGAGCTGCTGGCTACGCGAGAACCGGTCGCACGCCTCCTCGAACTGGCCCTTGTCGAGGAGCGCGCGGCCCTCCGCGAACAGGCTCTCCGCGGCAGCGACGGCGGATTCGTCTCCACGGGCCGGGCTGCTCGTCGCGACCGCCGATACGAACCAACAAATCCCCAGTAGTACGCAGGGCGTACGCCTCATCGATAGCTCTTGGCATCGTCGATCGGGCGGCGCGGGGTCTTGCGCGGCCCCTTGCTGGGCGTGGTCGACGCGGGGCGCGTCGGAAGCTTCGAGGTCGGCGCGGGGGTGGAGACCTCGGGCCTCGGCGTCGGCTGCGCGGTGTTCGGCTCCGAGTCTTCCACGTCCTCTTCGTCGTCCTCCTCGCTCTCCGAGGTCTCCGCGGGCTCGGGATCCGGCGACGGCACCGGCGCGGGGCTCGGCAAGACGGCCGAGCTCGCCGGGGTCGGTGGAGCGGCCGCAGTAGAGCGCCGGACGGCGCCCACGACGATCGCGAGGATGATCACGCCGGCGAATCCTAGTGCGAAGACGAAGGCCGCGCCCCGTTTCGATGGTGCCGGCGGCCCGAGCACCGCTACGCCGACGTCGGGCGGAGCCCCGAGCGGGATCTGCGGCTGGCTCACGCGCGGCGCGCTGCCGAACGGGGGAATCGGGTGGCTCGGGGGCTGCGGTCCGCCGTACGAACCAGCGGGCGAGCCGGCGAGGCTCGGCGTCTGTTCCGCTCTCGCCGGGGGCTTGGCCATCACCTCCGTCTCGTCGGACAGCGACCTGCTCCGAGCGAGCTCGGCCATCAGGTCTTCGATCGTCGGGTTGTCGGTGGGCGGCGTCGCGTCCGACAAGAGCCGCTGTCGCTCGGCGAGGGGCTTCGCGGCGAGCCGACGAACCCACGCGCCGACCTCGTCGTCGGAGGCGCGCTCGAAGGGCTCGAGGTCGGCGAGCATCTCGCGCGCCGTCAGGTACCGCTCGCCGACCTCGCGCTTCGTGGCGCGCAGGACGACGGCGTCGAGCTCGGGAGGGATGCTCGGGTCCTTGCTGCTCGGTGGCGGGATCTGCCCGCGCAGGACCGCCGACGCGACGGTGCGGATGTCCGATCCCGGGAACAATCGCTCGCCGGTCAAGAGCTCCCAGAGCACCACGCCGGCGGAGTACACGTCGCTCTGCCGGGTCACCGGACGGCCCAGCGCCTGCTCCGGCGCCATGTATCCGAACTTCCCTCGTACCTCGCCGGGGCGCGTGGCTTCGATGCGGCCGAGCGCCTTCGCCACGCCGAAGTCGATGATCCGCGGGATGCCGTCCACGCCGACGAGGACGTTCTGGGGCGAGACGTCGCGGTGCACGATGCCGAGCGGCTGTCCTTCGGGGCTCCGCGCCTCGTGCGCGGCGTCCAGCCCGCGAAGCACGCCGTAGAGGATGGACAGCGCGATGGGCCTCGGCACGCGCTCGCCCTGGGCCTTGGCATACCCCACGAGCGCGCTCAGCGACTCGCCCTCGACGTACTCGAGCACGAGGCTCATCGCGCCGTCGCTGACGACGAGGTCGAGCGTGTCGATGACGTTCGTGTGCCGGATCTGCGCGGCGAGGCGAGCCTCGTCGACGAGCATGGCGACGAAGTTGCGCTCGGCCGCCAGGTGCCGGTGCAGGCGCTTGATCGCGACCGGCCGCGAGAAGCCCGCGCTGCCCGTCATGCGCGCGAGGTAGACCTTCCCCATGCCGCCCTGGGCGATGCTTCCGAGGATGGTGTAGCGGCCGGGCATGTCGACGAGGCGCAGCTTGAGGTATGGTCCTATGGTGCGGCGTGGGCCTCTGAATGAGCGAATTTAGCACACGAACGATCCTCCGGCCCCGGACGGCGCCTGGCGGCGTACGCGTAGCCGTCGTCGCGGGGCCTTCCACGGGTGCGAGCGCTGTGGGTCGCAAGATCACGCTCGGCCGCTCTCGTGTCGCCGACGTCCCGATCGACGACTTCACGGTCTCCGAGTTCCACGTCGAGCTCGAGGGCCACGAAGCCGGGATCGAGGTCCGCGACCTCGATAGCTGGAACGGGACCTACTACGAGGGCGCCCGGATCACGCGTGCAGTGGTCCCTCCAGGAGCCACGCTCGTGTTGGGCGAGTCCGCGGTGCGCGTCGACGTGGCGACGGAGCCCCAGCCGCGACGGCCCGTGCGCGACTCCTTCGGCGCGCTCATCGGGCGGAGCACGGCGATGCGCGAGCTGTTCGCGCTGCTCGAGCGTCTCGCCCCCTCCGACCTCGCGGTGTTCGTCGAGGGCCCGACCGGCAGCGGCAAGGAGCTCGTCGCGCGCGCGCTGCACGACTGCAGTCATCGCGCGAAGGGGCCCTTCGTCGTCCTCGACTGCGCCGCGCTCCCCGCGAGCCTCGCGGAGTCGGTGCTCTTCGGGCACACGCCCGGCGCCTTCACGGGCGCCGTCGAGCACCGCATGGGCGTCTTCGAGGCGGCGAACGGCGGCACCGTCTTCCTCGACGAGGTCGGCGATCTGCCGCTCGATCTTCAGCCGAAGCTGCTGCGCGTCCTCGAGCAGCGGCAGGTCACGCGCATCGGCGAGAACCGCCCGCGTCCGGTGTCGGTTCGCGTCGTCTCGGCGACCTGGCGCGATCTCCGCCGCATGGTCAACCAGGGGACGTTCCGCGACGACCTCTACTTCCGGCTCGCGCAGACGCGCGTGGTCCTGCCGTCGCTCGCCGAGCGCCGAGAGGACATCGAGCTGCTCGTCGCGGAGTTCCTCCGCCGGCTCCCGCGCGACGCGGCGTGTGCGCGATCGATCTCGCGAGAGGCGCTCGCCGAGCTCGCGAAGCGCGACTACCCGGGCAACGTCCGCGAGCTCAAGAACACCGTCGAGCGTGCCGCTTACATGTGCGACGGCCCGGTGATCCGCCCGCAGGATCTCGCGTTCGAGCGCCTGCTCGAGCGCGGCGGCGGCCGCGAGGAGCCCGCCGACGACGGCGAGCTGCCCGAGTTCAAGGGGGCCAAGCGCACGGCCGTCGACGACTTCGAGCGCCACTACCTCGAGCGTCTGATGCACAAGACGAACGGGAACATCGCGATGGCCGCGGCGCTCGCGGGCATCGAGCGCCACTACCTGCGGTCGCTCCTGAAGAAGCACGGTCTGCACTCGCGCGAGTGACCGGCGGCATCGCGCGGTTCGTCATCGGACGATCGTGGCGACGCTCGACGCCGGCATCGGCGCCGCAAGACGGCGGCTTTGCCGCGCATGCGCGACGCGATCCGGCCCAGGCGCGGCGTTTCGCCTCCTGACCCTCGCCGAGGCCCCGCCTTTCTACTAAGTTGGTGCATCGCTTCGAGAACCCCCAAATTCCCATGTCCGACGCGCCGACCGCAGCTCAGCCCACAGACTTCATCCGCGAGATGATCCGCGCCGACGTGGCCGCGGGGAAGCATGGCGGAAAGGTCGTCACGCGCTTCCCGCCCGAGCCGAACGGCTACCTCCACATCGGCCACGCGAAGGCCATCTGCATCGACTTCGGCGTCGCGAAGGAGTTCGGCGGTCGCTGCCACCTCCGCATGGACGACACGAACCCGACGACGGAGAGCATGGAGTACGTCGAGGCGATCAAGCGCGACGTGCGCTGGCTCGGCTTCGACTGGGGCGAGCACCTGTACTTCGCGTCCGACTACTTCGAGCGCTTCTACGAGCTCGCCGAGAAGCTCATCATGAAGGGCCGCGCGTACGTCTGCGATCTGCCCGAGGAGGTGTTCTCGAAGGAGTACCGCGGCACGATCACCGAGCCCGGCAAGGAGAGCCCGTACCGCTCGCGTTCGGTCGAGGAGAACCTCGAGCTGTTCCGTCAGATGCGGGCGGGCAAGTTCAAGGACGGCGAGAAGGTCCTGCGCGCGAAGATCGACATGGCCTCGCCGAACATGAAGATGCGCGACCCGCCGCTCATGCGCATCAAGCACGCGCATCACTACCGCACGGGCGACAAGTGGTGCATCTACCCGCTGTACGACTTCGCCCACTGCCTCGAGGACTCGTTCGAGGGCGTCACGCACTCGCTCTGCACCCTCGAGTTCGAGAGCGCTCGCGAGCTGTACGACTGGGTCATCCAGGCGACGGAGGTCCCGCACGTCCCGAAGCAGACCGAGTTCGCCCGCCTGAACCTGACGTACACCGTGATGAGCAAGCGCAAGCTGCAGAAGCTCGTCGAGGGCAAGCACGTCAGCGGGTGGGACGATCCACGCATGCCGACGCTCGCGGGCCTGCGCCGTCGCGGGTACACGCCGGAGTCCATCCGCGAGCTCATCGCACGCACGGGCGTCGCGAAGAACATCTCCACCGTCGACGTCGCGCTGCTCGAGCACATCGTGCGCGAGGATCTCGACCGGCGGTCTCCGCGCGTGATGGCGGTGCTCAGGCCGCTCGAGCTCGTCGTCGAGAGCTGGCCGGAAGGCGAGATCGAGGAGCTCGACGCGCCGTACTGGCCGGCCGGCACCGAGCCGGGCGAGGACGTGAAGCTGCGCGGCAGCCGCAAGCTGCCGTTCTCGCGCGTGCTCTACATCGAGCGCGACGACTTCGCCGAACAGCCGCCGAAGGGCTGGAAGCGCCTCGCGCCCGGCCGCAAGGTGCGGCTCCGCCACGGCTACGTCGTCACGTGCGCCGGCGTGGAGAAGGACGCGAGCGGCCAGATCGTCCGCGTGCGCGCCACGCACGATCCGGCGACGCGTGGTGGCGCGACGCCCGCCGGCGAGAAGGTCGACGGCACGATCCACTGGGTCAGCGCCGCGCGCGCCGTCGATGTCGAGGTGCGCCTCTACGACCGGCTCTTCCTCGTCGAGAACCCCGGCGAGGGCGACAAGGACTTCCTCGAGGAGCTCAACCCGGCGTCGCTCACGGTGCTCACGGCGAAGGCGGAGCCGAGCCTCGCCGCGGCGAAGCCCGGCGACCGGTTCCAGCTCGAGCGCACGGGCTTCTTCATCGTCGACGAGGACTCGAAGGACGGCGCGGTGGTGCTCAACCGCACCGTCGCCCTGAAGGACTCGTGGCAGAAGGTCGTCGCGAAGTCCGAGGGCGCGCCCTCGTCGCGCGACGTCTCCTCGAAGCGGGAGAAGGAGAAGAAAGAGAAGGGCAGGGAGGCCGAGAAGAAGCCCGAGCCCGCCGCGACGGAGCTCTCGCCGGAGGCCGCGCGCCTCCGCGACGCGCACGGCCTGCCGCCGGAGACGGCGCGCATCCTCGCGCAGGAGCCCGTCCTGCTCGATCTCTTCTCTGCCGCGCTCGATGCGCCGAACGGCAAGGACCTCGCGAAGCCGATCGCGACGCTCCTCGCGAACGATCTCCTCGGCGAGATCCGCGCGCGCAAGCTCGAGAAGGTGCCGTTCGGCGGCGCCGCCGTCGCGGAGCTCGCAGGCCTCGCGAAGGCGGAGACGATCTCGACGGCGCAGACGAAGATCGTCCTCGCGGAGATGCTCGCGACGGGCAAGGCGCCGAAGGCGATCGTCGACGAGAAGGGCCTCGCGCAGATCGCGAGCGCCGACGCCCTCGCGCCGATCGTCGAGCAGGTCCTCGCGGAGAACGCCGACGCCGTCGGTCGCTACCGCGCGGGCAACAAGAACGTCTTCGGCGCGCTGGTCGGCATGGTCATGAAGAAGAGCGGCGGCCGCGCGAACCCGAAGGTCATCAAGGAGCTCCTCGAGAAGAAGCTCGGCTGAGGCGGACCCGCGAGCTCGTTCGAGCTTGACGGGCTTCGCTTCGTGCAATACATAACCAATCGGTTATATGAACGAACGGCTATGAACGCTGCCGAACACCTCGATTTGACCTTCGCCGCGCTCGCGGATCCGACGCGACGCGCGATCGTGGCGCGCCTCGCTCGAGGCGAGGCCTCGGTCCAAGAGCTGGCCGAGCCGTTCGACTTGAGCCAGCCCGCGATCTCCAAGCACCTCAAGGTGCTCGAGCGCGCCGGGCTCGTCTCGATCGGTCAGGACGGACAGCGCCGGCCGCGGAGGCTCGAGCCGAAGCGCCTCCAGGAGGCGATGAGCTGGCTCGAGCGCCACTTCGAGATCTGGGAGCAGAACTACCGCCGCCTCGACGCGTTGCTCGAGGAGATGAAGCGCGAGGCGTCCACGCAGAAGCGCTCGCGCCGATGAACCCGACACCAAGGAGAAGAACGATGCCGAAGCCGCTCCAAGCCAGCACGCCCAGCGATCGCGAGGTCCGCGTCGTGCGGAGCTTCGATGCGCCACGCCAGCTCGTCTGGGACGCCTATACGAAGCCGGAGCTCGTCAAGAAGTGGATGCTCGGTCCGCCGGATTGGACGATGTCCGTCTGCGAGATGGACGTGCGCGCCGGCGGCGCGTTTCGATGGCGCTGGCGGAACACGGTGGACGGCAAGGAGTTCGGCTTCTTCGGCACGTTCAAGGAGGTGGTCGCCCTCTCGCGGATCGTGCACGAGGAGAACTACGATCCGGGGGACATCGGTGGTCCGATGTCGACCGAGCCGGCGATCATCACCACCACCTTCGAGGAGTCGAACGGCGTCACCACCGTCACGGTCGACATGCTCTTCCCGTCGAAGGAGGCGCGCGACGGCGCCATGGCCTCCGGCATGACGGACGGAATGGAGATGAGCTACACGCATCTCGATTCCCTCTGCGCGGCCAAGGCGGCCTGAACGCGGCTCGAGGAAGAATGCGCGCGCGACGCTCGGGCCGGGCTGTTACCCTCGTTTCGTGACCTATCGCGACGAGCTCGGCCAGGCCCACGCGCGCATCGCACGGCTCGAACAGGAGCTCCGCGAGGAGCGCGCGAAGCGGATGACTCCTCCTCCGACCGACGAGCGCGCCGTTCGGTGGGGATGGCGCTTCATCGTCGGTTTCGTGCTGCTCGGCATGGCGACGCCGGTCCTCGTCTTTCTCCTCCGAGATCGGGCGGGGGCGAACGACGACCCACCGGTGCCCGTCGTGGCCGTCGACACCGTCGTGGGCAACGAGAAGCGCTACGTCGGGACGAAGATCCGCGTGCAGGGCGAGTACGTGCGCGGGTCGGCGAGCCTACGAAACGAACCGACGTGCGACATGCGCTTCGCGCTCGAGCGGAACGGCCTGCGTATGCCCGTTCGTTACACGAAGTGCACGCCTCCGGAGGGCTTTCGCGACGTGGGCGGGCTCATGATCGTCGTCCAGGGCGCGCTCGGCGAGGACGGCGTCTTCGTCGCCGGCGACATGCTCGTGCGCATGCCCGACCACCCGATGCCTTCGATGCCGTGACGGCGGGCGTCAGCGACGGATGGTGCCGACGAACCACGTACCCGTGTCGTACCAGCCGTCGCCGTTGCCGCCCCAGCCCATCGCGAGGTCGAACAGACCGTCGTCGTATCCCTTCGCGACGGGGTAGTGCATGTTCGCGGCGAAGAGCGAGCCGATGCCGATGATCGCGGGACGGCCGTCGCAGATCGCCTCGATGGCTCGATCGCGGAGCCCGCGGCTCATCGTCATGAACGTGGAGTGATCGACCTCGACGCGGACGCCCGGGGCGCGCTCGGCGACGAAGCCCGCCGCGTTGTCCATCGTCCACGGCGCCGTCGCGCCTTGGTCGGTCAGGCAGAAGGTCGACAGCCGTTGGCGCAGCGTCCACGTGAGCTCTCGGACGGTCGCGTTCATCCCGTCGGGCGCGACGACGATCGGGCCGAGCGCGTCGTCTCCGCTTCGGAAGAGACCGGCATACGCGGCGTCGGCCGGGCTCTGCGCGGCGCGCTTGCTCGCCCAGCCGAAGAGCATGGCCCACGCCGTCGGCCCGCAGCCGCTGTGGCAGCCGGTGTCGTTCGGAGCCTGCCCGGGCGGGATCTGCGTGTAGTTGGGGACCCTGCCCGGGACCGAGCAGCGTCGTCGCGGCTCCGGCTCGTCGTCTTCGTCGGTCGAGCGAGCGAGACTCTCCTCGAGCTCCGCACGCGCCGCCGGCAGCTCGTCGATGGCCTGCTCCGCCGTGATGGGCACGAGGCGCGGCGTCGGGCCGGATCGATCGATGCGCGCGATCGAAGGCGTCGACTGCGCGACGACGCGGCCGCTCGCATCGGTGAGGACGTAGATGGCGGTGTCGAGGCGCAGGGCGCGGCGAGCGGAGGGCGCGGTCTTCGCGAGGCGCGCCACGGGTCCCTCTCCGCTCGTGCCGAGCTCGACGACGCGCGGAGCGTCTCCCGCGCGGATGATCGCCCAGCCCGGCGAGAGGTCGACCTCCCAGAAGGCGATCGCGTCGCTGCCCGGCTCGTGGATCGGCGTTCCGCGGACGGGCACGATCGCGACTTCGCGCTTCGCCGGTCCGCGCCGCGTCGCTTCCGCGGCAGCGGCCATGATCTCGCGAGGCAGCGGGACCGACGCGATCGGCTCGACGTCGGCGAGCGACGACTCGCTCAGCGCGGGCGTTTCTCCCTCGTCACCCGTCACGCAGGCGGTGAGGGCGGCGACGGCTCCGATCGCGAGGCATGCACGAATCCGCTTCATGGCTCCTCCGGCGGGCGCGCATCGTCGTGCCGCGAGAGAAGCCCACGGAGTCTCAAAGGCGTAACTTCGACGCGAATGCGTGCGATTTGCCTCACTTGCGCAACTTCCGCTCAACGGCCGCGGCCGATGACCCTCAGCTTTGCGACGTCGACGTCGCAGCGAGCGGGGCGGTTCAGTCGCTCCGAAGCGGCAGCTCGCTCAGGCGCGAGAGCAGCGGCTCGACGACGGCGTAGAGCGCGGGATACGGCTGGAGCGCGGCGATGCACGAGGCGATGCGTGCGCTCGCCGACGTGTCGGGATCGTGGCCTGGCGGAGGCAGCGCGCCGTCCGGGGGCAGCATCGTCTCGAGCCATCCCTTGAGCACGGTCGAGACGACCTCGCGCGCGTTGCACATGCTGAGGGCGCGCGCCGCCGCGCTCGGGTCGGGCGCGATCGCGAAGTACGTGACGAGGCGGACGACGTCGCGCTCGCGCGCGAACGGGGCGAGCAGCTCGGCGAACACCGCGCTCGCGAACGGATGTGCCGCGACGTTGAGCATCTCCTTGCCGATCGCGTCGAGCGCGGCGTCGCCGCCGCGGACGAGGATCGATCGCGCGCGCGGCGCCGTGATGGATCCGCGCTCGAGCGCGGAGGCGAGCGTGATCGCGATGTCGGCTGCGTCGAGGTCGAGCGGCTGCCACGACGCGGGCGGGATCGGCGGCGCCTCTCGCTGCGAGCGAGGCTCCCTCGTGGCGACGAGCACGGTGGCGCCGTGCTTGGCGAGGACGGCGGCGACGTCGGCGGCGATCTTGGCGACGGGCAGGCCCGGGTACCGCGTCGATGCCCGCGCGATCGCCGCGGAGAGATCGCGCTCGGGCACGAGCAGGATCCTCTCGAGCGCAGGCCGATCGATCAGGCACACGCGGCGGTCCGAGACGGGGACCTCGGTGTCGCCGACCGGGTAGAGCGGCGCGCTCGACGCGAAGACGGTGCGCGGGAGGGCGTCGAGCTTCGGGTAGCCGCCGCTGTCGTGGATGTCCGCATCCATGATCGCGGCGAGCCCGCCGAGCGCGGAGCAGAACGCGTCGAGCGGCCATGGCGGCGCCGAGCCGCGCTTGGCGAGCTCGAGGCATGCCTCGAAGGAGGCGGCGCGCAGGTCTCCGCTCGTACGACCGAGTCGCTCGTCCGCGCGCGCGCATGCGAGGCGTACGGGCTCCTCGAGCGGGAGAGCCTCGGCCGCGCCCTCGGCGGCGGAGGCGTCCGCGTCGGAGCTCGAGAGGTTCGCGTGCACGAGCGCGGCGATGGCCGCGTCGCTCGCAGCGAGCGGGCCTTCGTCGGAGGCCGCGCGTGCATGCCGGGCGACGGCGCGTTTGATGCGCTCGAGCGACGCCGGCGCGCCGGCGAGCAGGCGCGCGAGAGCGATGTCCCACGACGCATCCGCGAAGTCGACGCCGCTCGCGCGCTGATCGAGGTCGACGAGATCGCGCTCGTCACGGTGAAGGCGAATGCGCGCGAGGAGGCGTCCGGTCGGCACGCCCTCCCAGAAGGCGCGCGCCACGCCGAGGTCGACGACGGTGAGCTCGACCTCGTCTTCGCCGGTTGCGATGAAAGGCAGATCGTCCTTCGCCATCGTCCGCGTGCGCTCGTCAGTCGAGGGTGGGGCGCGGCGGGAGCGCGGGCTGGCGGGACGTGCGGACTCGGACGACGAGCGGCGTCTTGGCGACCGCGACGCCGTCCCAGGTCTTGAGCCCGATCGACCGCCCCGAGGCGCCCGTCGTGTCGAGCTTCGGAGCGACGCGGTAGATGCCGGGCTGATCGAAGGTGCCGCCCGGGCACGCCGCGCCGAGCAGCACCGTCGTCGAGGTCGAGCCGTTGACGGGTACCGTCGTGAACAGCTCGCGGATGGGCGCGCTCACTTGGCGCGGCGACCCGCACGTGACCACGCCGCTCGGACCGGTCACGGTGAAGCTCAGCATGTCCGCACGGAAGAGGAGCGTCTTCGGCCGATCGCTGCGGTTGTGCAGCGTCACCGTCGTGCCGAGGTCCGTCCCTCGCGCAGCGTCGAGCGAAGCCGGGATCGAGAGCTCCATCTCCGCCGATTCGGTGCCGTCCTTGTCACCCTCGGTCGCGTCCGAGGAAGCCTTCGCGCTCGCGAACGGGACGGCTTCCCCGAGCACGAACGGGTCGGCTTCGATCGCCTTGAGAGGCGAGACCTTGCCGACCGACGCACCGACGGGCGTCACCGCGAGCGGCGGCGTGAGCGCCGGCGTCTTGCCCGCTTTGACCTGCTGCGCCGGCGGCCAGCCGAAGCTCGCCTTCACGGTCGTGCCCGCGACGAGCGCGCGCCGCTCGCGTGCGCCGAAGCAGTAGAAGAGCGGGTCGAAGGTCGCCGACCAGGATCGCTTCGGAGGGATGACGAGATCGCTCCCGTAGTCGGTCGACGGACGTGCGTCGCTCGGGAGCATGCAGCGCGGCGGCGCAGGCGGAGCCTTCTTCTTCGCGTCCTTCTTCCCGTCGCTCGCCTCCTCGCCGGCGGGCGTGAGGTCGAGGACGAGCAGGCGCGGATCCGCCGGGATGCGGACCGGCCCGTCGCCCGTGTTCTCGATCGAGAGACGCCACGGCGCGCCGCCAGGGCCGGGCGTCACCTTCAGCGTCACCTGCGCGGGCGGGAGCGCGGGCGGGGGAGGCTCGGCCGTCTTCTTCGCCGGGCGAGCAGCCGTCTTCGGCGTACCTCCGGAAGGCGCCGCGCCCGACGCTTCGTCCGGCGGCGCGAGGCTCGCTCCCGCGCTGAGCGCCCACCAGAAGAGGAGCATCGGAGGCGCCGCCCCGATGCCTCGGAGGACGACCCTGCCGAAGGGCGGTCGCGAGCCCCGAGCGGCACGGAGCCGTGGCCGACCGGAAGCCGTCCGGTCGCGCGCCATGCGCTCCTGGGGGTCGCGCGACGACCGCACCCTCAGCCCCCGCGCAGCATCTCGTAGAGCTCCAGATCGGGGATCGCCGTCGTGAAGCGCGTGCGGATCACGCCGACGTCGTTCTCCTCGAGCATGCGGCAGAGCGACATGCCGTCGAAGAGCGTGATCGGAGCGGCGGGAGCGCCCGCCTCCTCGCGCGCTCCGCTGAGGACCTGGCCCGTCGTGATGAGCCAGCCGGCGGACGCCGGGCCGTAGTGGTGGAGCGCGCCGCGGAGATCGCTGACGCGCTCGCGACCGATCTCGCGGCCGTCCTTGCGCACGACGATGGCGGTGCGGATCTCGTCCGTGCCCGTGCGGTGCACGGCGGCGAAGTGAGCCTCGCCGCCCGGCGCGCCCGCGCGGCGCACGGTGCGGATGTTCGTCATGCCGACGCGCTCGAGGCCGAGGAGCACGAGCTCGATGAGCGCGTGGCCCGGCAGCTCCTGCAGCTTGCGGAGCATCGTGCGGCGCGCCGCTTCGCGGTAACGCTCGATCGCGTTGATGGCCTCGAGCTCGAGGCGCACGACCTCCTGCGAGAGCGCCCAGTCGGTGAGCGCGACGCGCGGGCCGGCGCTGAACCGGAACCGCGGGCGCTGCCCGTTCGCCTGGCGACGGAGGTTGTCCGCGCGCAGCGCGGCGGTGAGCTGGGCCTGCGCCATCGTCACGTCACCGGAGAGGCGACCGCGACGCATGAGCGCGTCGACGACGGAGCGGACCTGGACGGCGCCCTGCTGGCGATCGAACGCCGAGAGGATCATCACCGTGGCGTCGGCGAGCTCACGACCCGCGAGCTCGTCGCCCTCGCCCGGCGGCACGTCGATGCCGGTCGGCGCGCCGCCCGCCATGATCTGGCTGCGGTCACGCACCATCGGGCGCGGCGCGGGCGCGAGCGGATCGCGCGACGTGTCGATCGACGAATCGCCGTCGACCGAGACAATGGGCGTCGGGCTGATGACGTCGACGCGCGGCTGCGAGTTGCGGTCGAGCGCTTCGGCCTCGGCGCCACCGCCACCGCCACGGCGGCGGCGACGGCGACGACGACGACGACGGCCGCCCTCCTCACGCGCGCTCGGCACGTCGTTCGTGCTCTCGGGACCGGAGAGGATCGGCTGATCGTCGTCCTCCTCGTCGTCGAAGATGTCGGCGCCGCTGGCGAGGAGATCGGCGCGGAGAGCGTCCTCGCCGGACACCTCCGACGGCTCCTCGTCCTCGTCGTCGTCATCCATCGGCGGAGGCTCCGGCTGCCGCGCAGCCGCCTCGAGCTCGAGGGCGTTCACCTCGACCCCGGCCTCCTCCGTCTCCGTGCCCGTCTCGTCCTTCTTCTTTTTCTTCCCATCCCACTCGCGGAGGGCGAAGACGCCGGGCTTCACGCGAACGATGGGGTTGTCCTTGTCCTCTTTCTTGAGGAGCGCGGCCAATCGAGCACCCATCGTCACCTCGGGGCTCTTGCCCACGTGGGAGAGGAGGTTCTTCTCGATGGCGAGCTCGGTGATCTCCTTGTAGTGCAGCGGCTTGCCCGCGATGCGCAGCACCTCCGCTGCGGCTTCCGTGAACGTCATCTTCCGTGTTCTCGATGTTGAGTGCCTGCTCTCGGGCTCACGGAGCGGCGCGGCATCTCCACGCCCACGCCCCGCCGATCACGGCACTTATGTTGTGTTCCCTGCGAACGTCGAGCAGGCGGCCCGCCGAACCCGCCCCGACTCATCCGGGGTGTGGGGGCTCCCACCTGAGCTCGCAACGCGAGGCATACCGCCCATTTTCCCCGGCGTCAAACGTGACATTCGTGGAGCACGGGCGTTTTCCGCGGCTGGCAGGCGCCCGCACCGGAGGTCGGCGTCCACCCGAATTCCAAGCCTAGTCGTGCCGGATCGACGCGGCGAGCGCGAGCAATCCCGGCCGTTTCGGCGATTTCAGCGCCTCTTCTTCGCGGCCTTCGCGCGGCTGGGGGGCGGGGCGGTCTTCAGGCTCTTCACGTCGAGCACGGGGACCTCTGCCGCCGGGTCGGTTTGCAGCGTCGGAGCGGTCGTGGGCTGCGCGGCGGCGGTCGACTGCGGAACGGACGCGGCCGGGACGGCCGGCTGCTCCAACGGACGCGGCGCGGTCAGCGTCGTGAGCGCGGCCTCCCGCGCGGCCCGAGCGCGACCGATCCCCACGCCCACGGCGAAGACCGATAGCAGCGTGAGCGGAACGAGGATCACGAAGGCGAGGGAGGCCCAGAGGACCTTGCGCTCGCGCAGGCGCGCCCAGATGGAGGGACGCGCGCGCTCGAATGCAACGTCGGCGGCGCCCCAGACCTCTCCGGCGACACCGTGCTGCGCGCCCGCGTCGAGCAGGTGCATCGGCAGGGTGGGCGCGGCCGGCGGGACATGGACCTCCGACGGCGCGTCGTTCGGAGGAGGCGGGATCGTGAAAGCGCGATCGCGCGCGAGCGCCGCGGGCGGCACCGGCGTGAGCGGCGGCGGGACCGGCGTCGGCAGGGGCGCGAGCGCCGGAGGCGGCGTCGGGGTCGCCCGCGGCGGCACCGGCGTCGGCACGTACGGCGCGTGGACGGCGGGACCGATGCAGTCGTCGGTCACGAGCGCATCGAAGATGTCGCGCGCCGTCGACGGCGCTCCGGGCGTCGACAGTCGCGGACGGCTCGCCCGCTCGCGGATCACCTCCTCGGCGCGCGCGATCGCCTGCGTGAGATCCTCGACCTCGAGGACGTCGCAGGGGGCGAGCTCGGCGGTCGAGATCAGGCTCGCCGTCGACGGCTCGTCACGCAGCGTCGCGCGGAAGGCGTTGCGTACTCTCGTATCGGCTCCGGCGATCAAGCCAGCCATTGCTAGCGCGCTCTCGTGAGATGCGCCAGGGGTGCTGCGTCAATTTCGCGCCTGGCTGAAATGCACTCGGCGGGAGGACGACGGCGTGGGCTCGCTTCCGAGGATCCAGTGAACCTGGACTCCACCGAGCCTGTACGCCACGTGCTCCCGCCGTGTACGGAGCTCCGTCGCTCACGTGGCGGCGACGGAGCCGTGTGTCGAGATCAGCGGCCGGACTCCCACCACTTCGCGGAGGGGATGGCGCGCGTCGCGTTCGTTCCGCAGTGCACCTCGCCGAGCATGCGGTGATAGGTGTCCCAGTCCTCGGCGAAGTGGACCCGGATGCCGAGCCGCGCGAGCGACTCGCGCATGTGGACCTTGAAGATGTCCTGGCCGTTGATGATGGGGCCGTGCGGATCCGGCGCGACGAAGTCGCGGTCCGTCAGGTACAGGCCGTTCACCGTCCCCGGCTGGTACGCGACGGAGTAGCCGTCGAGCTCCATGTGGAGGAACGGGATCGGGATGATCTCGTCGTCCGTCAGGCCGATCTCCGCCTTGAGCTTGGCGACCTGCGCGTCGACCTCGACGGCGGCCTCTGCGCTCGCGGACGCGATCTCCGGATCGGACAGGACCTGGTTGATCGTCACGCGCGCCGGCGTGCCGTCCGACCAGTACTTGCCGACGAACATCGGGACGTTGCCGCGGCCCGCGTTCGCCTGCTCGCGGAGCATCTGCCAAGCGAGGCGTGCGTCGTTGACGAGGAGGACCCAGCCGCGCGGCGTGTTGGCCTTCACGAACGAGAGCGTCTCGTCGACGTGGGCCACGAGGAGCCACGACGTGTCGACGTAGATCGGGGGCTGGACCTGCTGCGCCTCCATCATCGTCGTGAAGACGCGGTCCGGGTAGAAGCTCGAGGTGCTCCCGCGGAGGATGCGCCCGAGCGGGTAGCTCTTGCCGTTGTGCGTGTAGGGCGGGACCGTCTCGAAGTTGCCGAACGAGTTCAGCGTGTCGAACTGGCCGAGGCGGGTCGGGTCGTACGCCTGAATCGCCGCCGTGTCCTTGCCGCGGAGGGCGAAGACCACGCGGCCCGCCGGGCGGAGCGGGTTACGCCCGCCGACGGCGCCGTGGCTCATGTTCGCCGAGCGGATGTTGACCCGGATGACGTGCTGCTTGCCGCCCGGGGCCGGCATCGACATGAAGCCGGTCTCGAAGAAGTCCTGCGTCCACGGGTCGTTCACGCCGATCTCGATGGGCGGGGGAACGCCCGCGGCCTCGGCCGCCTTCACGAGGTCCGCGCGCATCGCCGCGTTGCCGGCGTTGTTGAAGCGCGAGACCCAGGTCTGCTCGGCCGGCAAGAGGTGGTGGTACGTGAGCAGCGGCGCGACGCGCATGCGGACCGTGTCCCGCGCCGTCTCGCCTTCGGCCGTCACCGTGAACGTGATGTCGACGAAGCCGTCCCACACGGTCAGGTCGCGGACGATGTCACGCCCCTCGATCGCGAGCTCGACGCCGCGCTGGATCTCCGCTCGGGTCAGCGTGGTCCCGCTCTGGATGACGGTGAACGAGCCGTTCACCACCTTGAAGAGGCGCACGTGGTTCGGCGCGGTCCACGAGAGCGTGCCCGTGGTTCCGGGCGGCGCCGCCGGCCACGGCCGGGTCTTGAGGCGCGCGAGATCGAGCTCGTCGTCCGGGCCGTTGACGACGTCGTCGGCCGCGTCGTGGCACTTCGGGAGATCGACGTCGTCCTCGTTCGGCGAGCAGCGGCGCGTGTCGTCGTCGATGTTGGCGAGGAAGATGGCGCCCTGCTGCGCGTTCCAGATGTGCTCGTTGACGTCGTCCGAGGGATCGTCGAAGTCGATCACGCCGTCCCGGTTCGTGTCGGCGCGGAGATCCGCGACGACGTTACCGAGCTCGCTGACCGCCGTCTCCGGATCGGGCTCGTTCGAGCCCGTGCTCTCCCCGTCGAAGAGGAACGGTGCGTCCGCACATGCCACGAGAGAAAGGACGCACGCGATCGCCGAAAAACGAGCAAGCTTCATCGGTCCTCCACCACCGCGCAGCACGAGGGCTGCTCCCAACCACGCGGCCATCCACGCGGCGGCGGACCTCATAGCAGAGGATCTGCGATGCACCAGGGCTCGTGTGCGATTTTTCGTGATGTCAGGTGCAACTTTGCGGCCCGCAAGCATCGCGCCAAAGCGAGTGCTCGTTCGCCTCTCGTCTTTTCGCGCGTTTCCGGCGCGGGCAAGTTGCTGCACGAATTGCGCACCCGCGTCGAGCAGCCCTCAGGGATCGGTTACTCGGTGACGGGTCGATCCCTGCCTGGTCCATCGAGGCCCCACCCCACCGAGGGAGGGGAGAGGCCCGTCGCGTCGGCGTTGGCCGAAAGCGAGCCGTCGGCTCCCGACGGCAGACGCGAGCACGAGCGAGCGCCGCTCCCGCCCCCGGCGACCGAGCTCGACGTTGCATCGTCCCGTACCGTTCCGCTCGAGCCCCGTCGCATCCGGCCGCGATGGCCGTCGAGACACGGCCCATGGTAAAGAGCCGCCGTGCGGAACGTCGCCTATCTCGCCGGGATCGTTCTGACGATCGCCGCGGCCGCGCACTTCGCGTTCGATCTGTCTCGCGCGGGCACGCGAAGCGTCTTTCTCATCATGGCGGTCCCCACGGTCGCGCTGGCGGTGGTGGGCGTCCTGCGCGCGCGATGGGACGGGGTCCTCAAGAGCTGGCTGTCCGTCCGGGCCGGTGACTTCACGCGCGGGGTCGTGGCCGCGGCCCTCCTCTTCGGCGCCTCGTACGCCTTCATGAAGGTGGTCGCGCCGCCCGACTCCGTGCGCGCCAGCTGGCTCGCCCGTCTCTACCTCCAGCTCGGCGATCCGGCGGTGCTCCGGAAGAGCGCGTCGATGGTCGTGCTCGCGATCATCGTCCTCGCGATCGCCGAGGAGATCGTCTGGCGCGGGCTCGTGATCTCGCTCCTCGAGGAGGTCATCGGGTCGCGGCGCGCTTGGGTCTGGGCCGCCGTGCTCTACGCGATCGCGCAGGTGCCGACGGTCTGGACGCTGCGCGATCCGGTGGCCGGCCCGAACCCCGTCCTCATGCTCGCCGCCCTCGCCGCGGGCCTCGTGTGGGGCGGCATGATGCGCCGCTTCGAACGCCTCTGGCCGGGCATCTTTTCGCACGTGCTCTTCGACTGGACCGTGGTGATGATGTTTCGGCTGTGGGGCCCGAGCGTTTGAAGCTCCTCACGGTCGTCGCGTCTCTCCGGCTCGTCGAGCTCGTAAGGTCCTCCAGGCGCTTCGCGGCGGCGGCGCTCGCGCTCCTCGCGCTCGGTTGTGGCGGCGGCGAGAGGCTGCCGCCTTCGGCATCGGCATCGGCGTCGTCGCAGGTCGCGTCTCGTCACGTCCAGGTCGTCCACGCGATGACGACGCCCGAGCGGCGTGCGCTCGTCGAGCGCTTCCAGAGCCGCAACCCTGGCGCGAAGTGGATCGTGAACGAGGAGGCGCTCGCTTCCTCCCTGATGGTCGTCGATCCGTTCGCGGGGTTTCTGCGGCGCGCGCGCCGCGATCTCCCGCCGAGGGCCCCGCATGTTCCTCCGGTCTCCGCGGAGGAGGCCGCGACGAGGGCGCGCGCGTTCGTCGAGCGGAACGCCGACCTGCTCGGATTGCCGCGGCACGTCCTCGTCCGCCTCGGCGAGCACGTGCGCAGTGTCGCCCCGACCGATCACGCTTCACCGAATGCGGTCCACGTCGTCCGCTTCGACGCGTCGTTCGAGAGCAAGGGCTACGAGATCTTCCACGAGGTCGACAACCTCGCGGACGTGGAGGTCTTCGTCGACGACGACGGAGAGGTGAGCAGCTTCGTCAATCGGTCGCGCGTGCATCCTCGTCTTTCGATCGACAAGCGCCCGGCGCTCGCGCAGGAGGACCCGCGCGTGACGGCGCAGGTCGTCGGTCGCGAGGTCTTCGTGCTCCTCGACGACGCGGTCTCCCTCTCCGATCGCCCGAAGCCTCGGGACGTCCGCGAGCTCCGGCGCATCCCGCTCGGCCCCATCCGCGCGGAGGAGGTCGCGGGGGTCCGGCTCGTCATCCACGAGTCCACGGGGCCACGCCTCGCTTGGCTCGTCTACCGGCTCGCCTGGCTCGTCGAGGTCCGGAAGCCGGCGCCGCCCGAGGTGTCGGGCGGCGTGCTCGGCGGGTCTTCGTACGTCGCCTTCCGGTACGTGGTCGACGCGGACACGGGCGACGTCGTCGAAGACGCTCGCGCTCCGGTCCTTCCGCCAGCGACGATGCCGATCCCCACGTTGTAAGCTCACCGCTCCGAATGCCTCGCGAGAGACGCCAGCCCGTCCCAGCCCCGAGCGACGCGGCCCTCGCCGCGGTCGCGGCGTGGAAGGAGTCTGCGAAGGCGAAGGGGCTCGCGACCGACGACGGCACCGTCGAGCTCGCGACGGCGCTCGCCGAGGCGTACCCGGGGCTCCGCGCGCAGATCGTCCGACGCCCCGAGGACGTGCTGGCGATCGCGAAAGGCAGGCTCCGCATCGCGCGCGATCTCCGCACGTATCGGCGGCTGGCGGCGAGCTTCGTCCCCGACCTGTCGAGCCCCGAAGAGGTCCGCCGCGGGCTGCGTCTCTTCGCGCAGCGCGAGCGCCTCCGCATCGCGGCGCGCGAGCTGCGCGCACGCGGGGCGGACGACGTCGACGTCACCGCGCGCGAGCTCTCGGACCTCGCTCAAGTGTGCATCGAGCTCGCCCTCGCGGAGGCCCAGCGCTGGGCGGAGGAGCGCTTCGGCGTACCGATGGCGGCGACCGGGCAGCGCTGCGCGTTCACGGTCCTCGGCATGGGCAAGCTCGGCGGCCGCGAGCTCAACTGCGGGAGCGACGTCGATCTCCTGCCGTTCTACGAGACGGACGAAGGCGAGGTCGTCAAGGACGGCGTCGCGACGGATCAGTCGCTGCACGAGCACTTCACCCGCGTCACGCAGCGCTTCGTCGCGACCCTCGAGGACCCGACCGAGGACGGCGTGTGCTGGCGCGTCGACCTCCGGCTCCGACCCGAGGGCTCGCGCGGTCCGCTCGTCAACGCGCTCGCCGCCGCCGAGCGCTACTACGAGACGTGGGGCCGGACGTGGGAGCGCGCCGCGCTCCTTCGTGCTCGGCCCGTCGCGGGCGACCCCGGCTTCGGCGCGCGCGTCATCGAGGCGCTCGCGCCGTTCGTGTGGCGCAAGGCCATCGACCCACGCATCGCGCACGAGATGGTGCAGCTCGTACAGCGCGCTCGCGTCGAGCTGTCCGAGGATCCCGAGCGCGATCTGAAGCACGGCCCCGGCGGCATCCGAGAGGCCGAGTTCTTCGTCCAGTCGCTGCAGCTCGTCTGGGGCGGCCGTGAGCGGAGCCTCCGCGACCCGAACACGCTCGAGGCGCTACGGAGGCTGCGCTCGCGCGGCTTCGTCACCGATCGCGAGTGCCGCGAGGTCGAGTCGGCGTACCTGATGTTGCGACGGCTTGAGCACCGCGTGCAGTTCGCGACCGGCATCCAGACGCATCTGCTCCCGCGCGGCGAGATGCTCGAGACCGTGGCGCGTTCGCTCGGCCACGCGTCGGGGCACGAGCTCGAGCGGGAGGTCGACAAGACGCGAAGGCGCGTCGCCGCGCGGTTCGCGTCGCTCACGAAGGAGGTCGCGCCCGCCGACGAGGACATCGAGCACCTCGAGCCGCTGCTCGTCGCGATCGACAGCGGCGAGGAGGCGATCGTCCTCACCGCGATCTCGGAGGGCGTGGGCGGCCTCGACTTCTCGGCGAGCGCCTCGGGCGATCTCGCCCGCCACCTGCTCGCGCTCGCGCGCCGGCCCGACTTCCCGCTCGGCGTGAAGACGCGCGACAACCATCCCGGGCTGGTGGCGGCGCTGCTCCAGGCGCTCAGCGAGGCGGCCGATCCCGAGCAGGCCGCGCGCCTCGTCGGAGCCTTCTTCTCCAGGGTGCCGACCCCGAGCATCTACACGCGCGCGATGGCGGAGGACCCGCTCGTGCTCCGCCGTCTCGTGGGCCTGTTCGGCGCGAGCGCGTTTCTCGGCGAGGCGCTCGTCTATCGGCCCGACCTCGTCGACAGCGTGCTCTTCACGAAGGGAGCGCCCACGCCGGAGATGGCGCGCAAGGAGGTCGACGCCGAGGTGGCGGCCGCGGTCGCCGAGCAACCGGACGACGTCGAGGCGTTCGTCGGCGCGCTCCGGTACGCGAAGTCGCGCGTGACGATGGAGGTCGGCCTCGCCGAGCTCGCCGGCGAGCTGCGCACGCGCGACGCGACGCTCGTCCTCTCCGCGCTCGCCGACGCGACGCTCGACCACGCGACGCGGCGCGCGCTCCGCGAGCGCGGTCTCGAGGGCGGCCTCGCCGTCATCGCCATGGGGAAGCTCGGCGGCCGCGAGATCGGTTACGGGTCCGATCTCGACATCTTCTTCGTCTACGACGTGGCGCCCGGCATCGGGCCGGAGGAGGAGGGCGAGCTCGCCGAGAAGTACGTCCGCGCGGCGCAGCGCGTCCTGTCCCTCGTCAGCACGCCGCACGGCGCCGGGCCGGGCTACGAGCTCGACACGCGTCTCCGCCCGTCGGGCAGCCACGGCCTGCTCGTCGTCAGCCTCGACGCGTTCGCGCGATACCACGGGCTGACGCGCGACGGCGCGCCGCTCGACGAGCCGTCCGAGGACGGCGCGAAGACGCAAGGTCAGGATTGGGAGCGCCAAGCCCTCGTCAAGGCGCGGGCGTGCGCGGGCGATCTCGATCTCGGCAGGCGCGTCATCGCGCTCGCCACGCGCGTCGCCTACGAGCGCGGCGCGCCGGACCCGGCGGGCGTCCACCGCCTGCGCATGCGGATGGAGCGCGAGCTCGCGAAGGAGGGCCCGACCCGCTACGACGTGAAGCTCGGACGCGGCGGCATCGTCGACGTCGAGTTCGCCGTGCAGTGGCTCCAGATGAAGTACGGCGCCGATCCGCGTGTGCGGTCGACGGACACCGAGACCGCGATCGGTGCGCTCGAGGCCTGCGGCTACCTGGACGCGAACACCGCCGCCGTGTTCCGCGAGGGCTACGCGCTCTTGCGGCGTCTCGAGCAAGCGCTGCGGGTGGTGCACGGTACGAGCGCGAGCCTCATCGAGGAAGGCGCCCCGGGGCTCGGCGCCCTCGCGCGGCGCATGGGTTTCCGCGAAGGCACGTCGGGCACGCCCGGCGACGCCCTGCTCGAGCGGTACCGCGCGGTGACGCGCGACGTCCGCGCGGCGTATTTGCAGGTGTTGGGGGTCTAGAAAGAGGCTCCAGGCTCCAGGCTCCAGGTTCGTGCTCCGCTCCGCTCCTTTCGGGTCGATGGGGTGCGTGCCGCGGCTGCTGCGCTCAGTCGCTCAGTCCTCAGTCGTCAGCTTTTTCGCGCCTCACTGTTGCAACTCGGGACTCGGGAGCGCTGCGACGGCGTTTTCGGTTCTTGGGAACCCGAGCCTCAGACCGAGGTCTGGAGATTGGAGCCTGGAGCCTGCCGTCGGCAGATCCGCTATGACCTGCGTCGCCCCCTCCGATCGAAACCGCCCGATGCGCCTTGGACTCCTCGTCGTCGTCGTCTTGCCCACGATCGCCATTCCGGCGTGCGTTCACGAGGAGCGCCGGCCGGTCGAGGACCCCGTCTCGAACGAAGTGCGCGCGCCGCGGTCGAGCGCTCCGTCGAGGCCGCAGTACATCGTCGCCGATCCCTCGTCTTCGAGGGGCACGAAGGTCGTGCAGCTCGGGCGAGAGGGGCAGGTCGGGGTCGTCGTCGAGCGGCGTCGCATCGTCGTGGGCTACGGCGAGCCGCGCGTCGCGGCCGAGCTGACGCCGGAGCCGCTCGCGGGCGCGGAGCGGATCCCGAGCCGCTTCGGCGGTGGATTCCTCTTCTGGACGAAGAACACGCTCTACCGAGCCGCGCAGTTCGATGCGTCGCTCGCGCCCGTCACGCGCCTGCCCGACGCGATCGCGTCGGTCTCGTTCGGACCGAAGACGCTCGTCGTCCGAACGAGCAACGGCGAACGTTGGGGTATCTCGTTGCCGAAAGGAGAGCGCGCCCCGATCCTCCCGGTCGGCGTCGCGGACGTGCAGGCGCTCGACGACGGGCGTGCCCTCGCGTTCACCGATCAGGGCATGGTCCTCGCCAGCGTGGACGGCGGCGAGCATTGGGCCGACGTCACCGTCCAGGTGAAGAGCGCGCCGACGCAGATCTCCATCGTCGAACAAGACCTCTGGCTGTTCGATGGAAGCAGCGGCGCCTACCGGCTCGAGGCCGACGGCCGCCTGTCCTGGTTCGACAAGGTGCCGGTCGAGAACCGGCCGGAGCCCCGGTCGAAGGATCCGCGATGGCATGGGAACGACCCACCGCTACGCGCCGTGTTCCACGGAGGCGCAGCGGTCGACGACTCGACCGCGATCGTCGTCGACTCGGGCGACCTCTACCGCGTCGACGTCCACACGGGCGAGATCACGTCGGTGGTCCGCGGACGCCTCCCGCCCGACGCGAGCTGCGAGGCCGTCCCCGCCGGCGGCGACGTCCTCTTCGCCTGCATGGCGCCCTCGACCAACGGCGCGTTCGTCGTCTCGCACACCCTGACCTCGGAGCCGCCGCTCATCGAGCAGACGTTCGCGCCGGGAGGGATGTTCTTCGCGTCCGACGACGGCGGACTCTGCTACGCGGGGCCGTGCGGTGGCGTCGCTCCTTTCCAAGGCGCGCCTCCGAGCGTGTGCGTGCGCATGCCGGGAGGTCGATGGGAGGAGCGCGACGTGTCGGGCCTGTCGGCGGACGGCGGCGTCAGCGACGTCTACGTCGCGCGTTGGGTCCCCCGCGCGGACGGTCACGTCGTCGCGCTCGTCGTCGAGCCGAGCCTCGGCATCTACGATCCGCAGAGCCAGACCTTGCAGCCGCTCTCGGAGGAGGTGAAGGACGTCCTGGGCCGCTCCTTCTCGTCGATCAAGACCCGCCTTCGCATGCGGCGGATCAGCCCCGGGCAGACGATCGTGGACTCGAGCTGGACCTTCGCCGGTGGCGGCGTCCTCCGCGGTTGGCAGCGGCACGGCGAGCCGTTCGAGATCTCCGAAGACGGCAGGCTCACGCGATCGCCTTGGTCCTTCGACCTGGTGTTCGCCGGCGCGCTCGGGCTCGGGCGATCGAGCGACGGACGCCTGTACCAGTCGAACGATCACGGCGCCTCGTGGACCGAGGTGGCGACGCCGCCGGCGGGGATCGAGGCCTTCGATCTCGTGAGCTGCACGACCGCGGGTTGCGACCTCGGCGCGTTCTATCGCGTGGGCTGGGCGCCGCGTCCGCCGCGCATCGAGCGACGGCAGAGCACGCCGCCGCCGGCGCCCGAGGTCCGTCGCGTGCGCGGGCTCGAGCTGACGTGCCGTCCGAGCGGTCCCGTCTCGTCGAAGACGATTCCGCGCTCGGACGCCTCCCCCGAGGACTTCGGCCTCGGTGCGGTCCGGCTCCCGGTCTCGACCGACGACAACGACTGGGCGTACCTGCGGAACCCGGTCCAGCGGCTGATCGTGAACCCGGTCCACGAGCCGACCGGGTTCGACGACTCGCTGAGCCCGGCCTATCGCGCGATGTTCACGGGCTTCGCCACGACCCACGAGGGCGGAAACGTCATCTCCGTCCTCGGTCCGAACAGGAACGCGCTGAGTCTGCGGCGCGGATTCTCGTACGTCGTGCCTTTCGATCCTTCGGGGCGCATCGTCCGCACGGCGATCGCGATGGCCGACGTCGTCGCCGCCGGCCGTCGCGCGGGAATGACGACCGACGAGGTCCTCTCGGAGGACTACACCGAGGGCGGCACCGTCGTTCCGCTCCTCCCGCCCAATCCGACGCAGCCGTCGGACGTCGTCGTCCACAACGCCGATTACGGGCTGCTCTCGGTCGTGCGCGGCGAGCGTGTCCGCGTGGCGCTCCGGCCCCGCGACAACTACACGAGCATCGTCTCCGGCGTCGTCCTCGACGCCGAAGAGGTCGCGTTCCTCGAGGTCGACAGCACCGGGGTGGGGAAGGTGTTCAAGCTCGCGGGCGGCGTGATGACCGATCTCTTCGACGTCGTCTCGACGGCGAACGAGACCTACTACCCCGCGAACCCCGACGCGCTCGCCCTCGGTCCGAAGGGCGAGCTCGCGATCCTGCGCACGCCGAGCGGCAGCGACCCGGCGTCCGCGCTCGATCCGGCGTTCGTCGTCCGCCAGGCGGCGCCGCCGGCTCCGCTCGCGCCGTGGTCGGAGCTGAAGCTCGCGGACGATCCCGCGTGCAAGGCGGACAAGGACGGCTGGCGAGCGGTGATCCAGACGGTCGGGCCGTGGATCCGCCTCGCGAACCCCGAGCTCCGCGTCGTCGAGGACGCGCCGATGTTCGCGCGCGTCCGATGGAGCGCGAAGCGCGTCTGCCTCGAGGGCTTCGAGATCCGGCTCCCGCCGGCATCGGTCCAGCCCGCGGGCGGGCCCGGGACGAACGAGCCGACGACGTTCGCGACGTGGCTCGTCGCGAAGGGCTCCACGTTCGCACGCGTCGGGATCGCCGAGGGCGTCGAGTGGCGGCAGCCGCTCGAGTGCAGCGTCGTCTCGACGGGGCCGTGAGCGCTGCGCGCGCGCCCCGCGCGACGTCGACGAGCTCCCCTCCATGAACGAAGAGGGAGACACCGCGAGGTGTCTCCCTCTCGATTCCGACACGCGTGCGTGCCGTCGTTCTTACGAGTTGATCATGCTGATGACGGTGCTGATGATGCCGCCGACGACGCCGAGCACGAAGCCGATGATGTTCATCGTCATCGCGGACTTCGCCTTCGCGCGAGCGCCTTCGATGTCGCCCGTCTTCTTCATGTTGCCCGCCTGGAGCGAGAACACGAAGGCGATGACGAAGAGGATCGCCGAGAGGCAGGTCCAGCCGCACAGGAAGAAGCCGACGATGGACAGGATGAGCGGGAGGGTCGTGTTCACGTCACCGCCCGCGCCGGGCATCATCGGACCGCCCGGAGGCGGGAAACCGCCCGGAGGACCGAATCCCGCCGGAGGAGGCCCGCCGAAGCCACCGGGCGGAGGTCCGCCCATCCCACCCGGAGGAGCGCCACCCGGCGGTCCGCCGAAGCCACCACCACCCGGCGGCCCGCCGAAGCCGCCGCCGCCCGGAGGTCCACCGCCCGGAGGTCCGCCGTAACCTCCACCGGGCGGTCCGCCGAAGCCGCCGCCGCCCGGCGGCGGATAGCCACCTCCCGGAGGACCGTAACCACCAGCCGCGTGCAGATTGCCGTTTGCGCTCGTCGGGTCCGTAATCATCTCGTCCTCTCCTCGTACCTAGCCTCTGCGGTCTTGGCGGTCGCACCGAGGGTCCTCGTGACCTCGGAGACCAGGAGAATCGCATCGACCCTTCCCGGTCGCAATTCGAAACGCATCCCGTGGGGGGCTTGTTTACCGGGCTACCGGTCGTAAAAGGAGGGGGGCGGGCTGTCCCGTCCTCGTCCGCGCTTCGTTCGTCCGAGCCCTGCTCGCACCTGCCGCGCACCCTTTTTTTCCGTCCTACCGTGTCGAGCTCCGCAGCTTCTCCGAGCGTCGCTTCGAGCGCGACCGTACCGTTCCCCGTACGGCTGCGCCGCGCCTCCTTGCTCGCCGTCCTCCTCGCGGCGTTCGGAGCGCTGCTGTACGCCCAGTCGATCCCTTGCTTTTTCGCGAGGCTCTTCCACGTGCCGTGTCCCGGCTGCGGCTCGACACGCGCCGTGCTCGCGCTCTTGCACGGCGACCTCGAGGGGGTCGTCCGATACAACCCTCTCGGACCCGTCGTGGCCGTGTTGATCGGCGTCCTCGCGCTCGACGTGCTCCGGTCCGTCCTCCTCCACGGAGACGTCCGATCGGCAGGGCAGGGCAGGCTCGGGGGCACGATCAAGCTCGGCGTCCTGCTCGTCGCCGGCCTCGAGGTGGTCCTCTGGGTGGCGCGCTTCTTCGGGGTCCTCGGAGGCCCGGTCCCGGTCTGAGCGGCGCCCGAGCGCCCATCTCCGCCGCAGAACGCGCCGGGATGATAGGCTCCGGTGGGTGTCGAAGATCTGCCCTCGTTGCTCGGAGCTGCTCCCCGACGACGCGGGGTTCTGTCCCTTCGACGGCACGGCGCTCGCGAAGAGCACCGATCGCTTCCTCGGCAAGACGATCGCCTCACGTTACCGGCTGACGAAGAAGCTCGGCTCGGGCGGCATGTCCCTCGTGTACCTCGCGCGACACGAGCTCATCAGCCGTCTCAGCGCGATCAAGATCCTTCGTCCCGAGCTGTCACGGATCCCCGAGCATCGCGAGCGGTTCCTCCGCGAGGCGCGCGCGGTCAACCGCATCAATCATCCCAACATCGTCGAGATCACCGACGTCGGCGAGTCGGACGGCGTCGCCTACCTCGTGATGGAGTACGTCGAGGGGCAGTCGCTCCTCGATCAGATCCAGCGCGGGCCGCTGCCGTGGGAGCGCTCGGTCGCGATCGCGATCCAAGTCGCGAGCGCGCTCGCGCGCACGCACCAGACCAACATCATCCATCGCGACCTGAAGCCGGAGAACATCCTCCTCCTGACGCGGAAGAAGGTCCCGCTGAGCGAAGGACTCGTGGCGAGCGAGCTCGTCAAGCTCACCGACTTCGGGATCGCGAAGATCATGGGAGAGCCGACGCTCACGTTGAACGAGCAGCTCTTCGGCACTCCGGGATACATCGCGCCCGAGTACGTCGAGGGGCTGCCGATCGACGGCCGCGCGGACCTCTATTCGCTCACGGTCGTCCTCTACGAGATGATCACGGGGCGGCTCCCGTTCGAGGGACGCGGGCAGTCCGACCTGCTCCTCAAGCCGCTGACGACCTCGCCGATCCCGCCGAGCCGCTTCGTCCAAGGGCTGCCGCCGGACCTCGAGGCGCTGCTCTTGCGCGGGCTCGCCCGCGATCCCGCCGGCCGCTTCGCGGACGCGTTCGCGATGCACGACGCGCTGACCGACATCCTTCGTCGCTTCGGCACGCCACCCACGCCTTCGCAGGAGCGCCTGTCCGTCCCGTCCTCCAGCGCGCGCGAGCCGATCGAGACGGTCGTCGACCGGACGAGCTCGCCGCTCGTCACCGGAGTCATGGGTGGAACGAGGAGCGGGACGCAGGAGCTGGCGTCGCGCTGGACGACTGCGCTCTCGGAGCTCGAGAGCTACATCGAGCGCGCGCGGCTCGCGGGCGGCGCTTCGGCCGTGGCCGCGAAGCGGGCCCAGGAGCTCGCGATCGTCGCGGCCGAGATGATCCCGCGCGTCGAGCGCGCGTCGCGGGCCGTGGCCGAGCTGCAGGCGAAGGTCGACAAGCTCGAAGCGATCGGCCGCGAGTTCCGCGGGAGCCTGGGGCACGCGATCGACGTCCTCGTGCACGATCGCTCGCGCGAGCGCGTGCACCTCGATGCGCTCCGCGCTCGGCGCGCCGCGCTCGAGGGCGCGCTGGGCGGTGGCTCCATCCCGGATCCACCCGCGTCGTCGCCCGAGTCCGCCGCCGGCTCCGATCCGCGTCCTTGGGAGATCGAGGCGCTCCGCGCCGAGGAGCAGCGCGCCGAGGCGGTCATCGCGGATCTCACCTTCCAGATCGACATGCTGCAGAAGCAGCTCGACGCGAAGAACGAAGCGCACGAGCGCGAGCTGGTGCAGGCCACCGGCGCGCTCGAGGGCTCGCTCTCGGCGCTCCGCCGGCTGACGAACGAGCTGGCGCGCACGATCGAAGACGGGATCGATCTGGTGCAGCAGACGGCGTGATCTCACCGCTCCGACGACGTCGTTGTCGTCAGAGCGCCGAGCCTCGTGACCGAGCGCACGCGCCGAGGTCAACCCCGGATCCCGGAGCTGCCCGGAGCCGTCGGCCTCTCGGCCAGGAGCCCTCCGAGCCGCCGAGGCTTCGCAGCCTCCAGGTCCGTGTCACGGAGGAACCTCAGGTTCACCACGTTGATCGCCGCGTGCGCGAGGATCGGCCCGAGCAGGCTTCCGGTCGCGAGGAACAGCGCGCCGAACAGGAGCCCCATCACGGTGGCCCAGGACGCCCAGATCCAGCCGACGCGCCCGCGGAGTCGATGCAGCGCGCCGAAGGCGACGGAAGACAGGACGAGGCCGAGGAGCGGAGCGAGGAGGCCGCGGAAGAAGAGCTCCTCGGCGATGCCGCTCGAGATCCCCAGAACGAGGATGGTTCCGTCGCTCGCGTCGCGGACGGCCGGGCGCATCTCGGCGTGCAGCATCCGCGCCCATCCCCAGCGGCGGACGAACACGCGCGTCGCGCCGACCGTGACGACGGCGAGGAGGACGCCGCCGGCGAGGCTCGTGAGGTGCGCGAAGGCAGGAGGGAGGGCGAGCCAGCCTCCGGTGTCGCCGAACAGGGGCGCGATCGGGCTCCTCCCACGGGCGATGGCGATCCCGAGGGTGAGCATCGACAGCGAGCCGTAGACGGCGAGGGCCAAGGGGGCCGGGCCGCGGCGTACACCGGCGCCCACGCGCGTCGAGGGGCGCGGGAGGGGAGGGGGCGCGAGGATGCGGGCGCGGGATCCAGCCGCCATCGGGGGGATCATCCCGACCCTTGCACGACCGGGCGCGAAGGGCAACGCCGCCCGTTTCCGCGGTCTTTACCGCGAGCTTGGAAAATGGCCGGACGAAAGAATGAAAGACCTACCGCTCGGGTCTGGTACATTCCTGAGCCGTCCTAGATGACGATGCCGAACGAAGAGCGCCCTCGCGTCCTGATCGTCGACGACGAGAAGTTCATCCGGGACATCCTGGCGGACTTCCTGGGCATGGAGGGCTATGTGGTCCGCACCGCCGAGGATGGCCAGGCGGCGCTCAACGAGCTGAATCACGCCCATTACGACCTCGTCATCAGCGATCTGAAGATGCCGAGGATGGGCGGCATCGAGCTGCTCGAGCAGATCGGCAACACGGCGCCGAACGCGCTGACGGTCATCATGACCGGCTTCGGCACGGTCGAGACCGCGATCGACGCGATGAAGCGCGGCGCGTACGACTACATCCTCAAGCCGTTCAAGGTCGAGGAGGTCATCCACGTCGTACAGCGCGGTCTCGAGAAGCAGCGCCTCGCTGCGGAGAACCTCCGTCTCAAAGAGGCGCTCTCGCTCTACAAGGTCAGCGAGGCGATCGCCGCGAGCCTTTCACTCGAGGAGGTCCTGGCGACGGTCGGCGAGACGGCGATCCACGAGATCCACGGCGACCTCGCGTCGACGTGGCTCGACGACGGCGAGGGCGGGTACTTCGAGCGCCAGCGCCTCGTCCCGCCGAAGCACATGCGCACCGGCGCGATGCGCGAGATCAAGGACAGCTCGTCCTTGGGGCAGCTCTCGCCGCAGGCGTTCATCAAGCACCTCGCCGAGGACTCGACGCTGCTCGAGCACGGCCGCGACCGAGTGCTGCGCTTCTTCGAGACGGAGCCGGATGTCGCCGTCGAGTCGCTCATCGCGGTCCCGCTGCGGATGAAGAACCGCCTTCTCGGCTGGATCGCGGTCGCGAGCTTCACGAAGGGCAAGCGCTTCGACGAGGGCCAGCGCAAGCTGCTCTCGATCGTCGGCTCGCGCGCCGCGGCCGCGATCGAGAACGCGCGCCTCTACGAGGATCTCCGCGCCACGTTCCAGCAGACGATCGAGGGCCTCGCGAAGGCCATCGACAAGATGGACCGCTACACGGCGGGCCACTCGGAGCGCGTCGCCACGTACGCGATGTACCTCGCGACGCGCCTCGGCCTGCCGCCCGAGCAGGTCGAGATCGTCCGCCAGAGCGCGCTGATGCACGACATCGGCAAGATCGGCTGCGTGCTCAACCTCAACAAGCCGGGCAAGCTCACGCAGGAGGAGTACGAGGCCTTCAAGCGCCACCCCGGCTACGGCCGCGACATCCTCGAGCCGATCAAGTTCCTCCACCCGCTCATCCCGGGCGTCCACCTCCACCACGAGCGCTGGGACGGCCGCGGCTATCCGCTCGGCCTGAAGGGCCAGGACGTCCCGCTGATGGCGCGCATCATCGCCGTCGCCGACACCTACGACGCGATGACGAGCGACCGCGCCTACCGCCGGGCGCTTCCTCACGAGGTCGCCGTCGCCGAGATAGAGCGCTGCTCCGGGACGCAATTCGACCCGGAGGTCGCGCACAGCTTCTGCGAGGGGCTCGACGAGTACCGGGCGGCGGAGGTCAAGAAGGGGAACAAGGTCCCCGAGTAGGCCACCCAGACCCGTCCGCGTTCATCGGCCGTTCCGCCTCCCCGACGAGCACCAACACCGTTCGCGCTCTCCTCGGCGCAACCGGACACCCCGTTCCCGTTCCCGTCCCCGTCCCCGGACCGAGCGAGCACGAGAGCGGTTCGGGGATTGCGTCAGCGCGGCCGGATGAGAGGACGCTTCCGCTTCGAGCCGGGGAACACCCGAGTGGCCCGCCGTGGCTTCCCTTCGGCTCTTGCGCGCGCTAATTGGCCGCGCATGCTCGAAGACAGCCTCCGTGAGTGCCTGACGTTCGACGACGTACTCCTGGTCCCGGCCTACAGCGAGGTGCTTCCAAAAGACGTCGACGTCCGCACGAGGCTTTGCAGGGGCGTCGAGCTCAACATCCCGCTCGTCAGCGCGGCGATGGACTCGGTCACGGAGGCGCGCGCGGCGATCACGATGGCGCGCGAGGGCGGGATCGGCATCCTCCACAAGAACATGTCGCCGGCCGACCAGGCCCGCGAGGTCGAGCGCGTGAAGCGCGCCGAGAGCGGGATGGTGCTCTCGCCGGTCACGGTGCGGCCCAGCCAGCCGCTTCGCGAGGCGCTGGCGACGATGCGCGAGCACGACGTGTCGGGCCTCCCCGTCGTCGAGGGCGATCGCCCCGTCGGCATCCTCACGGCGCGCGACATCCGCTTCGAGCGCAACCTCGATCAGCCGGTCAGCGCGCTGATGACGAAGGAGCTCGTCACGGTCTCTCCCGGCGTCACGACCGAGGAGGCGCGCGAGCTGCTCCACAAGAACCGCATCGAGAAGCTGCTCGTCGTCGACGGTGGCAAGCTCGTCGGCCTCATCACGATCAAGGACATCCTCCAGGCCGATCGGAACCCGCTCGCGATCAAGGACGGAAAGGGCAGGCTCCGCGTCGGCGCCGCGATCGGCCCGGGCCCCGACCGCGACGAGCGCGTCGAGGCGCTCGTGGCCGCCGGCGTCGACGTCATCGTGGTCGACACGGCGCACGGGCACTCGAAGGGCGTCCTCGAGACGGTGCGCGCGGTGACGAAGCGCTACGACGTGCCCGTCATCGCGGGCAACGTCGCGACGGCCGAGGCGACGGAGGCGCTCATCGACGCGGGCGCGGCGGCCGTGAAGGTCGGCATCGGGCCGGGCAGCATCTGCACGACGCGCGTCGTCGCGGGCGTCGGCGTCCCGCAGATCACCGCGATCAGCGACTGCGCGCGCGTCGCCGACCGATACGACGTTCCGATCATCGCCGACGGCGGCGTGAAGTACTCGGGCGACATCACGAAGGCGATCGCCGCCGGCGCGTCCGCCGTCATGATCGGCTCGCTCTTCGCGGGCACGGACGAGGCGCCCGGCGACCTCGTCCTCTACCAGGGCCGCAGCTACAAGGTGTACCGCGGCATGGGCTCGCTCGGCGCGATGCGCAAGGGCAGCAAGGACCGCTACGGCCAGGGCGGCACCGCGGACGAGAAGCTCGTGCCCGAGGGCATCGAGGGACGCGTGCCCCATCGCGGCTCGCTCGCGTCGATGATCCACCAGCTCATCGGCGGCCTGCGCGCCGGCATGGGCTACACGGGCTGCCGGACGATCCGGGAGCTTCGCACGAAGGCGAAGTTCGTCCGCTGCACCTCGCAGGGGCTCCGTGAGAGCCACGTGCACGACGTGATCATCACGGAGGAGGCGCCGAACTATCGGACCGAGACGCGCTGAGCGAGGCTCCAGGCTCCAGGGGAGTCAGGTTTCAGTCCTCAGTCCTCGGTCCTCAGCGGGAGCGCGCTGCGGAGCTCGCGGCAGCTCGGTCTTGCTTCGAGCGTCGAGGTTCGACTGAGGATGGGGCCCTTCGATCGGCTCGCCGCTTCGCAGGCGCTACTTTCATGAGGCCCGAGGCCTATCGCCGAGGCCTGAGGCCCTCTCACTGACACATCGCGGGCTGGTAGCCGGTGTCGGGCACGCGGGTCGCGTTCGCGCCCACGATCGTTCCGTTGCGGCCGTTGCCCGAGGCGTCCACGATGTCCGTTCCCGTGCCGGGCTCGTCCATGTGCCAGAGCAGGTAGGTGTTCGCGTCGCTCGTGAAGCGGCGCGCCGGCACGAAGCTGCTCTTGTATCTGTCGATCGTCGAGATTCGGAGCTCGTCCACGGTTCCGGGGAGCCCGGACACATGCGCGATGAAAAGCGGGCCTCCAACGACGATCTGCACGTCCGCGCTGCCCACGTACGCCGTCGTCTCGGTCGCCTCCGCGACGAGCGCCCCATCGACGAACACCCGATGGGTCACGGTCGTTCCGACGACCTCGCGACAGCCCGCGAAGTGGTGGAAGATGCCGTCGGCGCACGTCACCGGTCCCCACGCGGACACGACGCCGTAGCCAAGGGCCTGAGCCGCGAACATCGCGTGCCCGTCCGCACAACGGAGGAGGAACAGTCCGTCGCTGCCACTCGTGTACGCGGTCACGAGGTCGGCGTTGGCGGTCAGTCGCGCCCACAGCTCGACGCACATCGATCCCTGCAGCTCCGCCGTCGCCGTCGGCCCCGCGATGTACGAGGCGCCCTCGCTGAGACCCGTGAGCTTCACGGCACGTCGGAGCTCGCACGACTCGCAGCCGTCGCACTTCGCGTCGTTCGAGTCGTCGCATTGCTCGTACGTCTCGACGACGCCGTCCCCGCACTTGCTGACGTTCGTGAGGGCGATGTCCGGCGGATCGAGCCCGGCATACTTCCCGTCGGCGCTCGTCCCGGGCCCGATCACGAGGGAGTAGCCGACCGAGGGATCGTTGATGCCGTCGTCCTTGCCCGTCACCGTCACGGTCTTGGGCGTGCTCCAGTCGTCCGGCGTGAAGGTGATCGAGCCGGCGCTCACCTCGGCCTCGGCGGTGTTCGAGACCGACAGCGGGAACGTGACGTCGGCGGTCGGTCGCGACGCGAGGTGGAACGAGACCGTGACCGCTCCTCGACGAGGGCGATGTCGTCTGGCTTCGTCCCCGCGTAACGCGGGTCGTCCGAGACC
>CALFEQ010000115.1 GCA_937949945.1 uncultured Myxococcales bacterium
GGCTCGCCGGCGAGCGGGCCGGTGCCCGGCGCGACCTCCGCCGCGATGACGATCGCGTCCTCCACGGTGAGCTAGTATCAGGCCGGCTCGGCCGAAGGGAGAAGCACATGCGCGCCGCCGTCGTTCAGCTATCGAGTCAGGAGGACGTATCGAAGAACCTCGAGCGCGCGTGCGCGCTCGTGGGCGAGGCGGCCCGCGCCGGCGCCCAGATCGTCGGGCTGCCGGAGAACTTCGCCTTCATGGGCGAAGAGCAGCAGAAGCGGCAGATCGCGGAGAGCACGGGCGAGGGCGGGACCGAGCCCGGGCCGATCACGAAGGCGATCACGGCGGCCGCGCGCGAGCACGGCGTTTGGATCGTCGCGGGAGGAATGCCCGAGGCGAGCGGGGACGCGGCTCGGCCCTACAACACGTCGCTGCTCGTCTCCCCGGACGGTCGCGTCGTGGCTCGCTACCGGAAGATCCACCTGTTCGACGTCGACCTGCCCGACGGCACGCGCCTGCTCGAGAGCGGCGCCACGAAGGCGGGGAGCGATCCGGTCGTGAGCGAGATCGCGGCCGGCGGGACGAGCCTCAGGCTCGGGATGACGATCTGCTACGACCTTCGGTTCCCCGAGCTCTATCGCAAGCTCGTCGATCAGGGCGCCCGCGTCGTCACCGTGCCGGCCGCGTTCACGCTCACGACGGGGAAGGATCACTGGCACGTCCTGCTCCGTGCGCGCGCGATCGAAAACCAAGTCTTCGTCCTCGCGCCGGCGCAGCACGGACGACACCCGCGCGGCCGCGTGACCTACGGCAAGAGCCTCATCGTCGATCCGTGGGGCGACGTCCTCGCGCAGTGCGGAGAAGGCGAGGGGTTCGCGCTCGCGCGGCTCGATCTCGGCGCCCAGGACCGCGTCCGTGCGTCGCTGCCTTGCTTGACGCACCGCCGGCTGTAGCGGCTCACGGGCACGGTTCGAGCGCGGACTCGAGGCAGCGCGCGTAGGCGTCGACGTCTTCCGTCGCCAGGCACGCCTCGAAGTGGCTCGCCGGCTTGAGCGGCACGGCCGCGAACCCGCCCTTCACCGTGGGCGAGTCGAAGCTCTCGTTGAAGGTTCCGAAGGCGCGCCGGCCCTCGACGATGTCGATGACCTGCCCGTACCCGGCGACCCCTCCCGACCACCCCCACTGGACGCGGCCGACCTTGCCGTCGCGGAGCGCCTCGAGGATGCATCGCGCGTTCTCCACCGTGTCCGGGCCGTTCGTGTCGTACCGCTCGGCCTCTCCGCCGCTCGTGCTGCTGCTGACCGACCCTCCCGTCTTCAAGAAGCTCGCGCGGCCGCAGAGCTCGGTCGGCGCGCAGTCCCACGTGAACGAGCAGCTCGGGTCGAGCGCGTTGCACTGCATCCGCGAGCACGTCGCGGTCGCGCACGCGTCGCCTCCCGCCTCGTCGTTCGCGCCGCCGCCCGCGTCACCCTGCGCGCCGGCGTCCTGAGGGTCGTCGCCCGGAGCGCGGGGCGACTCTTCCGACGCGCCGCATGCGACCAGGGTTGCGACGATGACGGCGCCGATGGCTCGACGCGCGCGTTCCTTTTCGAGACGGTCCATCCCACGAGCGTACCTCACGATGGGTGGGCGCGTCGCGCGGCGTGGCGCGGACGCTGCGACCCGTTCGTGCTACCAATGAGGCGACAGCCAGCGGACGTGAATGGACGCATGCTTCGCGTGACGCGCAGGACGAGGAAGGCCTTCGGCGCCATGTCGGTCGTCGCCGTCGCAGCCGCCGGCATCGGGGTTTTGGGCCCGGTCACCGGCTGCGTCGCGCCGGAGGTCGAGACGCCGACCTACGAGGTCGGCCTGTTCCCACGCGTCGCCTACTCCGGGTTCAACCCGAACGCGCGCTTCCGCGTGATGTTCGCGACGAGCGCGGACAATCCACAGTGGAGCGTGTCGGATCCCGCCATCGCGACCATCGAGCCTTCGCCGCCGCCGAACGTCCCCGGCCTCGACGTGCGAAACCTGCGCTTCGCGCTCGTGACGACGACGAAGGCCGGCGAGACGACGATCACGATGACCGGCAGCGGAACGACGCTGACGTCGCGGCTGGTCGTGAAGGCGTACACGGACGAGCAGCTCGCCATCGGCAAGGCGCGTTACGAGAACCCGGATCCCGATCCGGCGCGCGCGCCGTGCGCGTCGTGCCACGCGAAGCCGGACGGCGTCGATCACTCGCCCCTGAAGATGGCCGGGTTCGACGACGAGACGATCCTCGGCGTCATCCGCGAGGCGACGTATCCCGAGTCGCCGACGGGTCAGTCGACGACGAGCGCCTACGCGCCGCGAGGTCCGCTGAAGTTCGCCGAGCACAAATGGAAGCTCACGGAGCCGGAGACGGACGGGATCCTCGCGCACCTGCGGTCCCTCCCGCTCGGCGGTCTGTGAGCCCGTCCCCGCGGGGTCGCGGACCGGCGTCGCGCGCGCGTGTCGTGGGGCAGCCGCCTGCCAGGTCCGTGACGGACACATCGCCGCCTGGATCCGTGGCTCCGAGCAGAGTTACGCTGGCATCGTGGAGTCTCTCGTCGGAGAGCGCCTCGGGCGTTTCCACATCGAACGTCTGATCGGCAAAGGCGGCATGGGGGAGGTCTACGCCGCCGTGGACGAGAGCCTCGATCGCGAGGTCGCCATCAAGGTGCTCGGCTCCGCCGTCGACGACGACGCGCAGCGCCGTCGTTTCATGCGCGAGGCGCGCCTGGCCGCGAAGCTCACGCATCCCAACATCGCGTCGGTCTTCGAGGTGGGGGAGAGCGACGGCCGCTACTACATCGTCATGGAGCTGCTCGAGGGGGAGTCGCTCCGGAAGCTGCTCTCGAGCCGACGCCTCTCCGTCGAAGAGGCCCTGACGATCGGACGCGACGTCGCGCGGGCCCTCGCGCGCGCCCACGCGGCCGACGTCATCCATCGCGACGTCAAACCGGAGAACATCTTCGTCACGCGGCCGTCGTCGAACGAGCTGTTCGCGAAGGTCCTCGATTTCGGGCTCGCGCGTCACATCATGCGGCGCCCGCCGACCGACGAGGAGATCACGGCCGTCGACCTGACCGGCCCCGGCGAGGCATGCGGCACGGCGGGCTACCTGTCTCCGGAGCAGGCGCGCGGGTTCGTGGTCGACGTCCGGGCGGACATCTTCTCGTTCGGCGCCGTGATGTACGAGATGCTCGCGGGCAAGCGCGCGTTCGACGGGCAGAGCACGCTCGAACGCATGCTCGCCGTCGTGAAGAGCGTCCCGGAGCCGCTCCGCGTGTGCGCGCCGGACGTCCCGCCGGAGCTCGAGGCCATCGTGGAGCGATGCCTCGCGAAGGCTCCGGCCGACCGCTACGCGAACGGCGAGGAGCTCCTCGCCGAGCTCGAGACGCTCGCGCGCGGCAGTCGCCGCATGCCTGCGGTGGACCCGTCGTCGCGCTCGCTGGTCGTGGTGCCGGACACCGGACGCGAAGGCGCGGCGCCCGCGCAGGTGGTCGCTCCGCCGTCGTCCGCGCGCGCGGTGGCCGCCGTTCAGGACTCGGGGCCCTCCAAGGCGGTCAGCACCGTCACGCCCGCGCCTGCCGTCCGGAGCGGGCCTCGGGGAAGGACGTGGGGGCCCGGGCGGCCGCTCTGGCCGTGGCTCACGGCCGGCGGCTGCGCCTTCGTCGGCCTCGTCCTCGTCGTGATCACCATCGCGACGCGTCCGACGCCGAAGCCTCGTCCGGTCGCGTCGGCCTCTTCCGCCTCCGAGGCGACGTCGTCGCAGATCGTCGCGGCGTCCGCGCCGGAGTCGACCTCGACACCGCGCGACGAGCCCGCGCCGAGCGAAGGCGCCGAGGAGAGCGCTCCGTCGAAAGAGACCCGGGCGGACGACGAGCAGGCGAGCACGGACGAGCCGTCGAAGCCGCGACCCGCACCGGCCGCGCGCGCGAAGCCTCGGCCGCGTCCGACCGCCGTCGCGACGGCGACCGCCGCCACGACCGCGCCGCCCGGCGCGGCTGCGCCGGCGACGACGGCTCGCTCCACGACGGCCGCTTCGTCCACGGCGGCCGCTCCGACCGTGGTGGCTGCTCCATACCCGACGACTCCGCCGCAGCAGCCGCGCTACGGCACCGTTCGCATCCCGCCGAGCCAGGCCAGCGTGATGGTCGTGGTCGTCGACGGCGAGTATCGGCGCGTGAAGGACGCGATGGTCGTCGTGCCGTGCGGGCGCCGGAAGATCCGCGTCGGGCTCTTGGAGGAGCGCGTCGTCGACGTCCCGTGCGGAGGCACGATCAACCTCTGAACGAGCTCGAGATGCCGCCCGGCGCCGTCGATGACGGCCTCGAGGAGCTGCACGACGATGTACTGGGCGTGCGCCAGATTGACTGAACTTCGTGTACCCGCCGACGTCGGCGATCACGAGCAGAGCGCGCTTGCTGCCCATGCCGCAAAGGAAGGGGGCCTTCTGGCGGCGGGTCGAGCTCTCCGCGTCCTCGCGGACGGGCGCGCGGCTCAGAGATGGTCGCGCGCGATGTCCGCCCAGGTGCCGCTCGGCTCGAGGTCGAGGTACTTCTTCCAGTGCACGCGAGCGCGCGCCTTGTCCCCGAGCGCCTCGTACGCCATCGCCAGATTGAAGTGCGCGTCGGCGAAGCGCGGGTCGGCCTGGATCGCCGCCTCGAAGTACTTGACCGCGCGCGCGGCGTACCCGCGCTCGAGCATCACGTAACCGAGGTTGTAGTGCGCCTCCGGTTGGCGATCGTCGATCTCGAGCGCCTTCTGATAGAGCTGCTCGGCGCCCGCCTCGTCGCCGCGGCGGAAGAGGATGTTGCCGAGGTTCGTGTACGCGATGGCGAGCTGCGGATCGAGCTCGATGGCCTTCCTGTAGAGGCGCTCGGCCTCGTCGAAGCTGTTCGGATCCTCGTCGAGCGCGCTCGCGCGCATGTAGTAGTCGTACGCGGAGCGCGCGCGCACGCCGCCCGGCTCCTGGCGGAGCACGCGCACGACGTCGTCGCGGAGCTTGTCGACGCGGAAGTCGAGCACCATCTGCCCGCTCACGGGCTCGAAGGCCCCGTCCTCGGACTGGACCACGAGCTTGCGGCCGTCGGACACGATGCGCAGCTCCTGGAGCGGACGCGTCACGCGGGGCAGGGCGCGCCGGAGCGCGCCGACGGCCTGGACGACGTCCTTGAGGCGGACGCGCTTCTCGAGCAGGCCGTGCGTCGCGCGGAGCGCGATGAGATCCTGGAACGTGTACGCGCGGCGGCCGTTGCGCATCGCGCTCGGCGAGACGACCTGCGACTTGTCCAGGCTGCGGAGGCGCGAGAGCGAGAGCCCGAGGAGCTTCGACACCTCGCGCGGAGAGAACACGTCCGTCACGGGCTCGCCGGTCCGCGGCGGAGGCGGCGTCTGCGACGGCGTGCTCGCGCGTCCGTTCGTCGCGCTCTCCGTCGACGGCCGCCCGTTCTTGCTCGGCGTGCTCGGCGTCGGCGGCTCTGCGTGACGGATGCGACCACCGCCGGGCCCGAACGCGACGTGGATGACCACGCCGCCGCCGTCGCCGCCGGAGCCCTTTCCCTTGCCTCGCTGCTTTCTCGGAGTCGGCATGCCGTCGATGAAGTTCATGGCAAGGTCCTCGAGACCCTCCGCCTCTCTATCAAAGGCGCCTGAACGTCGACGTCAATCCTCAAGCCGCGCGGATCTTCACTGAAGTGAAGCTCGCAGGTCACGCGACCGAGCAACCCGGGTGCTCGACTCTGTGCTTCACGATGTGCACAACGAAGCGCATGGACGTGCGCATGCACGTCTTTTTTCGCGATCGCGAGGAGCTGTGCACGATCTTCCAACGAGGTTTCCACAGGAAGCTCCAGGATCAGGCTCGTCGAGCCGTACCAGACGCGTCCTTCGGGTTCGTCCTTCGCCGCACCCTCGCTGATCGCATCCGCCGACTCGAAGAGCTCGCGCCAGCGGCCTTCGGTCGTGCGGATCATCGCGCCGCCCTTCTCCACGAGCTTGGGCGAGCGCGCCTTCGCGAGGGTGGGACCTCGTCGAGTCGTCACGATGTGATCGTGGCAGGCCCGCGCTCGGCGGTGCAACTTTGCGCATCGCGTGCGCGCGGGCGCACGCGACGTCGATCACTTCGTGAAGCGCTTCAGCGAGCGGCGCCGATCAACGAGCGGCGCTGACCTGACGCGGCGGCGCGTCGAGCGGCACCGTGATCTGCTCGACGACGATGCCTTGCGGCGTCGACTCGATCCACGTCGCGTGGGCGAGCATGGGGTGATCGCCGGTGACCCACGACGGCGGGCTCTTCAGGCCGTCGGGTGCTTCACCGATGCTGCCGACGTTGACGACGTGCACGTCGCCGATGACGCGGTGGAACGGCGTGTGGCTCATGCCGCACACGACGACGTTCCCGCAGTCGTCGCCGAGCAGGGCGTCGATCTCCTCGTCGCTCATGTCGAACGAGAGCGGCTCGTCCGGGTGCAGCGGTGAGCCGTGGACGAGCAGGAGCTCTCCGCCGTCCTCGAGAGGCACGCGCACGTGCGTCGGGAGCCGCTTGATGCGCTCGAGCACGAGATCGCCGAGCTCCGCGCGCACCTCCTTCATGCGCTCGAGCATCTTGCGCTCGCGGTCGGTGCGGGGATTGAGCGTGCTCGGATCGAGCGTCGCCAGAGCTTTGTCCGAGACTCCCTGGACCATCACGGCGCCCGCCGCGGACAGTCGGCGCCAGGTCTCGAGCGGCTCGGGGCCGGGAAAGACGATGTCGCCCGCGACGAGGAGCTTGTGGAAGGACCGCTTCTCGGCCGTGGCGAGGACCGCCCGGAGAGCGTCGAGGTTGCCGTGGATGTCCGAGACGCAGAGGAGGAGCATGGCGAAGCCGTCGAGAGTCTAGTCCCCGTACGGGGCGGCGCATCCTAGCGCGATCCCGCCGCCGTGCGAGCCGGACATCGGGCGTGACGGGCTCGGACGTCCTCGGGCGGCGGCCCGGGGGGCGCGCCCGGAGGGCGGCTCAGATGGAAAGGCGCAGCTCGCGCACGAGCTCTCGGACGTCCCGGACGCGCTCCGCGTTCGTCGCGCCGCGCTCGATGCGCCGCACGATTTCGGAGCCGACCGCCACGCCGTCCGAGTGCTTCGCCGCGATGCGCGCGCGCTCCCCGGAGTCGATGCCGAACCCGACGATCGCCGGTCGCTTCGTCGCGTCGCGCACGCGGCCGGCTTCGGCGCCCGCGCTCTCGAGGACGTCGGCCGCGCTCGCGCCGCCCGTCACGCCGGTGACGGAGACGTAGTAGACGAACGGCACGGGGAAGCTCTCCGCGATCGTGGCGATCGACTGCACGCGCTCGGGGCGCGTCGTGGGCGCCACGAGGGGAACGAGCCCGAGGCCGTGCGCGGCGGCCGCGCGCCGGAGCGGCAGCGACTCGTCGATCGGCAGGTCCACGACGAGCAGCGCATCGACGCCCGCCGCGGCGGCTTCGCGCGCGGCGTCCTCGTCGCCGCGCACGAACAGCGGGTTGTAGTAGCCGAAGAGGACGATCGGAACGTTGGACACCGTGCGGACCGCTTTCGCGACCCGGAGCGTCTCGTCGAGCCCGCCGCCGCGCGAGAGGGCGCGATGGCTCGCCCTCGCGATCGCGACGCCGTCGGCGGACGGATCGCTGAACGGGCAGCCGAGCTCGAGGATGTCGGCGCCTTCCTCCGCGCATGCGAGCGCGAGCTCGATCGACGCCTCCTCGTCGGGATCGCCGACGCAGAGGTACGTCACGAGGACCTTCTTCCCTTCGGCGGCACGGCGCGCGAACGCGTCCTCGATGCGTCCCATCACCCGTCTCCCTTCGCGTCCATCGACGGCAAGAGCCGCGTGAGCAGCGTCTCGAGGTCCTTGTCGCCACGACCGGAGAGGCAGAGGACGATCGTGGCGGGACGTCCGAGGCTCCGCGAGACCTCGGCGGCGATCTCGCCGAGCTTCGCGAACGGATGCGACGTCTCGAGCGCCGGGAGGATCCCCTCCGTGCGCGTGACGAGCGCCGCGGCGGCGAGCGCCTCTTCGTCGGTGGCCGAGACGTAGCGAGCGCGCCCGCTCGTCTTGAGCCAAGCGTGCTCGGGTCCGACGCCCGGGTAGTCGAGGCCGGCGCTGATCGAGTGCGCTTCCTTGATCTGCCCGCCGTCGTCGCAGAGCACGTAGCTCTTCGATCCGTGCAGGATGCCCACGCGGCCGGCGCTCAGCGTCGCGGCGTGCTGGCCCGTCTCGATGCCGTGGCCCGCGGCCTCGACGCCGTAGAGCTTCACGCTCGCGGCCGCCATGAAGCCTCGGAAGAGGCCGATGGCGTTCGACCCGCCACCCACGCACGCGACCGCCGCGTCCGGCAGGCGCCCGGTGCGCTCGAGGATCTGCGCGCGCGCCTCCTCTCCGATGACGGACTGGAAGCGGGCGACGAGCTCCGGATACGGATGCGGCCCGGCCGCGCTGCCGATGCAGTAGTGCGTGGTCTTCACGTTCGTGACCCAGTCGCGGAGGGCCTCGTTCATCGCGTCCTTGAGCGTGCGCGAGCCCGCCTCGACGGGGATGACCCTCGCGCCGAGGAGCTTCATCCGGCCGACGTTCGGCGCCTGCCGCTTCACGTCCTCGGCGCCCATGTAGATGTCGCACGGCAGCCCGAAGAGCGCGGCCGCCGTCGCGGTCGCCACGCCGTGCTGCCCCGCGCCCGTCTCGGCGATGATGCGCGTCTTGCCCATCTTCGTCGCGAGCAGGACCTGTCCGAGGGCGTTGTTGATCTTGTGCGCGCCCGTATGGCAGAGGTCCTCGCGCTTCAAGAAGAGCCGTTGGATGGTCTTCTTGTTGGGGTCGAGCGCGCGCGCGAGGCGCGTCGCCTCCGTGAGCGGCGTGGGCCGGCCGACGTACGTGGCGAGCAAGCCGTTGAGCTCGGTCTTGAACGCCTCGGTGCTGGCGATCTCCTTCATGGCGCTGGCGAGCTCGTCCAGCGCGGGGACCAGCGTCTCCGATACGAAGCGGCCGCCGAACGGACCGAACCAACCTGGTTGATGAGCTTCGGGTCGGAAGCTCGACCGAGTCATCGATGAGGACGACACAGGCGGAGGCTATCACCGCCGCGAAGTGAACGTGTTGCTCAGCCGTAAAGACGTGCTGCTCTGCCGTAAGTCCGCGACGTCTCACGCGCGGATCATTGCCCCATTGGCCTCCCAACCTACATGGCGAGGCACTTAGCGTCGTGCGCGATGAACGGACACGACGAGAGGAACTGGAGGGGGGACACCGCTGCTCTCGACGGATCGGATCCGGAGAGCTCGTCGCCGCTCGAGACGTCGGCGGCCGCGCACGAAACATCCACCCACCACGCGGGCGCCCCGTACGACGAGCTTTGGCGCGTGCAGCTTCGAACCGGAGAGGTTCGACTGATGACGCTCGACGCGCTCGACCGCGCCTTCGACGAGGGCACGATCGACGGACACGCGCTCGTCCTCGCACCGGGCGCGACGGAGTGGACCACCCTCGCGGCGGCGGCCGGGCTCGACGACGATCCCACCACGCCCGACCTCACGCCGAGCCTCTCGCCGGTCGCCATCTCGAAGGGCGACGCACCGCCCTCGATCGCGCCGCCTCGCGACGAGCAGCCTTCCGCTCCTCTCGATCTCGAGCTCCCCGACGAAGCCGCGCTCAGGCCGCGCCGGCGCGGGATCGTCCTCGCGGCCGTGGCGAGCGCCGCCGTGGTGGCGACGGGCGTGGGCGTCGTCGTGACGAGCGTCGGGGAGTCGGCGCCCGTCGACGTGAAGGTGAACGACGCGGTCCAGGCGGCGCCGCCGCCCGCCGCCGAGCCGCTGCCGCCGCCCGCCGACAAGTCCTCGCCGTCGACGCGCCAAGAGGTCGAGCCGACGCGCCAAGAGCTCGAGCCGCCGCGGCTCACGCCGGAGCAGAAGAAGGAGCTGCTCGAGGCGGACAAGGCTCGCGAGCAGAAGGTACGCACGAAGACGAAGGAGGACGCCCCCAAGACGCAGAAGCGTTCGCGTCCTTCGAAGGTCGCTCCGGGCCTGCTCAACGGCGGCGATCCCCACGACCCGCTGAACGGAAAGCTCTGAGCGCTCGTCGCGCCGTCGCAGGCGGCCCGCGACGTCCTCCGCGCGCGGGCGCATGCGACGTGCACCTGCGCATGCGACGCGCGCGGAGCGGGCGGACGTCGGGCTGCCGCGGCGTACGGTCTCTGTCTCGTCTCGCTCGACGGGGTGGATCGTCGCCGACCAGTCTCCTCGGCATCAGCACGTAACGGGCTTCGCGTCCGGCGCACCGCGTCTCGTTGTCTGAAATCGAACGACGCCCTCGAACGCGTCGTCGAGGTGAGCCGAATCGACATCGCGATGAATCGGCCGCTTGATGCGTGAGCATCTCAGGACGCGGCACGCGCGCGCGTTGGCAGCACCGAGCGGAGCTGCTAGCGAGGTCACGTCACGATGAGCTTCGAAGCGCGCGCGACGAGCCTGGACGAGAAAGAGGACATCGAGCGAGCACGCACGGGGCTCCGGCCACCCGCCATCGACCCGGTCATCGGTCGCTGTCTCGGCGGCAAGCTGCTGGTCGAGGAGCGTCTGGGCGCCGGGGCGCTCGGGGTGGTCTATCGAGCCAAGCACGTGCTCTTGCCGCAGCCGGTCGCCGTGAAGGTCCTCCATCCGCACTACCAGGAGGATCCGGAGTTCCGAGCGCGGTTCCTCGCGGAGGCGCAGGCAGCGAGCGTCCTCGATCACCCGTGCCTCGTGCGCGTCATCGACTTCGGCGAGCAGTGGGGCGGGTTCATGTGGCTCGCGATGGAGCTGCTCGAGGGGCGATCGGTCGAGCGTGTGCTCGCCGAAGAGAGCAAGCTCTCGGTCGAGCGTGCCGTCGCCGTCATGCTCGACGTCTGCGCGGGCCTCGCGCACGCGCACGAGCGCGGGATCATCCACGGCGACGTCAAGCCGTCGAACGTGATCCTCGTTCCGCGCGCGGACGACGACGAGGGTGTCGTGACCGAGCGCGCGAAGCTCTGCGACTTCGGCGTCGCGCGCGGCGGCATGTACGGCGGCGAGCTGGAGAGCGGGCCTCGCCCGGCGCTCGGGTCTTCGGCGTACATGGCTCCGGAGCAGTGCCTCGGAGAGGACCTCGACGCGCGCAGCGACGTGTACTCGTGCGGGGCGCTCCTCTACGCGCTCCTGACCGGCGAGGCACCGGCGGCCGGAGTCGATCCCGTCGCCGCTCTGCGACGGAGCGCGCCGCCGTCGGATGGGGTGCCGCCGTGGCAACGCGAAGCCGTCCAAGCGCGTCTCGAGGCGATCGTGATGAAGGCGCTCTCGAGGAACCCGGCCGACCGCTTCTCTTCGATGCGCGAGATGCGCGCCGCGCTCCGCGAGCTCTCCGGCCTCCTCGGGCGGTCGGCGCAGCAGCCGGTCGCGCCGGCTCTGCCGATCTTCCCGCAGCCGGTGACGCACGCACCGCAGCCGGTCGGGCACGACGTCTCGGTCGGACGGGGCGGGGAGAGCCGCCGCTCCGAGACCCGCGAGCTTCGAGGCCCCGGACGTGCTGCGGGCGACCTCGCCGACTTCCTCGCGGCGCGTGCGGCGCTCCTCGACCGCGAGCGGCATGCGCTCCACGAGCTGCTCCGCCGCGGATCCGCGGACGCGATCGCCTGGCGGGTCTCCAGGCTCATCGCGCGCGTGGAGTCGAGCGGCGGAAGGGACACCGTCGCGGTGGAGACGCTCCGCCTCCTCGACACGCCGGAGAACCTCGTTCCGTTCGCGCAGCGCCTGCTCGCCGAGGACGTGCTGCCGGGGCCGTACGTCGAGCGTGTGCTCGTGCGCGCCGGGCACGCGTGCGCGAGAGCGCTCTGGTCGGCGCGCATCCTGCCGGAGAACTCGACGAAGGAGCGCCGCGCCCGCTTCGTCTCGTGGATGCTCACGATCGGACCCGGCGCGCGCGACGTCCTCCGCGCGGCGCTCGTGAAGCTCGCGCCGTACGCGGACACGGAGCGCCACGCCGCCGTGATCGAGGACGTCCTCCTCGCGCTCCCGGCGCGTTGCGACGACGATCTCTTGTCGTTCGTGGCATGCTTCGCGAAGTCTCCGGTCGCGCGCGTCCGCGAGCTCACGCTCTCGACGATCGCCCGCGCGCTCCGCTGAGGGCGGGCGGAGCCCGTGCGTTCCGAGCGCGCGGGTGCGGGCGAACGCCGCATGCGAAAGGTCTCGAGTTGACGCATCTTCGTGCATATGGGCCGCCTCGTCGAGACTGACCTCCCCGCGCGGCTCGACCGTCTGCCGTGGAGTCGCTGGCACTGGCGCATCGTCATCGCGCTCGGCATCACGTGGCTCCTCGACGGGCTCGAGGTCACGCTCGTCGGCGCGGTCGCGAGCGTGCTCGGCTATCCCGACACGCTGAGCCTCAGCGATGCGCAGATCGGCGCGTCCGTCAGCGCGTACCTCGCCGGCGCCGTGATCGGAGCGCTCGTCTTCGGACGCCTCACGGACAAGCTCGGGAGGAAGAAGCTCTTCTTCGTCACGCTCGCCGTCTACCTCGGGGCGTCCTTCCTGACGGCGTTCTCGACCAACTTCTGGATGTTCGCCTTCTTCCGGGCGATCACGGGCGCGGGCATCGGCGGCGAGTACTCGGCGATCAACGCCGCGATCGACGAGCTCTTGCCGGCGCGCGTCCGCGGCCGCGCCGACCTGGCGATCAACGGCACGTACTGGCTCGGCGCCGCGCTCGGCGCTCTCGGCACGCTCGTCCTGCTCGACACGAACGTGCTGCCGCGCTGGCTCGGCTGGCGCGTGTGCTTCGGGCTCGGTGCGCTGCTGGGGCTCGTCATCCTCTTCACGAGGCGGCACCTGCCCGAGAGCCCGCGGTGGCTGCTCATGCACGGACGCATCGACGAGGCGAAGCAGGTCGTCGGCGGGATCGAGCAGCGTTTGCGCGACGACGGGCTCGAGCTTCCCCAGCCGAAGCACACGAGCATGGTCGACGTCGAGGCCGACACGAGCTGGGGCCGAATCTTCCGCGTCCTGTTCGTCCAGCACCGGCGACGGGCGCTTCTCGGCCTCACGCTGATGGTCGCGCAAGCGTTCGCCTACAACGGCGTGTTCTTCACGTACCCGCTCATCCTCTCGCGCTTCTACGAGGTCGATCCCGACGACGTCGGGCTCTACCTGCTCCCGTTCGCGTTCGGGAACTTCTTCGGCCCGCTCGTCTTGGGGCCGCTCTTCGACAAGATCGGCCGCCGTCAGATGATCGCGGCGACCTACGGGCTCACCGGCGTCTTGCTCGCGCTCACGGGCCTCGCATTCGCCGGGGACCTGGTCTCGACCGTCCAGCTCACGGCGCTCTGGTGCCTCGTCTTCTTCGTGGCCTCGGCCGCCGCGAGCTCGGCGTACCTGACCGTGAGCGAGCTGTTCCCCGTGGAGCTGCGCGGCATGGCCATCGCCGTCTTCTACTCGATCGGCACGGGCGCCGGCGGAGTGCTCGCGCCGTCGCTCTTCGGTGCGCTCGTCGGGACGGGCAGCCGAGTCGGCGTCCTCAACGGATACCTCGTCGGCGCCGGGCTGATGGTCCTCGCGGCCTTCGTCGCGGCGGTCCTCGCGCTGCCTGCGGAGCGACGATCGCTCGAGGAGATCCGCGACATGCCCGACGTGAAGAAGGACGCGACGCAGCCGAGCGGCGGCTGAAGCACGATGGGGACTCACGACCGCGAGCGTCCTCGCGGTCGTCCTCCGTCGCGCGGCTTCGCACGGGCGGGGCCCGGCTTCGCCTCCGTCTTGCCCGGTCGCGCGGGCGTTCGTTTCTCGCTTCGCTTGGAGGCGGACTTCTCCTCGGTCGCCCGCTCGCGGCGGACGGGCTCCGGCGTCGTCGCCTCGAGCGGGGGCGCCGTCTCTCGCGAAGGTTCGGCCTCGCTCGGCGCCTGCTCCGGCGCGGGCTCGACGCGAAGGATGCCTCGCGTGCCGCGCAGATCCTCGAGGCCTCCTTGGCGGTCGACCTCGAGCAGCGCCGCCCACGCGTGCTTGCAGGCGGCGATGCCCATCGAGCGGGCAGGGCAGGAGCAAGCGATGAGCAGCCGCCCACCTTCCGCGCGCAGATCGACCTCGTACGTCCGCTTCGACCGAACGCGCGCCCGCACGTGCGCGCGGCCCGTCTGGAGGATCTCGACCCCGCGCGCGTGACACGCGAAGCCTTTGATCATCGTGTGGACCTCGAACCTGTAGCCGGCGCGACCGGCGATCGAGCTCGTGAGAGAGGAACCGGAGGAGGCGAGGGACGTGGCGACCATGCGCGCCGCCGGAGCGACGACCGTGCCAGCACCTCGCGCGAGCGATCTCGCGGGCCTACCGATCGTGACCCCATGGCCGGGCCGGCTTCCGACGTGGCCCGGGCCAGCCATCGCCCGAAGGCGCTACCATCTGGATGTGACCCTCTACCGCGACCCGCTCGCGGGACTGCACAGCCAGATCGCGACGAAGCGAGGGCTGCTCGAGAGCCGGGATCGAGCGCTCGCGCCGATTCATCTCGCGATGCTGCCGGAGCGGCTGCGGAAGGTGCTCTCGCGGCCTCGCGAGGCCCTGCGTGTGGCGTCCGAGGCGGCAGACCTCGACGAGCTCGCCAGCGTCGAGAGGGCGCTCGACGAGCTCCTCGCCGCGCACGACGAGGCGGCGACGCTCGTGCCCAAGCTGCGCGAGTGCCCGGACGAGGTCCCCGATCCTCCGAAGCCGAAGGTGTCGCCGCCGTGGGCGATCGAGGAGCCCGCCCAGCTCGCCTTTCGAGCGATGCTGACGCGCCGGCTCGCGGAGATCTCGCCGGACGCCTACCTCGTTCGTTGGGGCGACACGACCTATCTCACGCGCGTCCGAATCGCCGGTGCTCCCGTCGTCCTCACGTCGCACATCGGGCTCTTGCCGGGTCAGCCGACCACGCCCTTCCGCAGCACCGCCCGTACGAGCGTCCCGCGCTCGACGCCGTCCCTCCACGTGCGTCCCCGCCGCCTGCTCGGCCGCATCGGGCGAGCGCTTCGAATTCCCCGCGGCCTCGAGACCGACCAACGCGCCTTCGACGACGCGTTCGTCGTGCGTGGGGATCCGGCCGGCGTCTGGCTGCTCTCGAGCGACGTCATCGGCGCGTTGCTCGAGCTCCGTCGCCTGCAGCCGCGCCTGAGCGTGCGCCGAGGCGTCGCCGAGCTCGTGTGGGGCGACGGGTACGTCCGCCACGAGGCGCTCTTGCTGCACGACCAGGCGATCGCCGCCGTACTCGGAATCCGCGCCGTGATCGAGCGTTCGTGAACGGGACGTGCGGCGTCAACGGCAGGCGCGCGAGCACGTCTGCTCGTGGACGACTTCGCGCTTGGGGACGACGAACGCGACGCTCGCGAGCTCGGGGGCGACGCCGTTGCACTCGTCGACCTCGATGCGCAGCCACAGCTCGTCGACGCGACGATGGAGCACGGGCGGGCGTACCCGCGCGTCGTAGACGTAGACGACGACGTCGTTCTGCGAGAAGTCGATGGGCGGCTCGCCCGTCAGCGCAGCGAGGTCCGGCATCGGCAGATCCGTGCGCTCGACGCAGAACGCGTTCGTCAGCTCTTCCTCGCTCGTGAAGCGCCCCGCGGTGGGAAGCGAGCGGCGGCCGTCGCGACGGGAGTAGCCTCGCGGACAGGAGATCTCGACCGGGTCGATCCCGGCGAGCGTGAGGCCGGCGACCTCGGGAGCGCAGACGAGGTCGTCGGCGGCGGTGTCGTCGGCGCCCTCCGAGAAAGAGGGCGCGGACGCCGACCGATCCTGCAGGTACCGCGAGCTCTCGTCGGCGGTGACGCTGCACCCGGCCATCGTGGCGCCGAGCAGAGCCGCGGCGCCCACGCGCTTTGCGACGCCGCGCGCCCGAGCCGTCGGACCGCCCAGGGACCGCCGAACGGATGGATCCATCGTATCGCGTCGGGGTGAGCAACCGCCGTACCGGACAGGATCCCGAGGATTTTCCTCGGTGAGTCGGCCCGTACGCAGGATCCCGGTGTCGTGGTCCGCCGCCTCGAAGCTACACACGAGCTCTGCCGTGCGGCGCGGAGCGCGCAGGCGTCGGGCGGTCCACTCCCGCCGAACGGGGGTGAAGGCGGCGACGCGTCGCCGCGCGAACCGATCAGAGATTGTGCCGCGGCTGCGGCGCGTCCGGTCCGAGCTTCGAGACGTCGCCTTCGGCGAGCTGGCGGAGAATCTCGTCGTAGAGGTAGTCGAAGCGCTCGCGCACGTCCTTGTCGACGCGCTTCTCGAACGTCTGCGTCGCGAGATTGATGTCCGCGCTGAACCGCTTCCAGAGGTCCTTCGCCTCGCGACCGGCCTTCACCTCCTCCTCGTGATAGAGCTTGATCTCGCTCACGGAGAGGCGCGCGAGCCGTCGCGCCGCCGCGTGGCGCGGATCGTTCTTCTCGAGCTCGGCGGTGAGCGGGTTCGTCGGCGGCAGGTACCGCGCGGCTGCGGCCGCGGCTGCCGGGCTCATCGCGGGCGCAGCCGGCGCGGGCTGCGGGGCAGGCGCGGGCTCCTGCGCGGGTGCGGACGCCGCCGCTGCAGGCTCCGGCGCCGGTGCGGGCGCAGGCGCCGGTGCGGGCGCAGGCGCCGGTGCGGGAGCCGCCGCCGCAGGCTCGGGCGCCGCCGCCGCGGGAGCCTCCGCCGGCTTCGTGCTCTTCACGGGCGCGTCGGGTCCGAGCTTGCTGACGTCGCCCTCGGCGAGCTGGCGGAGGATCTCGTCGTAGAGGTAGTCGAAGCGGTCGCGGACCTCCTTGTCCACGCGCTTCTCGAACGTCTGGTATGCGAGGTTGATGTCGGCCGAGAACCGCTTCCAGAGATCCTTCGCCTCGCGGCCGGCCTTCACCTCGTCCTCGTGATAGAGCTTGATCTCGCTCACGGAGAGGCGCGCGAGCCGTCGCGCCGCGGCGTGACGCGGGTCGTTCTTCTCGAGCTCGGCGGTCTCCGGGTTGGTGGGGATCGCCAGACGCGCCGCGAGCCCGGTCGGCTTGGCGGCCGCCGCCGCGGGCGCAGCAGCGGCGGGCGCCGCAGCGGCCGGAGCAGGAGCCGCCGCGGGCTCGGGAGCAGCGGCGGGTGCAGCGGCGGCGGTCGCAGGAGCCTCCTTCGCTGCCTCCGGATCCTCGAGCGTCTTGAGCGCCGTCTTGGTCGGCGCCTCCGTGTCGACGACCGCGGCGTCCGCGGGCGGAGGCGCGGTCGGCTTGTCACCCTGGGCGAGCGTCGGGGCGTCGGGGCCGAGCTTCTTCGGATCGCCCTCGGCGAGCTGCCGGATGATCTCGTCGAGCAGGTAGTCGAAGCGCTCGCGCACGTCCTTGTCGACGCGCGACTCGAACATCTGCTGGGCGAGCGCGATCTCCTTGGAGAGGCGCTTCCAGAGATCGTTGGCCTCGCGGCCGGCCTTCACCTCGTCCTCGTGATAGAGCTTGATCTCGCTCACGGAGACGCGCGCGAGGCGGCGGGCGGCGGCGTGGCGCGGATCGTTCTTCTCGAGCTCGGCGGTCGCGGGGTTCGACGGCGGAGCGTACTTCGCCGCGATCGTGGCGGCCGGAGCCGGCGCCGCGGGCTTCGCCGGTGCATCGTCGTTGAGCGCGGAGAAATCGTGCTCGTCTTCCTTGGGCGCCTGCTTGGCCGCCGCCGGGGTCTTGGCGACGGACCCGGGCAGCGGCTTCGCCGCGGCGACGAACCTCGGCTCGGAGGAGGGCTCCGGCTTCGCCTCGGTCGCGGCGGGCACCTTCGGCTGCGACGTCGGGAGCGGCTTCGCGGCAGCGATCTGCGGCTCCGACACGCGCGGCTTCGGAGGCGGCGCCGGCACACGCGGCTCGGAGACGGGCTTGGCCGCGCCGACCTTCGGCTCGGAGACGGGCTTGGCCGCGCCGATCTTCGGCTCCGAGACGGGGAGCGGCGGCTTCGGGGCTCCGACGCGCGGCGGAAGGGGCGGCGGCGCGGGGAGCTTCGGCGCAGCAGGACGTTTCGCTTCGGTCGTCGCGGGAGCCTCGGCCTTCGCAGGCTCGGGCTTCGCAGGCTCGACCTGCACGGGCTCGGGCTCGGGCTTCGCGGGCTCGGCTTGCGCCTCCGCCGCGAGCTCCTCGGCGACGCTCTGATCATTGATGCTCGAGTACGAGCGGAACGGAGTGCGCGTCGGCTTCGGCTCCGCCGGCTCCGCCGGAGGCGGCGCGGCCGTCGTCGCATCGTCGTCCTTCGCGGTCGCGGCCTCTTCTTCGAGCGCGGGAGGAGCGCCGACCCGTGTCGCTTCGTCGGCCTCGACGAGCGGCGCCATCTCCGCCGGCGGTTGCGGCTGCGGCGGCTGCTGCGGTGCGCCCGCCGGAGGGAACGCGATCGGTTGCGTCGGAATCTTTTGCGACGGCGCGGGCTCGGCGCTCGCAGGCGGAGCCGCGGGGCTCGGAGGCTGTGCAGCGGGGCTGGGCTGCGCGGCCGGGCTCGGTGCCGCCGTCTGCTCGTTCGGTGCCGGGCGGGGCGCGAGCTCGCGCGGCGGCTCGAAGCGAGGAGCCTCGGCTGCCGCGGACTTGCTGCGCGACCGGACGATCAGAGCAACAACGACGAGGACCGCAACTGCGACGACAATGGCTACGACGACGGTCGTGCTCGGCATCGGCCTCAGAATATCCCCGATGCCGCGAGGGAGGGGAGTCCCTCACGCGTGCGCGTTCGGCACAATTTGCTGTCGGTTCGCGTACGTGGCGTTCGCTTCGTGTCTCTGACCGCGCGTCGAAGGCGCCGCTCGTCGGAGATCGCCTCGCGTCGAACGGAGGGCCGACGCCGATGGACCTTTTCGGCTCACCCCCGCGTTCGAGCCCCGAAGAATGCGGTGAATCGGCGGCACCCTCGAGCCCCTCGCCGCGGCGCCGGAGCCCTCGAACGGGAGGGCTGCCGATGCGTCGACGAAGATGGTCGATGCCCCCGTCATCCATGGGAAATTCGCTCGGTGTGCCTCCCGCTCGCGGCATGCTACCTTTCGCCGTGGCGGGATGGCGGACGATGCAGAGGTGCGATCACCGGTGAGGCCCGGCGACATCGTCGGCGGGAAGTACCGTGTGGATCGCATCGTTGGCGCCGGAGGCATGGGCGTCGTCGTCGCGGCGACGCACACCGAGCTCGATCAACCCGTCGCGTTGAAGTTCATCTCTCCGGACGCGCTCTCGGGCAAGGACGCCGTCGAGCGCTTCATGCGCGAGGCGCGCGCGGTCGCGAAGCTCAAGAGCGAGCACGTCGCCCGCGTCTACGACGTCGGACGTGACGCGCAGAACAACCCGTACATGGTCCTCGAGCTGCTCGAGGGCATGGACCTGGCGAAGCTGTGCAAGGAGCGAGGCCCGCTGCCTGTCGCGGACGCCGTCGAGTTCGTGCTCCAGGCGTGCGAGGCGCTCGTGGAGGCGCACGCCGCCGGCATCGTGCATCGCGACCTCAAGCCTCAGAACCTCTTCGTGGGGCGTCGCCTGAACGGCATGCCCCTCGTGAAGGTCCTCGACTTCGGGATCGCGAAGGCGATCGGCCCCGCCGCGGTCGGTCAGATGGCTCTGACGGACTCGCAGGCCGTCATCGGATCTCCTTACTACATGGCGCCCGAGCACATGCGCTCGGCGCGCGCGGCCGACATCCGAAGCGACATCTGGTCGCTCGGCGTGATCTTGTACGAGCTGCTCGGGGGACAGCTCCCCTTCGACGGCGAGACGGTCACCGAGGTCTGCATCCGCGTCGTGAGCGAGGAGCCGCCTTCGCTCCTCGCGCTCCGCCCGGCTCTCGATCCGAAGCTCGTGGCCGTCGTGATGCGCTGTCTCGAGAAGGATCCGAGCAAGCGATGGCAGAACGTCGCGCAGCTCGCGTCCGCGCTCGAGCCGTTCGCGAAAAGCACGCAGCAAGGCGGAGCGCTGCGGTCGTGGCGGTCGCTCGAGGACACGATCGACTCGAACCCGGTGAGCGGCGGGGTCGCGTTGGCCGAGGTCGCGCGCAGCATCAGCGCCGTGACCACGTCTCCGGGCGACGGCTCGGGCGCGCAGGCGAAGCTGGTGCCTCCGAGCGCTCCGCGAAGCTCGACGCCGCCGCTCGCGACGACGCCGCCGCTCGCGACGACG
>CALFEQ010000116.1 GCA_937949945.1 uncultured Myxococcales bacterium
GCTTCGAAGGCTCGGCGGTGGGCTTCGGAGCGTCGGCGGGCTTCGGAGCGTCGGCGGCGGGTTTGTCGGCCTGCGCAGCCGTGGGCTTCGTAGCCACGATGGCGGGCTTCGGAGCATCGGCCTTCTGCTCGTCGGCGGCGAGCCCGATCTGCCGCGCCAGCGTGTCGAGGACGTGGAGCAAAGCCTCGTGCGCCGTCTTGGCGAGGATCGTCTCCCAGCCGAGCGCCTTCACGAGCCCCGCAGGCGAGGCGTCGCCGCTCTCGTGGACGGCGTGGATCCACGCGACGATCTGATCCTTCGAGAGCGCGGCGCAGATCACGTCCGTCCCGGTGAGCTTCTGGCTCGCGAGGGTCAGATGCTCGAGGAACCAGCGCTCGTCGAACAGCGAGAGCTCGCGCGCGACCGCGAGCGCCTTGCGCACCGACGGGAGGGGGACGGCGTTGCCGCGCCAGAACGACCACCAGTCGTCGAGCGGCACCCAGTCGATGAGGATCTCCGGCGTGACGCCTTCTTCGATGATCGTCTCGTCGATGTCGCCCGCGCCGAGCGCGTCCGTCACCGTGGCCCGGACCTTCTCGTCGTCGTCGCGCAGCGCGGACTTCTTGCCGCGGATCCCCCAGCTCGAGAGCAGGTCCGCTCGGATCTCCTTCGGGAGGTGGACGAAGAGGCGATCGGTGGCGCCGTCGTTCGTGATCGGGAAGAAGTGAGCGAGGAACGCCTTCGCGTCGCGGATGCGACCTTCGTCGGTTCGCCGGAACGTCTCGAGCGCGAGACACAGCTGCGTGACGGGCCGGCCGCGGGCGTTCTTCGGAGTCAGCACCGGACATGAACGTACCACCGGTCTTCGCCGTCCTCGCAGCGTGTTTCGCGGTCCGCCCCCTCCCGACCCGGGGGAAGGCCGGCTCGGCCGCCTCGGCGGCCCATGCTCGGGGGCCCGAGCGCGCGCGGTCAGCCCTGCAGATCCGGCGTTCGAGCGGGCCCGCGCGCGCGCCGGACGACCGCGTCGATGGCGAAGAAGACGCTCGCCGCGACGACGAGGAGCAGGCCGAGCATCAGCGGATGGGAGCGGAAATGGCCCTCCCAGCCCTCGTGGACGCGAAACGCGAGGTTCGGGTTCGCCTCCGTCGTTCCGAGCAGCCGCGAGGCGACGAGCAAGGGGAGGGCGCCTCCCGTCGCGAACACCCACGCGCGGTCGGGCCATCCGAGCCGCCGGAGCGCCGAGATCGCGACCAACGGCGCCGCGACGTGCACGAGCGGCGACGTGACGATGAGCCCGGCGCCCGTCGCGAGATCGAGCAGCCACATCGGCGTGCCGAACGCGAGCCACGAGATCGCGACGGCGCACGGCATCGCGTGCCCGAGGAAGCAACCGATCGCGAGGAGCGGCACGGCCACGTTGCAGGCCCAGAGCAGGTCGTGCGCGGTGCCCCCGAGGACGTGACGCCCGGCGTGCACGAGCCAGAAGGTCGCGGCCGCCGCTCCGTGCCACGGGAGTCGGCGCTTGTCCCTGGTCGAGCCCATCGGCTCAATCTTCGCTCGCGAAGACGATCTTGCCGAGACGTGCCTCGCGGTCCGACGCACGCGCGCGCTCCGCTTCGGCGGCCTCGACGTCCGCCTCCAGCTCGGCGAAGCGGTACCGGACCTCGCCCTCGGGCCCGACGTCGACGTCGCCTCCGAGCTCGACGACACGAGCCGTGATCTCCTTCGACGACGGCTCCTCGCCCGTCGCGACGCGGACCGCTCTGCGGAGCGTCTCGTCGGAGAGCGGCTCTCTCCTCGAGGCGCGCGTCACGACTTCTCGGAGCACGGTCAGCCGAGCACGCTCGCGCTCGATCTTCCGGCGCTCTCGGCCCCGAAACAGCGCTCGGACGAGCGGCAGCACGAACAGGACGAGGGAGAACGTGAACGGCACGAGCCCGAGCGCGAGCGGCACGCCGTCGTCCGGCAGCACGGGCGGGCGCTCCGGATCGAACAGCAGCGCGAGGTTGCCGAGCGTGAGCCCCTGCGAGAGCACCCAGCCGCTCGCGAGGAGATTGAAGAGGTTCAAGAGCGCGATGCCCACGTTCGCGGCGGCGCTGTTCCCCGTCAGGGGAGGGAGCTCGGGCATCCGCTCCCATGCCGCGCGCTGGCGGGCCGTCTCCTCCGCGCCGGCCGTGCGGCGGAGCGTCTCGAACGTGTAGTAGATGCCGCCGCCCTCGCTCACGTCGACCGTGCCGTCGTAGTCGAGCATGAGCCGCGCCATCAGCGGATCGGCCTCGTGGCGCGGCAGACCCGTGACGCGGATGACGTCCGCGAGCGTGATGCGCCCCCGCTGAGCTCGGATCTCGCGCAAGAGGCGCGATCGAGCTTCGTGCGGATCCTCCTCGGGACGCGTCGGGCCGAACACGAAGCGGTTGACCTTCTCGTAGAACGGCACGTCGTCTTCGTCTCGTCGCGACCGCCTGCGCGTCCGGCCCGGCTCCTCCCAGCCGTCCCATCGGTGGACGTAGAGCGGAGAGAACGGATGGAACGTCCAGAAGATCGCGTCCGCGATCATCCGGAACAGCACGCCCGCGATGCCGATGCCGTGGCCTTCGTCGCGATCGCTCGAGCCCTGCCGTGCGAACGTCAGCCCGACGAGGAGCGCGAGGAACAAGAGCGCGTACGTCACCATGACGACGAGCAGCCACGCGCGCACGACGAAGCGGCCTGCGCCGAGCAACGCTCGCCCGATGGACGAGAGCACGCGCGAGAGGGCCTCCGGCGTCTCCCACGGTTTCTCGAACCCGTGCGGAAAGAGATGGACGAGGTCGCCGTCCTCCGTCACCCGGAGATGACCGCGGTACTCGCTCGTCAGCCACGTGAGGCCCGCCTCGGCGTCGCGGAGCGGCAGGCCGCTCTCGACGGACGCGTCCGCGACCGTGATGGGTCGCTTCGGATCCTTCAGCGTGCGCCGAAGCACTTCCGCAGCCGCTGCGGGATCCATGATGCGCGGGGCGTCGGGCACGACGGGAATCTAGTGATACGGAGGCGTCCTCGCCAGGCAGCGGGGCCATTTGGGACCGCAGCCTTTCGGGAGTCCTCGGTCCTCAGTCCTCAGCAAGGGCGTTCTTGCTCGCGCTCCGCCGTTTCGAGCCCGGTACGTTCTGCGTGCTCGCGAGGCGTCGAGAAGGCGTCCCGTGCGTCTAGGTCCCGCACCTCTGTGTAGATCTCGCGTGAAAGAGAGACGGCGACCGAAGCGGTCACGGCAGAGTCGTGAAGGCCACCTTCCTGAAGACGGACGGCGATGGAGCTGCCTTCCGTCCTGCCTTCGGGACCACGAGCTAGCCCAGCACGAAGAGCTGAGGACTGAGGAGTGAGGACCGTCAGGTCCCGTGCCGTTGGGCGCCTTCCGGTATGCCGCCCGTCACTTCTTCGTCGGCGATGGAGCCGCGTACCCACAAGGTTCGCTCGACCATGACGCGGAAGACGTGCTCGAGCGCGCTGCGTACGTGCGGGCCCTCGAGGATCTCCATCGCGCGCGCGATCGCTTCCATCGTCGCGAGCCGGTTCGGGTGAGCCTCCGACCGCAAGCGGTAGCGTGACGGCTCGCCGGGAGGGAGCGCGACGCAGGGGACGTCGCGCATCCCGGGGACGCGCGCGCGCACCCTCGCGGCTTGTCGCCAGTTGCCGTCGGGGACGATCAGCGTCACCGGGCGATCGGACGCGACGAGACCGGGCCGGAGGATCTCCGCCTCGTGCTCGTGCGGGAAGAGGAAGAGCGGCTGCGTGTCTTCGCCGAGATCGATGGGACGCGCCGGCTCACCTTCGCGTCCGCGCACGACGATCTCGCTGTTGGCGAGGCACGCCACGGCGAGGTGTCCGGTGTTGGTCGACTTGCGGAGCTCCGCGCGATGGACGACGAGCACGAGCCGCGTCCGCGTCTCGATCGGCTCGATGAGCGAGCAGACGCAGAGGCTCTCGTGGAGCATGCACCGCTCGCAGCGACGAACGACCTTGGGACGGCGAGACAAGGGGGATCAGGCTCCGGGCTCCAGGCTCCAGGCTCCAGTGGGGGCTCGCTTCCGAGCTCGACGCGCGTTGCCTGCGTCTCGCGCATTGCTTGCGTCTCGACACGGAAGACAGAGGCTCGCAGGTCGAGCTCCCTGGAGCCTGGAGCCTGGAGCCTGGAGCCTTTCGTGCCTGGAGCCCGGAGCCTGGAGCCTCCTTCAAACCACCAGCGTCTCCGTGTGCTCGCCCCACACCTCGCGAAGGACGTTCGCGATCTCGCCGACCGTCGCGTACGCCTTCACCGCTTCGAGGATGGGCGGCAGGAGGTTGTCCTTCCCGCGCGCCGCCGCCTCGACCTTCCGCAGGGCCTCGGCGTGGCGCTGCGGGTCGCGGCGTGCCTTCATGGCGCGCAGGCGTTCGATCTGGGCGCGCTCGATCTCGGGATCGATCTTCATCACCGGCACCGGCGGCGAGTCCTGGATGAAGTCGTTCACGCCCACGATCGTGCGCTGCTTCTTCTCGATCTCGAGCTGATAGGCGTAGGCGCTGTTCTGGATCTCGCGCTGCGGGTAGCCCTGCTCGATCGCGGCCACCATCCCGCCGAGCTCGTCGATGCGGGCGATGTACTTGTTGGCTTCGGCCTCGAGCCGGTTCGTGAGCGCCTCGACGGCGTACGAGCCGCCGAGCGCGTCGACGAAGTCGGCGACGCCCGACTCGTGCGCGATGATCTGCTGGGTGCGGAGCGCGATCGTCGCGGCCTCGCTCGTCGGCAGCCCGAGCGCCTCGTCGTAGCTGTTCGTGTGGAGCGACTGGCATCCACCGAGCACGGCGGCGAGGGCCTGCAGCGTCACGCGGACCACGTTGTTGAGCGGCTGCTGCGCGGTGAGCGTCATGCCCGCGGTCTGACAGTGGAAGCGGAGCGCGCGCGCCCTGTCGCTCTTCGCGCCGAAGCGCTCGCGCATGATCGTGCTCCACATCCTCCGCGCGGCGCGGAACTTCGCGACCTCCTCGATGAGGTTGTTGTGGACGTTGAAGAAGAACGACAGCTGCGCGCCGAATGCGTCGACGTCGAGGCCGGCGTCCACCGCGGCCTGCACGTAGGCGATCCCGTCGGCGAGCGTGAAGGCGATCTCCTGAGCGGCGTCGCAGCCGGCCTCGCGGATGTGGTAGCCGCTGATGGAGATCGTGTTCCAGCGCGGCACCTCCTTCCCGCAGAAGGCGAAGATGTCCGTGATGAGCCGCAGCGACGGGCGGGGCGGATAGATGTACGTGCCCCGCGCCATGTACTCCTTGAGGATGTCGTTCTGGATCGTCCCACGCAGCTTCTCGCGCGGGACGCCCTGCTCCTCGGCGACGGCGATGTAGAGGCAGAGGAGGATCGACGCCGTCGCGTTGATCGTCATCGACGTCGAGATCTTGTCGAGCGGCAGGCCGCGCAGGAGCGTGCGCATGTCCTCGATCGAGTCGATCGCGACGCCCACGCGGCCGACCTCGCCCTGGCTCCGCGGGTCGTCCGAGTCGCGGCCCATCTGCGTGGGCAGGTCGAACGCGACCGAGAGCCCGGTCTGCCCCTGCTTCAGGAGGTAGTGGTAGCGCTCGTTCGACTCGGCGGCGGTCCCGAACCCGGCGTACTGGCGCATGGTCCAGAGGCGCCCGCGGTACATGTTGGGCTGGACGCCACGGGTGAACGGCGGCGACCCGGGCACGCCGAGGTCGCGGACGGGGTCGAAGTCCGGAAGGTCGTCGGGGCCGTAGAGCGGCGCGACGTCCGCGTGGCCCGCGAGGTTCGGCACCCGCGGTCGCGGCGCATCCTTCGCTTCGTGGGGGGCAAGCTTCTCCTTTTCCCAGATCCGGCGGAGCTCGGCGTAGGTCATGTCGACGAGACGCTTAGCACGAGGAGGCGCGGGGCGGGCGAGGGCCGATGTCCGTCCCCGCCCGGGGACGATGCGGCGGCCTTTCCACCGCGCTCCGCCCAGTCTGCTAGCGTGGCGGGTCCGGGGCGCGCTCCCCGATCGCTCCGACGTCCCATCCCTCGACCACCCATGACGCGGCCTCTCCTCTTCACCATCCCGTCGTATGCGTATCTCGAGCCCGCCTTCCTCGAGGCCGGCGACTTCGAGCACGGCGAGGTGGAGCGCAAGAGCTTCCCCGACGGGGAGCGGTATCTCCGTATCCTGCCGGACCTCTTCGGGCGCGACGTCGTCCTGCTCGGCGGGACGCCCTCGGATGCCGACTGGCTCGACGTGTTCGATCTGGCGTGCGGCATCGCTCGCGGCGGCGCGCGCTCGCTCTCGATCGTCATGCCGTACTTCGGCTACTCGACGATGGAGCGCGCCGTGAAGCCGGGCGAGGTCGTCGTCGCGAAGACGCGCGCGCGGCTCCTCTCGGCGATCCCGTCACCCGAGGGCGGCACGCACCTCTACCTGTTCGATCTCCATACCGACGGCATCGAGTTCTATCTCGACGACCGCATCCTCTCGCGTCACGTCTACGGCGCACCCATCATCACGAAGAAGATCGCAGAGCACATGGCGGGGCGCTCGTTCGTCCTCGGCGCGTGCGACGCCGGACGCGCGAAGTGGGTGCAGAGCCTCGCGCGCGACCTCGGGGTGGAGCCGGCGTTCGTGTACAAGCGGCGCGACGCCACCTCGGGCGGCACGACCGTGACCGGCATCAACGCGGACGTGAAGGGCAAGGAGGTCGTCGTTTACGACGACATGATCCGCACGGGATCGTCGCTCGTGCAGGCCGGACGCGCGTACCTCGCGGCGGGCGCGACGCGCGTGCACGCCATCGCGAGCCACCTCGTCCTCCCCGGCGACTCGATCGAGAAGGTCCGCGCGAGCGGCGTCTTCGCGACGATCATGGGCACGGACTCGCATCCGGGGAGCCAGAAGCTCCCGAAGGAGGACGTGGTCTCGATCGCGCCGCGGATGGTGGAGTGCCTGAAGGCGGCGGCGCATCACTGATCGAAGGTTCGTGCCGGCTGGTCTCTCGAGACGCCGGCGAGACCGCTTCGAGACGCGTCGACGCTCCGATCGCAGGGTCCGAGTCGCGCGCTTGCTGCCGGGCAGAATCAGCGCCGTGCTCGCACCTTCACCTCCTCGTCGTCTCCAGACGGCGCGCACACGCGTGATTTCCGCGTCCTGCGCGCGCGATCGGAACGGCGCCCCACACGTGCATCCGCGCTCCTACCAATCGACGCCTTAGGTCTCAATTGCTCATCGCGCGCGTGGGATCGGCACGACAGAATACGCGCGCGTTCGGGGCATTTCTGGTGGGGATGCACGAACGACGAACGCGCGACGGCGTGGGGACGTCGTCGCTCGTCTCGTGTCACGGCGTCGCCACGTAGGAGGAGACGATGGGTCGCTGCAACGTCCCGCGCTCGCGCACGGCTGTCTTCCGCGCTCCGTTCGTGTCGTGCGTCCTCGCGCTCGTCGCCGCGCTCGCGAGCGGCGGTTGCGCGCAGGAGGTCGACGAGGAGCCCGTCGAGTCCGCCGAGAGCGAGCTGTTCGAGGCGAAGCCGCTCGGGCCCGAGCCGTCGGGCTCGCCCACGAGGTACCCCATCATCCTCGTCCACGGCTTCGGCGGCGCGCCGGGCAATCCCTTCGGCTTCAAGGGCGTCGCCGACGCACTGAGGCGCGACGGCCATACGGTCGCCGAGGCCGCGCTGCCGTCGTTCGCTCCGCCGACCGTCCGCGCGCCGATCCTCGCGAGGCAGGTCGACGCGCTCCGCGCGAAGTGCGCCGAGACGAAGTCGTGCGACGGCGCGAAGGTGAACATCATCGCCCACTCGCAGGGAGGCCTCGACGCACGCCATCTCGTGAGCGTCCTCGGCTACGGCGATCGTGTGGCGTCGATCACGACGGTGTCGACCCCGCACCGCGGCACGTACCTCGCCGACGCTGCGGTGGGGCTCGTCCCCGGGCTGCTCGACGACGCCGTCGACGCGCTCGGCAAGCTCTGGACCCGGATCTTCACGGACGCCGACCTCGCCGGAGAGACGGACGTCCGCGCCGCGCTCGTCGCGTTGTCGGAGTCGGCCAGCGCCGAGTTCAATGCGACGCACCCGGACGACCCGCGCGTCTTCTATCAATCGTGGGCCGGCGTGAGCAGCATCCTCGGCGTGCCGAACCCGAAGGACCGAGACGCGTGCGCCGGTCGCTTCGAGACGTACCGCGGGCGTCGCGACCACATGATGCTCGCTCTCCATGCGGCCACGGCGATCGTCGCGCACGGTCTCGAGATGCGCCCGAACGACGGAATGGTGAGTGTGGAGAGCGCGCGCTGGGGCGAGTTCCGCGGCTGCATCCCGGCCGATCACGCGGACGAGCTCGGCGGACCTTTCGACAAGTACAGCGGCTTCGACGCGAACCGCTTCTACCGGAACGTCGCCTTCGACCTCCAGCGCCGCGGCTTCTGATTCCCCGCGCACCGATCGAGGTTCGAGGATCACGAGCCTCGATTTAGAGTGTGCTCGTGCGCACCCACGAATCGCTCCGCTCCTCGCTCTTCGGTCCGGGTCGCTCGCTCGCGGCCTTCGTGCTCGGCGGCGCGTCGATCGCGCTCGGCTCCGCGGCGTGCTCGCGAACGGCTCCTCCGAGCGGAGAGCCGGCGCACGCGGCTGCGAAGGCGGACGCGGCGGCGACCGTGTCCGCGGCGAGCGCGGCCGATGCGGCGGCCGCGATCCACCCGGGCGCCACGTCGTGCACGAAGGAGGGCGGCCCGACCTGCTACCGCTTCGCGACGACGGAGGACGCGTTCCGATGGGTGCTCGGGCACGATCCGGTCGTGCTCGGGATCGGTGAGGCGCACGCGCAGAAGGGCACCGAGGGCATCGCCTCTTCGACGAAGCGGTTCACGGAGACGCTGCTCCCGATCGTCGCGCCGCGCTCGTCCGACGTCGTCGTCGAGCTCTGGGCTCCGGACCCGAAGTGCATGAAGAAGGTCGAGCAGGTCGCGAGCGCCCAGAAGCCCGTGACCGAGGCACAAGCATCGACGAACCAGAACGAGTACGTGACGCTCGGCACGAAGGCGAAGGAGGCCGGCATGACCCCGTGGCTCCTTCGCCCGACGTGCGACGACTTCGCGATGCTGGCCGACGCCGGCGACGACGCCGTGGGCGCCATGCTCGGGCTCGTGAAGCGGCTCACGCAGGCGAAGGTCACGCAGCTCTACGAGCGCAACGAGAAGGCGGGGCAACCGCAGAAGATCGTCATCGCGTACGGCGGCGCTCTCCACAACGACCTCGCGCCGTCCGAGGCGATGAGGGAGTACAGCTTCGGCCCGGAGCTCGACCAGCTCACCGGCGGACGTTACGTGGAGCTCGACCTCATCGTGCCCGAGTACGTGAAGAAGTCGCCGACCTGGGAGAAGCTGCCGTGGTTCGCTTCCTTCGAGGCCGACAAGGCGAGCGACGCCGTGCGCGACAAGGCGACGCTCTACGTGCTGGGCGAGCGATCGTTCGTGCTGTTGTTTCCGTGGTCGAAGTGACGAGGCCTTTCCAGGAGGCTCCGGGCTCCGGGCTCCAGGCTCGAGGGAAGCTCGCTTTCGATGCGACGTACGCGTCGAAGGTCACACGAGCGGTGCACGAGAGTCCGCCGCTCGAGCATTCTCCCTCGCGGCTGGGCTGGCCTTTCGCGCAGCCGTAGCTGGGCCGAGCGTCGCATTCTGCTGACCTGGAGCCTGGAGCCTGGAGCCTGATAGCGGTTGAATCCCCCGCCCGGATCCGTGACCCTTTTCTTCCTCCATGACGACGAAGCCAACGGACCCCAGCACCGATCCGCCGCTCACCAGCCCCAGCATCGCGGTACAGGACAGCGGTCCCGTCGCGGACGATCGCACGGGAATGGACGACGCCTCGTTGCGTCGCGGCTTCCTCGATCACCTGTCGTACTCGCTCGGGAAGAGCGCCAACAACTCGACGGTGCTCGACCGTTTCTTCGCGCTGGCTCTGACGGTGCGTGACCGGCTCACCTATCGGTGGGCCCAGACCCAGGAGACGTACGCGCGGACGGATGCGAAGCGCATCTATTACCTGTCCGCCGAGTTCCTCCTCGGGCGCGCCCTCGCGAACAACCTCCATGCGCTGGGCATCTACGATCGGGCGAAGGCCCTGCTCGCGGAGGCCGGCCTCGAGCTTTCGGACCTGCTCGAAGCGGAGCCCGAGCCCGGGCTCGGCAACGGCGGCCTCGGGCGTCTCGCCGCCTGCTTCCTCGACTCGATGGCGACCCTCGGGTACGCCGGCTACGGCTACGGCATCCGCTACGAGTTCGGGATCTTCGAGCAGGAGATCAAAGGCGGCTGGCAGGTCGAGCGCCCGGACGAGTGGCTGAAGTTCGGCAATCCGTGGGAGTTCTGTCGGCCGGAGTACGCCGTGCGCGTCGGCTTCGGCGGTCGCGTCGAGGAGGGCATCGACGAGAACGGCGAGCACTACGCGCGCTGGAACTGTGCGCAGCACGTCCTCGGGGTCCCGTTCGACACGCCCATCGCCGGCTTCCGGAACGACACCGTCAACACGCTCCGTCTCTGGCAGGCGCGCGCGGGCAACGAGTTCGACCTCAAGGTCTTCAACGACGGCGACTACGTGCGCGCCGTCGAGGACAAGAACGCGAGCGAGGTCATCTCGAAGGTTCTCTACCCGAACGATCAGAACCAGGCGGGGCGCGATCTGCGGCTCAAGCAGGAGTACTTCTTCGTCGCGTGCGCCATCGCGGACATCGTTCGCCGTTACAAGAAGACCCACAAGACGTTCGACGACTTCCCCAAGAAGAACGCGATCCAGCTCAACGACACGCACCCGGCGATCGCGGTCGCCGAGCTCATGCGCGTGCTGGTCGACCTCGAGCGGATCCCGTGGGAGCGCGCCTGGGAGATCACGGTCGCGACGATGGGCTACACGAACCACACGCTCCTCGCCGAGGCGCTGGAGAAGTGGCCCGTCGCGATGTTCGAGCGGCTCCTGCCGCGGCACCTCGGCATCATCTACGAGATCAACCGGCGCTTCCTCCGCTCGGTCATGGCCCGCTTCCCCGGCGACGACGCGCGCATCAAGCGCATGTCGATCATCGAGGAAGGCCCGGAGAAGAAGGTCTGCATGGCGTACCTCGCCGTGGTCGGCTCCCATGCCGTCAACGGCGTCGCGGCCCTGCACAGCGATCTGCTCAAGCGCGACGTCCTCCGCGACTTCGCCGAGATGACGCCGGCGAAGTTCTCGAACAAGACGAACGGCGTGACGCCGCGGCGCTGGCTGTACCAGTGCAACCCGCGCCTGGCGGCGCTCATCACGGAGGCGATCGGCCCGAGCTGGCTCACGAACCTCGACGAGCTCGAGAAGGTCGCGGCCCTCGCGGACGATCCCGCCTTCGTCGAGAAGGTCGCCGCGATCAAGCGAGCCAACAAGGCGGACTTCGCGCAGTACTGCCTGCAGACCTACCGCATGAAGTTCGATCCGGACTCGATGTTCGACGTCCAGATCAAGCGCCTTCACGAGTACAAGCGGCAGCTCCTCAACGCGCTGCACGTCATTCGCCTGTACCTCGACGCGAAGCGCAACCCGGACGCGCTCAAGGCCCCGCGCACGGTGCTCTTCGGGGCCAAGGCGGCGCCCGGCTATCGCGCCGCGAAGCTCGTCATCAAGCTCATCAACTCGATCGCCGACGTCGTCAACGGCGACATCGATCTCGGTGGTCGCCTGCGCGTGGCGTTTCTCCCGAACTACCGCGTCTCGCTCGCGGAGCGCATCATCCCGGCGGCCGATCTCTCCGAGCAGATCTCGACCGCCGGCAAGGAGGCCTCCGGCACCGGGAACATGAAGCTCGCCATGAACGGCGCGCTCACCATCGGAACGCTCGACGGCGCCAACATCGAGATCCGCGAGGCCGTCGGCGCCGAGAACTTCTTCCTGTTCGGCCTCACGGCGGAGGAGGTCCTCGAGCTGCAGCGCACCGGCTACAGCCCGCGCGCGATCTACGAGAAGAACGAGCGGCTCAAGGAGGTCATCGACCTCATCGCGAACGGCTTCTTCAGCGAGGAGGACCCGGGCCTGTTCCGGCCGCTCACCGACTCGCTGCTCGACCACGACACGTACATGCTGTTCGCGGACTTCGACTCGTACGTCGAGTGCCAGCAGCGCGTGAGCGAGGCGTTCCTCGACCGAGCCTCGTGGCACAAGAAGGCCGTCCACAACATCGCGCACGTCGGCCGCTTCTCGAGCGACCGCACGATCCGCGAGTACGCGACGGAGATCTGGGGCGCGACGCCCGTGAAGGTCGAGCTGCGGCCGCGCGAAATCTAGTGCGGCGCGAGCGGACGTTCTTCGCGCGGCAAGAGATCGTCGAGCAGCTCGAACATCGCCATCTCTTTCCGGTCGACGCGGCCGTCGGCGGCGATCGCTCGGAGCACCGCGTGCCGGATCACGTCCGCGACCGCGGGGCTGACGTCGTTCGGATCGACCTCCTCGGGTACCGGAGGCCGCGCGAGGAGGCCGGCGACCTCGGCTCGCGCGTCGTCTGCGCCGAGCTCGCGCGCGAGGTCCACGAGGAAGACGCGCTCGGAGTCGGCGACGTCGAAGTCGGCCCAAAGGACCGAGGCCGCGAAGCGAAGGACCTTGGACCTGTCGACCTCCGGGAGCGTGCCGAGCGCGCGGACGCCGGAGCGCGCGCGAGCATGGGCGAGAGGAGCAGCGGGGGAGGGGGACGCGGGAGCATGGATGGCTTGGATCATGTCGGCCGCTCCAGCAGTCGTCGTGCCACGCGACGGCTCTCGTCCTTTCCGTCACTTCGGCGCCGTGACCCCATGGCCGGGCCACTTTCGTTCCGGCCCGGGCCGGCGCGGCCTTCAGCGGCGCGTACGGACGATGCGCACGAAGGCTTCGCCGGCGGCGCGCGCGAGCTCCTCGAGGCGGCGCGTCCCGAGCATCGTGTCGCCGAGCTCGTCGGCGACGATGATGACCGCCGTCTTGCCGCTCACGCGGATGGGGACGACGGCGACGTCGCGGCTCGGGTTCTTGAGAGCGCGCAGGAGCGGAGCGTGGACCTCGTCGTAGCGGATCGGTCCGAGGTACAGGTCCTCGCGCACGGCGCGGTCGAACACGCTGTTCGCGTCGAGCGGGATGAGGACGGACTGGAGCGTGGCGCGATCGGCGAACTCGGGCGTACACATCCAGCCGAGGTAGCCGCCCTTCTTCACGACGAAGAGCGCCACCTTGAGGGCCACCGTGCGGGCGCCCGTGAGCACGAGCTCGAGCACCTCGTCGCGCGAGCTCGCGGTCCGGAGCGCCGCGAGGATCCCGCTATTGTCCGCGAACGGGAGCTGCGGCGCGTACGCGTAGTACGCGCCCTGTCCGGCCGCCTGCTGCGCCAGCCTGTGTCCCGGGAGCGGGGGAGGGCCGGGGATGAAGGACCCGAGCGGCTGGCTCGTGGCAGGGAGCGAGGCGCCGGGCGAGGAGCTCGCCCGCGGCGGGTCGATCCGGGCGTCGACGCGGGCCGGTCCCGGCTTCTCGACGATGTCGCGGAACCCGGTCGCATCGATCGCGTATCCCTCACCGAGGCCGGTCTTCGCCGGGTTGATGAGCGGAGGCGGCCGCTCCGTGGCGCCGCGGAACATCGAGGGATGGAAGGTCTTCCGCGTCAGCGGGATCGGGATTTCGGAGCCGTACCCGCTCCGCGGCGGCTCCGAGGCGTGGGCCGCCTGCTGGATGACGGCGTGGATCGGCGTACCCCACGGGGGCGTCCGGATGCGCCCGGTGGGGACCGGAGGGGGCGGCGGCACCGAGTCGGCCTCGATGACGAGCCCGCCGCGCCGGGGCGGGGCCTGGTACGGCGGCGGGACGTACGCATGGCCGTCCGCGCGCCCGTCGGCGTACGCGTGCTGGCCCCAGGCTGCGCCGTCGCGCGCCCTCGGCTCGGAGGCGTCCCCGCGCTCGCGGAGGCGGAGGCGGCGCAGGGCCTCCTCGATGGCCGGCACGGGCGCTCGGACGACGCGCACGGGCGCGCCGAGGTGGTAGGCGATCTCCGCGGGCGGATGAGGATCGGCGGGGTCGGCCACGACGACGTCGACGGTCCCCGTGATCGCATCGAGCCGCACCGGGATCGCGAGCAGTCGGGCGCAGAGGCCGCGCGGCAGCCGATCGACGAGCTCGTAGACCGGAACGACCTGGCGCAGGAAGGGCGCGTCGCTGCGGGCGAGGTACCGCGCGAGCACGTCGGGCGTCGTCGCTCCGGAGTCGACGAGCGCCTGCAAGAACGGTACGCCACCGTTCACGGAGGCGAACAGCGCCTCGGCGATGGCGCGGCGCGAGGCGACCTCTTCGACGAGGAGCGCCTTGGTGAGCTCGTCGCTCGACACGGTGTCAGCCTACCAGAGCTCGGCGGCGTGCGATCGCGTCAGGCGCCGTGCGGGCGCCGGCTACCGCTGCTTCTCGAACTGGAAGACCACCTCGCTCTTGCGCACGAGCCCGAGCTGCTCCCGCGCGATGCGCTCGACGGCGGCCGGGTTCTCGCGGAGCTCCTTCACCTCGGTCCGAAGGCGTGCGACCTCGCGCCGGAGCTCGGCGTTCTCGGCCTCCACGCCGCGCAGCTCGTTCTCGAGCGCCCGCATGCGCGGCAGGCCTTGCGGCTGGAGCAAGAGGACCGGCACCGCGATGATGGAGACCGTCAGGACGGCGAGCGGAAGGCCGCGGAGCCAGACGTCCGATCCGGCTTCGCTCGGCCTGCTCCTCGCCGCTCCGTGGACCTGGTCCAGCGGAGCTGGACCTCTCCCGCTCCAGCTCATCGTGAGAAAGGGAGGGTAAACCGCCGCGGCGCCGATGGAAAACTTCCCTGCCGCCCGGGCGCCAGATCGCAAGACCTCCGCGCCGTCGTTGGACTAGGCTTGCCGGGCCATGAGCTCTTGGGAGGCCGTCATCGGGCTCGAGGTGCATGCCCAGCTCCTCACGAGGACCAAGCTCTTCTGCGCGTGCGCGACGTCGTTCGGCGCGCCGCCGAACACCCACGTCTGCCCCACCTGCCTGGGCCTCCCAGGGGCGCTCCCGGTCCTGAACGGCGAGGCCGTGAGGATGGCGGTGATGGCCGCCCTGGCCCTCGGCTGCACGATCCACGAGACGAGCCGGTTCGCCCGGAAGAACTACTTCTACCCGGACCTTCCGAAGGGCTACCAGATCAGCCAGTACGACGAGCCCTTCTCCTCCGGCGGCTACGTCGAGTTCGAGATCGGCGAGGGCGAGTCGACGGTGACGAAGCGCGCGCGCCTGACGCGCATCCACCTCGAGGAGGACGCGGGCAAGAACCTGCACGACTTCCCGGGGGGCTCCGTCGTCGACCTCAACCGTGCGGGCACGCCGCTCATCGAGATCGTCGGCGAGCCGGACCTGCGCTCGCCGGCGGAGGCGGCCGGATACCTCCGCGCGCTCCGTGACGTGCTCGTCTTCCTCGGGGTGAACGACGGCAACCTCGAGGAGGGCTCGTTCCGTTGCGACGCGAACGTGTCGATCCGGCCGGCCGGGTCGAGCGAGTTCGGGACGCGCGTGGAGCTCAAGAACATCAACTCCTTCCGCTTCGTCGAGAAGGCGCTCGCGAGCGAGATCGCACGTCAGGCCGACATCCTCGAGTCGGGCGGGCGCGTCGTGCAGGAGACGCGCGGCTGGGACGAGAAGAGCGGGACGACCTTCACGCTCCGCAGCAAGGAGACGGCGCAGGACTACCGCTATTTCCCGGAGCCCGACCTCTTGCCCCTCCGTCTCGACGCGGCCTACGTGGACGGCATCCGGGCGAGGCTGCCCGAGACGCCGCGCGCCAAGCGGCAGCGCTTCGTCAGCGAGCTCGGGCTGACGCCTTACGCCGCGCAGGTGCTCACGCAGCATCCGCGCGTCGCGGCGTTCTTCGAGGAGGCCGTCGCGCTCTCGACCGGCGGGCGCCCCGCCGAGAAGGGCCGCGATCCGGTCGCCGTCGCGAACTTCGTCCAGAGCGAGGTGCTGCGCGACGTGACCACGCGCGGGCTCGACGCGGACATCCCGGTGAGCGCCTCGCAGGTCGCGGAGATCCTGCGGCTCGTCGCCGACAAGACGATCAGCGGCAAGCAGGCGAAGGAGCTCTACGCGAAGGTGAAGGGCACCTCGACCTCGCCGGCCTCGCTCGCGGCCGAGCTCGGCATGTCCCAGGTCACGGATCCTGCCGCGATCGAGGCCGCGTGCGCGAAGGTCATCGCGGACAACGCCAAGCAGGTCGAGCAGTACAGGTCGGGCAAGACGGGCGTGTTCGGGTTCTTCGTCGGCCAGGTCATGAAGGCGACGAAGGGCAGCGCGAACCCGCAGCTCGTGAACGAGATCTTGAAACGCCTGCTGGATGCCCCCAAGTGACGGCAGAAGTGAGCCATCGCCAGCCTCCCACGACGCGTACGGAGCGCCGCGGATGATCCTGCGGTCGCAGAGCTCGGTGCCCCCGATCCCGCCCGCGCGCCCGACCGCGCAGCGCCGACGCGTGCTCATCGTCGACGACAACGCCGAGCTCGTGGACACGCTGCGCGCCGTCATCGCGTCGGGCATCCCGAACATCGCCATCGAGACGGCGGAGAACGGGAAGGCGGCCTTGCCGCTCGCGGAGAAGGGGTTCGACGTCGCGATCGTCGACGTGAAGCTGCCCGACGTGAGCGGCATCGACCTCATCAAGCCGCTGCGGGCCGTCGCGCCGTTCTCGGAGGTCGTGCTGCTCACCGGCTTCGCCAGCGTCGACGCCGCGATCGGCGCGCTCCGGTCCGGAGCCTTCGCGTTCGTGCTGAAGTCGTTCCGGCCCGAGGAGCTCATCTCGACGGTCGAGCAGGCGCTCACGAAGGTCGAGCTGAAGTACGAGCGCGAGGAGCTCGAGCGGCGTTACCGCGATCTCGTGGAGGTGACGGACGTCCTCGTCGTGGCGCTCTCCGGGACGGACGAGGTCGCGCTCATGAACCGCAAGGCCGCGAGCCTCGTGGGGATGACGAGCGACCAGGCCCTCGGCCGCTCGCTCCTCGACGCGTGGATCCCGGAGGAGGACCGTGCGGCGATGATGAACGCCCTCCTCGAGACGCGCACGCAGAGCCGGACCGCGGAGGTCGAGACCGGGTTCGTCGACAAGACCGCCCCTCAGCCCTCGCGGGTGCGCCGGATCCGCTGGCACCTGTCGCGATCGCGCGATCCCGGCGACCTCGTCTACGGGATCGGCATCGACGTCACCGAGCGCCGCGCGCTCGAGAAGCGGGCCGCCGACGCCGAGGCGCTCTCCGCGATGGGCGAGCTCGCGATGAACCTCGCGCACGAGATCCGCAATCCCCTCAACGCGGCGGTGCTGCAGCTGCACCTGTTGAACCGCAACCTCGATCGGCTCGAGGCCGACGAGGCGACGCGGTCGGGGCTCAAGGATCGCGTCCGCATCGTCGGTGACGAGATCGGACGCCTGAACCGGCTGCTCACCGAGTTCCTCGAGCTCGCGCGCCCGCGCGGGATCGCACGCGAGCCGGTCCACGTCCCGCGTCTCGTCGACGAGGTGCTCGATCTCGAGGAGGAGAGCGCGCGGAGGCGCGGCGTCGACATCGTGCGCGACCTCCCGGCCGACGGCTGCATCGCGCTCGGCGATCGGGAAAAGCTCAAGCAGGTGACGATCAACCTCATCGTCAACGCGCTCGAGGCGATGAAGCAGGGGGGCACGCTGACCGTCGGCGCACGCTCCGAGGGAGAGCGCGTCGTCATGACGGTCGAGGACACGGGCGTGGGGATCCCTCCCGAGCTCCTCACCAAGGTGTTCGACCCGTTCTTCACGACGAAGGAGGCCGGCACGGGCCTCGGGCTCTCGATCGTGCGCAAGATCGTCGACCAGCACGGCGGCGACGTCGACATCGAGAGCGAGCGGGGCAAGGGCACCCGCGTCGTCGTGTCGATTCCGACGGGCCGCTGAGCGGCTCGGCGCGAGCTCGAGGAAGAGCCCGTCAGCCCGTGCGGCGCGTCGCGAGGGCGTCCGCGATCGTCTTCCGCAGACGTGCCATCGAGAACGGCTTGGCGATGAGGGTCGCCCCCAGTCGGCGCGCCTTCTCGTGCAGCTCGTCGTCGCCGAACGCGGTCATGAGCAGGAAGGGGAAGGGGGCGCCGACGCCGCGGAGCGTCTCGAGCGCCTCGAGCCCGGAGCAGATCGGCATGCGTACGTCGGCGATGACGAGGTCGACGCTCCGGTAGTGGAAGCGGTCGCTCCTCGCCAGCTCGACGAGCAGGGCGGCGCCGTCGCCCACCGCGAGGACGTCGTGTCCGTCCTCGACGAGGGCATCGACGACGAGCCGGCGCATCTCGAGGTCGTCCTCGGCGACGAGGATCCTCTTCTTCGCTCGGCCGCGCCAGGCGCGCTCCACTCCCTTGGCGGGCATTGCCCGGAAAGGAGAGCAGCCTCCGTGCCATCGCAGAGGTGCCGCGAGCGCGCGGATCTCGCTGCGAGGCAGCGTCCATCGTGACGCACGTGGGTGATTTTCACCCAGACAAAGCGCAACGTGCGCGCCGTGCGTGGCGCGCGCTCACGCCGGGTCTTCGGCCGTATCGAGCGCCGGGAGCGCCGACCGCGTCTCTTTCGATCGGTCGAGAGCCAGCTTGAAGAAGATGGGGCCGATGATGGCGTTGATGGCCAGCGTCGCCATCACGAGGGAACGGAAGGGCGGGCCGAAGGTCGGAAAATCGCGCTCCACGAGGCCTGCGAGGCCTTGGGTGAGGCCGGCCTGCGCGATGAGGGGAGCCCACGACCAGGTCCGGAGCTCCGGCGGGTCCTTGGCGATGTGGCTCGACAGCTTCGCGCTTCCGAAGGTCACCACCCCGCGCGACAGCGCCAAGGCGAGGGCCACCGGCCACAGCGCGACGAGCAGAGGCACGTTGAGGTCGGCGCCGGCGCTCGCGAAGAAGACGACGTACACGATCGCGCCCATGTCCTCGATGGCGTGCAGGAACTTGTCGCCCTGCTGGGAGAGGTTCTGGACGATGAACCCCGCGACGAGGAACGTGAGCAGCGGGTCGAAGCGCAGGTAGTGCAGGACCTCGGACGCGCCGAAGCCGAGGGCGACGAGCACGACGATGAGCTGCTGGCCGATGAGCCGCAGGTAGATGATGAGCAACAGGCCGAGCGTCGTGCCGATCGACACGCTGCCGACGACCTCGTGTCCGAGCGCGTGGAACGTCGCGAACGACAGCGGGGCGCTCGGCTCGAGGAGCACCTTCGCGATCAACGTCGCGACCGCCATGAGGAGGATCACGACGACGTCGGAGCTCATGATGAACGCGAGCGCGAAGGTCGCGACCGGGCCTCGGGCACGCGTCTGCGCGAGGATGCCGAGCGTCGCCGACGGGCTCCGGCTGACCGCGAGGACGCCCCAGAGCAGGGCCACGGCGGCGAGCGCCGTGTCGTTCATGTCCTTCACGAACGGGATGAACGGCCGCAGCGCGAAGAAGGTCGCGGCGCACAAGATCGTTCCGGCGACCGAGTGGATGCCCGTGGCCACGAGCAGGGATCGGAGCCCACGCTTGAGCTGATCGGTCCTGAGCTCCGCGCCGCCCGCGAAGGCGATGAGCGCGAGCGCGAGCGTGTTCACGGGCGAGAGCCGGCGCACGGTGACCGGGTCGATGATCCCGAGCACGTGCGGCCCGGCGAGGATGCCGGCCAACAGATAGCCGGTCAGGTGCGGCAGGCCGATCATCTCCACGAGCTCGCTGAGGAGCGTGCCCGCGAGGAGGAGGAAGCCCAGGGCGGCGATGAGCGCGGCGTCCTCGGCGGCCGGCGTCAGCGAGCTCGCGTAGAAGACGCCGCTGACGATGAGCAGCGAGACCGCGTAGATGAACCGCTGCAGCGGTGTTCTGCCCCGGCCGGGTGCGCTCACGGGAGCCTCATCGCCTGTCGTCGCAGGCTAACGAACGCCGGCGCCGACGTGAACGACAACCGACGTTTCGCGAAGCGTTTCCCCGGGCTACGCAGCTCCCGGCGCACGCGCGGGTGCCGCAGGGCCACGGGCGCGGGGGCGGCCGGGGCGCGCGATCCGGCGTTTTTTTGGCCTGTCGCGCGCGGAGGTGCATCGTGGTTCTCGATGGGCATCAAACCGGCGCTGGGTTGGCTCGGGCTGCTCCTCTTCACGACAACGGCTCAGGCTGGAGGCGCGTCCAAGCTCTTCGAGGGAGCGAAGAGCGCGAACGCGAAGCGCCCTCCCATCGTGGCCTCCGTCACGCCGAAGACGAAGGCGCCGCCGGTCGCGAAGCCGGTCGTGGCAGAGCCGACGTCGACGGGGGCGCTCGCCGTCGTGGAGAGCACCGTCGAGCCGCGGGGCGACTACGCGGCGGAGGCGCGCTCGACCGTGCCGCTCGACGGCCCGCTCGCCAAAGAGCGCGGCTACGACGGCGGCCTCGTGCGCCTCGTCTTCGAGCAAGAGCGACGCGCCGAGTTCCGCGTCGCGAAAGAGCGGATCCGACGCATCGTGAAGCTTCGGTCCGCCGGCACCGCGACGCAGTCGACCACCGCGACGTCCGCGGCGCGCGTCGACGTCCTCGAGACGGACGAAGGCGTCATCGCGATCGACACGACGACCGACGGGACGTTCACGACGAGCGACGTCTATGTGTTCGCGCGGAGCGCGACCCTCGATCAGCGCATCGGCGCGCTCGGAAGCGTGCCGTCGCCTGCGCGCGAGCGCCTGCGCGAGGCGCTCGTCATCGCGGAGTGGGCGCCGGTCACGAACGCGAAGTAGCGCCGTGACGGCCGCGGGCGCGCAGCTCAGCGGCCCGGCGGCTTGAGCGGGAGCACCGACGAGGAGAGGGGCGGCGGCGGGATCTTGCCGCTCGGTCGCGCGTCGGGAGCGACGCCGTCGCCGGCCTCGATCGACATGAGCGCCATGAAGACGCGGTCCATGCCGAGCTCGAGCGCGGCGTCCTTCTGGAAGAGGTTCGTGATGCGGACGAGGCGGAGGGCCGTGGTCTTTCCGAGCTCCGCCGTCTCGCGCTCGAGGAAGGCCTCGAACGAGCCGAAGCCCTTCGCCTCGAAGAGGCGGCGCGTCTGGATGTCCTTCAGGATCAAGCCGATGTCGTAGAACCCCTTCGCGAGGTTCTTGCGGTGCGTCTTGATCTGTTGCAGAGCGCTGTGAAGGTCCGCGATCTTCGCCTTGATTTCCTCCGCGGACGCCGGCGTGCGAATCGTCGCTCGTGCACTGCCAGGGAGCGGGGGCTCCGCTGCGCGAGCACGCGCTTCGGCTGCGTGTTTGGCCGCATGGCGAGCGGCCCAGGGGGCTGCGCCGCGAAGGCCGAGCTTACGCTTCGGCGGCTCCGGCGCGGGCTGCACCTTCTGCTGCGCAGACGGCTTTGCTCCGTTCTTGCTGGGGGCCTTCGTCTCGGCCTTCCCCTTGGCAGGCTTTTTTGTGGCCATTTCCGTTGCGCTCTTGAGTGTCCGCAGGATGGGGCGCATACCATGTCCCGGAACGCTTCGTCCACGAATAAATGGGGAGATCCTCAAAGGTGCTCCCCGCGGTTCGACCCCGGGTTCGACGGCTGCTCTCCCGCTAGGATGCGCATCGCGTGTGACCCACGACGGCGCAGGCAATCGCGTTCTAGTCGATATCGCTCACGATTGTCTGCCCTCTTCGTACGCACCCACCGACGATGGCCATCCTGACCGTCCCCTCCGAAGATGAGCTCGCCGCTTTCGCGGCCGAATATCCGTTCGGTGGGCTTCGCGAGGCGCGCGGGATCGAGGCCGGGACGGTCAATACGAGCTACGCGCTCGAGCTCGATGGCGGGCGCTTCTTCCTGCGCCTGTACGAGGAGCAGGCCGCCGAAGGCGCGGCGCGCGAGGCGCGCGTCCTCCAGCACCTCGCCGCGAGCGGCGTCCCCACGCCCGCCCCGGTCCGCGCCCGGGACGGCGCGAGCGTCCGCATGCTGGCCGGCAAGCCTGCCGCCCTCTTTCCGTGGATCGAGGGCGAGATCCTCTGCCAGGCGCGCGTCACGCCGCGGGCCGCGGAGGCGGTGGGCGCGGCCCTCGCGCGGATCCACCTCGCCGGGCACGCGCCCGACGCTCCCCTCGACGAAGGGCGCTTCGGTCCGGTCCACCTCGTCGAGCGCTGCGAGCGCGTGCGGGCATCGAAGGATCCCGACGCCCGCGCCCTCGCGGGCTCTCTCCGTGATGCGGTCGAGGCGGTCGCGTCCCGGCGCCGCCGCGACGCGCCCAGAGGCCTCGTCCACGGCGACCTGTTCCGCGACAACGTCCTCTGGGACCCGCAGTCGGCCGAGTGTAGTATCGCCGCGCTTCTCGACTTCGAGAGCGCCCACGATGGCCCGTTCGCTTACGACCTCGCCGTGACCATCCTCGCTTGGTCCTTCGGCTCCGAGCTCGACGTGGAGATCGCCCGCGGTATCGTGCGTGGCTACCGCTCCGTGCGCGAGCTCGAGCCCGCGGATCGGGAGGCCCTCTACGACGAGGCGATCCTCGCGTCGCTGCGCTTCACCATCACGCGCATCACCGACGAGGCCATCCGCGTCGGCAAGCGATGGCAAAGGTTCGTAGAGCGGCGAGAGGCGATCGAAGGGCTCGGACCTCGCCGTCTCTTGGAGGTCCTCGACCTGTGAAGCGGCGCCTCGACCGGTCGCGCGCCCTCCGCATCCTCGCGTGGTGCGTCCTCTGTCCGGCGCTGGTGCTCGGCGAAGGCTCCGCGCGCGCCGACGAGGAGGATTCTCCGGACGAGGAGGGCGAAGCGCCGCCGAACACCGTGGTCGTCTTCGAAGCGAAGGTGAAGCACGCGCCGCTACCGGACGAGAGCCTCGGCTACCACCAGCCGGTGCTGTACCCCACGATCCCGTGGGCGCTGCTCCAGCTCGTCCCGAGCCCGGAGATCGCGGTCGGCAGGGTGGAGACCCGCGATGCGGCCGGCGCGGTCGACGCGTCCACCCGGGCGGCCTTCGGCCTGCGCTGGCAGCTCACGCCGCTCCTCTGGTCCTTCGGCGTCCATCCTCGGCAGTCGCGATGGCGGTCCTTCATCGTCGACCCGATCGCGCGGCATTCGGGATCGCTCGAGCTGTCCGCCTCGTTCGAGTACATCGCCGGGCACGTCGATCGCCTGCTCGCGCGGCCGGGGCTCCGCGTGTACCTGCCTGTCGCCCACAAGGGGGAGTACCTGTCGGCCTCCTTCGGAACGTCGGTTTACGGCTACGACGGCGTCCGTGTCGCCTACGACGTCGGTTTGTACCTGCTCGGAGGCTTCGTCGGGCTCCAGGTGACCGTCGCTCCCGCCCACGCGCCGCTCGCGGGGATCGCGACCATCAGCCTGCGGGGATTCTGATGCGGCGCGCCTTCGTCTCGCTCCTCTGCACGATGCTCGTCCTCGGCGGCGCGACCTCGCTCGCCGGCTGCCGCATCGGCCGGGCGACCGTGCGCGCCACGAGCGCGTTCTTCTCGAGCCCGCGCAAGGTCGCGAAGGCGAAGCGGCCCGTCGCCCCGGACGCACGCCTCGCCGTCGTATGGGTCGGTCACTCGACCGTGCTCGTGCAGCTCGACGACAAGGTCGTGCTCACGGACCCGTTCTTCACGAGCACGGTGGGGCAGTACGCGAAGCGTCTCGTCGAGCCGGGGATCGATCCGAAGGATCTGCCGCCCATCGACGCCGTCCTCGTCTCGCACATGCACTTCGATCACCTGTCGCTCGGCAGCCTCTCGATGATCGAGTCGCGCGTGCGGGCGCTCTTGCTCCCGCGCGGCGGGACGGCGTACCTCACGGGTTGGTTCTCGTTCCCGGCGTACGAGCTCGGCACCTGGCAGATCTGGGAGAAAGACGGTCTGCGCGTGACGGCCATGCCCGTCGACCACGTCGGATGGCGCTACGGGCTCGACGCGCCGTGGATGCGCGACTCCTACGCGGGCTTCCTCGTCGAGTACAACGGGCTCAAGGTCTACTTCGGCGGCGACACGGCGTACGACCAGCGCTTGTTCGCGGAGGTCGGCCAGCGATATCCCGACATCGACCTCGCGCTCCTGCCGATCGCACCGATCGAGCCGCGCGACATCATGCGGCGGTTCCACCTCGATCCGCACGAAGCCGTGCGCGCGTTCGTGGACCTCGGCGCGAAGCGCATGGTGCCGATCCACTACGACACGATCGTGAACTCGACGGACCGGCCCGGCGACGCGCTCCGCGAGCTCGCCATCGCGACGAAGCGCTGGGATCTCGGCGAGCGCGTCATCGCCCCGCTCGCGATCGGCGAGCGGCGCGTCTTCATCCCGGCCGAGCCGCCCGCGCCCGAGCCTCCGCCCGACGAGGCTCCCGCCGAGCCCGAGAGCGAGACGGACACCGAGACGGAGACCGAGCCGTCGCAACAGACCCCGGACGACGACGACAGCTTCGAGTGATCACTTCTCGAGCGCGACGTCGACCGGCTTCGCGTTCACGACGCGCAACAGCTCCTTCGGATCGATCGCGACGAGGAAGCCGCGGCGGCCGCCATTGATGTAGATGCGCTCGAGGTCGAAGATCGTCCGCTCCGCGTAGATGGGCATCGGCTTGCGGAGCCCGAACGGGCTCGTGCCGCCGACCTGATAGCCGGAGTGCCGCTGCGCGACGTCGGGGGAGCAGGGCTCGATGCGCTTCTTGCCGAGCTGGCGTGCGAGGTTCTTCGTCGACACCTCGCGGTCGCCGTGCATGAGCACGACGAGCGGCTTCTTGTCCTCGTCCTCCATCACCAGCGTCTTGATGACGGAGTGCTCGGGGACGCCCAGCTTCTCCGACGAGACGCGCGTGCCGCCGCGCTCGACGTACTCGTACGGGTGCTCCGTGTACGCGACGCCGTGCTTCTTGAGGAACGCGGTGGCCGGGGTCTCGGAGACGTGCTTCGACATGGCGGCGCATCTTAGCGCTCGTGCGCGGGGCGTCCGGAGATGCTCCGTCGCGCTCGCCCCTCGATGGAGCGAGAGCCCGCGGCCTCGAGGCGGCGGGCTCACGTCGGGCGTGGTGCGCTGCGAAGAGCTCAGTCCGTCGCCGGGAGCTCGCCGGCGCTCTCGGCGACGCGGACCTTGTCCTTCGGAGTCCAGAGCGAGGCGCGGAGGTCGGCGATGCGCTTGGTCGCGGCCTGGAGCTTCTGCTCCTGCTCCTCGACCTCGGCCTTCGCCTTCGCCTCGTCGTGGTCGGCCTTCGCGCGCGCCTCGCGGGTGGCGTTCAGGACCTCGAGGATCTCGCGGTAGAGCTCCTCGCCGGCGGTGACGACCCACGCGTCGAGCTTCTTGGCGAAGTCCTCGATCATCTCGTCCATCTTCGGGCCGACCTGCCGAGCCGCCTGGCGGAGGACCTCGGGCGCCTGCTCGGTCGCGCGCTTCTTGTACTCCGCGTCGATGCGGTCGCGGACGACGAGGGCGAGGATCGGCGCGGCGATCGTCAGGAGACCGCCGACCATGACGTTGACGAACATCATGCCGAGGCCGAGCACGAGCACCGCGGCGATGCCGGCGTCGTAGCGGAAGGTGTCGATCTGGATGTCGAGCTTCTTCACGTCGCCGCCGAGCGCCTCGCCGACGCGCTTCGTCGCCTCGTGCGCGTCTTCCTTGATGAGGGCGATGGTCTTCTCGGCGAGATCCTCGAGCTTCTGAGCGATCTCCTTCGACTCCGCCTCCGCCCACTGGCGGAAGGTGTCCTCGAGGAAGGCGGGGAGGTACTTGCGGAGATCCTCCTGCTTGGCGGACTCGATGACGTTCGGGAGCTGGCGGATCGTGTCCTCGACGAAGCGCTCGAGATCCTTCTGCGCGGCGACCTTGATGCCGCTGATCTCCTCGCGGATCTTCATCCGCCGCTGCTCGATCGTGCCCGCCGTGCCCTTGAGGTCCTCCTCGAGCGTCTTGATGCGGCGCTCGAGCTCCTCGGTCTTCATGCTGAGCGAGCGACGGCGCGCGTCGACGCCCTTGGCGAGGAGGTTGCCGATGTTGATGCCTTCGCCGAGCGCGTTGTCGAGCAGGATGCGGCCGCGCTCCTCCGCGAGGAAGCTCGTGAGGTGCGCGAGCAGCTCCGGCATGCCGGACTTGGCCATGCCGCCCGGCTGGAGGGCCGTCTCGGCGCTGATCGGGAAGACGACCGGATCCTTGACGAGGCTCGCGAGCTGCGTGCGCGCGTAGGCGAGCGCCTCCGCCTTCTCGTCGTCGTTCAGGATGTCCCACTTCGTGATGACGAAGACGATCTTGTCGCGGGACGCCTTGAGGAGCTTGTCGTTGAGGAACTGCCGCTCGCTCTCCTTGAGGATCTGCCCCGCGTCGAGGAGGAAGAGGACGGCGTCCGCCCGCGGGATGTAGCTGTACGTGATGTCCGCGCGCTGGAGCGACAAATCGTTCACGCCGGGCGTGTCGACGAGGAGGATGCGCTCCTCGAGGATCTTCGCGGGGTAGCCGACCTCGAGGTAGTCGATCTCGTCGGCGCTCTGGCCGCCGCCGACGGCGAACTTGCGCGTGTCCTCGAAGGGGATCGTCTCCCGCTTGCCGGACTGGTACACGATCGTCGCCTCCGGACGCTCCGCGTACTTGAGGTGATGGATCGCGGCGGTCGTCGGCGTCACGCCCACCGGCAGCACGTTCTCGCCGAGCAGCGCGTTCACGAAGGTGGACTTGCCGTGGTTGAACTCGCCCACCACGACGAGGTGGAAGCGGTCTTCCTCGAGCTTCTTCACTAGCTCGCGATCGAGGCGGTCCTTCAGGCTCTTGGCGCCGAGCCCGCTTGCGATCTCCCCGAGCGCCGCGAGCGCGCTCGTCACCTCGTCTTTTCGTTCACGGAATCCTTCGAGCATGCTGTCAGTCCTCGGTCCTCGGTCCTCAGTCCTCGGCAGTGATCCGTCGGACTGCGGCGCACGTTCACTGCCTATCGTCCTCGACGTTCGGGCGCCCGTTTCGATCTCCGATGCCTGAGGCCCGGGGGCCCGAGGCCGGCACGGCGGGCCGCGGTCACGCGTCCCCTTTGAGCAGCGCCTTCACGCGGTCGTCCACCTCGGTCATGGAGAGGCCGTCGGAAGGCGAGATCGAGGCGGCCTTCTTGAAGAGGGTGCTCTGCGCGAAGACCCGCATCGCGAGGACGCGCTTCGGAAGGTACGGGTGCGTCGCGAGCGCCTCCATGTAGCGGCCGATGGAGTCTTTGCCCTCCTCGTACTGCTCGAGGAACGCGTCGAGGTTGAACTCGTCGTAGAGCTTGCGCGAGCCGAGGACGAGCTTCGTGAGCGCGCGCATGGCGACCTGCTCGTTCTTGGAGCAGAGCATGCCGGCGCGGTCGCACGTGATCTCCGCGCGGCGGGAGAGCTCGTTGAGCGGGATCATCGCCGGGTACACGATCCACGGGAGGAACGCGGCGGCGATCATCTTCAGGTAGTGCAGCGTCGTGAGGTAGACGACGTGCGAGTTGTGGATGTGTCCGCACTCGTGTCCGATGACGGTGCGGAGCTCCTCGTCGGAGTAGTGATCGACGAGGGCCGAGTGGATGAGGATGAACGACTCCTCGTCGGTGCCGAAGGTCCCGGCGTTCAGCGTCGGGTTGTTGACGATGTAGACCTGCGGCACGTGGATCCCGAGCTGCTGAGCGCACTCCTTGGTGAGCCCGTGGATCCTCGGGAACTGGCGCTCGGACACCTTGACCGCGCTGCCGAGGAGCTGTCCGCGCCACACCTGCTTCCACATGCGGACGGTGCTCGCGACGGCGAGCTGGATGGGGCGAGCCGACTCCACGGTGGCCCGCGTCTGCCGATCCAGCACGAAGGAGTAGTCGTTCTCCCCGAGCGCCGCGCCTCCGGCCCGTTCGGCCTTTTTCCTCGCGACGAACGCGTTGAAGTCGAGCAGAGGTGCGTCAGCCATCGTCTACCTCGTGTCCGTCTCTCGAGAAAAAGGTCAGCCTCGCCGAAGACGAACTTTCTTTCCGGGACAGCCTAAGCGCGGCGGCCGGTCGGCGCAACGTCGGCCGGAATGTCCGCGGCGCTCGGGAGATCTCGTCTTCGTCAGCGGAATCCCGACGAAAAAAGAAGCTCCCCGGCGCGCGGTGACGCGCCGGGGAGCTGCCACGGTTGCACCTTACATGGTCGGTCGGATGGGTTTCTGCTCGCGGACCTCCTTTGAGGGCTGAAGGGAACGACCAGGGGGACCAGGGGAACTGGGGCGAAAGCCCCGAGGCGTTGGAGAAGGCAAGCTCTGCCGCGACCGCAGCGACACGGAGGAGGGGGATGCGGCGCTCCCGCCGTCTCGGCCTTTCGGCATCGCCGCCTTCGCCCCTTCCTACACGCCGGGGCGTCGTTCTCTTCCCGGCTTCGGTCGATCGCTCACGCGGTCGAGCTCGACGAGCCTCCGCGCTGCGGCGGGCGGATCGCGAGATGGCGCTCGATCGCCTCGACCGCGTTCTCGAGTCGTCGTTTGCCGGAGCCGTGGATCCGAGCGAACCGGCGGCCTGCCTTCTCGAGCGCGAATTGGCAGCGCCCGTGGAACTCGCGCCTCTCCCGGGTGTCGGGGGAAAGGAGCCGGACGGGATCGGACACCCACTCGACGTCCACGTCGGTGAGCAGCGTCAGATCGTAGCGGTGGCGCGCGGCCTCTGCGGCGAGCCAGTCGGGGCAGTGGCCGAGGAGCTCTCTGCTCCAGATGGTCGTGAGCAAGAGATCGGTGTCGCAGAAGAGCACGCGGTTCGCGCTGCGTGCGAGCGCCTCCTCTGCCGCCACCTGACCGCGCGCGATCCGCTCGAACGCGGCCTCGTCGAGCGGCGCCGATTCGTCGCGCGTCTCGATCACCGTTCGTGCGTACTCGGGGACGGCGACGGTCTCGTACAGCGCGGCGAGGTCGCGCGCGAGCGTGCTCTTGCCGGTCGACTCGGGGCCGAAGATGCTGACGCGTTTGACGAAGTAGGGCCGAACGCAGCGAGGGATGTACTCCCAGTGCGCGAGCGGATCGGATCGGATCGCGGTGCCGCTGATCTTCACGCCCGTGCGCGTCGGGTCCACGGGCACGAACTCGGCGCCGAGGATCTCGGCGAGCTTCTTGCCGTACGCCTCGGACGCGAAGACCCAGTCGATCGGCTCGGGGACGACGCGCTTCAGGCTCGCGCGCCAGATCTCCCAGAAGTCGGGATGCTCGCTCGGATCCTGCGGGTTCTCGTCGGTGAGGTGGACGACCTTCGCCCACGGCGCGAGCTCCTTCATCCACCGGTGACGGAGCTCGCCGGGGATGGGCTCGCGGGCGAGCGTGCCGACGACGACGACGAGCTCGTCGACCCACGAGCGCGCGAACTCGACGAGGTGCAGGTGCCCGAGGTGGGGCGGCATGAACTTGCCGAGCACGAGCCCGCGTCCCCGCTTCATCTTCATGTCTGCGCCTCGCGAGGATTGTCACTGGAAGGTCGGACGATCGGAAGGGAAGTCCCATCCTGCGTCGAGGAATGCTCAGTCACGGGCCTTCGGAACCAGAGCAACGGCGCGGAGGGGCCCGCCGCTTCCGCCGCCGATCTTCATCGGCAGCGCGACGACCGTGGCGCCCGTCGGCGGGAGCCGATCGAGGTTCGTGAGGTTCTCGAAGACGGGGACCTCTTGTCCGAGCAAGATCCGGTGCGCCTCGAACGTCGTGCTCGGGCCGTGATCGATGCTCGGCGTGTCGATCCCGACGGCGCGGATGGCGCGCGCCTCGACGAGCCACCGCGCGGCGTCGGGATGAAGCCCGGGGAAGTGCAGCTTCTTCACGGCCTCGGGACCGCGCTCGCTCGTTCCCATGTACCGCTCGCGATCGGGCCAGAAGCGAGCGAACCCGGTCGAGAGGAGGACGATCGCGCCCCTCGGTATCGCGCCGTGCGCGCGCTCCCACGCCTCGAGGTCCGCGATCGTGACGCGGTAGTCGCGGTCGCGCGCGCAGGCCTCGACCACCGAGACGACGACGGCGGGCCTGATGAGGCGCTCGAGCGGGACACGATCGACCGTGGAGCCGCCGCGGACGAAGTGCACCGGCGCGTCGACGTGCGTGCCGCCGTGCTCCGCCGTACGGAAGCGATTCGCGGCGTAGTAGAAGCCGCCCGGCGTCTCGCCGTCGTACTCCTTCTCGAGCGAGAAGCCGTCTTCCGTCGGCCAGAAGACCGTGTGCTCGTCGTAGGCGTGCGAGAGGTCGATCACGGCCGCGCCGTCGTCCGGCGTCGGGAGCGGGGAGGAGCTCGCGGTGCCAGGCGTCGGACGACCGGCGCAACCCAGCATCAGGAGTACCGTCGCCGCCAGCGTCGCCGCGTGCGTTCGGACGAGCCGCGGCGAGTCCTGCCGTTGCATGCGAGAGACCGACAATCTGCAGTGCTTTCCATCGAGCCTCGTCATGACGTCTTCCTCTCGAAGAGCTCGCGGACGTGCGCCTCGAGGATCTCCTCGGGCGGCGGGCACACGAGGCCGGAGCGCGCGAGGGCGGCGCTCGTTCGGGACGTGTCGAAGTCCGCGCGTGTCGCGAGGAACAGATCGGTGGCGCGGCCGTGGCCGGCGCCGCTCCGTCGCGCGAGCGAGACGAGGACGGTGGCGGCCTCGGAGCTCGAAGCGCTCGCGCGGGCGAGCTCGTCGAGCGGGACGCGGGCGATCCTCCGGCCCGTGTGCCGCTCGACGGCGTCCACGATCCGGCGGAGCGAGAGGCTGCGCGGGCTCGCGACGTGGAACGTGCCGCCGTGGCCGGCGAGCGCGAGCTCCGCGAATGCGCGGGCCGCGTAGCCGACGGGCGTGACGTCGACCGCGAGCGCGTCGAGATCGACGTCGGGGACGGCGCCGAGCTCCGCGAGGCCGCGCAGGAACATCGAGAGCTGACAGCCTCGCGGCGGAGCGAACGGATGCGCGTCGGACGTGAGCAGGCCGAGGCGATGGATCGTGGCGCCGGGCTGCTCGGGACCGAGCGAGAGCGGGCACGCGGCCCGCACGGCGACCTCGGCCGCCCATTTGGTCTGCGCGTAGCCGCCGAAGACCGTACGCGTCGCGGAAAGGTCGTCGTCTTCGCGGAGGAGGCCTTCGTGTCGATCCGTCGCGACGAACACCGAGAGCGTCGACGCGAGGTGCAGGCGCTTCGCCCGGCCTTCCCGAGCGAGGCGCACGATCTCGACCGTGCCCTCGAGGTTCGGCGCGCGCAGCTCGCGGAAGGGGCGCACCATGTCGACCGCCGCGGCGACGTGGAAGATCTCGCCGGCTTGCTCGGTCAGGCGCCGCCACTCCTCCGGGGCAAGGCCGAGCCTCGGCTGCGTGACGTCGCCCCGGACGACGCGGACGCGCGCGAGCTCGTCGAGCGACACCGAGAGCGTGCGCGCGAGGCGTGCGCGTGCGGCCTCCTCGGTCGGCGCGCGTACGAGGCACGTGACCGTGCGATCCGGCGCTCGATCGAGGAGCACCCTCGAGAGGCGCCCGCCGAGGAAGCCGGTCGCGCCCGTGACGAAGATCTCGCCTGGAGCCCACGCGTCCGTCGCCGGCGGGCGCGGAGGCAGGCTCGCGACGAGGGCGCGGACCTCCGCGCGCAGAGCGTCGGCGGGCATCGCGTCGGCTGCGGGCTCGTCGTCGTCGTCCGCCGAGCGCGCGACCTCGGCGAGGTCCGCGAGGACGGGGTGCTCGTAGACCTCGCTCGGCTCGAACAGGAGCCCGCGCCCACGCGCCGCCGCGACGAGCTCGACGACGGCGAACGACTCGCCGCCGAGGGCGAAGAAGTCGTCTTCGCGGGAAGGATCGCGCACGCCGAGCACGTCCTCGAAGCACCGCGCGAGGAGCTCCTCGCGCGAGCCACGCGGCCGTGCGTGCGTCGTCGAGCGCGCGCCGAGGGGCCTCTGCCGGAGCGCCTCGAGATCGACCTTGCCCGACGACGTCGTCGGGAGCTCGCCCGCGAGCTCGAAGCGCTGCGGGCACATGTACCTCGGGAGCGCGGACGTGACGTGCGCGCGGAGGTCGCTCTCGGTGACCGACGGCTCCGCCTCCACGAACGCGACGAGCCCCATCGGGCCGCCCGACACGAGCTCGCGCCACACGACGGCGGCTCGGCGGACGCCCGGATGCGCCGACAGCCGTGCCTCGATCTCCTCCGGGGCGACGAGGGCGCCGCGTACCTTGAGCTGGCGATCGATGCGCCCCAAAAACTCGATCTCCTCACCGGCGCGGCGGACGCGGTCGCCCGTGCGGAACCAGCGCCGGCCGCGTGCGACGACGAAGCGCTCGCGATCGAGGTCGGGCCGCCCGCGGTAGCCGAGCGCGAGGCCGGGGCAGGAGACGAGGAGCTCGCCTTCGTCGGCCTCGAGGTCACCGGACGCATTCGCGATCGCGTAGACGACGCCGGGCAGCGGGCGGCCGACGAGCGGCCGCGACCACGTCTCCGGATCGCATCGCGCCATGCTCGTGCAGATCGTCGCCTCGGTCGGGCCGTACGCGACCGTCACGCGGACCTCGCGCGCCCACGCTCGCAGCACGTCGGCCGGGCAGACCTCGCCGCCGACGACGACGTGCTCGAGCGAGCTCGGGCGCGCGCTCGCATCGAGCTTTCGCAGCATCGCGGGCGGCAGGTCGACGTGCGTGATGCGACGGCTCGAGAGCGCCTCGGCGATCCGCGCGGCCGACCGCGTCGTCTCCGCCGGCGCGATCACGAGCGTCGCGCCCGAGAGGAGCGCCGTGCCGATGTCCGACAGCGAGGCGTCGAAGGCGAGGGAGAGGACGAACAGGCATCGCTTGCCCGGACCGAGCGCGAGCTCGTCGATCTGCGCGGCGAGGACCGGTACGAGGCCGCGGTGCGGGACCACGACGCCCTTCGGCGTCCCCGTGCTGCCCGACGTGTAGATGACGTACGCGGGATCGTCGGGGGCGATCGATCGCCAGCGATCGATCGCGGGCGCGTCGCCGTTCGCGTCGAGCGGACCCCACGACGCGTCGACGATCGTGCAGACGCCCGCATCCCTCGCGACGAACCTCGCGCGCTCGTCGGGCCACTCGGGATCGAGCGGCACGTACGTCGCGCCCGCTCTCCAGATCGCGAGCATGGCGAGGATGGCGTCGCGCGAGCGGGGGAGGCGGACGCCGACGACGTCGCCGGCCGTCACGCCGCGGCGTTCGAGCTCGCGCGCGACCGCGCCGGAGGCGCGCCAGAGGTCGGCGTACGAGAGCGCGCCGCGATCGTCCTCGACGGCGATGCGCGTGCCGTGGCGCGCGGCGACGTCCGCGAGCACGTCGACGAAGTGCCAGCGCATGGGCGTCATCGGCTCGGCGTCCACGTCGGGGAGGGCATCGTGTAGTCGACGAGGGCGGAGCCTCGCGACCGGTTGTCGACGTTGGGCGCGCCTTCGCCGCGCGCGTGATCGTCGAGGTCGACCGCACGGAAATCGAGCGAGAAGCGCGCGCGGCCCGTGGATTGAGGGAGCGTGCGATGGAAGTGCGCTCCGGAGAAGAGGAGCGCCTCTGCGCGGCGGCACGCGAAGCCGACCTCGCGCCCGCCGTCCCACTCGCCGATGACGCTCGGGTAGCGGGCCCTGCGCCCCGCCTCCGGATCCTGCCAGCCGATCTTGAGGCTCCAACCGTCGCGGACCCAAGCGTCGTAGTCGAACACCTCCGAGTCGTTCGGCACCGGCTCGTGGAAGCGGTCCGGGTAGAAGACGAACGTCTCCTCCTCGGCGAGGTCGTCGAGCGGGACCCACCAGGTCACGATCGCCTGCGGGTGCGCGTACCAGGTGTCGCGATGCGGGTAGTAGACGGCGGCCGCGCGCGGCTCCTCGTGCCCGCGGTGGGCGACGGCGCGGAGTCGGAGCGGATCGAAGGCCGTGCGTCCGGGATCGAAGCCGTACGACGCGAGCAGGTCGCGGACGCGGTCGTGCCAGCGCGGATCGAGGAACAGCTCGCGCCGCACGCGGCCGATCTTCTCGAACCACGTGTCGTTGTCGAGGCGAGAAGGAATCTCGCGGACGTCCACGCCGCCGAGCACGTCGACGAGGAGCGCACGCACGTCGGACACGAGACGCTTCGACGCGTCCGTCGGGGCGAGCAAGAAGACGTCGCCCGCGTAGATCGCCCGGCGGGCTTCGCGGACGTCCGCGGGCAGCGCGTGACGGAGCTTCACGGCCTCCTCCCGAGGACGATGCAGCGGGGGCTGTCGAGCTCGAGCGGTCGACCCATCACGTCCCCGAACAGCTCGACGTCGCGGAAGCCGGCCGCCTCGAGCATCTCGACGAGCGTGTGCGGCAGGTAGAGGCGCACGACGCTCTCCTCTTTCTCGACGACGTTCCCGTCCGGCAGCACGTACGACCAGCGCTTGCGCATGACGCCTGCGCGCGCGTCGATCCGCGATCGACGGATGAGCACGATCTCTCCGCGGGGGGTCGCGCGCTTCGTCACGGTCTCTTCCTGGAAGGACCGGAGGACGCCCGGGACGTTCATGGTGTCGAGCAGGAAGCGGCCGCCCGGCTCGAGGGCCTCGAAGGCGCGATCGAGCATGCGCGCGTTGTCGCGATCGTCCTCGCCGTAGCCGAAGCTCGTCCACCAGTTGAACGCGCCGCGCACCTTCTCTCGCGGCACCCACTCGCGCGCGTCGCCTGCCGCGAGCTCGACGGAGAGCCCACGCTCGCGTGCGGTCGCGAGCGCCCGCTCCACGTAGGCGGCGCTCTGCTCGACGCCGACGACGGACAGGCCGCTCGCCGCGAGCTCGAGCGCGAGGCTGCCGATGCCGCAGCACTGATCGAACACGCGATCGCCGCGCCCGACGCCGAGCTTGTCGGTGATGAAGCGGAGCGTCGCGTCGAGCTCCGCGCGATCGGCGCGCACGAGGAGCACCTCGGCGAGCAGATCGTCGTAGAGGTCGTGCCACCACGGCGGCTTGGAGGAGCGATCGGACATGGCGAAGCCTCAGAGGCGGTAGTGAGCGTGGAGGAGGGAGGCGGTCGTGACGAGCATCAGCGCGGGCTCAGCGGCGGTGCGCTCCTCGAGCGTCATCGCCGGGATCCGACCGAGGAAGGCCTCGACCTTCGCCCGCGAGAAGAAGGGCGGGAGCTCGGCGCCGAGCAGGCGATCGACGACGAAGGGCGGCGCGCCGCCCTCGGTCGCGACGAGCGGCGGCGCGAGGAACGGGTGCTTCTGCCGCGCGCGGAGGCGCTCGGTGAGGAGCGGCCCGACCGCCTCGCGGAGGACGGCCTTCTCGACGCCGGCGGCGATCTTGAGCGACGTCGGGAAGGTCCTCACGAGCTCGAAGAGCAGGTGATCGAGGAAGGGCAGGCGTCCCTCGACGGAGGCCGCCATCTCCATGCCGTCGCCGAGCGTGCGGAGGATGTAGCCCTCGAGCGCGAGCTTGCTCCAGAGATACGACGCCTGCTCGACGGGGCCGCGCCCGCGGAGCTGCGTCGCGTCGACGCCGTCGAGCATCACCGCGTACGGGTCGCGATCGGCGAAGCGCGCGAGCCAGTCGTCGCGCAAGAGCGCGTGGACGCGGCGGCCGAGGCTCGCCTTCGCGCGCAGCCACGTCGGGACGAAGCCGAGGCGGCGCGCGATCGAGGACGTGTCGAGCATGTCGCCGTCGGGGAGCATGAGCCCGGCGGAGACGGCGTTGTCGCGCGCGAGCGTCGCGCTCCGCGTCTCGTCGAGATCGCAGCGCAGGTGGGCGTAGCCGGCGAGCACCTCGTCGGCGCCTTCGCCGGTGAGCACGACCTTGAAGCCCGCGTCGTGGACGGCGCGCGCGAGCATGCGCTTCGCGGGGAGGTGCGCGTTGATCGCGAGGCCCTCGCCGTCGGCGACGGCGGCAGGGAGCTCTTCGAGCAGGTCCTCGTGGCGCGCGGTGACGACGACGTGCCGTGCTCCGACCCGTGCCGCCATCTCCTCCGCGATGGCGCGCTCGTCGTATCGGCCGTCGCCGAACGCGACCGTGAAGGCGTGGGCGGGGCCGTCGAGGTGCCGCGCTGCGAGGGCGAGGACGGCGCTCGAGTCGATGCCTCCGCTGAGCTGGAACGCGACCGGCACGTCGGCGACGAGGCGCTCCCGCACGGCGTCTTCGAGCCGCTCGCGCAACGCCTCCGCGGCGGCGCGCATGTCGAGGCGGGAGTCGATCGCGTCGGCGGGAGGGTAGTCGAGGTCCCAATGGCGCTCGATGCGGACGTCGGTGGGGCGATCGGCGCGGGCGACGAGGAAATGGCCGGGCGGCAGCACGCGGACGCCCGCGAAGAGCGTGGCTCGGGGAGGCGTGTATTGCAGGCTCGCCGCCTGGAAGAAGGCGTCGTGGTCCCACGAGGCCGGCACGCCGCAGGCGAAGAGCGCCTTCGCGCGCGAAGCGACGAGGAGCATGCCGTCGTGCGTCGCGTAGACGAGCGGCTTGATGCCGAACCTGTCGCGCGCCGCGAAGAGCGTCCGCTCGCGCGCGTCCCACACGACGAACGCGAACTCGCCGCGGAGGCGCGGGAGCATGCCCAAGCCGTGCTCCTCGTAGAGGCGGAGGACGATCTCGGCGTCGCATCGCGAGCGGAAGCGATGGCCCTTCGCTTCGAGCTCGCGCCGGAGGGCGGCGTGCCCGTAGATCTCTCCGTTGAACGAGAGCGCCCGCGTCCCGTCGTCGCTCACGATCGGCTGCGCGCCTCGCTCGACGTCGACGATCGCGAGGCGCGTGTGACCGAGCACGACGACACCGTCGGGCGAACGCCACACGCCGCGCCCGTCGGGGCCGCGACGGGCGAGGGCGTCGAGGCCTCGCTCGATGCTCGTGTCCTCGTCGGAGCCTCGCCCGCCTCCACCGAGGCGTTCGCGTGGGCGACCGAGGCGCGCGAGGACCCCGCACACGTCAGGCTCCTTCCATCCGGAACATGGGCTTGTTCGCTTCTCGCCGCGCCGCTGCGAACGCGTCCTCGAAGCGCTCGAGAGGGAAGACGTCGCCGAGCAGATCGTCGACTTCGATGCGCTTCGACGCGAGGTGCGTGATCGCGTCCTCGAACGGCGCGTAGCGAACGGCCTCGAGCGTCAGCTCCTTCTCGACGACCGCCGCGACGTCGAGGGCGATCGGCTCGAACGGCCGGCTCTTGAGCACGATCGCGCCGCCGCGCCGCACGGCGCGGGACAGCCGGTGGAGCATCTCGCTCGTCGCGATCGTCTCCACGGCGAGGTCGAACGACGACGGCGCCACGTCCGCCGCCTCCTCGGGAGAGACGACGACGACCTCGGCGGCGCCGTCAGCCACCAGCACGCGGCGCGTGAGCTCGGCGATCCGATTCTTTCCGTACACGAGCACGCGGGCGCCCGCGCGCGAGCGCGCGGCCGTCACCGCCATCGCGGCGGCGACCGGCTCCACGTACGCGGCGACGCGGAGCGGGAGCGAGGTCGGCACGATGCGGACGGACGAGGAGGGAAGGCGCACCCACGACGCGAACACGCCATCGCGATCGACGCCGATCCGGCTCGGCGCCTCGCACGCGAAGGGATCCGCGGCGCGCGCGCACGCCGCGCAGCGCCCGCATGCGACGAGCGGGACGATGGTGACCGCCTCGCCCGGCCGGACGCCGGCGCGCGCTCCGGCGAGCGCGACGACGCCGGACGCCTCGTGCCCGAGCACCACGCGCGGAGCGGTCGCCACACGCCCCTCCGCGGCGTAGAGGTCCGTCCGGCAGACGCCCGCGAACGCGACGCGGACGATCACTTCCTCCGGCCCGGGCTCACCCGGCGCGTCCAGCGGGCGGACGCCGAGCGATGAACCGTTCTTGACGAGAGCTCGTGCGCGGTCGGGCAAGATAGAGTGCATTGTACTTTTTCTCGTGTCGGATGCCAGTCGCCGATCACGGGCGGAGCAACGTCGAACCGTTCGCGTTTCGTCGTTCCCGAACGCGGCAACGAACCCCCGTTCCCCGTTCCCGTTCCCGAACACGCGCGTACCGAAGCCAGATACCCAACAGCCCCATCCCCCCCTGCACACGCGCACGCTACTCCTGCCGCGCCCCGCCCACGACGAATCGCGGCTCGACGGGCCGAGCCTCGAACACGCCGCTCGCCACGAGCGCCACCGACGTCGCCGTCGCCGCGCCGATGCCGAGCAGCGTCCAGGTCGCCCAAGCCGGCCAGTCGGCTCGCGGCGCCGGCTGCGGCGGGCCGGCTTCGCCGAAGCGCGGCATGCGCCACTCGAGCAGCGGTCCGCAAGCGTCACGCTCGCAGCGCGCGACGAGCACGCTCCCGCTCCGCTCGCCGGGCATCGCGGCGACCCAACTCGGGCACGTGACGCCGCGGGCGGCGACGTGCGAGCCCGAACGCCGAACGCCGGCGAGCGCCTCCTGCGAGCAGCTCCCGGCGTCTCCGATGTGGACGCGGACGTTCGCGGCCTCCGAGCCGGCGACGGCGATCCACGAAGCGAAGACGACGTGTCCGCCGGCGGTCGCCGTGAGCTGGTGCTCCGCGGGCGCGACCTCCACGCGGTAGGAGACGGCACCGTCGCGAGCCTCCGCGCCGTCGAGCCGCGTGCCGTCGAGGCGGACCTCGACGGCGGTGGCCCGGGCGCCCGCGATCGTGATCGTCACGGGCACGCGCGAGCGGGGAGGGAAGGTCATCTCGCCGATGCCGGCGGCGCGCCCGCCGTCGAGGGCGGCGGCTTCCTCCCAGGCGGCGCGCGCCAGGCCCTCGTCGCGCGGCTCCACGTGGAGCCAGCGCGCCGACCAGGTGCGCTCGGCCTCCGCGCGCAGCCAGGCCGCCTGCGGGAGCTCGGGATGCTCGCGGAGCAGGGCGATCGCCCGGGCGAGCGCGCGCTCGGCGCCGTCGGCGTCGTTCGCGCCGATGGCCTCGCGTGCGCGCTCGAGCTCCTTCTCGACGCGCTCGGCGATGGCGAAGTCGACGTGCAGAGCGCGCGTGGTCTCTTCGAGATCGCGGAGACGGACGCCGCGCGTGCGGGCCCACTCGGCGAGGGCGCGAGCGGCTTGCTCGCGCTCGGTGCCCTCGCCCCGGTCGAGCCAGAGCACGGCGGCGTCGTCGCTCACTTCCTGCGGGCGCCCTTCTTCGGGGAGGCGGCCTTCTTCGAGGCGGCGGGCTTCTTCGCGGCGACGCGCTTGGCGGCCCTCGACGTGGCGGCCTTCTTCGAGGCGCCGCCCGTCTTGGCCGCGGACTTCTTCGCAGGCGCCTTGCTCGCGCCGCCGGCCTTGGCGCCGCCGGAGAGGCTCTTGATCGCCTCGAGGACCGCGTCGGCGTGCCCGTCGACCTTCACGTTGGGGAAGACGCGGGCGATCTTGCCGTCCTTGATGATGAAGGTCGTCCGGAGAACACCCTCGACCTTCTTGCCGTACATCGTCTTCTCACCCCAGGCCCCGTAGGCCTTGTGCACGGACAGGTCGGGGTCGGACAGGAGCGTGATGCCGAGCTTGCACTTCTGGCGGAACGATTGGTGGCTCTTGATCGAGTCGCGCGAGACGCCGACGACGGCGCCTCCAGCCGCTTCGATGGCACGCCGCGCGGCCGTGAATGCTTGGGCCTCCCGGGTGCACCCCGGCGTGTTGTCCCGGGGGTAGAAGTAGAGAACCAGCGTCTTGCCGGCGAAGTCGCGCAGCGAGACGCGCCCGCCCTCGTCGCTCTCGAGGTCGAACGAGGGAGCCTTGTCACCTTCCTTGAGCACGCGGCCATGATACGCTCGTTCGAACCTTGCAGCTGAATTTCGCCGCCCGCGAAGTCGCCCTGAAGCTCGTTTACTACGGGCCTGCGCTCAGCGGGAAAACGACCAACCTGAAGGCGCTCCACGAGCTGACCCGATCGGAGAGCCGCGGGCGCCTGATGACGCTCGAGACGAAAGACGATCGGACGCTGTTCTTCGACATGCTTCCCCTCGTCTTCAAGACCGACACCGACGGGGGAGCGATGAACCTCCGCGTGAAGGTCTTCACCGTCCCCGGACAGGTCGTCCACGCGTCGACGCGTCGCCTGGTCCTCCAGGGAGCCGACGCCGTCGCCTTCGTCGCCGACTCGCAGATCAGCGAGACGGAGAACAACGCAGCGTCCTTCCTCGATCTCCGCACGAACCTGAAGGAGCTCGGGCGTTCGATGAAGGACGTGCCCCTCGTCATCCAGTTCAACAAGCGCGATCTCCCGCGCGTGCGCAGCGACGAGGAGATCGACGAGCTCGCGCGGCGCGGGAAGGAGCCCGTGTTCAAGGCGTCCGCCGTGAACGGGCAGGGCGTGATCGAGTCGTTCTTCGGGCTGCTCGAGCTCGCCTGGAGGAAGCTCGACAAGGAGCACGACCTCACACAGAAGCTCGGCATCGGACCGGACGAGTTCCTGGACAAGGCCGCCGCGAACCTCGGCTACGAGGGCAAGGCGCGCGAGCTCGCGGATGCGTGCGTCGGGGGCGCGAAGTGGAGAGGAGGTAAGCCGTGAGCGACGAGCCCGCTCCCCTGTCGACCGACGTCGTCGGAGACACGCCGGTCGCCCTCGAGGACGTCGTCGATCGCGAGGCGCTCGAGGACCTCTGCAAGAGCGTCCACGCCTTGTTCGGCATCGGCGTGCGCGTCTACTCCTCCGAGGGCGCGCTCCTCGCGAACGTCGCGACGGAGCTCGAGCTGTGCCGCGCCGTCAACGAGGTGAGCGGGGCACGCGCCGCGTGCGGGACGACGGTGAGCGTCGCGAAGAGCGTCGACCCGGGCGAAGCCGGCGAGATCACGCACCCGTGCTTCACCGGGCTCGCGTACCGGATCGTCTCGCTCGAGCACGAAGGCCGCCGCGTCGGGCGCGTGGTCCTCGGGCCGTTCGCGCCCGCCGGCCTGCGCGAGGCGCCGCCCTCGCTCGCGCAGACGGACAAGCGGCTCGATCTCGCGCAGGCGACCGACCTGCTCTCGCGCGTGCCTCGCGTGAAGAGCGAGGCGCTCGGGCGCATCGCGGCGCACCTGAAGACCTCGCTCGAGCTCATCATCTTCTCCAGCCACAAGGCGTGGGTGACGAGCAAGCTGCACCTCTACAGCGTGCGTGAGAGCTACCGCGAGCTGCAGGACAAGACGCAGCGTCTCGAGCAGACGCTCGCGCGCCTGAAGGAGGTCGACCGGCTCAAGTCGAACTTCCTCGCGACGATGAGCCACGAGCTCCGCACGCCGCTCACCTCGATCATCGGCTACAGCGAGATGCTCGCCGAGGGCATCGCCGGTCCTCTCAACGAGGAGCAGACCGAGTACGTCCGCACGATCCACTCGAAGGGCGAGCAGCTCTTGCGGCTCATCATGGGGCTGCTCGATCTGTCGAAGCTCGAGAGCGGCACGATGAGCCTCCGGCAGGCGCCGACCGAGATCACGCCGATCCTCAAGGAGGTCATCTCGACGCTCGCGCCGGTCGCCAGGAAGAAGGAGGTCGAGCTGGTGCTCGACGCCACCGACGTCTCTTGCGAGCTCGCGGCGGACGCGGAGCGCCTCCGGCAGGTCTTCATCAACCTCGTCGACAACGCCGTGAAGTTCACCCCCAAGGGTGGGCGGGTCACCGTCTCCTCGCGCGTGACGCAGGCGCCTCCGCCGTCGGGCGACGACGAAGACGCGATGGGCGCCGTGCTCCTCGCGCCGCTCCTCACGCAGGTGGAGGTCCGCGTCGCCGACACGGGCATCGGGATCCCGCCGTCGGAGCGGACGAAGGTGTTCGACGCCTTCTACCAGGTCGATCAGTCGTCGACGCGCGAGTACGGCGGCACGGGCCTCGGGCTGTCGATCGTGAAGCGCATCGTCGACGCGCACGGCGGGAGCGTGCGCGTGGAAGGGAACGAGCCGAAGGGCACCGTCTTCGTGGTCACGCTGCCGTCCGCGCAGGCGCGCCGCGCCGCGCTCCCGTCGCGCGTGCCGCCGCCGGCGCCTTGACGACGAACTCCGGGGGGCCGACATGACACGACGAAAGACCGAGCTCGAGCGCATCGCGCTCCTCAGCGCTCGCTTCTCGGGATCGAACGCGGGCATACGAACCGGCATCGGAGACGACGCGGCCGTCCTCGAGCCCGTCGCCGAGCCGCTCGTGTGGACCGTCGACGCGCAGGTCGAGGGCACGCATTTCCGCCTCGACTGGCTGTCCTGGCGCGACGTCGGCTGGCGGAGCTTCATGGCGGCCGCGAGCGACCTCGCCGCGATGGGCGCCGTGCCGATCGCGGCGCTGTCCTCGCTCGTCCTCTCGGGCAGCGTCGACGATCGGGCGCTCGACGCGCTCGCCGAAGGGCAGGCGGAGGCGTCCCGCGCCGTGGGCGCCCCCGTCATCGGTGGCAACCTCGCGCGCGGCAGCGAGACGTCCGTGACGACGACGCTCCTCGGGCGCGTGCGCTCGCCCGTCCTTCGCGCCGGAGCGCGCCCGGGCGACGCGCTCTTGCTCGCCGGCTCCGTCGGCATGGCGGCCGCGGGGCTCGCGTTGCTCGAACGAGGGGCGGGCGGCGTGCAGGATGCGCATGCCTCGGCCTGCATCGAGGCGTGGCGACGGCCGCGCGCGCTCGTCGAGCGGGGCGCCGCGATGCGCGGCTGTGCTTCGGCCGCCATCGACGTCTCCGACGGGCTCGCGCGGGACGCATGGCACGTGGCAGAGGCGAGCGGCGTCGCGCTCGTGCTCGACGAGGCCGCGCTGCGCGCGGCGGCGCCGAAGCCGCTCGAGGCCGTCGCCGCTCGGCTCGGGCGCGACGCGCTCGACCTGATGCTCGGCGGCGGCGAGGACTACGCGCTCCTCGTCGCGAGCCCTTCGCCGATCGAAGGCTTCGTCCGCGTGGGCGCGGTGGAGCCCGGCCCGGCGAGCGTCCGCCTACGCCGTGCGTCCGGCGTGACGGACGTGCTCGACCGGAGCGGGTTCGATCACTTCGCGTGAGCGGCGGAGCTGCTCGGGCTCAGAAGCCCGCGCAGGCGGCCGGCAGGGTACGGCCGGCGAGCAGGGTGCGGACGACGCCGAGCTCGGGCGCCGTGCCCTTCGGGCCGAGCTGGTTGGCGATCGCGTTGCACTGCGCGGCCGCCGACGTGAACAAACCGCCCTCGGGGGAGTTGCCGAGGCGCTTGCCTTCCGCCGCGATCGCGTTGCAGCACTGCTTGAAGCGCGCGACGTTCGGGTTCACGGCCGGGCCGGTGTACTTCGGCGGTTCCGCGTCCACGCCCGCGTCCTCCTCGAGGGGCGGCTCCTCCATCGGCACGAGGACCGTCTGGACGTCCTCCTCCGGCTGCGGGGGCGGGGCCGCGTCCACGGGAGCAGGTTCCTCCTTCTTCGGGCACGCGACGAGCAGCGGGAGAGCGCTGGCGATGGCGAGCACGAAGACGGTACGTCGCAACGAAAGGGACATCATCGAACTCCTTGGCCCGACCGACTGCGGCCGACGTTTCGCCCGCTAAGCTACAAGGATCCGAGGGCCGATGGTAGAAGCCAGGAGGAGGCGCGGCTCGCTCCGAAGCTTCGAGCTCCCGGGATTGTCCATTCACGATGCCCCTCGACGAGGCGACACGCCGGCTGGCCTTCTTGCTCGAACGCGACCTCCGTCGCATGACGGAACGCGAACGTGCACGCGCGGAGCGTGGCGAGGTCGTCCACTTCGATTCGGTGTCTCGAATGGCGACCTGGGAGACCCGTCGAGGCGACGTCATCGGTCGCTGGTACGGCGAGATCGTCGCGAGCTGGTTCCCCGCGGATCGCATCCTGCGCTGGGCATGGGCCGGCCGCGCACCCCTCGCGACCGCGACGCACGCGGAGACGATGTTCCGCGAAGGACAGGCACGGGCCGTCCCGCAGCTCTCGATGAGCGTGGTCGCGGATCTCGACGAGGACGACGCCTGCACGCTCGTGCGCCTCGGCGTCCTCGTCGCGCGCGGCGAGGGCGTCCTCGTCGTCCGCTCGGAGCACGACGTCGTCTTCGTCGGGCTGTTCGACACGCCGCGCCCGCGCGACGATCTCGGCTCGGAATCGTCGAGCTACTCCGTCCCGCCTCCCGCCGTGACCGCACGCGCCCCGTCGTCCTCGGCGCCCACGCGTGACCGTCGGACGTCGTCGCCGCCGGCGGGGCCTCGCTCGTCACCGCCGGGGGCGCCGCGGAGATCGTCGCCGCCCGCGGCGCCGTATCGGTCGCTGCCGCCGATCACGGAGATCTACGAGCCGCGCAGCACGCCGAAGAGCCGCGGCGCGCACCGGCCTCCTGCTTCGTCGGCCGAAGGCACGCCGGCTGCGTCGAGCTCCGAGGGCACGACGCCGTCGCACCGACCGCAGCCGTCCTTGCCGCCCGAGCGGAAGATCCGCGAGCCGGCGCGCGCCATCTTCGTTCCGGTCGCGACGTCCGTGCTCGCCACGCTCGCGAAGGCCGTCCCCGGCTACCAGCAAGCGCTGTTCGTCGTGACGGTCATCCACCCCGAGAGCTCGGCCGCCCCGCACGAGAGGAAGCGGCGTCTCGTGGTCACCCTCGTCGCAGTCGATGCGAGCGGGCTCCTTCGTGCGATCGATCCGTCGCACGAGCTCGTCGAAGCCACCGCGCGCATGGTCGAGGCCGATCAAGCCGACGGGAACGGCCCGTGGCGGAAGCTCTCCGCGCGCATCACGCCGAAGCCGGACGGCGGGGCGACCCTGAACGTCGACGTGATATAAGGCGCCATGCTCACCACACGGCCTCTAGGCGCTCGCAAACCGACGCACGCATGGAACCGGGGTGTCAGCCCCCAGCGCGTGGTCGCTGCCTTGTCGCTCGCCGCGGCGGTCGTCGCTGCGTGCTCGTCGGACAAGCCGCAGCCGGCCACACCGACGCCGCTGCCGCCCGACGCCGGCGTGGACATTGCCGAGGCCGGCGTCGCGACGGAGGCCGACGCGGGCGAGACCGCGAGCGGTCCGGTCTTCTTCACGAACGACGACGACGCGGGCACGACCGAGCCGCAGCAGCCGGCCGTCGGCGAGCAGGCCCTCGATTCCGCGATCGACCTCGCGATCCAGACGGCCGCACCGAAGGTCGCTCCGAACATGACGAAAGAGGGGCAGACCGGACGCGCGACCCTGAAGGAGGGCGAGCACTACAACATGGTCGTGACCCTCGCGCCGGGGCGTTGCTACACGTTCATCGCGTTCTCTCCGCCCGGCAACGTCACCGAGCTCGATCAGAAGCTCCTCGGTGTGGTGCTCGCCGTCGAGGCAGGCAAGGCGAGCCCGCCCGACAAGTCGATGCCCGGGCTGTCCGTGATGGGCAAAGGCAAGGACGCCATCTGTCCGATTTCGCCCGTGCCCGTGCCTTACAAGGTCGACGTGATCGCGAAGAAGGGGAGCGGGCGCGTCGGCGTGCAGGTGTACTCGCGGAGCAAGTGAGCCTCGTGCTCGGCGATCGAGGGGTCGAGAGCGAGCACGAGCACGAGCAGACGGGCTCGTGAGCGCTCGATCGCACGTGGCTAGTAGACCGGCGACACGTACGCTTGCGGGACCCACAAGCGGCGGCCGTCGGGGAAGGCGACCTCGACCTGCCCGGAGTGGACGTTCGTGACGGTGCCCGGATAGCGATGGCCGTCGGACCAGCGGACCATGACGCGCATGCCGATGCCGATGCCCCCGATCGCGCTCTCGACGAACGATCCGAGCGCGCTACCGACGGCGCTCAGGCCGGCTCCGAGCTGCGCGCCGACGCTCTGCATCTGGGCGTGGAAGCCCTGCTGCCCGTACGGGTTCGCCGCGTACGGGTTCGCTGCGTAGGGGTTCGCCGCCGCGTACGGGTTCGCTGCGGCGTAGGGATTCCCGGCAGCGTACGGATTCGCCGGTGCTCCGAAGCCTGGAGCGCCCGGGGCGCCAGGCATTCCGGGAGCGGCCGGCATTCCGGGCGCCGCGCCCATCGGAGCCGCGCCGCCTGCCGGCGCGGGGGCGCCGAGGTTCACGGGCTTCGGCTGGCCGCCGGCGCGAATGCGTGCCGCCTCCTGCTCCACGAGCACGCCGTACTGCATGTACTGCGGGTTCGATTGGATCTGCTGGTTCCACTTCCCCGCGATCATCGTCCACTGCGCCGACGTGATCTTGTAGTGCTGGAGCATGCCCTCGTAACCGATGGCGGAGGCGCAGCCGCTCATCGCGACGTAGTCCTCGAAGCTCACCTGGGGAGCGCCGCCCTTCTTCTTCTCGAGCGCCGCTTGGTAGAGCGGCATGTAGCGCATCGCGACCTGCCCCATGAGGGACATGTCCTGCATGCGCGCCGTCCAGCCGGCCTTCGCGGCCTCCCAGTCGGCGCGCGCGACGCCGAGCTTGCCGACGATCTCCGCCTGCTTCTCGGGGTCCTGCGTGTCCGCGACCTCTGCCGACAGCTCGGCGTACCGCTCGAGGGAGATGCCGTTGATGGGCGCCCAGGGATCCATGCCCGGAATGCCATCCCGACGGCGCCGATCTGACAAGCGAAATCTCGTTCGGAGCCGCCTTCGAGGCGCAGGGCGGGGCGCAGCGGTCAAGCCGCGTGCTCCGCGCGGATGTCGGCCATCGCCTCGTCGAACCAGCGGTCGATCATCTTGGGGAAGGGCCACATCCAGCCGTACTCCGGGCCGACGAAGCGCTGCTTGATCTGCGGGCGGAGGGCCTCGGCGGCGTCCGGGCCGTACACCTCGGCGGTCGCGCGCAACGTCTCGACGTACGCCTCCCACTCGATCCGAGCACGGCCGTAGGCGAGGAAGAGGGGGAAGAAGGGGACGAGGTACAGGAACGCCATCACCGCGTCGCCCATGCGAGCACGCTGTCGAAGATGGACGCGCTCGTGGCGGAGCAGGATGTACTTCTCGTCGTCGCTCATCTCGTCCCACGAGTCGGGGACCCAGAGCGTGCCGAACAGGACGGTATGATAACGTGTAAGATACACGCGTTGGCCGCCGAACGTGATCGCCATCAACACGAGATGGATGGCGCGTTGCAGCTTGCTCGTGCGCTTCTTCCGGATGGTGAAGGTCGGGAACTCCTGTCGGAGCTCGCGTAGGAGCCGATCGAGGCGTGTCTCGCTCATGCCGGTCGCGCCTCCGTCGCCATGTCCCGTCGGGGCTGGCAGCTCGCGCAGAAGTACGTCGAGCGGCCCGGGGGCGGGCCTTGCACGAAGCGCACGATCGCGTCGCCGCAGCGCAGGCACGGCCGGTCGCCGCGTTCGTAGACCCAGAGGCGCGGCCCGCGAAGGGCACGGCGCGTCGTGCGCGGGCCGGGGCCGAGGTTCGCGCGGAGAAGCGTCCGCGCGCGGCGCAGGATGGAGCGGAGCCGATCGTCGTCGAGCTCGGAGACGCGCACGCACGGATGGATGCCCTCGAGGAAGAGGACCTCGGACTTGTAGACGTTGCCGATCCCCGCGACGGCGCGCTGCACGAGCAGGGCCGTGCCGATCTCTTCGCGCGCGAGCTTCCGCAGGCGGCGGACGGCCTCGTCTTCGTCGAAGCTCGCGGCGGTGAGGTCGGGTCCGAGACGGGCGAGGTCCGGCGCGCGCTCCGCTCCGCGCGGCGGCAAGAGACGGCAGATCGGGAGGCGCCGGCCGACGACGACGGCGCCGGGCACCGTGATCCGCAGGTCCGGCTCGGACGTCGGGACCGCCGTCCAGAAGGCCGAGCGCGGGCGCTCGATCGAGACCTTGCCTTCCATCTGGAGGTGGACGTGGAGGACGCGAGCGTCGTCGAAGCGCACGAGCAGGTTCTTGCCCCGCGCCTCGACCGACTCGATGCGGCGTCCGACGAGCGACCGCGCCGTCTCCGTCGTGAAGCGACGCGCCTCGAAGCCCGTCACCTCGCGGCCGGTGAGCACCGGCGCGAGGCGAGCGGCAAGTCGATGGATCGTGTCGCCCTCAGGCATCGGTCTCGACCTCGATGTCGTACGACGCGTCGTCCTCGAGAGGATCGGAGCCGGCCTGCGCCTCGGCGTCCAGATCCTCTTCGGCGGAGCTGGATCCGAAGCCGAAGTCGATGCCGACCTCGTCGACGTGCTGCCGCATCGCGTACGGAGCGTCGCCGTTCCGCGATCGGCCGAAGCGCGAAGGAGCCGGCGGAAGGCGGACCATCGACCCCTGCCGCGAGACGAAGCCGTGCTTCGCGAGCGCCGGGGCGAGCGGGCTCTCGGGTGCCGGGACGCCGTCGACCGTGACGAGGATCGTCGCGCTCCCCGGTTTGGCGAGCCGCGCGAGCATCTGCGCGAGCCGCTCGCGCTCCTGCGACGCGAGCGGCTCGTCCTTGGCGAGGAACGTCGTCACGTGCTGCCCGCCGCGCGACAGCCATGCCCAGAGGCGGCCCTCGACGAGGAGCACGCGAGCGCCCGGCGCCCGCTGCGGCGTGCGTCCGGTCGCGTCGGGCCACGGCAAGAGCGCGCCCCATGGATTGGCGGGATCGGTCGCGGCGAGGACGACCGGGCGCGGATCGTCGGCGTCCTCGTCGTCCGGGCGCGTGGGCGTGCGGAGCCGCTCTTCGGCTCCGGGCAGGGCGAACTGCGTGGCGCCGCGTCCGGCGACGAAGTAGCCGCGGCGCACGCGTCCTTGCTCCTCCATCGCGCGGAACACGTCGTAGACGTACCCGAAGCCGCCGGGGAGGCCCTCCGCGCCGGCGGCCTCGCGGAGCACGACGCCGTAGCGTTCGAGGAGCGCCCTCGCCGTCGCTGTCGCGCGCTCGGTCGGCGAGGGCTCGCGTTCCCAGCGAAGGCGGCGGAGCGACCAGCGGCCCTCCGAGCCCGGAGGACCGGCACGTGGGCGGGGCACACGCGCCCGCCGCCCGTCGCGCGACTTCCCCGCTTCACGAGCGAGGCTGCGCAGCGGCTCGAGCGAGTCGTTCGTCACCTCTCCGCTCCAGACGAGGTCCCAGAGCGCCTCGAGCACGTCGCCCGGGTAGCCGCCGACGGCGCGCGCGATCTCCGAGAAGAAGAGGGCACCCCTCCGCTCGAAGAGCTCGCGGATCTGGACGTGCAGGCGTCCGTTCGGCGCCTCCTCGAGCCTCGGCGTCGCGAGGAGAGCTTCGCGATCCGCCATGTAGAGGGCGATTCGCCCGTCGCTCGATCCGATCGGCGAGATGCCGGCCCACACGACCTCGCCCGTGGCGAGGAGCTGATCGAGATGATGCGGCTGGAAGCCGGGGACGCGGGCGGGGAGGATCTCGCTCTCGAGCACCGACGCGGGAACCGGACAACCCTCGAGGCGCGCGACGGCTTCGAGCAACAGATCGAGCGGTCGCGCGCGTGGCGGGCGCCTCGGATCGACGACGCCTTGCCAATCGACGAGGAACCGCGCGAACGCCTCGCCCGTGACGGGCTCGATCGCCTTCCGAAGCCGCGCGAGCGTCTTCTGCTTGAGCGCGCGCAGCACCTCGACGTCGCAGTACTCGGTGTCCGTGCCGCGCGCGCGTGCGCCCGGTGGAAGCGGGAGGAAGGCGCCTCTCGTGATCTTCCCCTTCGCGACGAGCGCCTCGAGCGCGGCGACGACGGCCGCCTCGCCGATCGCCCAGCGCGCGGCCACCGCGGCCGCCGTGAACGGGCCGTGCGTCCGCGCATGCCGTGCGACGAGGCTCACGAGCGCGTCCTCCGTCGGGCCGAGGAAGACGTCGGGCAGGCCGGGATCGAGCACGACGCCGAGGGCGTCGCGATAGCGCGCGGCGTCCTCGATCGCCACGAGCCGCGTCTCGCCCGCGAGGCGCGCGCGGATGACGCGCTTGTCGCGCACGAGATCGTCGATCCAACGCCGCGCCTCCTCGACTCCGGCGCGCCGCAGGATCTCCTCCTCGGAGACGTCGCCGAGCCAGAGGAGCAGATCGTGTACGGCGTCGGCGTGCTTGAGCGGTCGATCGAGCCGTAGGAGGTGGCGCTCGTGCTCCGCGACGACCTCGGGATCGAGCAGCTTCCGGAGCTCGGTCTCGCCGAGCAGCTCGCGCAGCTGCGCGTGGTCGATCGTGAGCGCCTGCGCGCGCCGCTCGGCGACGGGGGCGTCCTGGTCGTAGATGAAGTTGCCGACGAACGTGAAGAGCAGCGAGGCCGCGAACGGGGAGGGGACCGGCGCGTCGACCGTCGCGACGCGGATCTTCCTCGACTCGACGCCGCGCATGAGCTCGACGAGCCCGGGGAGATCGAACGCGTCGCTCAGGCACTCGCGGAACGTCTCGAGGACGATCGGGAACGCCGGGTAGCGCGAGGCCACGGCGAGCAGATCGGCCGATCGCTTGCGCTGCGCCCAGAGCGGCGTGCGCTTGCCCATCGACCGCCGGGGCAAGAGCAGCGCGCGCGCCGCCGCCTCGCGGAAGCGCGCGGCGAAGAGGGACGAGCCGGCGAGCTCGCGCGTGACGAGGTCCTCGATCTCCTCGGAGGACGGGAAGAGCAGATCGACCGGCGGCGGCGACTCGCCGCCCGGCACGCGGAACACGATGCCGTCGTCGCTCCACACGGCCTCGATGTCGCCGGCGCGCGCCTCGCGCAGCCGCGTGAGCGCCGCCATCGCCCACGGGGCGTGGACGCGGCTGCCGAACGGGCTCATGACGCAGATGCGGAGATCGCCGAGCTCGTCGGGGACGCGCTCGACGACGATCGTGCGATCGCTCGGCACCGTGCCGACGGTGGCCGCCTCTTCGGTGACGTAGGCGACGAGATCGCGCGCCGAGCGCGCATCGAGGTGATGCTCCTTCATCAGGAGCGCCGCCGCCTCGTCGGGCTTCCTCTCCGCGAGGCGCCGCGTGAGCGCTCCGATGCGCCGCCCGAACGCGACGGTGCGTCCGGCGCGGTCGCCGCGCCAGAACGGCATCTTCCCGGGCGTCCCCGCGGCGGGGGTCACGAGGACGCGGTCGCGCGTGATCTGCTCCACGCGCCACGACGACGCGCCGAGGAGGAACACCTCGCCTTCGCGGAGCTCGAAGACCATCTCCTCGTCGAGCTCTCCGACGCGCCGCGACGGCTTGCCCTTCGTCGAGCCCACGGCGACGTCGCCGTCCGTCGCGGAGTCGTCCGCGAGGAACACGCCGTAGAGCCCCCGGTCCGGGATCGTGCCGCCGTTCAGGATGGCGAGGCGGAGCGCGCCCACGCGCGGCGTGATCTTGCCGGCCGCGCGGTCCCACGTGATGCGTGGCCTGAGGTCGGCGAACTCGTCGCTGGGGTAGCGGCCCGCGAGCATGTCGAGCACGCCCTCGAAGCTCGTGCGGGGCAGGTCGGCGAACGGAGCGGCCGAGCGCACGAGGTTCCAGAGCTCCTCGACGTCGGTCTCCACGGCGCGATCGGCGTCGTGCTTCCTCCGCCGCTTCTTCGGCAGCGACGGCTCGACGCCGATCCCCACGGCCGCGATCGCGACGATCTGCTGCGCGAGCACGTCGAGCGGGTTTCGTGCGTAGTAAGTCTCCTCGACGTCGCCGTCCTCGATGCCCGCCGCCGCGGCCGCGCAGGCCAGCAGGTCGTGCTTGTGCTTCGGGACGAGGACGCCCGACGGCACGCCGCCGACGTGGTGGCTCGCGCGCCCGATGCGCTGGATGCCCGAAGCCACCGACGGCGGCGCCTCGACGTGGATGACCTGATCGACCGCGCCCATGTCGATGCCGAGCTCGAGCGAGGACGTCGCGACGATCGCAGGGAGCTCGCCCGCCTTGAGGCGCTCCTCGATGACGCGCCGCGTGTCCTTCGCCACCGACCCGTGATGGGCGAGCGCGATCTCCTCGCCCGCGGTCTCGTTGAGCGCCGTCGCGAGCCGCTCGGCGAGACGGCGGCTGTTGACGAAGACCATCGTCGAGCGGGCCGCTCGGATGCGCTCGACCAGGCGCGCGTGGACTTGCGGCCAGATGCTCCGGCTCTCCTCGACGTCGGCGTCGAGCGGGTCGGCCGGCGGCGGGAGGGGAGGCGGCACCTCGACGGTGATCGAGAGGGCCTTCTTCGCGGAGGCGTCCACGATCTCGACCGGCCGCGGGGCGACGCGCTTGCCGCGCACCTCGGCGCCGCTGAGCAGGCGCGCGATCTCCTCGAGCGGACGCTGCGTCGCCGACAGCCCGATGCGCTGGAGGCGCGACGTGCGGCCCGCCGATCGGCGCAGCGCCTCGAGCCTCTCGAGCGAGAGGAACAGGTGCGCGCCGCGCTTGCTCGCGGCCATCTGGTGGATCTCGTCGACGATGACCGTGTCGACCGAGCAGAGGAGCTCCCGCTGCCGCGAGGTGAGAAGGAGGTAGAGCGACTCGGGCGTCGTGATGAGGACGTCCGGAGGGCTCCGCATCATGCGCGTCCGATCGGACGTGGGCGTGTCGCCCGTGCGTACGGCGACCTCGATCCGGCGGAGGTCCGCGCCGAGCCTCCCGCCGACCGCGGCGATGCCGGCGATCGGCGCGCGGAGGTTGCGCTCGACGTCGACCGCGAGCGCCTTCAGCGGCGAGACGTAGAGCACGCGGAGCCGTCGTCTCGGGTCGGGCGCGGGCTCGCGGGCCAGGCGATCGATCGCCGAGAGGAACGCCGCGAGCGTCTTTCCGGAACCCGTCGGCGCGAGCAGGAGCGTGGTCTTGCCCTCGGCGATCCGAGGCCACGCGAGCGCCTGCGCTCGCGTCGGCTCACCGAGCGCCGAGCGGAACCACTCCCCGACGGCGGGATGAAATCCCGCGAGCGGGTCCGCCTCGCGGGCGGTGGCTCGTGCGCGCGTGCCCATGAATGGTCCTGGATGGTCCAATCTTGCGCGTCGAGCTTCGGAAGAGAAGCCCCGCCTTGGAGGCCTCAGGCCTCGGGCCTCGGGCCTCGAAGCGGCCTCGGGCTCGCGGGCCTCGAGAGGGGGAGTCCTCGGTCCTCAGTCCTCAGTCCTCAGCGTGTCCTCGCCTCCTCGCCGACGCTCGGAGCGTTGCATTCCTTCTGGTGCGAGACCGGAGCTCCGCTGCTGGAAGAGCTCGAAGCGCGATCCTGGCGATCCCGTGAGAGTCGCTGCTGGAGACTGGAGACCGGAGTCTGGAGACTCACGTCGGAGAGGCCTGCCGGCCTGAGGCCTTTTCGAGGCCCGAGGCCTGAGGCCTCCCAAAGAGGCCTCACGAGCCGAGGACGTCGCCTTCGGCGGCGCCGCGGCCGGCGATCCACTCCGCCGCCGTGATCGCCTTCTTGCCCTCCAGTTGGACGCGAACGAGCTCGACGGCGCGTTCGGCGCAGGCGACGACCACGCGCGACTTGTCGGCGAGCACGACCGTGCCGGGGCGCGCCTGTTTGTCGCCCGGCAGATCGGTCACGCGCGTCGCGTGCACCTTGAGGAGCTTGCCGCGGATCGTCGTGAAGGCGCCCGGCCACGGGCTCATTCCGCGGACGTGGTCGTGCACGGCGCGGGCGGGCTTTGCGAAGTCGATGCGCCCGTCCTCTTTCTTCAGCATGGGGGCGAGCGTCGCCTTCGCGTGATCCTGCGGGATCGGCGTGTAGCCTCCTGCGACGTACTTCGGCAGGCCCTTGCGGACGGCGAGGGCGCCGAGCGCCGAGAGTCGCTCCGCGAGATCGCCCGCGGTCTCGTCGGCCACGATCTCGGTCTTGAACTGCTCGAGCATGGCGCCCGTGTCCATGCCTTCGTCCATCTGCATCAGCGTGATGCCGGTCTCCGGCTCGCCGTGGACGACGGCCCACGTGATCGGCGCTGCGCCGCGGTACTTCGGGAGCAGTGACGCATGGACGTTCACGCAGCCGAGGCGGGGCGCCTCGAGCACGTCTTTCGGAAGGATGCGCCCGTACGCCACGACGAGCGCGACGTCGACCGCGAGGTCGCGCAGCCACGCTGCGAACTCCCCGGTCCTGAGCTTCGTCGGCTGGACGACGTTGAGGCCCAGCTCGAGAGCACGCTCCTTCACGGGCGGGGCCGCGAGCTCGAGCCCGCGGCCCTTCGGCTTGTCGGGCTGGCAGACGACCGCGGCGACGTCGGCGATCTCGACCAGCGCGTCGAGGCACGGCACCGCGAACTGCGGCGTGCCGAAGAAGACGGCGCGGAAGGCCTTCCGCGAGGTCGCCTCCTCCGATGCGGGCGTCGTCTGCGAAGGCGGATCGCTCAATTCCCTACCTCGATCTCGACCGAGGGGCCGCTGATCTCGTGCTCACCGCCCTCGAACACGCCGATGAGCGGAGTCATGACGCGGACGGTGTACTTGCCCTTGGGCAGCGGCCCGGCTGGCTTGCGCGGGTAGCCGCGCTCGACCGCGGTGCCGCGGACCTTCTCGGGGGCCCACTTCATCTTCACCGCCTCCCACGGAACCGTGGTGCGAGCCGAGCCGTTCGGCGCGAGCGTCACGCGGGCGACCTTCACCTCGGCGGGCGGGGGAGGGTTGTGTCCCTTGGGCGGCGGCGGCGGTTCACCCGGCGGCATGTCCACGCGCTTCTTCTTGGAGTCGTAAGTCTCCGTCTCGAAGCGCGCGAGCGGATCGATGCGGAAGTTGAGCTGCATCGACTGGTTCGTCTTGTTCGTGAACGTGACGAGGAGATCGGCCTTTCCGCCTGGAGCCACCCTCGTCGGGCTCGCGGTCACCTTCACCTCGAGCTTGTCCTTCACCTCGACGTTCTCGAGGGTCTCGGGCTTCGCGTCGGGGACCTCGCAGTCGCTCTTCGCGAGGAGGTCCTCGAGGTTTCCGATGTCGAAGCCGGTGCAGACGTCCTTCTTCGGAGCCGCCTTCTCCCCGTCGGCGTCTTCGCCGTCGGCCTCTTCGGCCGCCTCGCCCTCGGCGGCCTCGGCCTTGGCCTTGTCGGCGGGCGTCTCGGGCGGCTTGCTCCCCCCGCAGGAGACGAGCGCGGCGAGGAACAGCACGGAACAGCACGTCGTCGTCGTCAGTCGATGCATGCTTGCCAGCTCTCCGGTGTGGTGGCCTTCATCGCGCAGCGATACTCGCGCTTCGAGATCTCCGCCTCGCACTGCGACTCGACGCGCGCGTAGCTCGGCTCCGACTTGCGGAGCGCCTTCTTCATCTCCCGTGCAGCGCGCGCCTCTTCGGGAGAGAGGTCGGCGAGCTCGGGATCGCTCGCGAGCGTCATGTCGAGGTACCTGTCCAGCATCTCGTTGCACTGCTCGCGCGTCACCTTCCCGTTGCATGCGACCGCGAGCAGGCACAGGCAGAGCGGTGACAGCGATTTCACGGTTCGCAGCATACTCGAAAACCCCACCTTGGAGCCGGTGAACGGCTGACGTCGGAATGACATCGGAATCTTCCCGTATCACTCGATCGCGGCGGCTCATCCGGTCGGCTCGGTGCTAGAGTGCTCCGCCATGAGCCGGGTGATGAACTTCAACCCTGGTCCCGCTGCGCTTCCGCTCGCCGCGCTCGAGCGCGCCCGCGACGAGCTCCTCGACTTCGAGGGCTCGGGGATGAGCGTGATGGAGCACAGCCACCGCGGGAAGGTCTACGAGAAGGTCCACAACGAAGCGGTCGCGCTCGTCGCGGAGCTTCTCGGGACGCCGCTCGATCGCTGGGACGTCCTCTTCGTGCAGGGCGGAGCGTCGATGGCGTTCGCGCAGGTCCCGCTGAACTTCCTCGGCGCGGGAATGACGGCGGACTACGTCGTCACGGGCGCATGGGGCGAGAAGGCGCTCTCCGAGGCGCGGACGATCAAGGCTCTCGGCGGCGGTGAGGCGAACGTCGCGGCGACGACGCGCGGCGAGGACAAGAGCTACACGCGCGTGCCGAAGCAGGAGGAGCTCACGCTCACCAAGGGCGCCGCCTACGTCCACGTGACGAGCAACGAGACCATCCACGGCGTCCAGTGGGCGCTCGGTCCGGACACGCCGTTCCCGCGGACCGACGGCGTGCCCGTCGTCGTCGACATGTCGAGCGACATCCTCGGCCGCCGGATCGACGCCTCGCAGTTCGACGTCATCTACGCGGGGGCCCAGAAGAACATCGGGCCGAGCGGCGTCACGGTCGTCGCGCTGAAGAAGGAGATGACCGCGCGCGGCCGGAAGGACATCCCGAAGATCCTGCAGTACCGGACGGTCGCGGAGAACAACTCGCTCCAGAACACGCCCTCGACGTTCGGCATCTACCTGGTCCGCAACGTCCTATCGTGGCTGAAGGAGCAGGGCGGCGTCGCGGAGATGGAGGCGCGGAATCGGAAGAAGGCGGCGCTCCTCTACGACGCCATCGACGCGTCCGGCGGCTTCTACCGCTGCGCGGTCGACAAGAGCTGCCGCTCGATCATGAACGTCGTCTGGCGCCTGCCGTCGGAGGCGCTCGAAGAGACGTTCGTGAAGGAGGCGGCCGCGCAGAAGATGGTCGGCCTCAAGGGCCACCGCTCGGTGGGCGGCATCCGCGCCTCGATCTACAACGCGGTCGAGCTCTCGTGGTGCGAGGCGCTCGCGTCCTTCATGAAGGAGTTCGCGAAGAAGCACGGCTGAGAGACGAGGCGCGCGGCGCCGTCGCGCGCCCGCGACTCTCCTGACCCGGAGCCCCTGGAGCCCGGAGCCTGGAGCCTGCGTGAAGGATTCGGGCTCGGCCCGAATCCTTCGCGCGCTCAGCTCTTCTTCTTCGCCAAGTGCGCCGTGACGGCCTTCTCGAGGGCCTCGGCGACCTCGGGCGCGACGGCGTCGCCGCGAGCCCACTGCGACGCCTTCACGAGCGTCGTCTGAGCGGCCTTGGCGAGGTGCGAGCGGCGGTGGCGCGACAGCTTCGAGAAGGCGGTCTGGGTCTCGGTCGGGACTTTCTTCAGGGCGGGCTGCAGGTATCCACGCATGGCCGCCGCTTCATAGCAGGTCACAATCCGAAGATCGACACGCCGCACGTCTCCTTCGCCATCCAGGTCACGGTGGCGTCTTCGGGCGAGGCGGTGTCGTACGTGATCACGCCCGAGACGTTCACGTTGCCGACGACGCGCAGGGCGCCCGTGCTCTCACCGAGCGCCCGGAGCGTCTCGACGAGCGGTCCGAGCTTCTTCGCTTCCGCCTTGGCGAGGGCGGCGCACGTGATGGGGAGGGTCTTGAACATGGCGTCCACGCGCACGCCGGTGTCGTGCGGCGCGATCGTCCCGGTGACGCCTGCGACGAGCGGACCGAGCGTGACCGTCGTTCGCTCGAGCTGGAGCGGCTTTCCCGGTGTCCCCACGGCGCTGCCCTCGACGTGGACGTCGATCGCGCTCTTGAGCATGGCGGGGCGCAACCCCCAGAGATCGACCTCGCCCTTCATCTCCGAGCGTCCGTCGGCGGAGAGCTTCCCTTCGAGCGTGACCGCCACCTCCGTCGTTGCGTCGGCGGGCAGGCCGAAGGCCTTCGGATCGATCCCGAGGTTCGCGAAGGGCGACCGCGGGATGCGGACCCACAGCTCCCTCGTGCCCGTGCTTCCTCCCACGAGCATCATGCTCGGGCCGTCGGGGACCGGCGGATCGAACATGACGCGCACGCGCGATCGGTCCGCGCCGGTCTCGAACGAGCACGCCCAGGGACCGAGCTTCGTGCGCTCGGTCACGAGCTCGAGCCGTCCGAGCGTCCCGCGCATCTCCTCGGCGCCGGGGCCGCGCGACTCGATCTCCAGATTGAGGTCGGTCGCCGAGACGCGCGAGCCGGCTCCGGCGACGCCCTCCCAGACGACCCGCGCGCCGACGATGGAGAGCCTTCGCGGGCTGCTCGGCGTCCCTGCCGAACGCGCGCGGTTCTCCGCGACGAGCGCGGCGAGACCGACCTCGATGTCGGCTCGGCCTCCGCTCATCTTCACGTCCATGTCGCGGACGTGCGCGCTCTTGCCCGAGAGCCCGGCGAGGCGGACCTCCGGGATCGTGGCCGTGATCCCGGGCGTCCGCGCCACCTTCGCCGAGACGCCATGAAGAGTCGCGCCCTGGAGCCCCACCGAGACGCGATCGATCGTGATGTCGAGGCCCGCCTCGCGCGCGCGGGCGATCGCGCGGTCGCGCACGATCGACGGGAGCATGAGCGCCGCTCCGACGAGCAGGAGCAGGACCGCCACCGCGGGGACGACGATCGCGAGGGCCTTCTTCAGGGGAGCGTTCGGCGGCTCCACCGCCGGCGTCGCAGGGCCGACGTAGCGAGGCTGGGCCTGCTGCGGCTGCGGTCGTCGAGGCTCCTTCTTCGCGGCCGGAGCCTCGGGAGGTCGGGGCGCTTGGTCGTTCCGTGACTCGCCCGCGGCCTGCTGCTGCTTCGCGTTCTGCTGTGCCTTCGCGATGAGCGCCTGCACGTCCATGAAGCTCGGCTCCTTCGGCGGAGCGGGCTCCTCCGACGGCGTGGGGCCGGCCGCGGTGGATGCGCCGTGGGCAGGCGAGGGCGCCGGGGCGGCGGGAGAGGCGAGGGTGGGAGGCGGCGCGACCGGAGAGGCCGGCGGCGGGGCTGGCGGGGCGCCGGGGGAGGCGAGCGTCGGCGTCGTCGCGACACGCGGACCCTGCGGTCCGGGCTCCGGTGAAGTCTGTGCGCCGGGAGTGGCGGGTGCGCCCGGCGAGCCTCGAGCGCCGGTCAGGACGGGCGGCAAGAGCGCCGTCGTGCTCACCATCTCGTCCGGTGGAACGGCGGCGGCGCGGGCCGCGGCGATCGCGCGGCGCCGCTCGCGTGCGCTCTCGCTCAGGTTCGCCTCGACCCATGCGGCGACGTCGGGTTGGCGCGGCTCCTTGGCGAGGACGGCCTCGAGCGCAGCTTGCATCTCCCTCGCCGTGGAGAAGCGCGCGCGCGGATCGGTGGCGATCGCCCGGTGCACGAGGGCGGCGACCTCCGGCGGCACGTCCGGCGGAAGGCTCGACGTCGGCGGCGCGTTCGCGTGGAGCGCTTGCAGCGTCGCGATGTCGTTCGCGGCGGCGTAGGGCGCGCGTCCGGCGAGCATCCGGAAGAGGACCGCTCCGACACCGAAGACGTCCGTGAAGGCGCCGAGGGCTTCGCGCCGTGCCTGCTCGGGCGCCATGTAGCGGACCTTCCCTTTGACCATGCCGACCTCCGTCGGTCCGGCCGTGCGCTCGCGCGCGTGCGCGATCCCGAAGTCGATCAGCTTGGCGTCTCCGGTCGCGGTGAGAAGGACGTTCTGAGGCGAGACGTCTCGATGCACGACGTGGAGAGGTCGCCCGGCCGCGTCCGTGAGCGTGTGCACCGCGTGGAGGCCGGCGCATGCGTCGGCCGCGATGCGGAGCGCGATCGGCAGGGGCACGGTCTTCTCGGGAGCGATGAGCGAGAAGAGCGAATCTCCGTCGACGTACTCCATCGCGATGTAGAGCAAAGGCCCGCTCTCACCGAGGTCGAACACCTGCGCGACGTTGCGGTGCTGGATCCCGGCGACGATGCGCGCCTCGTCGAGGAACATCGCGCGGAACGACGGGTTCTCCGCGTAGCGCGATTGGATGATCTTGAGCGCGCAGAGCTTCTCGAAGCCGTGCTTGCCGTGCTGACGCGCCGCCCAGACGTGCGCCATGCCTCCGTCCCCGATCGGGCAGAGGAGCTCGTAGCGATCGATGCGCTGCCCCGGCGCGAGCACGACGCCCAAGTATATGGGACGGTCGCCTTTTCCGGGCTTTCTCTCGCGGCCGCGAGCGAGCGAAGCGGGACGCGAGAGCTCACGTGCGGGAGGACGACCGCTCGTGCTCGTTCTGGTACGTTCTGTCGTGGATGTCGAGCGTGCTCGTCACGTCCGTGATCACACTCTCTTCCCCGCCGGCGGCGGTGTGGCCGTTCATCACGGACACCGATCGCACGAACCGCATCGTGCTCGGGACGAGCAACGTCTACAAGCCCATCGAGCCGGGCACGAAGAGCAGCGCGCGCTTCGTGGTCGAGACGAAGGCCGCCGGCTTCGCGCTGAGCTACGAGGAGGCGCCGTTCGAGTGGACGGTCAACGAGTCGTTCAGCGTCTACCGCAAGATGCGGTCCGGGCCGCTCCGCGCGTACACGTTCGGGATGAAGCTCGACCCCACGCCCGAAGGCGGGACGCGCCTCGAGATCTTCCTCGACTTGCAGCCGCGGCACTGGCTCTTCCGCCCGATCGCCCACGTCGAGGGCCGCCGCATCGTCGCGGGCATGGCGAAGCTCGCGCGCGCGGTCGACGCGCACCTGCGCGAAGACGCGCCGAGCCCGTTCCTCGTGCCCGCCTCGCCCGCGAACGAGGAGCGCCTCGCGCATGCGACGCGCGAGCTCGAGATGCGCGGCCTGGATCCGAAGGTGGTCGCGGCGCTCGTCGAGCTCGTCCGTTCCGCCCCGGACGCCGACGTCGTACGCATCCGTCCGTTCGAGGTCGCCCACGCACGCGGTCTCGACCCGCGCGAGACCCTGCGCGCGTTCCTCCACGCGGTGACGCTCGGCATCGTCGAGCTCCGCTGGGCGCTCATCTGCCCGAGCTGCCGTACGGCGAACGATCAGGTGAAGCTCCTGTCGGAGATCCGCGAGGGCAGCCACTGCCAGCTCTGTGATCTGTCGTATGCGATCGAGCTCGATCGTGCCGTCGAGGCCACGTTCGTCCCCCATCCGAGCGTCCGTGAGGTGCCCGATCGGATGTTCTGCATCGGGGGACCGTGGCGTACGCCGCACGTGATCGTGCAGGCGGTCGTCGCCGACGGGGAGCGGCGCACGCTCGCCGTGCCCGCGGAGGCGGGGAGGTTCCGCCTCTTCGCGCGCGGCGGCGCCGTCGCGTCGCTCGACGTCGAGGAGGAGGCGCCGGACGCGTGCGAGGTCGCGCTGAAGGGCGGCGCCTTCTCGCCCGCGGTGCTCCGCGTGAAGCCGGGCGGTACGGTCACCGTCGAGAACGGCACGGACGATCCGCTCCACGTCAAGATCGAGCGTCTCGGCTACGCGACGTTCGCCGCGACCGCGCACGTGGTCACGACCATGAGCGAGTTCCGCCGGCTCTTCTCCAAGGACATCCTCAAGCCGAGCACTCCTTTGAAGGTCGCGAGCTGCGCGATCCTGTTCAGCGACCTGACTGGTTCGACCGCGCTCTATACGCGCGCCGGAGACGCCGCTGCCTTCCGGCTCGTCGACGACCATTTCGACGTGCTCCGGAAGGTCATCGACGAGCACGGCGGGACCGTCGTCAAGACGATGGGCGACGCGATCATGGCCGCCTTCGTCGAGCCCGTCGCGTGCGTGCGCGCGGCGACCGCGTGCCTCCATGCGTTCGAGAAGTTCCGCGTCGAAGCCGAGAACGGGGACCTCACCGGCATCAAGCTCGGCCTCTACGCTGGGCCCTGTTACGTCATCACCGCGAACGACACCATCGACTACTTCGGGCAGACCGTGAACTGCGCGTCGCGCGTGCAGCACTGCGCCGGCTCGGGCGAGATCGTGTTCGAGGAGGACGTCTGGGCACGGCTCTCGGACGACGATCGCGCGAAGCTCAGGCTGGTCGAGCAGCTCGAGACGCGGGTGAAGGGGGTGGATCAGCCACTGCGGCTCGTCCGGGTGAAGCTCGCGACGGAGACCGTCAGCGAGCGCTCGCGCGCGAAGGCGCAGCCGGTCGAGGCGTCTCGCGTCGCGTCGTAGAGGCCTGGCTCTCGCGGCCCGGCGGAGCCGGCGCCTACGGCCAGCGATACGCGCTCGGGGCGGGCGTCTCGGACGGTCGCCCGAGCAGATGGCCCTGCACCCACTCGCAGCCGGACTCGATCATGCAGGACAGCTCCGCGGTACTCTCGATGCCCTCGGCGACGACGCGCATCCGAAGGTCGCGGCAGACGCTGGCGATGCGTGCGACGAGGCGCCGATGGACCTCCGAGCGGTCGACGCCGCGCACGAGCGACATGTCCAGCTTCACGATGTCGGGCTCGAATGTCGCGAAGCTCGCGCGCCCGGTGGAGCCGTCGGCGAGGTCGTCGAGCGCGATCGTGAAGCCGCGCCGCCGGAGCTCGGCGATGCGGCGCCGAACGTCGCCCGTGTCCGCGATCGCCGCCCGCTCGGTGAGCTCGAGGACGACGCGGTCGGCGAGCTTCGTCAGGGGAGCCTGATCGTCGTAGAGGTCCGGGTCGTCGAGATCGGTGACGTGCAGGTTCACGAACAGGAGCGCGTCGCGCGGGGCGGCCTCGGACGCACGCGCGACGTGGGCGCGCACGCGCCGTCCGACGTCGCTCAGCCGCCCGAGCTTCTCGGCGGCGTCGAGGATGGCGGCAGGGGAGGCCATCGTGGGCTCTCTCGACCGCACCAGAGCCTCGAATCCGACCGTCCTCCGGGAGCGGGCGTCGACGACGGGTTGGAAGGCGATCCACAAGGACTCGAGCGCACGATCGAAGATCGCGGCCAGCGGCGCGAGATCGTCCGAGAGCCGTAGGCCCTCGCGCTCCGGAGCTGCGGCGTTCCTCTCGGCACGCGCGCGCGCCGAGCGCTTCAGGGCACGGTCCAACGCCGCTTCCAGGACCGCCGGCGCGAACGGCTTGCGGATGTACGTGAGCGCGCCGAGGTCCTCGGCCTCGATGGCGCCGTCGATCTCGGGCAAGCCGGTCATCAGGATCACCGGCACGTCGAGGTCGTAGGCGCGCACGGTGCGAAGGAGGTCGAGCCCGGTCATCCCCTGGAGGACCACGTCGCTCAGCACGACGTCGAACTTCGCCTCGCGGAGCCGCTCGGCCGCGCTCGCGGCATCGGCGAGCGGCGTGACCTCGAACCGGTGCCGGAGGCTGCGCGTCAGGGCCGACCTCAGGAGGGTGTCGTCCTCGACGAGGAGGAGTCGTGGGAGATGGAGCGGTCGCTGCTGGGTTGCCGCCATCGGGTGCACCCCCCAGTAGAGCGCAGCCGACGGCCGACGTCGCCGGTCAAAATGACCCGCCCGGTACGGTTCTCGACGAGCCGCGGCGACCAGGGGCCGTTGCAATCGAGATAACCGGGGAAATCGACGTCAGACTTTTGGCCCATCGAACCCTTCGGAGTTACTCCAATGGGGCATGACGCTCCCTGCGGCGGTGGTCGAGTCGGGCTCGGGGATCATGGCAGCGGCGGCTCCGCGGATGAGCTTGTCGAGGCGCATCTGGGACCTCGATTGGTCGAGCGAGCTGCCGTGGGACATCGACGGCGTGATCGTCGAGCCTGGGACGTTCGACGACGCCTTGGCCTTCATGCGCGAGCACTACGCGCGAATCTTCGGCGACGGCCAAGGGCGTTTCTTCTCCGAAGAGATGACCGAAGCGAAGCGACGCTTCGGCGAGGAGATGGACGTCTTGCTCCTGCGAGAGGAGGGCAAGATGGTCGGTCTCTGCACGGCGCACCCTTCGGACTGGTCCACGTGGTACCTGCGTACGTTCGCGCTCGTGCCCGAGGTCCGCGAGCGGCGTCTGTGCACGGTCTTCGGCGCGCGCCTCATGGAGGTGCTCCGGCGGGTCGGCGTGGCGCGGTTCGA
>CALFEQ010000117.1 GCA_937949945.1 uncultured Myxococcales bacterium
TCCTTGTCGTCGCCGAGCGCGATGGAGCCGCCGCCGTCCTTGTCGTCGCCGAGCGCGATGGAGCCGCCGCCGTCCTTGTCGTCGCCGAGCGAGGTCGCTCGCGCCTGAGCGAGATTCGCGACGAGGGCGAGAGCGAGCAGGCTTGTGCCGATGAACAGACCGGTCCTGAGCTTCATGAAGGCCTCCAGGTGGAAAATCGTGCTGAGGTGTCTCGTCGCAGCGCGACGGATCGAGATGCGCACCCGGTTGGTACCTCTTCGCGTGCGGAACGGCTCACGCGCGGCCCTTTGTCACGGTTCGCTCAGAAGAGCGCGGCGATCCCGACCGCCCCGCCGCTCGAGATCCCCTGGCCGAAGGAGCGGGACTGCTCGGGGCCGACTTGGGCGTGACCCTCGCTGAGCGCTCCGCCGACGTAGGCGTCTGCCATGAGACGGAGCCCGGGTGCGAGCGTCACGTAGCCGGAGAGACCGGCGCGCGCGATCGCGAGCGTCTTCACGATCGTGTCGGTAGGCCCGGTGATCCTCAGCGTGGTCGCGTCGATGCCGGCGCTCACGGAGAAGCCGGAGGGGCCGCCATGGGATCCGACGCGCAGCGCGCCTCCCGCGATCCACGCGCCCGTCGGTCTCGCGGGCTCCCGGCTCCGCAAGTCCGCCGCGACGCGAGAGCCGACGCGCAGCGAGAGCGCGACGCTGCTCGTGAGCGGGACGAGCAGCCGCGCGTCGGGGCCGACGAGCGCGACTCCCGAGCCGAGCACGTCGATTGCCGCGGCCGGGCCGAAGCCGAGCCTTCGATGGGGCGGCGGCGGCGGCGGTGACGGCGCCGGAGGTGGAGCCGGCGGTGCATCGCGCGGAGGCGGCTGCAGCACGGGTGCGTGCGCGAGCTGCTCTCCGATCGTCTCGAGCAGCTCGTCGGTCGCGATGGCGACGGCGAGCGGGATGCCGTCGTCGGGAAGCTTCTCGAGATCCAGGTCGCGGACTCCGTAGTGGACCCGTTGCGGCGTGATCGCGACGATCGTGACCCGCGCCCGCGAACGGTCGTACCACCGGACGTCCACCTCGATGTCCGGGCCTCGCGATTCTCCGGGCAGGTGCCAGCAGGGCCTCGACGGTGTCGAGCCGAGCTCGGACGCGATCTCGCTCTCGATTCGGCGCGAGATCGCGGCGTCCGCGAACGGCGCCACGCGCACGCTCACGGAACCGGGCGGGACGCAGCGCCCGTGCGGCGCCTCGTCGGCTTGCGCGTCGATCGTCGAGGTCGCGATCGAGAGCGATGCTGCGATGGCGAGGAGCGGCCGCAGCAGCCGGTTCGGCCTCACCTGCACCGCCGCTTCACCATCCGCTCGTGGAGCCCGCCCGGGTGCGCGGCGAGATATCGCTCGCGTGCCTCGATGCACTCGTCCACGAGCCCCGCCGCCTCGAGCGCCTCGACGAGACGCGCCTCGGCGTCTTCGCGGAACGCGCCCGTCGGATCGAGCCGTATCGCGTCCTCGAACGCCTCCTTCGCCTCGAGCGGCGAGTCGAGCTCGTTGAGGCGGAGCCGGCCGAGCTCGAGCGCTGCGAGCGGGGCGCGTGCGTCCGAACGGAAGCGGCGCCGGAGAGCGTCGAAGGCGCGCGCCGCGCTGTGCGGATGGGCGCTCATCCGTGCGGACTCTCCGATCGCGAAGAGATCCTGCGGGCCTGCCGTGCTCAGGATCGCGTCGAAGTCGGACGGCGGGATCTCCGCCCACGCCGCCACGAATTGCCCATCGCGCCACAGCTCGCGGAACCGCTTCGACACGACGGGCGGACGCGCCGCCGTGCGCGCTCCGCTCGGTTCCACGGAGGGCGAGGTCGACGCGTCGGCCATGGTCGATCTCGCCGCCGCGGAGACGCGGATCGCCTCCGAGGACCAAGTCTCGCCGGCGCCCAGCGTGTTCGGGACCGGCTCTCCGTCCGATCGCGTGAGCGCCACGCGGCCTTCGCTGACGGACACGACGACGTTTCCGTCCGCGGGATGGTGCTGCACGCGGAACTTCGTCCCGACCACGTGCACCTCCACGGGGCCTGCCACGACGCTGAAGGGACGATCCGCCTTGTGGGTCACGTCCGCGTAGACCTCGCCGGCCTCCACCTTCAGCCGGATCTCGCGTCCGGAGACGCGCTCCAGTCGAAGCTTCGTCGACGGCTCGAGGACGAGGTGCGATCCGTCGCCGAGCTCCAGCGATTGCCTCTCGCCAGCGCCGGTCTCGAGGACGGCGCCGTCGATCGCGCCGGCAGGTCGCCGGAAGAGGGGCATCGCGAAGAGAACCAGGACGAGCGACACGACGGCCGCGGCCGCGAGCGCTCGGTATCTCGGCTGCGGGCGCCGCTGCTGGGCGGGAAGCCGCTCCGCGATCGCGCGCCAATTGCGCTCGCGCCGCTCCTCCCCGAGGGGAGTGTGGAAGAACCGGGACGGCGGACGCTCACTCATCGCCGGAATCCTCCATCAACATCGAGGCCCCCTTCTTCAGACGACGTTTGACGGTGGCGAGCGATGCGCCGGTCAGTTGCGCGATCTCCTCGAGGGAGGCTCCTTCGACGCGCCGGAGCAGCAACGTGGTCCGGAGCTCCCCGGGGAAGCGCTGCAATCGATCGTAGAGCTGCCGGAGCTCGACGGCCACGTCGGGCGGAGTGCTCGGCGACAGGATCGAGTCGAGGTCCGGCGGCGGAGCGGCGCGCCTCAGCCCGAGCCTCGCGAGGAGCGCGTTGCGCCGCATGAGCTTCGATGTCTTGCGGACCAGGATCCCGCAGACCCACGAGCGGAACGCGCCGCCATCCTCGAGTCGATCGAGGGTCGCGAATGCCGTGAGGAAGGAGTCCTGGAGCAAGTCGTCCACGTCGACCTTGGAGCCCAAGAGGCGGCACGCGAGCCCGTACACCGCTTGGGCGTGCCTGCGGTAGAGCACCTCGCACGCCCAGGCCTCGCCGGCTCGCGCGGCGATGACGAGCGCCGCGTCGGTCGGTCCGACCGGCAACGAGCGCACGCGCTCGGGGGCGAGGGTAGAGGACATGCGAGAAGGCTCGTTCCTCTACACGAGTACCCTGACGAGCCCGTTTCGGCTCACGCGTTCGACGGGAACCGCTCCGCGCACCGGCCACGTCGTCCGGCGACGCCAACAGCGGCAGTTTGCCGCGCGGTCGCGCACACTCGTCGAGCGCATGGGGCGGCTCCCATCGGAGCTCACTCCGACGCCGGCGCCCACTCGGAGCCCGGCGGATACGACTCGCGAAGGCCCTTGAGCCCGCCGTGTCCGAGGCTCGGCTCGCCGCCCCGGTGCACGATGCTGTGCGCGAGCGCGAACGCGAGCGCGCCGCCTGCGAGCGCGCCGAGCGGGTGACCCTTGAGGAACGACGTCACCGCGAAGCTCGCTGCGGCGATCCCGAGGACGAAACGCGACGCCGGCGTGTGGAGCGGCCGGGGCGTCGGCTTGTCCGAGCCCCCCTGGAGCGCCGGGATGTCGGGCCGATCGTGGACCTCGAGCTCGCTCTCGATCTCGTGCACCCCGCGCACGTGCGAAAGGCCCGAGAGCACGCGGTCGAGCTCGGCGCGCAGGATGGGGCCCTTCAGCACGATCGCGCCGTCTCCCTTCGACTCGACCTTCACGGCGTGAGGGTGAGAGGTGAGCCTCCCGAGCTTGGACCTCACGCGCGCGACGATCACGTCCGGGGGTGCATGCGCGGGGCGCCGCTTCCCGAACGCCATCGACGCGATGCCTTGCACGCGGTGGCCGAGATCACGCTTGCCGATGCCGACCGCCGTCTCGATCTCGTGCACGGCGCGCACCGACTTCTGGCGCACGAGCGCGCGGCGAGCGCTGCCGCCGCGAGGATCGAGGAGAAACATCAATCCAGCGCCGATCAAGGCGCCGAGCGCGAGATCACGAGCGTGACGCATGATGAGACCTCGACGCGATCGGCTGCAACCGACGTACCCCGGCGAGGCTCAGCTCGCGGATCGCTCGAGCGAGCTCTCGACGAAACGCGTCCTCAGAAGGACTTCAGATCGGAGATGAGCCGCTTCGAGATGACGATACGCTGGATCTGCCCGGTGCCCTCGAAGATGTCGTAGACCTTGATGTCGCGGAACCACTTCTCGAGGAGCTGGTGCTCCGTCGCGATGGACCCTTCGGCGCCGCAGATCTCGATCGCCTCGATGCACGCACGGATCGCCGCCTGGCCGGCCATGGCCTTCGCCATGCTCGCCTCCTTCGCGTTCGGCAGACCTTGGTCGGCCATCCATGCCGCGCGCCAGCAGAGCGTGCGCGCCGCCTCGAGCCCGCGGCCGACGCGCGCGAGCCGCTCCGTGATCGCCGCGTAGCGCGGGATCGGACGTGACAGGACGTAGTTCCGTTTCACGAACTCGCACGCGTAGTCGTACGCGGCGCGCCCGATCCCGCACGCCATGGCGCCGACGAGCGGGCGCGTGTTGTCGAAGGTCTTCATCGCGGTCATGAAGCCTTCCTTCGACACGTAGCGCTCCTCTCCACCGAGGAGGTTCTCCTCCGGGACGCGGCAGTCCTCGAGCACGAGCTCCGCGGTCTCGCTCGCGCGCAGCCCCATCTTGTCCTCGATGCGACCGACGCTGAAACCGGGCGTGCCCTTCTCGACGACGAAGGCACGATGACCGGCGCGGCCGAGCGCGGGATCGACGGTGGCGAAGATCACCGTCCACGACGCGCGCGCGCCGTTCGTGATGTAGCACTTGCGTCCGTTGAGCACCCAGTGCTTGCCGTCCTTGCGGCAGCTCGTACGAATGCCGGCGACGTCGCTGCCGGCTCCCGGCTCGGTGAGACCGTACGCGCCCCATCGGAGCGGCTTGTCGTCGTCGAGCATGCCGTCGAAGACGGAGAAGAACCGCTTTTTCTGCTCGGGCGTCCCGCTCGCGCGCACGGGCGGACCCCCGAGCCCCGGTCCGGGCAGGCACAAGAGGAGGGCAGGGTCGCCCCAGGCGAGCTCCTCGGACGCGAGCACGCTGAACAGGTTGCCGCCCATGCCGCGCTTCCTCTCGCCCTCGGGCGCGTTCCCCTCGTCGCCGAGGCCGGCCGTCATCGCGTTCGATCCCATCGAGGTCGCGAGGCGCGCCATGTTGCGGAGGAAGTCCTCCGGGATGCCTCCGGCGCGATCCCACGCGAGGGCGTGTGGCCGGATCACGTTCTTCGCGAGCCCGTGAACCGCCTCGCGCATCTCGAGCTGCTTCTTGGTCAGTGAGAACTCGATCGCCATTCGTTCCCTGAGGACTGAGGACTGAGGACTGAGGACTCTTCCCGGTGAGGCCTGGGGCCCGAGGCCCGAGGCCTCAAACGAAGACGTTCTGCGTCTCGGGCGTCGGCAGCACGAGGCCCGGATCGATCGGCACGCCGAGCGTCACCGCCGCCGCGAGCTGGTCGGCGTGCTCGGCGGTCATCCCGCAGAGCCCGAGCTGCTTCGCGTCGCGCATCAGCTTCTCGACGGGGTAGTCGCGCATGAAGCCTGCGCCGCCGTGGAGCTGCACGCCGTCGTCACCGCAGCGCATGGCCGCTTCGTGCGCGAAGGCGACCGCCTCTGCAGTGAGGAGCAGCGCGGAGCGTTCGTCGCCTTCGCCGCGCGCGAGCGCGTCCCAGGCCGCCGCCGCGCGCCACACGAGCGCGCGGCTCGCGTCGACGTCCATCGCGCGGTCGGCCACGGTGAACGCGACCGCCTGGAAGTGCCCGATCGGCTTTCCGAACGCCTTGCGCGTGTCGACGTATTCGCGCGTGATCTCGAACGCCGCGCGGGCGAGCCCGACGCCGCGCGCCGCGACGAGCAGCGCATTCTTGGCGAAGAACCGAAAGAGCGCGCGCGTGAAGTCGTCGCCGCCGAGCAGCCGCGCCGACTCGGGCACCGTGACGCCCGAGAGCTCGATCCCGCCGAAGCTGACGGCGTCGAGCCCCAGCGTCGTGACGCGATCGAGCACGACGAGGCCCGGCGCGCGCGCGTCGACGAGGAACGCGCCGAGCCCGTTCCATCCCGCGTCGCGATCGACCTGCGCGAACACGACGAAGCTCTCGGCGCGGTCGGCGTTGAGCACGTAGGCCTTCGTGCCGTCGAGCCGCCAGCCGTCGGCCGTCTTGGTCGCCGTCGTCGAGAGGCCCGGCCGATCCGGGTTCGGCTTCGGCTCTCCCCATGCGACCGCACCGAAGCGCCCGTGCGCGCCGGCTTCGGTGAAAGGCCGGAGCGCGTCCTTCGCTTGCTCCTCCGTCCCGAGCTCGACGACCGCCAGGCCGAACGGTCCGGGCCCGCCGAGCGCGAACGGCGCGGCGGGGTCGCCCGACGCCAGCTCCTCCTCGAGGAGCACCGCGGTCGTGAGGCCCAGCCCCGCGCCCCCGACCGACTCCGGCAGCGCGGCGAGGGCGAGCCCGAGCTCGTGCGCGGTCTTGCGGACGTCTTCCGGGAGCCCGCGATCGCGCTCGAAGTCGCGGATTTTCGGCCGGATCGCCGTCCGGACGAACTCGGCCACGGAGGCGACCATGAGCTTCTGGTCCTCGCTCGGCTCGAAGCTGATCATGGGACGATCTTTTACGTGCGAAAGATATGCGTAGCAATCGTTGGCTCGGCTTCGACCAGAGCGATTTCAGGCTCCAGTCGGTCCTGGCATCACCGTGACGTTCGCGATCCTGCCAAGCGCTTTACGCGGGTTCGGAAAGGAACCACTCGAGACTCAGGTGGTGCGACGTCCCCCGTTGCGCCCCGCCGTTCCCTCCTCTATTAGGGGCGCGGCGGGCGCTGCTCCGTGGTGAGCGCGGCCAAGACGGGCAGATCCGCTTGACGAAAGCGCGGTCCCCGCGTACGTTCCCGCCCCCTTCCGCCAGGGCTCCGTCGTGTGCTCCGTGGCGAAGGCAAATTCCAGCGCGATTTCGAGAGGCAAGAGAGATGGCAACGCCCGAGGCCCCGAAGGCCAAACCGAGGAACCCGCACCGCAGCTACTCCGCGACGCGGAAGGAGGCTGAGGCCAGCCGCGCCTGGTGGGTCGTCGACGCGACGGACAAGCCGCTCGGGCGTCTCGCGAGCCACGTCGCGCACATCCTTCGCGGCAAGCACAAGCCGACCTTCACCCCGCACCAGGACACGGGTGACTTCGTCATCGTCGTCAACGCGGGCAAGGTGAAGCTGACGGGCAACAAGCTCGACCAGAAGCTCTACTCGCACCACTCCGGAATCCCGGGCGGCTTCAAGCAGATCGCCTACCGGCACCTGCTCGCGAAGAAGCCGACGTTCCCGATCGAGAAGGCCGTGAAGGGCATGCTCCCGAAGAACGTCCTCGGTCGGAAGATGCTCGGCAAGCTGAAGGTGTACGCGACCCCGGATCATCCGCACGCCGCGCAGAAGCCCCAGGCCCTCGAGATCAAGTGAGCCCCGAGGCGCCTCGGGACACGAACTGAGAGAAGAAGACGACGATGAGCACCACGAACCGCACGTACGCCACCGGCAAGCGCAAGACCGCCATCGCCCGCGTCTGGCTCTCGCCCGGTACCGGCCAGGTCACGGTGAACAACCGCCCGGCCGAGCAGTACTTCGAGCGTGAGACCTCGATCATGGTCATGAAGCAGGCGCTCGAGCTCATCGAGGCGACCGATCAGTTCGACGTGTGGGCGACCGTTCGCGGCGGCGGTCACTCCGCGCAGGCCGAGGCGATGCGTCACGGTATCTCGCGTGCCCTCGTCGCCATGGATCCGGAGAAGCGCGGCATCCTCAAGCGCGCCGGGTTCCTCACGCGCGACGCGCGCAAGAAGGAGCGCAAGAAGTACGGTCAGCCGGGCGCCCGCAAGCGCTTCCAGTACTCGAAGCGCTGATCGCACGGAGCGCGCTCTTCACGAGGCCGATCACCGCGAGGTGGTCGGCCTTTTTCGTGCGCGCCGTCAACGCGCGGAGCGCCGGCGAGGAGCGCGCCTGCGACGCGGGGGCGGCGCCGTGAGCATGGTGGTCGTGGGCGTCGTGAGCAGATCGAGCAGCAGCTTGCCCGCGCGACCGAGCGGGCGATCGCGTGGGTGCACGAGCATCGGCGTGAACGTGTAGCGCGAGCCGCCCGCGTACGGCACCTCCACGAGCGCGCCGCTCGCGAGCTCGCCTTCCACGAGGTACGTCGGCATCCAGCCGAAGCCGAGGCCCATGAGGAGGGCCTGCTTCTTCGTGTTGAAGTCGCTGAGGAAGAACACGCGCGGGCCGCCGAACACGCGCGCGTCGACGAGGCGCTTGCTCTCGCTCGAGTCGTGCACGGTGAGCTCGACGTGACGGTGCAGGTCCGCGAGCGAGACGGCCGCGGTGTCGGCGCCGACGAGCGGATGATCCGCGGCGGCGACGAGTACCACCTCGACGTCCGGGAGCGGATGCTCGATGAGCGCGTCGCTGCGCAGGTAGTCCTTCACGAGCATGAGGTCCGCGCGATCGCGCTCGAAGCGGTCCTGCACCCCGCCGAGGAACTCGACCTTGATCTGGATGTTCGTCGGGACGCCCTCCGACGTCATGCGGCGGAGCGCGCGCATGATCGAGTCCATCGGGAGGATGCCGTCGATGACCGCCTCGATGCGCGGCTCCCAGTCCTCCTCGAAGCGAGCGGCGAGCGTCTCGATGCGTCGCGCGCGCGTGAGGAGCGCGCGGCCTTCGGCGAGCACCATCTCTCCTGCGGGCGTCAGGACGGCGCGGTGCCCGCGTCGATCGAAGACGGCGACTCCGAGCGCCTCTTCGAGCTGCCGTATGCCGTAGCTCACCGCCGACTGCGCCTTGCGGAGCGACTTGGCCGCCGCGGCAAAGCTGCCGCATCGAGCGATCGCGTCGAGCGTCTCGAGGGAATCGAGCGTGATCCGCATCGGGTCACATTATCGAATTTTTCGATGATCGCCTTCGCATCATTCTGCTTTCGCGGTTCGGTTCCCGGTCGTAGACCGTGCGAGAGGAGACGAAGCGATGAAGAACCCGCTCGGTATGCGCGGCCTCGCGTTCATGATGTTCTCGACGAACGCTCCCTCCAGCCTCGAGCGCCTGCTGGTGGCGCTCGGCTTCTCGCGTACGCACCGGCATTCGTCCCGTGCGATCGACCTCTACCGTCAGGGCTCGATCCAGATGTTCGTCGAGCACGAGGCGGGCAGCTACGGCGCGGAGCTCTGCGCGACGCACGGCCCGACCGTCAGCGCGCTCGGTCTCGCGTTCGAGGATCCTCGCGCCGCGTTCGACGAGGCGGTCAAGCGGGGAGCGCGGCCGTTCCAGCGGCCGGGCGGGTTCGCCTTCGACGCGCCGGCCGTCCACGGCATCGGCGACAGCCTCGTGTTCTTCGTGGACGCCAAGAACTCCATCAGCCGTGAGCTCGTGGCGCTCGACCAGCCGCTCATGGTGCCGGAGAAGGGCTTTTTCGCCATCGACCACCTGACGAACAACGTCCCGAAGGGCGAGCTCGGCCGCTGGTCCAGCTTCTACAAGGACGTGTTCGCGTTCACCGAGGTGCGCTCGTTCGACATCGCCGGCGCGAAGACGGGCCTCTACTCGTACGCGCTCCGTTCGCCGTGCGGCACCTTCTGCATCCCGATCAACGAGGACAAGGACGAGCGCGGTCAGATCGCCGAGTACCTCCGCGAGCACAAGGGGCCGGGCGTGCAGCACATCGCCCTCCTCACGAAGGACATCCTCGCTTCGCTCGACGCGATCGACGGCGCCATCGAGATGCTCGACATCGATCCGAGCTACTACGACGAGGCCTTCAAGCGCTGCCCCAACGTTCGCGAGGACCGCGACCGCATCCGCCGCCACCAGGTGCTCGTCGACGGCGACGCGGACGGCTACCTCCTCCAGATCTTCACGAAGAACGTGATCGGTCCGAGCTTCTTCGAGCTCATCCAGCGCGAGAACCACCTCTCGTTCGGCGAGGGCAATTTCTCGGCGCTGTTCCGCTCGATCGAGCGCGATCAGGAGCGCCGCGGCGTCCTCTGATTCGTACCTTGTCTTGATCCGCGGCCAGCCGGACTTCTCGGCTGGCTCCCTTGAAATGCCCCCGGAGCCCGGAGTCGAGTGACTCCGGGCTCGGCCATTTTGTCGGGACCTCAGCCTCCGAGACGAAAGACTGGAGACTAGAGACTCGAGACTGAAGTCGCGAACCTGGAGCCTGGAGCCCGGAGCCTTCCCATCAGGGGAAGAAGTGATTGTTCGACGTCCGAATGAACTCGTTGAACTGCTTGATGACCTCGTCGGCGGTCTTCCAAGCTTCGACCGTCCCGCACTTGTCCAGCTTGTCGAGGTCGATCTTGCCCGAGGGCGTCTTGGCCGAAGGCGGCGCGTCGCGCAGGCAGCGCCAGAACTCCTTCGCGGCTTTCTTGAAGTCACCGGCCTCTTTGACGAAGGCGTCGTAGTTCGAAGCCGCCCTCGGCCAGTTGGGAGCCCTCCGCTGGTCGTTGAGCTCCGCCCTGTTCATGCTGCCGTACTCTTGCAGCTCGTCGAGCGACTTTTCGAATTCGGTGTACGCGGCGCCGTAGCGATCGAAGTCGATGTCGTCGTCTTCGCCGATCGGATCGCTCGCCTCGACGAGCTCGCGAGCCGTGATGAGCACCTTCCTACGCCAGTACCTGAACCTCTTGCCCTCATCACGCTCGATGCGGGCGAGGACGCGCTGCGCGAGCGGCTTCGTGATGCCGTCGAGGGTGTCGTGCAGATCCTTGTCGGCCTTCGAGAACCGATCGAACGCGGCCATCAGGCGCGGGTGCATGGCCTTGCCCTTCGCCCACTTGTCGCTCTTGAAGAGCTTCAGCTCGTAGTAGGTGTCCGCCTCGTTGATCAGACGGTCGATCTCCGTGGCAGCGAGGGAGAACTCGGCGCCTGCGTTCTCGAGCTGAGGGTTCGAGGGCGGCATGTTCTTCGCGCGAGCGACTCCGGCAGAGCACGTGGCCGTCGCCCCGACCGGCAACCGGTAGAGGTCGGCGTACTGCTCGTTTCCGGTCGGGCCGGTGCGCGGCACGTACCGGAGGTAACGCTGCCGTGACTGGTGGATGGGGCTGGCGAGCGCGTTGAGGCACTTGATGTACTCGTCGAGCTTCTTCTGGAGCTGCTCGTCCGCGAGCTCGTCGCCGAGCGAGGTCGACGTCGAGGTCGAGGTGAAGTCTCCCGCGTCCGCGTCGCCCGTCTTCTTCAACTTCTTCAGGACGCTCTTGCACCCCGACGTCGTCAGCGCGAGACACGCCGCGGCGACGAGCGGCGCAACTCTCCTAGCCCACCCAAAGCTTCTGCCCATGGAGACCATCCTCTTCCGGTCGCTCGCCGAGTGCGGCGGCAAGGCTCGAGCATAGACCTTCTTTCTGCACGACCGAAAGTGCTAAGACAGGCGACGTGAACGTGGCAGGCGGCTCGCGTCTCAGTCGGATCTCAAGTCGTCCTTTCCGAGCTTTGGTCTTCGCCGGCGTCGGCTTCTTCGCGGCCGTTGCGCCACGTCCGGCCGAAGCAGCGATCGTCGAGCGGATCGTCGCCGTCGTCGGCGAGCGGCCGATTCTGCTCTCCGAGTTGCGACAGCGTGCGCGTCCGCATCTCTTCCGTATCGCGCTCCAGACCCAGAACGCGACGCAGCAGGCGGCCGCCGAGAGCGAGATGTTCCGCGAGCTCCTCTCGCGCCTCATCGACGAGCGCCTCGAGGAGCAGGCCGCGGACAAGGCGCACATCACGGTCACGCCCGAGGAGGTCGACAACGGCATCCGGCAGGTCGCGGCGCAGGCCCGCATGGACCCGAAGCAGCTCATCGAGGAGGCGAAGCGGCAGGGGCTCAGCGAGCAGGATTACCGCGACGAGATCCGCCGTCAGGTCCTCGAGGGGAAGCTCATTCAGCTTCGCGTCCGCGGTCGCGTACGCGTCACCGAGCAGGACGCGCGTGCCGCGTACGCTCGGTTCTTGAAGGAGCTCGCGCAGGAGTCGCCCGTCGATCTGCGCCTTCTCGTCCTGCAGATCCCGCCGGGCACGCCGCAGGAGAAAGCCGTCGCGCGGGTCACGCTCGCCGAGGAGCTCTCGCGTCGAGCCAACGCCGGCGAAGACTTCTGCAAGCTCGTCGAGGATTACAGCGACGACACGAGGACGAAGCACACCTGCGGCTCCAGCGGCCCCGTCCCCCTCCAGCGGCTCCTTCCGGAGCTGCAACAGGTCGCGAAGACGTTGAAGCCAGGGCAGACCTCCTCGCCCATCGTCTTCCGCGATCCCCGGGGCGAGCAGGCGGTGATCGTCGTGCAGCTCGCCGCGGAGCCGTCGAAGCCCCCGCCTTACGAGCAGGTGCGCGAGCAGATGATGGAGCGCGCTTACATCGAAGCCACGGAGCGACAACGAAAGCTGTGGCTCCAGGAGCTTCGGCGTGGCGTCTACATCGACGTCCGCCTCTGACGAGCCGAGCGCCGGGCCGTGCACGGCGCCGCACACGCTTCGTCTCGCTCGCACAAGTAAAGACGGAGACGACAGCGCCTCTGCATATGCGACCGATCTTCGTGCACGCGCGTCGTGCGCGTTGACGGCATGCCTGCCCGAGCGTTAGCTAACGAATCGAGCTCCAGAGCTCGAGGCGTTTCGGAGGGAGACGGAGAGAGGGAGAGGGGAGGCGAGCACGACGAAACGTCTTGCTCGCCTTACGAGAGGGGAAACAAGAAGCCCGCGTGGGCGACCCCTGAGGAGTGGCGGGGGCGCTACGCGGGCTTCTTACTATTTCAAGCTCGCTCGATAGGTCCGAGCGACGACAAGCGCCCCGCGACGTCGCGGGGAAAGTCCCCTCCTCGCTCGGGTCTCCCTCCCCGAAATCAATCGGCGGTCGTGACGTCGCCTCCGCCGAGCAGCTTCGCGATGCTCGACGCCGCGCGCGTCGCGTTCCACTTCGAGACGTACGTCTCGCCGCGCGCGATGATCTCGCCGTTGGTCGCGACGAGGCTCAGAGCCCATTGCCCATTCGCCGCCTCGAAGATCCGGAAGTTGCTCACGGAGGTGCCGTGCCTCTTCACGGAGGCGATGCCCTTCTCGGCGCTCGCCTTCGTCGTGTAGCCCTCCGACGCGAGGACGATCTCGCCATTTTTGGCGCGAAGACGGAAGTACGTCTGCCCGTCGACGCCGGTGAAGATCTCGAACCGCGGCTCGGGCTTCGCGGGCTCGATCGTCGCTTCGGCCTGCGACCTCTCGACGAGCGTGCGCAGGGTCGCGGCGCCACGCTCCGCGTTCCACTTCGACGCGTAGAGCTGGCTCGTCCCGATCACCTTGCCGTTGCGGGCCTTCAGGTTGAAGTACCAGTCGCCGTTCGACGCGCGGAGAACGGCGAAGTTGCGTGCGTCGGCGCCGTTCGCGAGCACGGACGCGATGCCTTTCTCCGCAGAGGCGCGCGTCGTGTAGCCCTCCGAGCGGAGGACGTTCTGGCCGTTCCCGGCGAGGACGTGGAAGTACCACTGGCCATCGAGGCCCTGGAACGTTTCGAACTTGGCGCTTCGTGAGACGAGATCCTGGGACGTCTCCTCGACCTCGTTGGTCGGCTCGATCTCCGTGACGCAGGCGACGGACGAAAGCGACAGCGCAACGAGGGCGGCAAGCGCGCTCTTGTGAAGGATCATTTCTACTTACGGCTCCAGACTCTTCCTTTCTCCAATGGGCACCGCCGTGGACCACCGCGGCTGAAGACCGCCGTGGGATCCCCACGTCGATGGGGCCTCCAGGGCTCGTCGCCCCGGACACCGTTCGCGCAGGCCTTCGGCCTGCGACGCGAGCGGGGCTGTACCAGTCGTGTGATGTGGGAGCAAGTGGTTTTATGTCTGCGTCAAGGATGCGGTGGCAGCGTACCCGTCCGCCGCTGCGTCTGGAGGCTCCAGGCTCCAGGCTCCAGGCTCCAGGGGGGCTAGCGGCGAGCGTCTCGCGCAGGCCGCCCTCACCGCTCTCCGGCCCGTCGTTACAGCTCGAAATTTTCACTGGGTCTGCGCGCGACGTGCGTGCGCGGGAGAGCGCTCGATGAGACGGGGCTACGCGGCGCGCTCCTTCTGGAGCCTGGAGCCCGGAGCCTGGAGCCTCATCTCTTCCTCACATCCCCTTTCGACAGGTGACGAATCGCGTCCTCGAGACCTTCCAGCGTGAGCTGGAACATCGAGAAGATCTTCGCGATCTCCGCTGCCGTGCCGCCTCGCCAGTAGCTCGGAGGGTCGGGGTTGAGCCACACCGATCGGCGGAAGTGGTTCGCCAGCTTCGTGAGGACCGCGTGGCCGGTCGTGGGCGTGCCCACTTGGCCGGTCGCGTAGAACTCGTAGTCGCCATACCCGAGGAGCTCCGCCGGGTGCATCGCCGCGTCGCCGACGATGATGAGCTTCCATTCGGGGCCGAGCTCGTGGAGCAGATCGTCCACGCGCACCGGATCGCTGAAGCGCTCGGTCTCCCAGACGCGCCCGTAGATGCAGTTGTGGAAGTAGTAGGTCTCGAGCGAGCGGATGTTCGACGCGCGCTTGGCCGCCGAGAAGAGGCGCGAGACGACCTCGATGTGCGGATCCATCGAGCCGCCGACGTCCATCATGAGCAAGACGCGGACGTTCGATTTTCGCGGCGGACGCACGACGATCTCGAGCTCGCCGGCGTTCTTCGCCGTCGCGTCGATCGTGCCCTCGACGTCGAGCTCGTCGGGCTGTCCTTCGCGCTGGAACGCGCGGAGCTTCCGCAGCGCGACCTCGATCTGCCGGATGTCGAGGAGCAGATCCGATCGGTACGGACGGAACCGGCGCGCGTCGGCGATGCCCATCGCGCTCCGACCGCCGCCGTGGGGGCCGACGCGTAGTCCGGTGGGATGAGCGCCGAAGGCGCCGAACGGGCTCGTGCCGCCCGTCCCGATCCAACGATTGCCGCCCTGATGGCGCCCCTTCTGCTCGCGCATCCGCTCCTCGAAGAGGCGCTTCAGCTCCGCCATGTCGAGCGCCTCGAGCGCGGCGAGCTCTTCCGGGCTGAGCTGCTTGCGGTTCGCAGGATCCGCGAGCCACGCCTCGATCTCGGAGACGAGCTCGAGGCTCTTCGTCTCGATCCCGCGGAAGTGCGCCAGGAACGCCTCGTCGAACTTGTCGAGGTCGCTCTCACGGTGAACGCAGATCGCACGCGCCACGTGATAGAAGCCGTCGAGCGAGCTCTCGTGCAGCCCCATCACGAGCGCCTTCGCGAGCGCCACCGCCTCCTGCGGCCCGACCTTCACCTTGCGCGCGCGCAGCTCGTAGAGGAAAGGGATGAAGGCAGCGCTCACGGATCAGGCTCCAGGCTCCAGGCTCCAGGTGAGAACACTTCCAGAGCATAGCGCTCTCGACCAGCGTGAAGTCCGTCGAGAGGTCGCGTGAACGTATCCTCAGCCGAGCTCGGAATCGAAGGCGCCCTGAAGCACCTTTCTCGACTGGAGCCCTTCCCTGGAGCCCGGAGCCTGGAGCCTGGAGCCTCGGTCACTTCGTCTCCCCCCTCCCGCAGCGCCCGTCGCCGAGCGTGATCGCGTGCGCTTCGTAGTCGCCGAGCGGGACGGTCGAGGGGAGGACGAGGGCGCCGTCGTAGCGGCCTTGGTCGTCCGTCGCGAGGACTCCGATCGGGATGTCGCCGTGTGCGCGGCTTCGGAGCACGATTTCGACGGCGACGTGGCCGCACGGTGCTCCTGCGGCCGTCACCTGGCCGCGCACCGGGAGCGGGGAGCCACGGCGGGCTTCCGTTCCGCCGAGCGTCATCGTGAGCGTCGACGGCGGGCGATCGTCGGGCTCCGGCACCGTGACGGGGCGCAGGCCGGAGGGAGGCGATGCAAGCGCTCCGCTCGTCCGGCTCGTGCCCATCGTTCCGCTCGCGCCGCTCGTGCCGGGGTCTCCGCTCGAGCCGCCGCCGGACGTGCCTCCGGACGTGTCGGTGGACCCGGGGGCGGCCGGTGCGCTGCTCGCGGGCGCGGAGCTCGTCGGCGCAGGTCGGTTCGGCGTGGCGGACGCGCGGCGCGCGCGTTCGGCGAGGTCGTCTCCGCGGGCCGAGCCTTGCGGCCATGCGAACGGGTCCGGCGGCGGCTCGTACGGGACGTTGCCCGAGAGCGGATCGTTCAGCGTCCGACCGGCGCCGCCGAGATCGATGCGGCGCCAGAGGCGGCCGTCGTCGACCTCGACCCATGCGTGCGCTTCGTTCGTCACCATGCGCGTCGGGATGCCGAGGTAGAGCGCGGTCACCATGAACGCGAACGCGCGGTGCCGGCACACGCCTTTCTGGCTGAGCGCGAGATCGAGGTAGATGTCCCCGTGATCCGCGGGCGGCTCCTCCGAGTCCTGGAACGCGCGGAAGTACGCGACGAGCTTCGTCACGATCTCGCGAGGCGAGCTGCGCGGCGAGACGCCGATCCGCTGCGCGACCTGCGCCGCCGCGGCGCGCACGTTGTCCGGAAGCGGCGGGACGCTTCGGAGCTCCGCGCGCGTCGGCGAGCCGAAGACGCCGCCGAACGTCGCGCGCGGGATCGACAGCTCCATGACGAGACGCACGCGCGTCGTCACGTCGCCCTCGATGAACCAGTTGTCCGCCCCGTCCTTGTAGAGGGTGAACTTCACGTCCTCCGTGCCCACTCCGGCGCGTGCGCGCAAAACGCGCGCGCCAGGCCCGACGGACGGGATCCGCACGCGCCGGCCGGCGGCGAGATCGACCACCATGTCTGCGTAGAAGTGCTCCTCCGAGGCGTCCGGCGCGGGGAGCGGCGAGACATGGAGCGGCGTCGGGTGTGGATCCCGAACGGAGAGCGTGTAGCTCGAGTCGACGGTGTCGAATGCCGCGAGGCGCTTGAACGGCGCCGTCGAGGGCATGAACGGATCGTCGTAGGGAAGGGCGTTCGGACGGCTCGTGTTGCGATCGGGGCGGAAGGTCGCGCCCGGCGCATCGGCGCTCGGGAACGGGCTGTACGGCGCCTCGCCCGTACCGACCGGGCGGGCCGGGTCGGGGGCGGGAACGATGCCGCGTGGGGTGTCGATCGCAGCGGGCAGATCGCCCTCGACCGTCAAGGCGAGCGCCATGTCCTCGCTCGGATCGGGCGGAATGGGCTCGTGGAGCGTCGGTCGGACGAACCGCCGCTGGGCGACCGCGGGCGGCGCCGCCGCGATGACGAGCAGCGGAACGATCAGCCAGCATGCGCGGCGGCTTCGGGACACGAAAGGAGTGTACCCGCCCGCTCGAAGAAGTTCCCCATCGCGGAGCGGCGACGAGCTCTACCGGATGGCGTTCCGCGTCCCGCTCTGCCAGCCGCCGGGCTCGTAGACGTAGCGGCCGTCCTTCGAGACCGTCACTTTCGGCGACGCCCATACCGCGCCTTGGGGCGGCGACTCCCAGTGGCCGGGGATCCAGGCGTACTGCATACCGGTCCAGTGCCAGTAACCCGGGATCCAGACCGCCTGCGGGTTCGGAGGCGGTGGGCGCTCCTCGTGAACCGGTGCGGGAGGAGGCCCGCTCACGACGACGCCACGCGACGGAGACTCGGGCTCGTTGACGACGCACGCCGTCGCGACCACCGCGAGCAACGTGGCCATCAGCGACACCCTCAGGGGCGCTTCGATCCACTCGTTGTGCATCGGATCACCCTCCTGAACCCCACCGGCGGCCGGCGGGCGACGGACCCTCGTGAAGAGCGAAGCACGCTCCATGCCCCTTTGCCACCGGTGACGCAGCAGAGAACGCCTACTTCATGGTGCGTCGGTGCGGCCGATCTCGCAACGCCCGCGGATCCCCCCGATCGGCTGCCGCGCGTCTTCGGGACCGGGGACGGATTTTTTCGGGCAAGCCCCACTCCGTCTTGCCATGATGCCCGGCATGGCCAACCCCGAGCCGCGTCCCGAGCTCAAACAGCAGCTAGCCTCGATCGACCCCGCGCTTCGCGCCCGTCTGGACGCCGCCGGCTTCGACGAACGCCGGTTCCTCGAGCTCGCGGCCACCCTCCGCGACGGAGACCCGGAGACGCGCCGCCGCGAACGCAACTGCGTGAAGGGCGAGGTGAAGCCGCCCGCGCCGGGCGAGGTCGTGAGCCTGCCGGCGCCCGGGACGCCCGAGCACGAGCGGCTTCGTGCTCGCGGCGCGGCGGCGCTCGCCGCGGGAGAGCTCGCGTTCTGCACGATGGCGGGCGGCATGGCGACCCGCATGGGCGGTGTCGTCAAAGCGCTCGTCGAGGTGATCGACGGTCACACGTTCCTCTCGATGCGACTCGCCGAGAACCGCACGGCCAGCGAGCGCGCCGGGCGGCCGATCCCGCTGTGGCTCATGACGAGCGAGCCGACGCACGGGCCGCTCGTCGACGCGCTCGCGAAGGCGAACGCCCCGTCGCACGTCGCGTGCTTCATGCAGAACCTGTCGCTCCGGCTCGCTCCGGACGGCACGCTCTTCCTCGACGACGAGGGCAAGCCGAGCCCTTACGCCACCGGGCACGGCGATCTCGTCGACGCGCTCCGGCGTTCGAAGCTGCTCGACGACTTCATCGTCCGCGGCGGCAAGTACGTGTGGATCACCAACATCGACAACCTCGGAGCGTCGATCGACGAGGTGCTCCTCGGGCACTTCGTCGAGGCCACCGAGCGGGGCATCGACGTCCAGTGCGAGGTCTGCCCGAAGGCGGGCGACAAGGGCGGCATCCCCGTCCATGCCGAGGGCAAGCTCCAGGTGCTCGAGGAGTTCCGCCTCCCGCCCGGCTTCGATCCGAGCACGGTCGACGTCTTCAACACGAACACGTTCCTCGTCCGCGCCGAGCCGCTCGCGCGCGCGCCCTTCACCTGGACGTACTTCGAGGTCGAGAAGAAGGTCGGAGGTCGCACGGCCGTCCAGTTCGAGCGCCTGATCCAGGAGATCACGGCGCACCTGCCGACGGTCTACGTGCGGGTTCCTCGCGAGGGTGACGGGGCACGTTTCCTTCCCGTGAAGGACTTCGACGAGCTCGCCCGGCGCCGGCCGGACATCGAGCGCGTCGCGAAGCTTCGCGGGATGCTGCGTCCTGCCGGGGCGTGACGCGCTGGCCGCGTCGCGCCCGGGCGCGAACGAGAGCCCAGACCCGAACGCGTCTCGCGGCAGAAACGCGCCCGGTCCACCTTTTGTGGGGCAAAGCCGGGCACGAAGTCGGGTAAGCTGACGGCCCCCGGAACCCGGGAGCAGCCAAGGCCCGCCGTGCACTTCGAGATCGTCCACGAGTTCGACATTCCGCTCGATGCCCTGGAGCTCGCGGTGATCTCACCGAACCTGTGCCAGCGGCTCGCGCTTCGGCTCCCGAACATGGAGAGCATCCAGCAGAAGGAGCACGTCCTCAAAGACAATCGGCTCGAGCGCGTGTGGAGCTATCGCGCGAACCTGCGGCTGCCGCCGTTCGCGCGCGCGTACGTCACGCCGGAGATGATGGCCTGGGACGAGCGCTACACGTACGACATCACGAAGCACACGTCCCAGTGGACGATCATTCCGCACGTGAAGCCGGAGTGGCGGAAGTACTTCGTCGCGACGGGCGCTTACTCGCTGACGACGCTCGACAGCGGCCGGACGAGGCGGACGGTCTCCGGGACGATCGACCTGCGCGTTCCGCTCCTCCGGCAGGTCGCCGAGAAGCTCATCGTCGGCGAGGTCAAGAAGACCTTCGACGCCGAAGCGGAGACGCTACGCGATCTCGCGACGCTCGTATGACCGGATGGGACTCGACATGATCGACGCGCGCGGGTCCCGCACCCCGAGGAGCACGAAGAAATGAAGCGGACGAGGAAGCACCGCCCCCTCGTCGGCGAGAGCCGACCCGTGATGCACGCCGCTCGTTCCATCGTCATGACGGCCGCGCTCTTGACGCCGGCCGTGGCGAGCGCCGATCCGTTCCCGCCCCGGGCGGAGCGCATCCTCTCGCCGGGTCGCACGGTGGCGGGAGAGGACTCGGCGGAAGCCCTCGTCCTCAACCCGGCGAACCTCGCCAACATGCCGGGCTTCGAGCTGCGATGGACCGGCGTCCGCTGCCCCGAGACGCGTCGCGTGGCCTGCGGTCACGCCCTCGAGCTCGCGACTCCGCTCTTCCTCGGCCTCGCGACCGGGCTTCGCCTCGACTACGTGTTGCCGCCGGAAGGTCCTTCCGGCCCGGGCTTCCCGTACAACGGCGTAAACTACACCTGGCTCACCTGGGGCCTCGCCCACCGCGTCTCGGACCGATTCCAGATCGGCGCGACGCTGCAGTGGTCGTACTCCCGGAACCCGTACACCGACGACCTCTTCGGGATGAGCATCGGTGCGTCGTACCGGGTCAACACCCACTTCGGGTTCTCGGTCGTCGCCCACGACATCAACGGCCCGAGCACGCAACGCCTCCCGCCGAACGGCTTCCCCGTGCTCGACCGCACCTTCGTCGGCGCGATGGCGTTCCGGCCGCTCGGCACGCGCGCCCTCGAGCTCGGAGTGGAGGGGCGTTACTACGACGTCGTCGATCAGGTGCGGCCGCGCGTCGTCCTCGGGATCGACGTGCCCGGCGTGGGGCGCATCCGCGGCGACGTCGAGATGCAGAACATCGGCAACGACGCCACGCGCGGGATCCTCGCGACGGCCGGCGCCGAGATTTACTTCAACAGGCTCAGCGCGGGCGGCGGCGCGCTCTTCGGCAACGCGCTCGGCGACGCTCAGTCGGTCGGCCAGTACGCGACGGCGTCGCTCAGTACGACGCTCATGCCGGGTGTTCCGCGCTCCGAGCGCGCCGTTTACATCCGGCTCGAGAGCACGCCGGGCAACCGCAACCACGTGAAGCTCCTCCGGCGGCTGTGGAAGCTCGCCGAGGACAAGGAGACCACGGCGGTCACGATGGTCATCCGCGCGGAGCCCGCGTCGAGCTACGCGCACGCCGAGGAGCTCGCGGACGCCTTCCGCGTGCTCAAGGCGCACAAGAAGAAGGTCATCTGCAGCTTCGAAGACGCAGGGCCGAAGGCCCTCTACGCGTGCGCGAGCGCCGATCGGATCGTCATCAACCCGGCCGGCGGCATCCGCTACGCGGGTCTCAAGACGACGCACCTCTATCTCGCGCGCCTCCTCAAGAACCTCGGGATCCGCGCGGAGTTCGTCCGCATCGGCGACCACAAGAGCGCGCCCGAGCAGTTCATGAACGAGCACGCGAGCGACGTCGCGCGCGCCGATCAGGAGGACTTGCTCCGGCAGTACGAGGCGGTCTTCGCGCGCAACATGGCGCTCTACCGGAAGATCCCCGAGGACCGCTTCCGGGAGATCTCGGCCAAGGGCCCGTTCGTCGCGAGCGAGGCGCGCGACGCGAAGCTCGTCGACGGATACGCGTTCGACGACGAGCTCGAGCGCGTCACGCACGACGTCCTCGGCAAGAAGACCCGGTACGAGAAGGCGAGGGAGGAGAAGAAGGCGCCGCAGTACTTCGGCTCGCGGCCGCGCATCGCCATCCTCTACATCGACGGCGACATCATCGACGGGCGCTCGCGCACGATCCCGCTGCTCGACACGAAGCTCGTCGGCTCGTACACGATCGCCGAGTCGGTCAAGCGCCTCCGTGAGGACGACAACGTCAAGGCCGTCGTCCTGCGCATCGAGAGCCCTGGCGGCTCGTCGATGGGCTCGGACGTCATGTGGCGCGAGCTGAAGAAGCTCAACGAGAGGAAGCCGCTCATCGTGTCGATGGGATCGGTCGCGGCGAGCGGCGGCTACTACGTGGCCTCGCCGGCGCGCATGATCTTCGCGCTGCCGCTCACCGTCACCGGCTCGATCGGCATCTTCTACGGCAAGGCCGACATCAGCGAGCTGCTCTCCAAGATCGGCGTGAACGTCGAGGTCCGCAAGACGACCCCGCGCGCCGACGCCGAGTCGTTCTACCGGCCGTTCACCGACGACGAGCGCGCCGAGCTCCGGAACAAGGTGCGTCAGTTCTACGACGTCTTCCTCGATCGCGTGGCGCAAGGGCGTCACATGACGAAGGACGAGGTGGACGCCGTGGGGCAGGGGCGCGTCTGGGCGGGGCAGCAGGCGCTCGAGCGCAAGCTCGTCGACCGCATGGGCGGCCTCCGTCACGCGCTCGAGGCCGCGCGCGAGGCGGCGAACCTCCCGCCGGACACGCCGATCGAGGAGCATCCGCCCGTCCAGCAGACGCTGCTCGACTACGCCCTCGGGCTCGCGGGCCTGAAGGCGGGCGCGTCGATCTCCGTCGACGCCGTCCCCGTGAAGGTCCGCGAGATCCTGCGCGCCGTCGCTCCCCTCGCGCTCTACGGCGACGGTCAGGCGCTCGCGCGCATGGAGTGGGTTCCGCTCGAGGACACCGTGGGTGTCGACGACGACGAGACGGAGTACTGAGACGCGATCGCCTCAGGCCTTCGCGCGCAGGGTGAGGACGACCACCGCGGGGGCGACCCCCAGCCGGATCGGCGGCCCGGTCGTGCCGAGGCCGGGGTGGACGTAGAGCGTCGAGTCGCCGTCCTCGTACACGCCGATGTGGAAGCGATGTGCGAGCTTGGATGCGTTGATCCAACGCGACAAGAACGGCATCGCGACCTGCCCGCCGTGCGTGTGGCCGCTCAAGACGAGGTCGACGCCGCGCTTCGCGATCTGCGGGAAGCGATCCGGATCGTGGGCCAGCATGATCGTCGGGACGCCGGCGGGCCGGCCGCGCAGCGCGCGGTCGACGTCGGCGCGGCGCGTCCACGTGTCGTCGATCGCGGCGATGTACATGGATGCGCCGTCGCGCTCGACGAGGATCCCTTCGTTGCGGAGGACCTTCGCGCCGCGCGCGCGCATGAGCGAGATGAGAGGCTCGCCCTCGCCGAAGTAGTCGTGGTTGCCCATCGCGCAGAGGACGCCGTCCTTGCCGCGGAGGGAGCCGATGAGGTCGGCGATGTCCTCGTGGAACTCCACGCCGCTCGTCACGAGGTCGCCGGTGACGACCACCGCGTCGGCGTTCTCGGCGTTCGCGCGATCGACCCAGCGCTGGGCCCACCACTTCGGCGTGAGCGCGCCGATGTGGAGATCCGACAGGTGCACGAGGCGGTAGCCGTCGAGGCGCGGATCGAGGTTCTTCACGCCGACCTCGATGCGCCTCGTGACGAACCACCATCGCCGGATCGTGCAGCCGTAGCCGCACACGACGAGGCCCGTCGCGTACGTCCACATGAAGAAGCCGCCGGATGGTCCGATGGGCGCTCCGCGGATCGCGTCGACGATCGGCTCGCCCACGAGGTACACGATCGACGGGATCAGGCAGAAGACGCACGCGCTCCAGTGGATGAAGTACGGGACGTCGAAGAAGAACGTCTCGCCGAAGGAGCGGTGCGTATCGTGCGCGATCTTGTCGGCGCGACCGAAGAAGAGGTAGACGCCGATCGCGCCCGCGACGAGCGCCGTGGCCCACGCCGCGAGGGTGGGGGCGCCGAGGCGCTGCGCGAGCTCGGCGACGGCGACCACGAACGAGAGGTGCGTGACCGTCGTGACGAGGAGGAGGAACCTGCGGAAATTCGACATCCGCGGGCGCTTGCCGACGGCCCTCGCCGCGGCGTGCGGCGGCGGGAGACTGCTCGATCTCCCCGCATCGACCTGGGGAGCGGAGGGCTCCGCGTTCGGCGCCGTGCTGGGGGACGAGACGGACATGCGGCGGGTACGGCAGGTGCGACGCCGAAGCGCGCGTCCCGTCCCTTTTAGTCGATGAGCCGCCGATTGCGAGCGCTCAATCGCTCGGGAGGGCGAAACCGGGTCAGATCAGCCTGCCCTCGATCACGGTCCCATCGTCGCCGATGGCACGGACCACCCGCGGGCCGGCGGCGACGGAGAGCATGCTCGACGTGACGCCGATGTCGCCGCTCATGCGTAGCCAGCTCGTGGTGCCGTTCACGGTCGAGCGTCGCACGAGACGTGCCTGTGCGGAGCCGGCCCAGGCGTGGCCGTCCTCGGAGATCGTCAAGCACAGGAGGTCGCGCGTCGTCTGGACCGCCTCGAGCTGCGCGTCGAGCGTGGGCGCGAGCGAGAGCGCGTGACCGCCGACCCCGACCGTGACGGCGCCGCCGTCCGGGAGCGGCGCGATCGCGAGCAGGTGGCCGCCGCAGATCGAGGCGACGAACTCGACGACGCCGAGCTCGACCCGGACGATGGCGCCGAAGTCGCCGCATGCGACGAGCTGGCCGTTCTTCATGCGCGCGACGCCGTGCAGGCGGACGCAGCCGATGGCGTCACCCACGACGGTGACGCGGTCGCCGTCGAACTGCGTGACGACTCCGGCTGTTTCACCGGGGAAGGCACGCGAGGCGGAGCCTCGGTACGGGCGCTCTCCGACGAGCGTCGTCGTGCCGTTCTCCTCGACGAGCGCGCCCAGGAACGTGATCTCCGGATCCGGCACGCTCCAGATCGTCGTCGGGCCTCCGAGGACGTGACGCGCGACGAACCCGCCCTCGCCGAACAAGAGGACGCTGCCGTCGCTCATCCATCGGAGGCCGCGGAGGGCCGCGCGCGGGACGTGGCTCGGGAGCGAGACGGGCAGCCACGTGCCACGTTCCCAGCGGACGAGGCCCGACGTGCCGATCGCGATCGCGGCGTCCGCGGTCGGCGTGAACACGACGCTCTTGAGCGCTCCCTCCGCGAGCGGCGGCGTGAGCATCGACCAGGTCCACGCGGCGGGGTTCGACGCGTGCTCCTCGGACAACCGGTTGCCGCCCGAGACCGCCTCCATTCGTGAAGTGGACGGCCTCGTCACGAAAGGCGGCGGACCACTCTGAGCCCTCACGCGGATGCCGGAGCCGACCGGGCTTTGCGACTCGCCCAAGGGCGCCGTCCGCTCGTACGGCGAGACGTGGCGGTAGGACGCCGCCTTGCCCGCTTCATCCATTGCCGCTCTGAGCGGTGCCTCGAGCGCGTTCCACAGCTCCATCGCGCTCTCGTGCCGCGCCGCGGGATCGGCGGACAGCGCACGCGCGAGCTCGCGATCGAGGGCCTCGACGAGCGGCGTCGCGGCCTCGAGCTCGGGCGCGAGCGAGCTGCGCGCGTTCATCAGCGATGGCCGCGGTCCGTTGAGGATGCGCGTGACGATGACGAGCGGGTTCTCGCCGTCGTTGAACGGGAACGCGGGGCGCGACGTGAGCATCTCGAACACCACGGCGGCGAGCGAGAAGACGTCGGTGCGCGGCGAGACGCGTTGATTGCCCTGCTCGTACTGCTCCGGCGGCGCGTAGCCGAGCGACGCGCCCGCGAGGGCCGCGGTCTTCTGGAGGTTCACGTCGACGAGCTTCACGAGCCCGAAGTCGGTGACCTTCGCGATTTCGACGCCGGCCTCTTGGGCGAGCAGGATGTTCGACGGCTTGAGGTCGCGGTGAACGACCTTCTGCTTGTGGACCAGATCGAGCGCCTGACAGATCTGCCGGAGCAGCCGCCGCACGCGCTCGGCGGGCAGACCACGGTTCGCCTTCCGGCGTTCGGCGAGCTCCTTCTCGAGCGTGATCCCGTCGACGTACTCGAGGACGGTGAACGGCAGCGTCAGCGGCTCGGTGCCGTAAGGCGACGGTACCTGCGCGATCGCGTGATCGTAGAAGCGAACGATGTACGGGTTCGGACGGCCCTGCGTCGAGAGCATGCGCAGGACCTCCGCCTCGCGCTGGAAGCGTCGGAGCGCCTCGGTCGCGACGACGTCGGGCCGGAGCACCTTGACGATGACGACGTGCCCCGACGGATCGTCCCAGTTCGCTCGAAAGACCCAGCCCTGACCGCCTTCACCGATGCAGTCACGCAGGTAATAGGCGGTGTTCCCAGAGCCGCGCAGGACCCTGCCGACCAGCGAGTCGCGCAGGGGTACCAGCCGAGGGTCCTGGGCAGGGCGCATGTCGCGATTCGAGCATACGCGGGCTTGCGCCCCACGGCCAACGGGGGCTTTTCCTTCCCCCGGCGGTACGCTCGGCGATCAGCTCTCGAGCATCTTCAGCAGCGTGTCCTTGTTGGTGACGCCGACGTGCTGGCCCTTCACCTGACCGCCCTTGAAGACCATCACGGTCGGGACACCGCGGACACCGTACTTCTTGGTGACTTCCGGCGCGTCGTCGATGTCGAGCTTGCCGACCTTGTACTTGCCGGCGAACTCGTCGGCGAGGCCTTCGACGATGGGCGCGAGCACCTTGCAGGGGCCGCACCAGGTCGCCGTGAAGTCCACCAGGACCGGAACGTCGGACTTGAGGACTTCGGCCTCGAAGTTGGCGTCGGTGAGCTCGATCACGTTCTTGCCGGCCATGGTGGTCTCCTCTGCGTTCCTTTCCATCGGCGGCGCCGTGGTCGAGGCGCCGTCCGAGTCGACGAAGATTCGGATGGCAGCTCGGGCGAGTTGGTTGCGCCCGTTCCGCGAAACGAAACTCAGCGTAAGAAATGTTCGGCGCGAAATCCACCGGCCCGGAGCACGTCCTTCGGACCGGCGTCGGCCGAGCCGCCGGTAGAGCTCGTCGCGACGCCCAGCCGCGCCTCTCTCACTTTTTCTCCGAGGGTGGACGCGGCGCCGGGATGGTCTCGTCCGGCCGGGGCGGGGGCGGCGGCACGGAGGGCCGCTCCTCCCGTCGACGAGCCTGCAGGCGCATCACCCGATCGATCGTGGCCGCGAGCCCGTCGGCCGAGGTCCCGGCGGTGACGCGCACCTTCGCGCCCTCGCGCCGGATGTCGATCGAGTCGAGCAGCGGTCCGAGGCCGAGCATGCGCAGGGAGAGCTCCTTCGACCAGTCGAGGCGCTTCTTCGCGACGAGCTTCTCGACCGATGCGCAGGCCTCGTCGGTGTCGCAGACGAGCTCGACCGCGGCTTCGACCCTCTGCCCGCTCGCGCCGGCCTTGAGGGCGATGCCGACCGTGGAGACCCCGAGCACCCCCGCCATGATCTTCGCGCTCTCTTCCGAGGCCTGCTCCTTCGTGCTCGCGACCTCCGCCGCCATCTCGTCCTTCAGCCGGGCGCGGAGCGCCTGCGGGAGGAGGACGGTGACGAGGAGCGTCGGCCGCTGCCAGCCCGGCTTGCTCGTGAGCGAAGCGCGCATCGAGACGTGGGCCTCGGACTCGCCGATGCCCGGGCGCTTCGCGTCCACGGTCGCCAGCATCGCGTCGAACCACGCTCCTCGGCCGACCACGAGCAGGCCGCCGTGACCGTAGGCGAGCCGAGGTCGCGTGCCCTCGCTCGGCTCCGCAGAGTCGCCGCTCGGGCTCGGCGCTTCGACGACCGCGAACCCGCCGACCTCCTTCGTCTCGATCCGCTCGCCTCGCCGGCCCGCGAGGGCCGCCGAGCATTTCGTGAGCTCGTCGCGCGTGACGTCGATGCGCGCGGCGACGCCGAGCTCACCCTTCTCTCCTTCCTCGGGGACGGCGAGGGCGAGCGACTTCACGCGGGTCAGAGGATCGAAGCCGCATGCGCTCGCGAGATCGCCGATCCCGAGCGATCGCCGATCGAGCACGGGGTTGCCTCGCGTCGGGCTCTCCTTGCCGAGCAGGACGTCGTGCAGCGGGGACTGGCGGAGCTCCGCGAGGTTCAGCGTCGCCACGAGGAACGAGTCGCGCGGCACCGCCTTGTACGGGTCGGGCGGCTCCTGCCGGCGTCCGCCGCCGAACACGAAGAACGCGGCGATCGTCCCGACGGCGCCGAGGAGGATCACGCGCGCGCGCTGCGACAAGCCGGAGAGCACGGCGGCAGACTAACGTCCGTTTCCGCCGGAGCCTACGCGTCCGCTCGGGCGGCTCGCAACGGCAGAGGCGGCTCAGTACCCGAGCTCGATGCCGGAAGGGTCGGACGGCGCGACGCGCACGGGCGGGGCGCTTTCGGTGGCCGTCGCCCGTGGCGTGGGCGCGGCGGAGGGTGCGCTCGTCGTGCTCGCGCGCGGGCGAGGGCGAGGCGTCGGCGAGGGGCTCGCGATGCTCGGCGCGCGCCTCGTCGTCGTGGTGGTGATCGCGCTCGGCGGCGGTTCGACGACGGGCTCGGGCGTGGGCGCCGCGCGGACGGCGATCGGTGTCGAGGCCGAGGCGAGCGTCGGCGCCGCGGCGAGGTCTTCGGCCGCGACGGGCGCAGGCGAGGCGGCGACCGCGTCGCTTCGGATCGGGAGCACGCGAGCCGCCAGCACGACGAGCGCGCCGCCGACCGCGACGGCGGCGGCGAGGGCCGCGAACGATCCCGAGCGCCGGGGCCTGGGGACGCGCACGGTGGGGAGCGCACGCGAGAGCGGAGCGTCGGAAGACGGACCGGGCCTGTCGCTCCCGGGCCGAGGCGAGGCATGGACGGCGAGGCGACGCGACGAGGGCGGGGTGGAGGCGTTCGCGCGCGGAGAGATGGGACCGTCGCCGGAGGGACGGGGGGTGCTGTGCAACAGCGAAGAGGCGCGCTCGGCGTTGACGAGCGCACGCGACGGCGCGAAGGGCAAGAGCGCGATCGCGAGCTCCGCGACGTCGGCGAAGCGATCGTCGGGGGACTTCGCGAGGCACCTCTCCACGATCGCGGCGAGCTCCGGGGGCACGTCGGGCCTCACGTCGCGGATCGGCTCGGGCTCCCGCTCGAGCACGGCGGCGCAGACCTCGGGCACGCTCTCGGCGCGGAACGCCTCCGTGCCCGTGAGCAGCTCGTAGAGGACGACGCCGAGCGACCAGAGATCGGAGCGCGCGTCGGCGGTGGCGGTCGAACGGATCTGCTCGGGCGACATGTAACAAGGCGTCCCGAGCGAGAGGTCGCCGGTGAGCGTCGAGACCGGACCGCCGCCGGTGAGCACGGTCTTCGAGATTCCGAAGTCGAGCACCTTGATCTTGGGCAGCCCGTCGTGCTCGACGAGGAAGAGGTTCTCCGGCTTGATGTCGCGGTGGACGATGCCGAGTCGGTGCGCGGCCGCGAGCGCCTCGCACGCCTGCATCGTGTACTCGACGGCCTCTTCGACGGGCAGAGGGCCGTGCTGGGCGAGGACGGTCGCGAGGTCGCGCCCCTCGAGATGCTCCATCACGATGTACGGCGCGCCCTCGTGCGTGCCGACGTCGTAGACGCGCGCGACGTGCTCGCTCCGGATTCGGCAGGATGCCTTCGCCTCGCGCGTGAAGCGCTCGATGATCACCTCGTCGTCGAGGAACGACGGATCGAGGAACTTGAGCGCGAACCGCTCTTCGAGCTCGACGTGCTTGGCCGAGAGGACGAACGCCATCCCGCCGACGCCGAGGACTTGCTCGACGCGGTACTTGCCGCTGACGACGTCGCCGACCGACACGTAGAACTCCGTCTCCTCGACGAGCTCCAGCGCCGGTTGGTCGATTGTCTCGCGATCGTCCGGGCTCATGCGATCTCCAGTCAAAAGACGCCGTCGACGCCTATCGACGACGCGCCGACCGACGGGCGTACGCGGACACCGGTCTTGGCGCCGTCCGACGAGCCGCCCGAGAGGATGAGGAGCACCATGCCGGTGGCGAGGCTCGCCCCGCCGGCGATGAAGCCCGCCGTCGAGACGGTGGCCCACGTCTTGGCGTCTCGAAGGGTCGGCCTCAGCTCGGTCGGACAGACGCGGTTCTCGTCGCAGCCATCGGAGAGCAGCGACGCGCGCTTCGCGGCTTGCGTCGCACCGTAGATCCCGACGCCGATGCCGGCGGCACCGAGGACGAACGAGGCGATCGCAGGCGCCTTCGAGCCCGACGTGGGCTCGAGCGCGGGCGTCACGCTCGTCGCCGCGGCCGGGGCGGACGTGCGCTGCTCCTCGGCCGCTCGCGGGTCGGGCTGGAGCTCGAGGGTGACGCTCGCCGAGCCGCCCTCCGCGACGGGTGTCGTGGTCGAAGCGGGGAGGAAGCCGGGCGCGCGCACGAGGACGGTGTGGGTCCCGGGGTCGATGCGCCGATCCGTGTCGAGGACGGCGTCGGAGACCGGCTCGCCGTCGATGAAGAGCTCGAGCTTCGCTCCTCGCGGCGCGCGCACCGAGATGCGCAGCGTCGCCAGGCGAGGGAGCGCCGCGGCGAGCACGGTCTGTGCGCGCTCCATCGCGGCGACGAACGCCGGATGCGCGTTCGGCGGCAGCGGCTCGCGGATGAGACGCTGGAGCCGCTCGGTGCCCCGCACGATCTTGCCCACCTCGATCTCGCACTCCGCGAGGCGTGTCGCCGTCGTGGGCGCGTGACGCAGCTTCTCGGCGCGCTCGAGCTTGTCGATGGCCTCCGCGCAGCGCCCCGCCTCCGCGAGCTTGAAGCCTTCGATCCCGAGCGCGCGCGCCGTTGCGGTGTCGGCGGCCTCGTCCGCCCGCGCGTTGCGCGGAGAGAGCGCGACCGAACCGATCAGGCATGCGAGAGCGACGGTCCGCCGGATCATCACGTTCGCGTCCCTCGTCGTCACTGGCACGGCTGCCCGCAGATCGAGCCGACCTCGCCGACGCACGTCGCGTCCCAGCCCCATTGGCAGCAGTAGGGATCCGCCGCGCAGAGCTTCGTCACGCACGGATCGCAGGTGCTCACGAGCGGTCCGCCCGTCGTGCAGAGCGGATGGGCGCAGGCGTCCCCGCCGCCACCGCCGCCGTTCCGCGGCGGCTCGGTGCACGACTGTCCGCAGATCGATTTCACCTCGCCGACGCACGTCGCGTCCCAGCTCCACTGGCAGCAGTACGGATCGAGCGCGCAGATGCTCGAGACGCACGGATCGCAGGAGGAGACGAGCGGTGTGCCCGTCGTGCAGATCGAGTGCGCGCACGCGCTCGAGCCGACGATCGACTGCTCGGCCTGCTCGTGCTTCTCCTCGACCGGTTGCGCGCACGCGACGACGGCGGTGATCGACGCCGCGCTCCCGACCACGACGCGAAGGACCCACGCGGATCGACCCTCGCGTCCACCAGCCCTCGTTCGTTCACCGTGGTTCACCATGGTCCTCTCTCCTTTCGCGCTCACTGGCACTGCACGAACGCGCCACCGACGACCTGTGTGTTGACGTCCATCGTCAAGCCGGAGCTGCCGAACCACGGCGCTCCGTCCTTCGTCCCGACGCACCAGATCTCGACCGTGCCGGCCGTCAGATCTCCGCTCGGGTCCCACTGCATCTTCGAGAACGTTCCTCGGAGCGACACCGACTTGCGCTTCGCGAGCTGCTGGAACGCCGCGCGTGTCCCCTTCGGCCCGACCGCCACCGGATCGCCGACCCCGAGCGCGCGCAGCCCCTGCGCGACGACCGCGCCGGACGGCACCTCGTCCGGGGCCGTGGCGAGGGCGTAGGCGATCGCGTACGTCGCGTCGTACGAGAGCGAAGCTGCGGCCGTCATCGGGAGCGGCATGCCCTCGTACCGGGCGGCGAACGCCGCCTCGAACTCGGCGAGGACGGAAGCAGAGGTCGCCTCCGGCTTCATGCCCACGCCGCGCACGCGCCGTCGTGTGTCCGGCGGCACGTCGTTCGAGCGCATCACGTCGAGGAGCGCCTTCGTCTTCGCGGCCTCCGTGACGACGTAGTACGGCCGCTCGAGGGCGCGCGCCGCGGTCAGAGCCTGTTCGAGCGGGACGAGCAACCCGGTGATCTGCTCCGGCGCCGTGATGAAGACGATGTCCGGCTTGAAGCCGACCGCGTACTTCGTCGCGATCGACGCCAGCATGGCGGTGTTGCCCGCTTCGTGCGCGTCGACGCTGACGTTGGCCTCGTTGGCGGCGTCGGTGATGAAGCGCCCGTTGAGGATCAGCTTGCCGCGGATCGCATCATGAGCGCTCGCCCCCGCCGCGTCGGTCGCGTGGACGATCGCGAGCTTCACCGTGTCGAGCCCACGCGTGGTCCGCAGGAGCGTCTCGAGCTCCTTCATCTCCTCGATCACGAGCTTCGCGCGCTGCGCGTCCGAGGGGATCGTTCGCCACGTGAGGCCTTCGTCGGCGAGGTCGGAGATCGCCGACACGACGGACGTCGGCGTCATGAGTAGCGTGCCGCCCTTGGCGCTGATCTGCTGCGTGACGTCTACGACGTGCTCGCCGGTCGTCGGGCCGACGATCGCGGGCACCCGGAGGTCGTCCACGAGGTGGCGCGCCGCGGCCATCACGTCTCCCGACGTGTCGCAGCCGACGACGACCAGCGGGCGAACGCCGCCATCCGGACCCGGCAGTCCTCCCGCGCCCTGGGGCGAGTCGATCTCCTCGACCGCCATGAACGCGGCTGCTTCGAGCGCGTCCGTCGTCGGATCGTTGCCGTCGCGCAAGAGGGCGCCGATGACGACCGCGTCGTCGCTCGTCGCGTCACCGACCACGCGCGGGCACTCCGGCGTGAGGAGCGGCTGACACTTGCCCGTCGCGCGGACGCACACGGAGATGCCCGTCGTGTCCGCGCTCGCGCTCTCGAGCGACGCGAGGCCGGCGCAGTCACGGTTGCTCCGGCATCCGACGGGCTCGCCGTCGTCGCCGCCCGCATCCGTGTCGTCTTGGATCGACGCCGGGCTGGTTTCGTCGGCGAACGAGTACTCGTCGAGGCGATGGACGAGCGCGCATCCTCCCACGAGGAGGGTCGTGAGCGCGACGAGCAGCATCGGTCTCGCGATCGACGAGACGACGGCTCGAACAGCCGAGAAGAGAACGATACGCATGATCTCCTTCGTGAGCCGAGGCAAGACGAGGGCGGGCCGCCCTCGTCGAGGGCGGCTGGTTCAACACATCGACGCCGACGTTCATCGCCATCGCCTGACGGTCATCACCTGCAGCGATTGCGGGGAGTCACCATCAACGAGCGCATGTTCGTCGGACGATCCTGGGGGACTTCCGATCCTGCACCAGAGGCCGTCGCAACCGCCGTGCCGGACGTCCGCGCCCGCCCATTTCGCTGCGCGCGCGTCGCGCTAGTCTTTCCTCGTGGCTCGTCGCATCGCGCTTCTCTTCTCGCTCGCCCTCTTCGGCTGCTCGCATCCGAAGACCGTCGTGCATCTCTCCGCGCCCGTCGGCGGCGCATGGAGCGTGAGGGACGCGAACGGCAATCGTCTCTGTCCGCTCCCGTGCAAGGTCGAGCTCGACAGCGGCGAGACCATCGTGGTCGCGCGCGAGGGAGGCTCGCGCCAGTTCGTCGTCGAAGAGCGCAGCATCGGCGCCGGCACGTGGAACGGAGTGATCCGCTGGCGCGAGGAGCCGAGCGACGGTGCGCTCGCGGTGCGCTCCTTCTCCACGTCGCTCGTGAATGCGGGGAACGCGATGATCGAGACACGTCACGAGGACCGGATCGCGGCTGGGGTCGTCCTCGCCGGGCTCGGCGCGATCGGCGTGGCGGCGTCTCATGCCTTGCCCAAGCGGAGGCACGAGGAGCTCTGGCTCGAGCGAGCCGCTCCTTGAAGGACGGCTCGGCTCTCTCGTTCGGGAGCGCGTAGCCGAGAAGCTCGTCGGTCGAGAGCCGCCCGCGTGAGCACGACGGGCGAGGCTCTTGCGAGAAGTTTTGCGACGGAGCTGGCTCGTCTGCACCGGGGCCCGCGAGCCCATGACCTCCGGGGGAGACCGACGCGTCGGACGCGCGCGAGCATCATCGATGGGCGCTCGCCCTCGATCGCTCACGGTGTGCGCCTTCGCTCGAGCTGCTCGAGGACGAATCGCAGAGCTGCCTCCTCGTGGCGCCACGAGTGCAGTGATTGGCGCCGGGAAGGAGGTGACCATGCTCACCCTCGATCGTGTTTCACTCATGAGCATCGGTCTGGCGATCGCGTTCTCCGTCGGATGCGCGGCGCCGGCCGAAGATACGGAACCCGTCGACACACTCGCCGAGGAGACGCCGGAGGAGGAGGCCGTCGACGAGACCTCGTCGGCGGTGGTCGCCAGCGGCATCGGCGGGTGCGGCGGATGGCTCGGCGGCGGTCTCATGACCGGTGGTGCCTGGGGCATCGGCACCGGCTTCGTCGGCGGGGCGGGCCTCGCCGGTGTCGATGCGCCGTTCGGCGCCGGGCTCGTCGCGCCGCTCGGTGTCGCTGCGCCCATCGGCGCCGTCGCACCCATCGGCCTCGCCGGGGGCTTCGCTGCGCCCATCGGCCTCGCTGGCGGCGTCGCACCTCTCGGCTTCGGTTACGGTGCGGGCCTCGGCATCGGCTACGGCGCGGGCCTCGGGATCGGTTACGCCGCGCCGCTCGGCATCGGTTTCGGCGCGCCGCTCGGTTTCGGTTGTCTCTGATGGCAGCGCGCGCAGCCGGGTGCGTGTCATGACGAAGGCCGTCGAAGCCCAACGCCCTCTCGGACCGGGGAGCGCGCTCCCCGGTCTCGCCCTCGCGCACGCAGGACGTGGCCCTGCCCTCGGGCCGCGTCGCGGCGGCCGTCGAGGAGTGGCCGTCACGCCGCCGCAGCGGCGCTCTCCGACGCTCGCCGTCTCGCGCGGAGCACCTTCCTGCGCGCGCCCTTCTCGACCTCGATCACGGCGAATGCAGCTGCGGCCACGCCGAAGATGCGCAGCCATGCGGCCAGCGGGAGCGGCGCGCTGCCGAAGAGATCGTTCATCGCAGGCACGTAGACGAAGCCGGCCTGGAGCGCGAGCATGGCGCCGATCCCCGCCCACACCGAGAGGTTCGAGATCAGGCCCGTGTCGAGGACGGAGTCGAGCAGCGAGCGGCAGCTCAGGAGGTAGAAGGCCTGCACCCCGATGAACGCGGTCGTCGCGACCGTGCGCGCCTCTTCCAGCGACGCGCCTCGCTCGAGCTCCCATTCGTAGAGCCCGAACGCCGCGCCGAGCAGGAGGATGCCGACGAGCCCCGAGCGCTTCACGAGCTCCGACGTGAGCAGCTTGCTCTTGGGATCGCGCGGAGGGCGGCTCATGACGTCCCGCTCCGTCGGCTCGAAGGCGAGCGGGGTGCCGAGGAGGATCGCCGTCGTCATGTTGATCCAGAGGATCTGGAGCGGAAGGATCGGCAACGCGGCGCCCACGGCGAGGGCAACGAGCACGACGAGCCCTTGTCCGACGTTCGTCGGTATCGTCCACACGATGAACTTGCGGAGGTTGTCGAAGACCCCGCGCCCTTCCTCGACGGCCGCGGCGATGGACGCGAAGTTGTCGTCGGTGAGCACCATGTCGGCGGACTCCTTCGCGACGTCGGTGCCGGACCTTCCCATCGCCACGCCGATGTCCGCCTGCCGGAGCGCGGGCGCGTCGTTGACGCCGTCGCCGGTCATCGCCACCACGTGACCTGCTCGCTGGAGGGCGCGCACGATCCGCAGCTTGTGCTCGGGGGCCACGCGCGCGAAGACGTTGGTCCGCGGGAGTCGCTTCGCGAGCAGGTCCTCGCTCATCGTCGCGAGCTCGGCGCCGCTCGTGGCGACCGGCTGGTCCGCGCCGATGCCGATCTGCCTCGCGATCGCGACCGCCGTGCCTGCGTGGTCACCGGTGATCATCTTCACGTCGATGCCCGCATCGTGACACGCGCGAACGGCGGCGATCGCCTCCGGTCGAGGAGGATCGATCATCCCGACGAGCCCGAGGAACGTGAGCCCGCCCTCGAGATCGGTGTGCGACAGGCTCGACGCATCGGGCTCGAGCTCGACGCGCGCCAGCGCGAGGACGCGCAGCGCGCGCTCGGTCATTCGATCCGCGGCCTTCTTCACGTGCTCCGCGTCGAGCGCGACGAACGCGCCGTGAGCGTCGAGCGCGTTGGCGCAGCGAGGGACGATCCGTTCCACCGCGCCCTTCACGTAGGCGACCCGCCGGCCCTCCTCCTCCACGTCGTGGAGCGTGGCCATGTACTGGTGCTCGGATTGGAAGGGCAGGACGTCGAGACGCGTCCACCGCTCCGCCCAACCCTCGTCGAGACCGAGCTTTCGCGCTGCGACGACGAGGGCCGCCTCGGTCGGGTCTCCTTCGACCGACCATCCTTCTTCCGTCCGGAAGAGTCGTGCGTCGTTGCAGAGGAGACCGGCGAGGAGACACTCGCGCAAGGCTCCGCTCTCGGCGCGCGCGTCCTTCGTCGCCGCGCCGACGGGGACGATTTCGCCTTCGGGAGAGTAGCCGACGCCGGTGACGGAGAACTCCGCGTCGGCCGTCATGACCCACTGCACGGTCATCTCGTTCTTGGTCAGCGTGCCCGTCTTGTCCGTGCAGATGACGGTCGTGCTTCCCAACGTCTCCACGGCCGGCAGCCTTCGTACGAGCGCGTTCCGGCGTGCCATCCGCGCGACGCCGATCGCGAGGATGATCGTGACGGCGGCGGGCAGACCTTCCGGGATCGCCCCGACCGCCAGCGCGACCGCAGCCATGAGCGACTCGACGAGCGGCTGCCCCCGCGCCACCCCGATGCCGAACGCGGCTGCGCCCAACGCGAGGATCGCCACGAGGAGCACGTCGGAGAAGTGGGCGAGCTTGCGTGTGAGCGGCGTCTGCAGGACCGTGACGCTGGAGAGCATGCGCTGGATGCGGCCCACCTCGGTCCGATCGCCCGTCGCGACCACGACGGCCCGTCCCTGACCGTGCGTCACGAACGTGGACGCGTAGATCATGCTCGTCCGGTCGGCGATCGGCGCGTCCTTCGCCGCGGGCCGCGCGTTCTTCTCGACCGGCACCGACTCGCCCGTGAGGGCCGACTCGTCCACGCGCAGCTCGCGCCCGCGCACGACTCGTACGTCTGCGGGCGCCTTGTCCCCGGCCTTGAGCAGGACGACGTCGCCGGGCACGAGCGTCGCGGCCGGCACCCGGATGGGCTGGCCGCCGCGCACGACCACGGCCTCGCTCGCCATGCGCCGTGAGAGCGCCTCGATGGCCTCGACCGCCTTGCTCTCCTGGAGGTATCCGATGGCGGCGTTCACGAGGACGACGCCGAAGATCACGACCGACTCGACCCACTCGCGCAGGAGCGCCGTCACGATCGCCGCTGCGAGGAGGACGTAGAGCAGCGGCGAGTGGAACTGCATGAAGAAACGAAGAAGCGCGTTCGGCCCGCGCTTCTTCGTGAGCACGTTGGGCCCGTATCGCTGCTGTCGCTCGGCGACCTCTGCCGGATCGAGCCCGCGCTCCACGTCCGAGCCGAGGCGCTGCACCACGGCGTCCTCGTCGAGGTGATGCCACGGGGGATCGGCGACGCGCTCCATGCCCTTCGGCTGGAGCAAGCGCCCTGCCGTCGTCGCTCACTCGGAGCTCTTCCCGTCGTCCGGCGTCGTAGGGCCGTGGAGCGTGAGCCGAGCGCGGAGCGCGCGGTCGAGGTCGATCTCGTCGTCCCCCTCCCGCCACCAAGGACGCGACCGCGTCTGCGCTCGCCGCCAGAGGTTCTGCCACTCGGCCTCCCCCTCGTCGAAGGCGACCTCTGCCCGCTCGAGGAAGAGATGCTCGGCCGAGTAGGTGATCCGGAGCGAGCGCTCATCCATTGCCGACGTGCGTACGAGGACTCGTCCGAACGTCTCGATGATCACGTCGCCCGCCGCCGGGAAGCGCAGCCGCTGACCGGACTTCGGAACGATGACGACGTCCCGGGCCTCTCCGCTGCCTTCGACGCGAACCTCGGCGATGGTCGTTCCGTGCGCCGGCAACGTTCTCCACATGACCTTACTGTGAGGCGTATCAGAGGCTCGGCGCGTGTCCACTGCCGAGTGCACGGGCGGGCGGCGTGCATGCGTCGTTGCTCGATGATGCGATGCAAGAAACCACGCGGGTTCCGGCAGTCCATGGTGGGGGAGGGTGGGGTAGGCCAGGTCACTTCGGCAACGCAGGCGGCTTGTCGTCTCGCTGGATGCACGACGACAGGTCGAACAGCATGAACTCGAGCGCCTTCTGCTGTGGCGTGAGCTCGGTCGTCGTGCAGCCCGCAGGGAACGGCTCCCCGGGCTTGTCGCCCGCGCCGACGTGGAGATCCGTGTAGACGACGCGCCCGCAGACCTGATCGTCCGACGCGCCGACGGGCGTGTTGAAGGTGATGTACTCGTGCGCGATCTTCCCCCCGGCGGCCGGGTTCTCCATCGTGATCCACGACAGGGCGTCGTCGGAGACGGAGTTGACGTTGTGGCGCCCCTCTTGGATCGGCAACGTCTCCCCGGGCCCCGTGAGCGAGCTCGTGTTGCGGAGCCACTCCTTCATCGCGGCGCCTTTCGCGAAGGACGTGTTGATCGTTCCGAAGACGGTGGTCGCCGGGTTGGGCTCGAGCTCGCGCGGGCAGCTCGGGTCGGTGCACGTGAAGTCGTTCGTCCAGGCGGCGAGGTTCTTCACCGCCGCGACCGGCGAGTTCGAGAACCAGTAATGGTGGTAATGTGACGTGAAGACACGACCGCCCGCGGCGGCGTAGTCGTAGAGCGCCTGGCGAGCCGCTTCGGGTTTCGTGTCCGCGTTCTCTCGGCCTTCGCACGAGAGCAACACGATGTCGTACTGCTTCAGTCGTTCGAGGTTCTCCCAGAGCGTCGATGCCGACGCGAAGTCGCCGCCCGCCTCGAACTTGCTCGTGGCGGACGTCGGCGGTTCGACCGTTCCGCCGCCCGCATAGAGGTGGACTCGCGCCTCGCTCCCTGCGGTGCCGAACTCGGAGTCTTCGAGGCCGATCTTCCGGAGCAGGCACTCGAGCGGATCGGCGGCGCCCGTCGCGAGCGCGATGCGTGGGATGTCTCCTTCGCTGCGATTGCGCGGCAGGCGGATCGTTCCGTCGTCGAGGGCGACGGTCGTGCAGGGCGCGACCTTCGGGATCGTGACGATCCGGCGCCACTTGCCGATCTGGACGACGAGCGGGAAGTCGACGTCGGCCGGGACGTTCTCGAGGGTGAAGCTCCCGGCCGCGTCCGTCAGCGTGAGCGCGATGGGCTGTCCGGTCACGGACCCCGCGCACGTGTCGCACTTGGGCCCGAGGCCCGAGATGATCGGCTCGGGCGTTCCGTTCGGGACGTAGACGACGACGTTGTAGAGCGGGATCTTTCCGGCCGGATCGAAGACCTTGCCCGTGAGCGTCGTCTTCGTGGCTCCTTCGCAGGCCACCTGATTGCACTCGAGCCCGACGCAGCCGGAAGGGCCGCCGTCGTTCTCGTTGCAACCGAACCCGACGCAGGGCTCCCCGGAGCTGCCGGAGGCGCCGGAGCTGCTCGACCCGGAGCCCGGATCGGAGTCGCTCCCGCAGCCCTGCGCCGAGACGACGGCGACCGTGATCATCGCCAGCGAACAAGACGTGATGAGAAGCTTCCGCATCGTCGGTTCTCCGATCACGGCCAACGGCAGAACTTGTCGATGCACGGGACGCCGTCGCAGCAGGGCAGCGACTCGCAGCTCTGGCCGTAGAGCGCGCACTGGCCCGCGCCGCCGTCCGGCTCGCCGCTGCCGCCGTCCGACTCGCCGCTGCCGCCGTCGGGCGGCGTCGGCCCGGCGTCGCTCACGCCGCCGTCGGGCAGGAGCGTGCCGCCGCAGACGCCGGTCGAGCTACCCGTCGGGATCACGCAGGGCAGGCCCGGGCAGCAGTCCGCGTGGGAGGTGCACGCGCCGCCCTGGCTCACGCACGCGCCCTGGCACTCGTTGTTCACGCAGGGGTTGCCGCAGCAGTCCGCGCTCGTCGCGCACGCCGTGCCCGCGGGCGGCGGCGTCGTGCAGTCGAGCTCGGGATCGATCACGCAGCGCGGGATGCCGAGCGCGTCCTTGCGGCAGCAGTTGTCGGGGTTGTTGTTGCAGTAGCTCGACGGCAGTCCGGCGCGCTCGCAGCAGTTGTTCTCCGCCGAGCACGCGGACGTGGACGGCTTGCAGATCGAGCCCGGCTCGCGGCACGCGGTGCCGTTGTCGCAGCGGCCGAACTCCTGCGTGGGAGACGCCTTGGAGCAGTGGACGGGCCCGTTCACCGGATCGGGCGCGCCCGACCAGCCGCAGCAGTCGCTGTCGTTGCGGCAGAGCTCACCCGTCGGAGAGCAGCCCGATGGCGGCTGGCAGACCATGAAGCCCGGCGCCGCGCCGCCCGGCGCGCAGACGCGCGAGCAGCACTCGCCTCCGCACTCGGGCACGGTATCACCGACCTTGCCGCAGACGACGCCCTTCGGCGTGCACTGCGTCGCGCCCGGCGCGTCCGGAGGCGCGCCGCAGAGACCCAGCGCGTCGCCCTCCTGCTTCACGCACGTGCCCGTGCAGCAGTCGCCCGGTCCCGCGCAGACGTCGCCCCGCTGACGGCAGAAGGACACCGCCGCCGAGCAGACGCCCGCGTGGCAGAGCTTCGAGCAGCACTCCGAGTCGTTCGCGCACGGGTTTCCGGAGATCTTGCAGGTCGTGTTCAGCCGCTTGCAGACGTTGTCCGTGCACGTCCCGCCGCAACACTCCTCGTCGGCGTTGCAGGGCTGCTCGTCCGCGATGCACTGCTTGTCGGCGCAGAAGCCCCCGACGCACGAGCCCGTGCAGCAGTCCGTGGCGTTCGTGCACGACTCACCGGCGGTGCGGCACTGGTCGTTGATCGGATTGCCGCACGTGCCTGCGCCGGTGGGGCCTTCGCAGTTCGTCGAGCAGCACTCGAGGCTCGAGGCGCAGCCCTCGCCGACGCCCTTGCAGACGGGACGCGCGTCGGGATCCGTCGAACCGTCGAGAGAACCCCCGCCTTCGCCCGACGAGCCGTCGTTCGTCGTACCGCCGTCGTCCGTGCTGCTGCCGTCGACGTCGCCGTTGCCTCCGCCGCCGTTGCCTCCGCCCGCTTCGGTGGCGGTGTCGGGCCCGCCGTCTCCGGAGTCCGGAGGGGGAATCTCGCTCGTCTCGCTACCACATGCGTTGACGCAAGCAACGACGGCAGTGAACAGCCCGAGAGCAGCCCACGGAAGCTTCCTCATCTGATCCTCCTCGCGAGGCGATCGACAGACGAGACGTTCGACGAACCGTGCTCGCTGGATCGAGCAGACAGTACCGTGTCGATCGTCGTTCGCGTCGAAAGAAAAAGAACGAACCTCGATTTCGGTAGGACCGCTCCCCCGACAACGAAGCGTGCCGGGTTGGACGGCGCCGCTACCTGGTCGAAGCGGCGTCCACCCGGATCGATCGCGGAGCTCGGCCGTTCGCCCGGCGCGCGCACGCGAGCGCGTGCGACCTGGTCGGCGCCGTGTCCACCGCCGCGACGAAGCTCGTGCGTTCCGCGACGTCGTCTCGGTCCTGACCTTGCTTCGTGAGCTGGGCGAGCACGACTCGCCGCGAGCTTTCGATGAAGGCCTTCTCGCCGCTCCTCGCGTTCGTCATGGCCGAGAAGGACGTGCGCCGGAACCTCCGCGCGCTCGCCAAGGTCCTGCTGCTGATCATGGCGGCCGTCGCGCTCTTCACGGTCGCGTTCCACTTCCTCATGCTCCTGGTCGAGGGGCGCGCGTACTCCTGGGCCACGAGCCTCTACTGGACGCTCACCGTGATGAGCACGCTCGGCTTCGGGGACATCACGTTCCACACCGACATCGGTCGGCTGTTCAGCGTCCTCGTGCTCCTCACCGGCATCGTGACGTTCGTCGTCGTGCTGCCCTTCGCGTTCATTCGCTACTTCTACGCGCCGTGGCTCGAGGCGCAGATCCGTCTGCGCGTGCCGCGCGAGGTGCCGGAGACGGCGCGCGATCACGTCATCATCTGTCGGTACGACGCCATCGCGCACGGGCTCATCCAGCGGCTGACCGCGGTCGGCATTCCGTACTTCGTGATCGAGCCGGAGCCGACCGCGGCGGGGCGCTTGTGGGCCGACGGGATCTCGGTCGTCGTCGGGGAGTACGACAGCCGCGCGACCTACGCGAAGCTGCGAGCGAGCCAGGCGCGGCTCGTCTTCGCCAATCTCGACGACGCGACGAACACGAACATCACGCTGACCGTGCGCGACGAGGCGCCCGAGGTCCCCGTGGCGGCCCTCGTCTCCGGCGACGAGGCCGTGAACGTCCTCGAGCTGAGCGGCGCGACGTCGACGCTGCCGCTCAAGCGGCGCCTGAGCGAGCACCTCGCGTCACGGGTCACCGCCGGGCACATCCGGGCGCACGTCGTCGGTCGACTGAAGGACCTCTTCATCGCGGAGCTGCCGGTGCACAACACGGGGCTCGCCAATCGAGCGATCCGCGACACGCCGCTCCACGATCTCACCGGCGTGATGGTCGTGGCCTACTGGGACGCCGGCGTGCTGCGCCCTGCACGTCCGGACGCCGTGCTACGCGATCACAGCGTGATCGTGCTCGTCGGCACCGAAGAGCAGATCACCATGCTCGACTCGCTCTTCGTCATCTACCGTCCGAACGAGAACCCCGTCCTCGTGATCGGAGGCGGGACGGTCGGCCTGCTCACGTCGCGAGCGCTGCGCGAACGAGGCGTGGCCGTCCACGTCGTCGAGCGAGACGCGCGCTTGCGCGAGACGCTGGAGGGCGCGGCCGATCGCGTCTTCATCGGGAACGCGTCCGACCGTGAGGTCCTCATGGCCGCCGGGCTCGCCGGCGCTCCGTCCGTCGTGCTGACGACGAACGACGACGCGACGAACATCTTCCTCGCGGTCTACTGCCGGCGCTTGAACCCGGACGTCCGCATCATCAGTCGGATCACGCACGAGCGGAACCTCGAGGCGATCCACCGAGCGGGCGCGGACTCGGTGCTGAGCTACAGCACGCTCGGCGCGAAGATGCTCCTCGCGGCGCTCCGCGGGCACGAGCTCGTCGTCCTCGAGGAAGGGGCGGACCTCCTCGTCATCCCGGTGCCGCCGTCGCTGGCGGGAAGGACGCTGGCGGAGAGCGACATCGGAGGACGGACCGGGCTCGCCGTCATCGCCGTGCAGGACGGCCAGGGGAGGATCGAGACCAATCCGTCCCCCGATCTGCGGCTGCCCGCCGACGGCGATCTCGTCGTGATCGGCTCGCTCGACCAACGGCGGGCGTTCGCGCGCGAGTACTACCGATGACGGTATCGTCGTGGTAGGTCAACGCGACGTGCGCGGCTCCTCGTTCGTGATCGTCGCTTGCCTCTCGCTCTCGGCGTGCGAGGCGTGCGAGGAGGAGGCGCCCCGCGCCGTCGTCGTGCCCGACGCGGCCGAGCCGCCTGCCCCCGCTCCTCCTCCGCGTGAGGGCTGCTCGCGGGTCGGCTCGGTCGAGGCGCTCCTCCGCGATCCGTCGTGCGTCCTCTCGCGCGTGAACGACGACGTGATGCGCGCCTCGATGAAGCATCTCTCGATCACGGTCGCGACCGACCCCGAGGAGGTCTTCGGCGGGAACACCGCGCTGCTCAACGTCACGATCAAGAACACGAGCTCGACCGAGACGCTCGTCGTGCTCGAGGCGAGGACGCGCATGCCGGGGCCTCGCCCGGACTGGTCGCGCGTGCTCGGCGTCCCCGAGCCGCGTGCGACGACGGACACGCTGAAGCTCTTCTTCCCCGTCACGACGACGGATCACCGCAATCGCGACGTCGACGCGCTCCCGGTCGTCCCCGGCAGCGCGGCGGACCCGCCGCCGCCGACGCCGATCGGCGTCCGCCTGCGGCCCGGCGGAAAGCTCGTGCACACGACGTCGTGGTGGGCGCTCCGCATTCCCGCGCCGCCGCCGATCGTGCAGGACGACGCAGGGCACCGTTACGTCCCGAAGACGACCGCGCTCCCGCTCGAGCCGGGCGAGTACAACGTCATCGTGGAGCTGCCGCTCTGGGGCCTCGGGCGCGAGGAGCGCAAGGCGTCGACGCGCGTACGCGTGGTCCGCGTGCCGAAGCTCGACGGCGGACCGAGCTGAGGTCGGCTCAGCCTCCGCCCTCGGGGCGTCGCATCGGCGTGACGACCTCGGGCAGGTCGGGCTCGATCCGCCAGGCGTCTCCCTCCCGCGTGCACTTCACGGTGGCGCGCTGCTCGGGACCGTCGCCTTTGATCTCGACGAGGGCATGGTCGCCGTCGATGCGCGACGTCATCGTCTTCGGCCGGAAGCGCAGGCCGAAGCGGCCCTCGGCGAGCATCTCGTGCGGCTCGTACCGCCGGCCCTGGCCGCGGCTCGCGCGCTCGGCGCGCTCCTTCAAGTTCGCGCGGGCGCGCGGGCCGAGCAGCTCGTAGGCCTCCTTGAGCGCGCGCTTGTCGTCGCCCGAGCTCTCCATCTTCTCGATCCAGAGTCGCACGACGCCCTCCGGCGTCGCGTCCGGCGCGGCGCGCGAGCAGCCCGCCATCAGGAGGGCGATCGCGACGACGAGGAGCGAGAAGAAGGAGAGGATCGAGCGGCGCGTCATCCGTCCGCGGTCACTCGGAGTTCTTCAGGTTGGGAGCGAGGCTTCCCAGGCCCATGGCCTCGCGGACCTCCTTCATCGTCTCCCGCGCGATGCGCCGGGCCTTCTGCGCGCCGTCGCCGAGCGCCTCGCGCACCTGGGGCAGAGAGAGAGACTCCCGCTTCTGGCGGAGCGGGATCAGCTCCTTCTGGAAGTTCTCGAAGAGGACCTTCTTGCAGTCGACGCAGCCCCACTTCGCGCCGGTGCAGTTCGCGATGACCTCGTCCTGCGTCTCCTTCGGGGAGAGCGCCTTGTGCATCGTGAAGATGTTGCAGATCTCGGGGCGGCCCGGGTCGCTCTTGCGGAGCCGCTGCGGATCCGTGTACGCGGTCCGCAGCTTGTTCCAGAAGGCGTCCTCCTTCTCGAAGAGCGCGATGGTGTTGCCCTTCGACTTCGACATCTTCGACTCGCCGTCGAGGCCCATGATGCGCGGGGTCGTCGACAGGCGCGGCTGCGGCTCGGGGAAGACGTCGCCGAAGCGGTAGTTGAAGCGGCGCACCGTCTCGCGCGCGAGCTCGAGGTGCTGGAGCTGATCCTCGCCGACCGGGACGATCGTCGCCTTGTACAAGAGGATGTCGGCGCTCATCAGCACCGGGTACATGAAGAGCGCGGACGAGACGAACTCCTTGCCCTCGCCCTTCTCCTTGAACTGCGTCATGCGCTGGAGGTCGCCCATCGGCGTGACGGAGGAGAGGTACCAGGCGAGCTCCATGTGCTCGCGGACGTCGCTCTGCACGAAGAGCGTCGTTTTGTCGGGGTCGACGCCGCACGCGACGAGGTCCATCGCGAAGTCGTCGATGCGACGCCGGAGCTCGGCCGCCTCGAAGGGCACCGTGATCGCGTGCGCGTCCACGATGCAGAACATCGTCTCTTCCTTGCCCTCCTCGATCTGGCTGCGCCAGGTGCGCACCGCCCCGAGCCAGTTGCCGATGTGAAGCTCACCCGAGGGCTGGATGCCCGAAAAGACGCGGGCGCGCTTCGGCGTGGCGTTCTCGGTCGATGCGGTGGATGCGGAAGGGCTGTTCTCGGTCACGGGCCGCAGTCTACTCGGTTTTGTCGTCCTCACCCGAGCGCCCTTTTGTTGGCCTCCGTCGAACGCGCTTGAGACGATTTTCCCGTGAAGCGCGACGAAGGCGTACGCCTCTCGTGGCGGGGGAAGACGTGTGTCTTCGCTCCGGCCACGGTCGAGGCGCCGCAGAAGGTCCTCAGGGCCGAGCAGGGGATGCTGATCCTCGGCGACAACCGAGCGGCGCTCGCGTCGATCGCCGGCGACCTCGGCGGCAAAGTGACGCTCGCGTACCTCGACCCGCCGTTTCTGACGAACCGAGCCTTCGACGCCGTCGAGAAGACCCGTGCGCCGCGGTCGGGTCCGCTCAAGGCTCGACCGAAGAAGTTCGCCTTCGACGACCGGTGGTCGGGGCGCGGCGAGTACCTCGAGGCGCTCGGGCAGCGTCTCGTCCTCGTGCGGGAGCTGCTCGCGCCCCACGGCTCGGTCGTGATTCACGTCGACCCGAAGACGAGCCACTACGTCAAGGTCCTCTGCGACGAGATCTTCGGCGACGACGCCTTCGCGAGCGAGATCATCTGGCGCTACCGCCGTTGGCCCAGCAAGACGCCGAACTTCCAGCGCGTCCACGACGTGCTGCTCCGCTATCGCAAGGACCCGAAGGTTCCGCCTCGGTGGAACCAGCCGTACGAGCCGCTCGCGGCCTCCACGGTGGCGACGTGGGGCACGAACAAGCAGCGCGCGGTCATCGAGCCGGACGGCCGCCGCTCGCGCTCCTCGACGACGGACGAGGTCAGCAAAGGCGTGCCGATGGGCGACGTCTGGGAGATCGGCGTCATCGCCCCCATCTCCCGCGAGCGGACCGGCTACCCCTCGCAGAAGCCCGAGGCCCTGCTGGAGCGCCTCGTCCGCGCGCTCTCGGACCCGGGCGACATCGTGCTCGATCCTTACGCGGGCTCCGGGACCACGCTCGCGGTCGCCGCGAAGCTGGGCCGCCCCTTCGTCGGCATGGACGCGAGCGAGGTGGCCTTCGACATCGCGCGCACCCGCCTCGAGGCGCTCGGGGTCCGCTTCCAGGAGGCTCGGGAGGCCGGAGCTCCGCAGTTCAAGCGGTCGGCGTGACGGCGCCCGCTCCGGCAAACCCGGCATTTTCGCGTGTCATCTTGCCCTCGTTCGGCACAGGCGCGTACGCTCGTGTCCAGCTTTGAACCTCAACATCACAAGTAGACAAGGGGCCGCTGCGGTCCTCGTCATCGTCGCCGCGGCGCTCGCGTACGTTCTCACGAAGGACATCCCCGGTCGTGCGGAGCTGCCGACCCAGATCGCGGCGCTCGTCGCGGCCTGTGGCCTCTTGGCCATCGCCCTGTCGGCGTCGGGCGGGCCGTCGCAGGACGTCGGCGCGGTGGTCGACGGGCTCCGTCGCGCGAGGGAGGGCCGCGTACCGAGGCCACCCATCGGCGCGTCGCCGGAGCTCGCTCGGGTGTTCGACGACCTCGCGCGGGTCGCCGAGGAGGAAGAGAAGCGCGCCCGCGAGGCGAGGGATGCCCAGGAGCAGATCGAGACGCTCGCCAAGAAGCTCCAGGAGGGCGTCCAGATGCAGGTCGCGGCCGCCGACGAGACCGCGCGCCTCGTCAAGGACATGGCGACCTCGATGCGCGCCTTCTCCTCGAGCGTCGAGTCGCTCACGCGGACGGCGGAAGAGTCGAGCTCGTCCATCCTCGAGATGACGGCGACGAGCACCGAGGTCGCCGACAACCTCGGCGAGCTCGCCAACAGCGTCCGCGAGACGGTGAGCTCGATCGAGGAGATGGCCTACTCGATCAAGGAGGTCGCGAAGAACGTCGACGCCCTCTCGCTCACCGCCGAGGAGACGAGCTCGTCGATGAACGAGATGGACGTCTCGATCGACCAGGTGCAGTCGAACGCGAACGAGACCGCCCGCCTCTCCGAGGAGGTCGCTCTCGACGCGGAGAAGGGCGCCGAGGCGATCCTCAAGACGATCAGCGAAATCTACCGCATCAAGGAGAGCTCGCAGGAGGCGGTGGCCGCCATCAGCGCGCTCGGGTCGCGCATCGACGCCATCGGCCAGATCGTCAACGTCATCGACGACGTCGCCGAGCAGACGAACCTCCTCGCGCTCAACGCCGCCATCATCGCCGCTCAGGCGGGCGAGCAGGGCAAGGGCTTCGCGGTCGTCGCCGACGAGATCAAGGACCTCGCCGAGCGCGCCGGCGCGAGCACGCGCGAGATCACGGACCTCATCAAGACGGTCCAGGCCGAGAGCAAGAACGCCATCATGGCGGTCGAGCGCGGCGCCCACAACGTCGATCGCGGCGTCGAGGTGTCGAACGAGGCAGAGCGCGCGCTCAAGAAGATCCTCGAGTCGAGCCAGAAGTCGACGAACATGGTCCGCGCGATCGCCCGCGCGACGGTCGAGCAGGCGAAGGGCTCGAAGCAAGTCACGGACGCGATCGGCCGCATCGCCGAGACGGTCCAGCAGATCGCCGCCGCGACCGCCCAGCAGGCGCGCGGCTCCGAGCTCATCATGAAGAGCGCGGAGAAGATGCGCCTCATCACGCAGCACGTCGAGCGCAGCGCCAACGAGCAGGCGAAGGGCGGCCGCCAGATCACGACGGCCATCGAGAACATCTCGAGCATGGTCAGCGACCTCAACCAGGGCCACAAGGCACAGGCGGAGGGCACGCGCCAGCTCACGTCGTTGGTCTCCCGCCTCGAGGAGAGCGCCCGCGCCCAGGAGACGGCGCTCCGCCAGCTCACGAACGCCATTGCGTCGGTGCGCCTTCGCTGAGCGCCTTTCCGAGGCTCCAGGCTCCAGGCTCCAGATTTTCTGGTCCTCGCCTACTGCGCCTCGGCGCCCTGACCTCCAAGCCCCTCTCCGCTGAGGACTGAGGACTCTTCGGCACCAGCGAGCGCAGTCCCGATTTGGGGAAGCGCACGCGAGCGGAGCCTGCACACCGGCGCGTCCACTTGCGCCCGCGCAAGTCGATGAAGGCGATGGGCTCGACGGAGCGGCGATGACCGGCGCGCATTCGGACCGCACGTTGCGCCCTAAAGGTCGTGTCGCACGGCGTCCGGACGCGGCGGCGCCGCAACGGCTCGCGGCGTCGTGCTCGCACCGAGGCATGGCTTCGTGCGCTCCGCCACGACGAGCGACTGTCACGCCGCTCCGCAGCTCGACACATTTCTGCGGTGTGTCGAGAGCGAGCGGCGCGCCAGTCGCTCGGGCTGTCCCGGAGCTCTTCGCCTCTGGTCAGCAGTCGTGACGCGATGGCGACGAAGCACGCCGTCTGGGGCCATGCTTCGCGCTGCCGCTTCCACCAAGATACGACTTCGAGGTCGGCAGCTCGCTCGCGCTGGCGTCAGGTCAGCACCGCGAGGGCTTCGCGGATCATCGTCTCCAACGACGCGACGCACTCGGGTGTGGTCATGACGCGCTGCTCGAGGACGTCGAGCGCACGGCATACTTCGCGTTCGCGGAAGCCTAGGTGTTTCACGGCCCGCGCTGTCGTCTCCAGCGAGGCTTTCAGGTTCTCCGACATGGTCGTCCGTTGCGGTGAGGTGGCAACTTGCGGCGACGCTGGCGGCGTGTTCGACGTCGTGCGCGAAACTTCAGGTGGCTGCCGCACTCGAGTCGGACCGGAAAGGTCCTCTGGCGTGCGGCGACTTCGGCGCTCTTGGATCCGCTTCTCGACGAACGCCTTCCCGAACGTCCGCTTCGCACGCAGCTTGTTGTGGGCAGCGCAGAAGAGCCTGGTGTTCTCCGCGTCGTCGCTTCCGCCGAGTGCCCGCTCGCGAATGTGGTCGATCTCCAAGAACGCCCTCGCCGTGCAGCGTCGCCCCAACTCGTCGACGAAGGTGCACTGCCCGCCGTCGCGCTCGTAGACCTCGCGGCGCACGGCGTTCGTGACGTAACCCGGTTGCGTGCTCTTCTTCGTCGCATCGCTCTGCTTACGGGGGTGCTTCGTCTTGCCGAACCGCTCCTTCTCGAGCTCCGCGATGAGCAGCTCGACGGCTCGTCCGAGGACGATCTCGAGGTCGCCCGTCGGGTTCCGGTGCATCATCAGATTCGTCGCGTGAGCAAGCTTGTCTTTCAGCTCCGCGCTGATGGTGACCTGTAGCTTGTAGCGTGTCGCCGAGAGCGGCTCGGTCGAGGCTCGGCCTCGGTCTGCGGCCCAGGGCATCTTCGGTGCGCCCTTCGCGGCGTTCGTCGATGCGTCCGCCATCGAGAGAACCGTCTGCCCCTTCGCCTCGTTCGTGTCCGGAAGCGCACGGATCGAGGTCGGTGCGTCCGGTCTCGGGAAGCGCGCGGCGAGGAGCTCTTGGACCTCGCGCTTCGTCTTCTTCTTCGCGCCCGCGAGCAGATCGAGGTGGTTCTCCGGGGTGAGGTGGTCCCGCAAGAGGACGAGCGCCGAGAGGTGGATCTCGCCGCTCGCGACCATCTCGAGAATCACCGGGAACCGTCGCGCGAGGCGCGCCGCCGTCATGCGACGAAACGCCTCCCCTTCGCTCAGCCCGAGGCGATGGACGCAGAAGTCGAACAAGGAAGAGCAGGCTGCTTCGAGATGGAGATCCCGCGCCTCCACCTCGCCCGAGTACGCGAGGAGCTTCGCGAGCAGCCGCCGCCCGTCACCGACGACCGCGGCGAGGCTCGAGAGGAGCTCTTCGTTCGACAGTCGGGAGAGACCCTCGATGTTCATCCCTCGCTCTTACCATGGCGATTTTCGAGCCTCGTGAAGCCACCATGGCGTGGCGATCGAGAGACAGATCACTTCGAAAGATCTTTGGTCAGAGATGTCGCTTCTCGGGGCGAATGCAGGCCGGTACGAGGTGTTCTCGAAGCGACCCGCGACTTGGCGCGGCGATGCTCGAAAAATTCTGGCAAGCAAAATCGACATGGTTGATGTCGATTCTTTGCACCGGTTGTCGACGCCGCCAAACCTGAAGATCGGTCTCATTCCGGACGCACCGCGGGAACTGCGAGCGACCGTTCGGCAGCTCGCAAGCAAGGGATCGGAGCGGCGCTGCCTGGTTCGCTCACGTTCCTTCGCAGTCACTCCTCGTGAAGTCCTGCGCGCATGAGCTGGCGCTGGCGCAAGTGCACGAGGTGTCGGCAACCGCCGAGCCGCTGTCGTCACGGTCATCCGCGAAGAACGCGCTTCGGTCCGTCCACGACGCCCTCGAATCGTCGCGCTCCGGCGCGCGTCGAAACCTCGTGCGCGCCCCGTGATGCGAGGTGGGCGAGAACCGAGAACCTGGAGCCTGGAGCCTGGAGCCTGGAGCCTCGGAGACGAGGCCGCCGGTGGAGAGGTCCCTGACAGGCGAGGTCCGGGGTCTGAGGACCGAGGACTCCTCACAGGTGATGATCCCCCGCCGCCTCCGGCTGGTACGGGATCGCCTCCACTCGCCAGCCCGTCGGGAGCTCCTCGCCGATGGGGGCGCCGAGCATCGCGTTGCCGAGCGGGCTCAGGATGGAGATGCGCGCGGAGTCGTTGCCGACGTCCCACGGGTACACGAGCGAGGCCTCGCGTTGGCGGCCGGAGGCGTCACGGTAGATGCAGCGTGAGTTCATCGTCACCACGCGCGGCATGCGTGACGGGGCCACGATCTCGGTGCGCTCGAGCGTGCGGAGGAGGCGCTCGGAGGCGACGGCGTCGACCTCGCGGTACACCGACGCGACCTCGGTGAGTCGCCGGACGTCCTGAGCGGTGATGGGGATGCGCCCTTTGCGTCGCCGGGACGGCTCGGCGTGCTTGGCCGATTGTGCGGGAGCGTGACTCTCCGCGCTGGAGCTCGTGGTCCACGGCGGCTTGCGCAGGTACGCCGCCAGGTGATCGACGAAGACGCGGACGCGTGCCGGGACGAACCGCGTGTGCAGGTGGACGGCGTGGATGCCGAACCGATGATCGTGGAAGTCGTCCAGCAAGCGATGGAGTCGTCCGGCCGCGAGATCGGCGGCGACGATCGAGTACGGCAGCATCGCGATGCCGTGCTCCGCGAGCGCCGCGTCGCGTACGAAGCTCATGCTGTCGGCGATCATCGTCGCGCTGTCGAGCGCGAGCGGGCCCTCGTCGGTCGTGAACTCCCACTCGCGCATCTTCATCGTGCCCGTCCCGTCGCGACGACCGCTCGAATACGAGATGCGCGTGTGGTGGATGAGGTCCTGAGGACGGAAGGGGATCCCTCTCCGCCGCAGGTAGCCCGGGGCCGCGCAGACGACGAGCGTGTCGGAGGCGAGCTTGCGCGCGACGAGCGACGCGTCGGACAGACGCTCCGCCATGACGATGGCGACGTCGAGGCCCTCCCTCGCCAAATCGGGCACGCGGTCGTCCAGCTTCAGATCGAGCGTGACGTTCGGGTAGAGCTGCGCGAGCTCCGCGATCGGCCGCGCGAGCTGCGCCTGCGCGAAGGCGAGCGGGAGGTGAGCGCGAAGGACACCGCGGGGCGGCTCGCTCGCGTCGTCGATCGACTGTGCGGCTTCGTCGGCCGCTGCGACCACGCGGGCGCAGCGCTCGTACAGGCGGACACCATCGGCGGTCAGTGCGAGCCGGCGTGTCGTCCGGTGGAGCAGGCACACGCCGAGGCGCTCCTCGAGCCGGGACACCCGTGCGCTCACGACGGACTTCGAGATGCCCAACGAGCGCGCCGCGTCGGTGAATGACTTCGCCTCCACCACGCGGGCGAAGGTCGCCATGGCCACGATGTCTTCGGGGGACGTGCGCATGACTTATCCGGATCAGACCTACCCGATCGTTCTCTAATGAGAACACAGTCGTCGCAGAATGCGACCTGACGCGCGCATTGATTGAGCCCAGCATCCACCCATGAACATCGAGGTTCGGGCGACAAACGTCGAGGTATCGGCCGCGCTCGAAGAGCACGTCCACAAGAAGGTCCGCGCTGCGCTCCGGCTCCACCGGGACAACGTGGTCCGCGTGGTGGTGCGCATCTGCGATGTCAACGGGCCGAGCGGCGGCCGCGACATGCATTGCCATATCATCGCCCGCCTCCAGGGCCGCTCGCTCGTGGTCCACGACCTGGCCGACGACCCGTACGCGGCCGTGACCGCCGCCGCCGCGCGCCTGGCAGAGCTCACGACGTCCGTGATCGAGCGCCATCGCGTCTCGCGCGACAGCCTGCGGTACGTGACGAACGTCATTCGCTCTTCGGAGCCGTGAGCCTCAGCCCGACGATCGAGAGCACGAGCAGCCCGAGGAACAGCACGCGCCAGAAGCTGACAGGCTCGCGGAAGAGGAAGATGCCGAGCACCGCGGCGCCCGTCGCGCCGATGCCGACCCACACCGCGTAGGCGGTCCCGATCGGGATCGTCTTCGCGGCGTTGGCGAGCAGAAGCATGCTTGCGACGATGGCGATGATCGTGAGCACGCTCGGCACGGGCCGCGTGAACCCCTGCGTGTACTTGAGGCCGACGGCCCATGCGACCTCGAGCAGACCTGCAATCACGAGCTTCAGCCACGCCACTTCGACGGCACCTCGTCGGGTTGGATGTGGGGTGCGTCGTCTTGTCTTGACCGGGTACGGCGCGTCTCGTCCGGGCCGCGCGCACGTAGACGCGCTGCGGGCGGGACCATAGATCGAACGCAAGCGAATGCAAAGCCGCTCCGAGCGCGTGGCTCGCTGCGAGCGTCGGAGCGACCTCGCGCGCAGGGAGTGAGGAGGCCGAAGGCCCCCTCACTCCACCGTCACCGTCTTCGCCAGGTTGCGCGGCTGGTCGACGTCCGTGCCCTTCAGATCGGCCATGTGATACGCGAGGAGCTGGAGCGGAAGGACCGTGAGGAGCGGGAGGACCTCCGGCTCCGCGTGCGGGATCGGGACGACGTCCGGCACGCCCGCGAACGACGCGGTGGAGGAGCCACGCCAGCTCGGCGGCGGGGCGTCGGAGGCGACCATGTCGACGACCTGCGTGTCCCCCTCGGTGCAGACCGCGATGAGCTGACCCTCGCGCGCCTTCACCTCCTGCATGTTCGAGAGCGTCTTCTCGTAGTGCGCGTCCTTCGGGACGACGACGACGACGGGCATCTCCTCGTCGATGAGGGCGATGGGCCCGTGCTTCATCTCGCCGGCGGCGTAGCCCTCCGCGTGGATGTACGAGATCTCCTTGAGCTTGAGCGCGCCCTCGAGCGCGATCGGGTACTGCGTCCCGCGGCCGAGGAACAGCATGTCGCGCGCGCGCAGGTGCTTGCGCGCGATGTGCTTCACGTGGTCCGAGTGGCCGAGGACGGTGCGCATCTGCGCCGGCACGTGGCAGAGCGCGTCGAGGATGCGGCCCGCCTGCTTGGCGTCGAGCGTCCCGCGTCGCCGGCCCAAGTAGATCGCGAGCATCAAGAGCGCCGCGAGCTGCGTCGTGAAGCACTTCGTCGAGGCGACGCCGATCTCCGGGCCCGCGTGCGTGTAGAGGGCGCCGTCGGAGGCGCGCGGGATGGCGCTGTCGAGGACGTTCGCGACCGCGACGACGTAGGCGCCGGCCGCACGCGCCGTTTTCACGGCCGCGAGCGTGTCCGCCGTCTCGCCGCTCTGGCTGACGGCGACGACGAGGTCGGTCGGAAGGAAGACCGGATCGCGGTAGCGGACCTCGCTGCCGATCTCGACCGTGGCCGGGACGCGCGCGAGCTGCTCGATCCAGTAGCGGCCCGCCATGGCCGCGTGCGCGCTCGTGCCGCACGCGACGAAGTAGACGCGACCGAGCTTCTTCGCGAGCTCCTCCGAGACGCCGATCTCGGAGGCGATGACGTCGGCGGCCTGGAGATCGATTCGGCCGCGCAGCGTGTCCTCGATCGCGCGCGGCTGCTCGAAGATCTCCTTGAGCATGAAGTGCTTGTAGCCGCCCTTCTCCGCCTGCGTCGGCGACCAGTCGATGCGCTTCGGCTCTCGCGTCACCGGCGAGCCGTCGTCGATGCGCAACAGCTCGATGCGCGCCTTCGTGATGACCGCCATCTCGCCGTCCTGGAGCAGGACGACGTCGCGCGTGTGCGCGAGGAGCGCCGGGATGTCGCTCGCGGCGAAGTTCTCGCCGTCGCCGATTCCGAGCACGAGCGGCGAGTCGTGCTTCGCGACGACGATCTCGTCGGCCACCTCGCCGTCGACGACCGCGATCGCGTACGCACCGCGCACGCGGTGGAGCGCCTTGCGGACGGCCTCTCGCAGCGAGCCGGCGCCCGACCGGATCTGCTCGTCGACCAGGTGCGCGACGATCTCGGTGTCCGTGTCGCTCGAGAACTTCACGCCGCGCGACTCGAGCTCTCTCCGCAGCTCGACGTGGTTCTCGATGATGCCGTTGTGCACGACGGCGACGCGCCCGGCCACGTGGGGGTGCGCGTTCGCCTCGCTCGGCCGGCCGTGCGTCGCCCAGCGCGTGTGGCCGATGCCGGTCGTCCCGGCGAGCGGGTTCTTCTTCAGCGCGGCGTCGAGGTTCGTGAGCTTGCCGACGGCGCGGACGATCTCGACTCCACGACCCGTGTGGACCGCGAGCCCCGCGGAGTCGTAGCCGCGATACTCGAGGCGACGTAGGCCCTCCACGAGGATGGGAGCACAGTCCTTCGAGCCGACGTAGCCGACGATGCCGCACATGCACCCAAGGCTAGCGGCTTTGGGCGTGTCACGACAGACGTGGATTGTGGGACCCGGGGCCCTCCCGAGCGGTAGCGCTCCCGCCGCCCCCCGTCACTTCCGCGGGGGCGGAGGCGCCGCACACTCCAGCGGCGGCAGCTCCTGCGGAGACATGCCGTCGGCGATCCACTCCGCGTGGGCGAGGACGAGGCGGTACGCGTCGATGCGGGCCATCACGGTCGGACCGCGCGTCGTCTCGTCGTGATCCATCGCGGCCAGGCTCACGACCCCGATGATCTCGCGCGAGTCCTTCGCGAACACCGGGCCTCCGGAGTCCCCGGGACAGATCGACGCGTCCATGTGGATGGTCTCCCCCGTCAGCGCGCGGATGGGCCCGCCCTCGCGGCCTTTGCGCCGGATGCCGTCCGAGGAGAGCGCGCAACGCCCGAAGCCGACCGGATAGGCTTCCTCCCCGACGCGAGGAGGAGCATCGAGCCGCGGCCGCATCGTCGAGAGGCCGATCAGCTTCCTCTTGAGCACGAGCACGGCGATGTCCCCGGCGCCTCCGGCCTCGCCGCACGGGGGCGCGACGATGTGCCGGACCCCGACCTCGCCCCAGGCGAAGTAATCTCCGCCGAGCTCGACGCGGATGGTGCTCGGCTCGATGAGCCGCTTCGTGAACTCTCCGCGAGGGCCGCGCTCCACCACGCAGTGATGGGCCGTCAGGATGAGGTCATCCGCGATGACCGTGCCCGTGCACGACATCGTCGGCCCGACCACGCGCACGATCGCGTCTTCCGGCACGGCGAGCGCGAACGGCGTCTCGAGCACGCGGATGTCGGCGAGCTCCTCTCGCGCCGAGGGAACGACCACCTTCGGCTTCGAGCCCTGGATCGCCTGACAGCCGAAGGCGCCGAGCACCACCGCCGTCGGTCCGATGACCTTCCGAACGACATCGATCCAGCGGCGTGTGCGCGATCGACTCAACGGTCCTCCTCGGGGGCTCGCCGCTTCGACGGGGGAAGATGGAGCGAGCGTACAGGGAACTCGTCATTCTTGCGTGACGACGAACCCGTCGCCACTTCATCTGCATCGCGAGACGTGTTCGAAATTACGTGTAGATCGCATGCAATGCCGCTCCTGGCTCCAAGACGAGAAAGAGGAGGGCAGGGAGCACACCCCCGATGTGGTCAGGGCACGCCCTCGAGCGCTACTGGGTCGAGACGGCCAAGGACACCTGGCGCGTGGCGTTGTAGTAGGCGAGGGCGGACGCTTCGGGCTGGGCGTTCGCGTCCTCGATGCCGAGCTGCACGAGCTGCTCGATGATGTCGGCCCGCCGCGTGGCCGAGGCGATGAGCCACGTCGAGCACTCGACCGCCGGATCGGCGCATGCGGCGAGCACGCGCTTCTCGGCCGCGAGCGCATCGGCGGACCGACCCTGCTCGAGCAGTGCGCGCGCGTACAGGTGCTCCACGGTGGGCTCCGACCGAACCGCGGGCGCGGCGCGCTCGATCGTGCCGATGGCCATCCCGGGTTGGCGGATGTCGAGGTAGGCCTGCGCGAGCTCGCGAACGGCGTTCGGATCGTGCGGATGGGCGGCCACCTTCGCCTCGAGGAGCGCCACCGGGCCGCTGCGCGCCGTGTCGGAGACGATGGGCTTTTCGCGCTGCGTCGTCCCGCAGAACCAGATCGCGCCGATCGCCGCCAACACCGCCACGTTCCAGCCCTTCACGCCCATTCCTTCTTCGTCTCCCCTTGCTTGGCCCCCTCGGAGCTCTCCGAGCGAGATTGTCCCTCTTGGACGCGGCAGCCTCCGAAACGTTCCAATCCTCCGCCGCGGCTCGAAGCAGAGACAGCTCTGCTCACCGGATGGTTCCCGGTTCTTGCTCGAGCTCGTCTCTTTTCGCCCGCCGAGGCGGCGGCCGAACGCAGCTTCCGATGGAACCCTCCGCTCGAGCTCCGTCTTGGGAGAGAAATTCCGCCTACATCTCCGCTCATCCACGCGGACGGTGTCCGACGGCGTTCAGGAGCGCTTCAGGCGTTCGAGCACCCAGTCGGTGACCGCCTTCGTGCCGAGCTTGCCTCCGACGTCGGGCGTGCAGTTGCCCGTGGCGACCGCCTCGGCGCAGATCTTCTCGATCCGCTCCTCCTCTTCTTTCCATCCGAGGTGAGCGAGCATCATCCCGACGGTCAGGAAGCTCGCGATCGGGTTCGCGAGGTCCTTGCCGACGAGGGGCGGCGCCGAGCCGTGCACCGGCTCGAACATCGCGACGCGCTGCGGGTCGGCATAGTGGACGTTCGCGCTCGCGGCCATGCCGAGGCCGCCTTGGAGCGCGGCTCCGAGGTCCGTGACGATGTCGCCGAACAGGTTGTTCGTGACGATCACCTCGAACTGGCTCGGATCCTGGACCATGTAGAGGCAGAGCGCGTCGACGTAGACGTGCTTGGCTCGGATCTCCGGGTACTCCTTCGCGACCTCGAAGAAGCAGCGGTACCAGAGCTCGTGGGCGTGCTTCATGGCGTTCGACTTGTCCGCCATGTGCACGGTCTTCTTTCCGTGCCGCTTCGCATACTCGAAGCCGGCGCGGACCAGGCGCTCGACACCCTTGCGCGTGTTGACGTCCTCGTTGATGGCGATCTCGTCGGGCGTGCCGCGCTTGAACTGCCCGCCCATGCCCACGTAGATGCCCTCGGTGTTCTCGCGGAAGACGACCATGTCGACGTCCTTCGCGCCGCGGTCCTTGAGCGGTACGAGGCGATCGGCGAGCGCCTTCACCGGGCGGATGTTCGCGTAGAGATCGAGCCCGAAGCGCAGGCCGAAGAGGATGTCGCGCGCGTATTCGAGGTTCGGCACGCGCGGATCGCCGAGCGCGCCGAGGAGGACGGCGCGGGCCTCCTTCGCGATCCGCTCCTGGACGTCCTTCGGGAACGTCGTCCCGTCGCGAAGGTAGCGCTCTGCGCCGAGGTCGAGCTGCCACAGCTCCAGCGGCAGCTTGCGGTCGTCACGGTAATGCTCGAGCACGCGCGTCGCGCACGCCATCACTTCGGGACCGATCCCGTCACCGGGGAGGATCGCGATCAGCATGGGTGAGGCACCTGAGGTCGATGGTTGAGCAGAACGCGAGCGCCGCGACGACGCTTCGCTCGCGACGCGGGGCGGACGTCCGTCCACCTCCGAGGGCCGCTACGCTACCATGGCGAGCCATGCACGGAACGCGTCGCTTCGATGCCGGTGCTCAGTCGATCCTTCTCGCCGGTGCCCTCGCGATCGCCTCGTGCGGCGGAGAGGCCTCCGGGCCGCCGCCGACCGCTCCCGCCACGAAGGCGGCGCCTGCCGAAGAGCCGCAGGCCGCGGCTCCTGCGGACGGCGCGAGCGGCGCTTCCGCGTCGTCGTCCGCCTCCGACGTCGGTCGCTGGCCGTTCGGGCCCGAGCCCACCCCGGAGGAGCGCGCCGCGCAGCTCGAGCGTCTCATGAAGGACCCCGGACCGATCAAGAGCAACTGGGTCCCGCCGGGGAAGAGCGAGCGCTACGGCCGGGCGGAGGGGCTCATCGCCGCGAAGCCCGACGCGGTGCGCGCGAAGCTGCTCGACTTCATGCACTACAAGGACCTCGCGGGCCCGAAGTTCAAGAGCGTGAAGGTCGTCGACAAGCAGGGGCAGACCACGGACGTCTACTTCCAGCTCCCGATCATGAAGGGGCTGGTCACGCTCTGGTACATCACGCGCTTCCCGCCCGCGCGCTCGACCGGCACCGGCGACGTCATCGAGGGCACGTTCGTGAAGGGCAACATCAAGAACATGCACATCGCCTTCACGGTGCGCCCCGGTCACGACGAGAACACGAGCGTCCTCGTCTGCGATCTCGTCCTCCAGCCGAACGTCCCGGCTCCGCAGTCGGCGCTCGACGAGGAGCTCCGCGACGCGTGCGGCGACGCCATCAACTCGATCCGGCGCACGGTCGCCGCCAACTGAGACGAGGAGAGTGGTGCGGCAGTGGCTCAGCCGCCGACCACGACCTTCCACTCGCAGACGCGCCAGCGCGTGACGAGGCCGTTCTTCACGTACGGATCCTCGCGCGCGAAGCGCTCGGCGACGGTGCGGTCGTTCCCGCGGAACACGATGGCCGCGCCCTCGACTTGCGGCGCAGCCGCGTCGAAGCCGTCTCCGAACGCGCCCGCCAGCGCGAGCTCGCCTCGTTCGTGGGCCTCGCGCGCGAGGCGGAGATGCTCTTCGCGCAGCGGTGCGCGGCGCTCGACGTAGTCGGGGACGACATCGTAGAGGAGCAGCCAGTACTTCATCGCTTCACCGTCGCTTCGTCTCCGTGATCGCGCGGGCGACTTCGACTGCGCCCGGTACGCGCGGGACGTCCGGGTGGCGCCCGGCGTAGTGCCCGAAGGGATCGACGAGCGCGTGCCGGCAGCCGGCCGCGCGTGCACCGAGGACGTCCGTCGCGAAGACGTCGCCGAGGTGGAGCGCGCGCTCGGGGCCGATCCCGAACCGATCGAACGCGACGCGGAAGATGCGTGGATCGGGCTTCTCGAAGCCCACCTTCGCGCTGTCGACGACGAGGTCGAAGTGGCGGAGCACGCCGAGCTCCTCGAAGAGGCGCTCGAGCATGCCCTCGGAGTTCGAGATGATCGCCACCTTCGTCCCGACCGCCCGGGCTTCGTCGAGCGCGGGCCCGAGGCCGTCGGGGACCTTGCACCAGAGGTTCTTCGCCTCGTGGCTCCGCCAGGCCGCGTCGAGCAAGCGCGGGACGCGCTCGGCGTCGAGGCCGGCGCGGAGCGCGATCGTGCCGACCATGCGGCCCCACGCAGGCGCGCCGGGTCGATCGCGGAACGACCACGCGCAGTCGTGGAGCTCGCCGGTCTCGGCGAGGGCCTTGGCCTCCCCCTCGCTGCGCACCAGGGTCTCGGCCGACACCTCGAAGCCCGCGGCCTCGCGGAGGATGTCCGCGAGGCGCGCATGGTCGAGGAAGATGACGGTGTTGCCGGCGTCGAGACAGAGCAGATCGACGCCGGCGACGAGCGAGGGATCGACCGACGGCATCCCGGGCGTCAGCCCATGAGCTTCGTGGCGGGGACGAACTCCATGTTGTGCGCCTGCGCCACCGCCTCGTACGTGACGTGGCCGGCGTACGTGTTCACGCCCTTCATGAGCGCCTTGTCGCTCTTGCAGGCCGCGACCACGCCCATGTCGGCGATCTTGAGAGCGTAGGCCATCGTCGTGTTCGTGAGCGCCCACGTGCTCGTCTGCGGGACCGCGCCGGGCATGTTCGCGACGCAGTAGTGGACGACGCCGTTGACCTCGTAGGTCGGGTTGTCGTGCGTCGTCGGCCGGCACGTCTCGATGCAGCCGCCCTGGTCGACCGCGACGTCGACGACGACGCTGCCGGGCTCCATCTTCTCGATGAGCGACTTCGTCACGAGCTTCGGCGCGCGGGCGCCGGCGACGAGGACCGCGCCGATGACGAGGTCCGCGCGCTGGACCGACTGCTCGATGTTCGTCGGGTTCGAGTAGAGCGTCTCGACCGCGCCGCCGAAGACGTCCTCGAGGTAGGCCATCGTCGAGGCCTGGACGTCGAGCACCGTGACCTGCGCGCCCATGCCGATCGCGATCGTGGCCGCGTTTCGGCCGACGACGCCGCCGCCGAGGATGACGACGCGCCCGCGACGCGTGCCCGGAACGCCGCCGAGCAGGACGCCCTTGCCGCCGTGCTCCTTCTCGAGGCAGCTCGCGCCGACCTGGACGGCCATGCGGCCCGCGACCTCGCTCATCGGGCGGAGGAGAGGCAGCGAGCCGTCGTCGAGCTCGATCGTCTCGTACGCGATGCCGGTCACCTTCGACTCGACGAGCTTCTTCGTGAGCTCCGGCTCGGGCGCGAGGTGCAGATACGTGTAGAGGATCAGGTTCTCGCGGAAGAAGCCGTACTCCTGCGGCAGCGGCTCCTTCACCTTGACGACCATGTCCGCGCCCCAGGCGTCGGCCGCGGTCGGCACGATCTGGGCGCCCGCCGCGACGTAGTCGGCATCCGAGATCCCGGCGCCCTCGCCAGCGCTCTTCTCGACCAGGACCTTGTGGCCATGTGCGGTGAGGCTGCGAACACCCGCGGGGGTCATGCCGACGCGGTACTCACGAGTCTTGATCTCCTTCGGCACTCCGATGATCACGGCGAAGCTCCTTTGCTCTCCTGGGGACGCGGAAACGGGCGGACCATAGCTGAGGGTTTCGGGGTCGTCGAGCGTCTGAGCTGGGGGGCGAGGCGGCCACCAAGGCGTCGTGACGCGGCGCGCCGACGAGCTCTTCCGCACGCGCTGTAAGGTTTTCCTGCGGGCGCGGACTGTCGGATCGAGAGCTCGAAAATGGGTGATGCGAGGACGAGCACGATGGTCGCGGCCGACCGAGAGCGAGAGCTCTCTCGGTTGCTCGCCGAGCACGCTCGCCCGCTCGAGCGCGTCGCGGCCGCGTACGCGCGGTCCGCAGCCGACCGGGAAGACCTGCTCCAGGACATCGCGCTCGCGCTCTGGCAGGCGCTGCCGGCGTTCCGCGGAGAGTGCTCCGAGCGGACCTACGTGCTCCGCATCGCGCACAACCGCGCGGTGTCCTTCCTGGCGAAGCGCGGGCCGGTCGTCGAGGACGTGGAGGACCACCAGGACGACGTCGCGTCGTCGACCGGGAAGAATCCGGCGATCGTCTACGAGCGGAAGGAGCGAGGAAGCCGCTTGCTCGCGGCCGTGCGAGCCCTGCCGCTCGGGCACAGGCAGGTCATCACGCAGCTGCTGGAGGGCCTCTCGCATCGCGACATCGCCGAGGTCCTCGGCACGAGCGAGACCAACGTGGCCGTCAGGGCGAACCGGGCACGAGCCGCCATGCGAGCGCTGCTCGAGGAGAGCGATCGGACATGAGCGAACGTGGACCGAACGAAGAGAGGAGCGAGGACGTGGAGCTCGCGGGTTGGAGGAAGGAATGGGCATCGTTGGGCGGCAGGGACGAGATCGCGAAAGAGCTCGCCGTGCGCGTGGTGAAGGACGGCCGCCGCATCTCGCGCGGCATCGCGATCGAGCTCGCTGCAGGCGCCCTGGCGACGGGCACCTGCGTCTGGATGCTCGCTCGGTCGCGCGGCGAGCTCGTCACCGTCGTGCTCTGCGCCGCCATCCTGATCTTCGTCGGCGTCTGGTGCACGCGGCTTCTGACGTTGCGGAAGGGCACGATCGCGGCGGCCGATACGGGCCTCGATGCGTTCATCGAGCTCACGCGGCGCCGTCTCGAAGACGACCTGCGCTGGAGCGCGTTCTCGAAACGCGCCATGGTGGCCATGTCCATCTTCGTCGTGCCTTGGGGCGTCTGGGCCGTCGTGGCTCGATGGGAGCTGTACCGCGCCGAGCCGTGGCGGGCGGTCGTGGGATTCGGCGGAGCCGCGCTCGTCTGGGCCGGCTGCTACGTGCTCGTCGAACGCAGGCGGGTGAAGCTCGAGGCGGAGCGCGAGCGCTTCCTCACGCTCGTCGCCGAACGAACCGCCGATTGACCGTGGCGCCCTGCGGACGTGCCGCACGGCCACGGTCAGGCGACCGCGCAGCACTGTGGCGAGCCCGAGGAAAGACGCGGTATGAAGGAGCGCCCTCGGGATCTCTCGCATGTACGCCCTGATCCGACCTCTCCTGTTCTCGCTCGAGCCCAACCGCGCTCACGCGCTCGCGATGACGGCGCTCGGACCCGTCGAGCACCTCGCGCCGCTGCGTGCCGCGCTCCGTCTCCTCACGAGCGTCCGCGATCCGCGGCTCGAGGTCCGGAAGATGGGGCTCGTGTTCCCGAACCCGATCGGCGTCGCGGCGGGACTCGACAAGAACGCGGAGCGCCCGCGCGCCCTCGCCGCGCTCGGCTTCGGGCACGTCGAGCTCGGCACGGTGACGGCCGAGCCGCAAGGGCCGAACCCGCCGCCCAACCTGTTCCGGCTCCCGGCGGATCGGGCGCTCGTGAACCGCCTCGGGTTCCCGAACGAGGGCGCGGCGCGCGTGGCCGAGCGCGTCCGCGAGCGGCGTGCGGGCGCGGGCGTGCCCATCGGGATCTCGATCGGCAAGAGTCGGAGCGTGCCGCTCGAGCCGCTCGACGCGGCGATCGCCGACTACGTCGCGAGCTTCCGCGCCGTGCGCGACGTCGCCGACTTCGTGGTCGTGAACGTCTCGTCGCCGAACACGAAGGACCTCCGCGCGCTGCAGGCGGCCGACATGGCGCGCCATCTCTTCTCCGCGCTCAAGAGCGAGGCGGGGCGGGGCCCGTCGAAGCCGCTGCTCGTCAAGATCGCGCCCGATCTGTCCGACGACGCGATCGACGCCATCTGTCACGAGGTCGACCGCGCAGGGCTCGCCGGCGTCGTCGCGACGAACACCACGATCTCCCGCGAGGGCCTGCACACGCCGCCTGCCGAGATCGACCGCATCGGCGCCGGCGGGCTCAGCGGCGTGCCGCTCTTCCCGCGCGCGCTCGCCGTGGTCAAACGCGTGCGCACACGCCTCGGCCCGCGCGCGTGCGTCATCGGCGTCGGCGGCGTGCACGGCACCGAGAGCGCGCTCGCGATGCTCCGCGCCGGCGCGGACGTCGTCCAGGTGTACACGGGCTTCGTCTACGAGGGCCCGTTCCTTCCGCGCACCGTCTGCCGCGGCCTCTTGGACCAGATGGAGCGCGAGGGCGTCTCGTCGCTCGCGGACTTGGTCTCCGCGAAGGCCCCGTCGCTCGTCAATGGCGCCTCGAAGAGCGTGCGAGCCGCCACGGTTTCCTGAGCGCCCACGTTCGTCCCGCCAAGGCCTCGGCGCGTGGCTCGTGAGGCATGGCGGGTCCGCAGCCGCGCTCTGCTGAGGACCGAGGACCGAGGACTGAA
>CALFEQ010000118.1 GCA_937949945.1 uncultured Myxococcales bacterium
ATCCTCGAGCCGTGCGTCCCGGAGCTCCGGAACGCCGACGGCGAGGCGCTCGTGAGCTCGCGCGTCGCGTGAACGACGGCGTCGTGAAGCCGCCGCGCTATCTGCCGCCGATGTTCCGCGACCTCAACGGGCTCGCGATCTGGATGGCGTACTCGACGTTCTTCACGCGCCTCGGCGGCGACGCGATCAGCGACTACTACGCGAAGCTCTTCGCGCGGGCGGGCTGAGCCCGAGGCCTCGGGCCGAGAGGAGGCCCGAGGGCCGAGGCCCGAGGCCCGATCTCTGCTACACCTCCTCGTCCGATGACCGACTCGCTCCGCGGAACCCTTCCGCCGGTCTACCAGCCGCTGTTCGGCCAGTTCTTCGATCGACCGAAGGTCGTCGAGACGCGTGCGACCTGCGACAATTGCGTGATGTGCGATAGCGGGCAGCCCTCGCCCGTGCCGATGGAGTACTTCCGGTCGGACACGAAGTGCTGCACGTATCACCCGCAGCTCCCGAACTACTTGGTCGGCGCGATCCTCGCGGATCCGGCGCCCGAGATGGAGGAGGGGAAGCGGCGCGTCCGCGAGCAGATCGAGCGGCGCTCGGGAGCCACGCCGCACTGGCTCAACCGGCCGCGGAAGATGTCGCTCATCCTGCTCGGGTACGGTGACGCGTTCGGGCGGGCGAAGAGCCTCCTCTGTCCGTACTTCAACGGCGACGACCCGGCCGCGAGCTGCACGATCTGGCGGCATCGCGAGGCGGTCTGCATGACGTACTACTGCAAGTACACCGCCGGGAAGCGTGGCTTCGACTTCTGGGTCTCGTTCAAGAACTACCTCTGGCACGTCCAGCGGACGCTCGTGAGGTTCGCCGCGCAGGCCGTCGATCCCACGGTGGTGGAGCCGGCGTTCAAGAAGCACCAGCTCACGCTCGAGGACATCGAAGACCTCCCGCCGAAGGACTCGGACTACGCCGCATGGTGGAAGTCGTGGGTCGGCCGCGAGGAGGAGTTCTACGTGCGCTGTTGGGAGTGGGTGAAGAGCATCCCGCAGCGCCAGTTCGCGCTGAACGTCGACGACACCGAGGCGGGCAAGGGGTACCTCGGCGACCTCGTGGCCAAGTACGAGCACCTCCAGAACCGGATCCTGCCGAGCAGGCTCGTGCGCAACGCGCGAATGAGCGAGCAGCACGTGGGTGACAAGGTCGTCGTCACGACGTACCACCGCTACGACTCGTTCGCGCTCGACAAGGACCTCTACGAGGTCGTCGGGATGTTCCGGCCTTCCGAGACGCTCGAGGAGAACCTCGCGCGGCTCGAGGCGGAGGGCATCGAGCTCGCGCCCGAGCTGATCGAGTTCTTGTACGTCACGGGCGTCCTCGTCGAGCCGGGCGCGCGGCCGAGCAGCGAGAACGTCGACCCCGCCACGCTGAAAGCGAAGCGATCGGCGCTCGCCGCCGTCCTCCGGGCGCGCAAGATCACCATCGATACGCGGGCGCTCGAGAAGGTCGAGAAGGCCGGCGTCGCCATGCTCGACCAGCTGATCGAGCGCGCCGCGACCGCGACGACGGCGGCGGAAATCTTCGGAGAAGAGGAGCCAGGCGCGACCTCGCCGTGAATGGGGGCGTGCGGCCCACACGGTGATAAGATCCTTTCGATGTCGAGACGCCGGTGGTTGCGCGCGACTCTCGCGTTCGTGCTCGCCGTGCTTGGAGGCGCCTGCTCACTCGCGCTCGACACCGCGGAGTTCACTCGGCCGCCGTCCCCGTCCAACGAGGCCGACGCGGCTCCGGCCGACGCCGACGCGGTCGGCTTTCGCGAGGATGCGGGCGTCGAGGATGCGGGCGTCGAGGATGCGGGCGTCGAGGATGCGGGCGTCGAGGATTGCGCAACGGCCGACCTGATGACGAATCCACGGCACTGCGGGCGTTGCGGCCGAGACTGCGCGGGCGGTCAATGCAGTGGCGGCAAGTGCATGCCCGTCGTCCTGATGCGGAACCTCGGCACGGTGTTCGGCGTCGCGGTGGTCGGCGATACCCTATATATCGGCGCGCACGACGAGATCTGGCGCATGGGGGTCGACGGCGGCGGCGCCGTCCCTGTCGCGGGGCCGACGGGTGCGAGGTACATGGCCGCGTCCACCACCCATCTCTATTGGACCGACGGGAGCTCGGTCCGGCGCTGGCCGCTCGCAGGTGGGCCGATCGAGAGGATCGTGTCGAACGTCCCGTCCGCGATGGGCATCGCGCTCGGCCCGAATCACGTCTACTTCACCAGGTACACGACGAACGGCGGCGTGGAGAGAGCGCTCCTCGACGGCGGGTCTCGCGAGACGGTCATCGCGTCGTACGACAGGCCCGAAGACATCGATTTTGCGAACGGCGAGCTCTTCGTCGGCGGCGACGGCGAGAACGAGCTCGCCGCCTTCGCGAACGACGGGTTCGGGAGCAAGCGCGTGCTGTTGAGCTCCAACGAGCCCGTGGCGATGGCGGTCTGGGGCTCGGACGTGTTCTTCGTCCAGCAAGCCGACGACACCATCCGGCGCATGCCCGTCGCCGGCGGCCCGGCCGAGCGGCTCGCGGCGGCAGGCGGACAACCGTGCGGCATCGCCGTGAACGCCGACTCCGTGTTCTGGGTGACGTGCACGGGCGACGGCAGCCTGTACCGCCTGGTGCGGTGAAGCCGGAAGCCCTGGACCGAGGACCGAGGCGTCGGACCGTCAGCGCCCGCGGAAGTGCGGCTTGCGCTTCTCGCCGTACGCCGTGAGGCCCTCCTTCGCGTCGTTCGAGGCGAAGAGCTCCGCCTGGAGCTCGCGCTCGAAGGCGAGGCCCTGCTCGAGCCCCATCTCGAGGCCGCTCTGGACGGCGCGCTTGATCCTGCCGACCGCCATGGCCGCGCCGCTCGGCGGGCAGAAGCCGTGCGCGTAGTCCATGACCTTCCGCATGAACTCGTCGTTCGACTCGGCGGGCCAGACCTTGTTCACGACGCCGAGCTCGAGGGCGCGCTGGGCGTTCATCTTCGCGCCTTCGACCATCAGCTCGATCGCGCGCGCCTTGCCGACGAGGCGTGAGAGCCGCTGGGTGCCGCCGGTGCCCGGGAGGACGCCGAGGGCCACTTCGGGCAGGCCGAACTGGAACTCGCCGCCACGAGCGATGCGGATGTCGCACGCGAGCGCGATCTCGAGGCCGCCGCCGACGCAATGGCCGTTGATCGCCGCGATGACGAGCTTGGGCGTGTGCTCGAGCCGGGCGATCGTCTCGTTCGCGTGCAGGCAGAAGTAGTATTTGAACGTCGCGTCCGCCTCGCGAAGCATGTTGATGTTCGGAGCGTAGGAACTGGTAGCCGGTGCGGGTTGGCATCGGGCCCGTGCGGAGCGG
>CALFEQ010000119.1 GCA_937949945.1 uncultured Myxococcales bacterium
GCGCTGGTCGACTCCGCTCCCTGAGCTCCGCATCGCGGCGACGCTTGTACCCGACAGCGCGCGCACGCGTCACGACGCGGTTTGCCGGAAGTTTTTCAGCGAGCTCGCTCGGCCGCCTCAGGGAAGCAGAGCTGCTGCGACGCTGTGCGGCTGCCGTGCGCGCCGCAAGAATGCGCAAACCGCGTCTGCGTCAAGACGCCCTTTGCCGAGCGGATGCGGGAGTCCTCAGGAAGCAGACTGGTACAAACTGGGCAGCGCTCTCCCTGGGACGAGCATCATACGGGATCGGCGGCCGCGAAGTTGCCGTAACCCTGGCTGTTGCGATCGATCTTGGCGGTGAAGACCTCGCCGATACCGTAGCGGGCGCGGTCGCGAGCGCTCAGGCGATCGGGATTCCGAAGGCCGACGGCGGCGCGGACGGCGAAGTAGGTGAGCGGCACGGTCCAGATGGGCCAGTTAAAGGACTCGTTCTTTCCGCTTCCGCGGATGCCGGTGGTGCGGACGCGGAAGCCCACGGGGACGCAGGGGAAACAAGGAAGCCCTTGGAAGGCGAGCCAATAGGCACCGACCTCGGTACGGGCGGACTCCTTGCTCGGATCGAAGGAAAGCAACGCGCGGAGCCGTTCGGACGCTGCTCGGAAGCGAAGGTTCTTGACGCCCTCGCGCCCGATCCACGGTCCGTTCAGCGCTTCGACGAGGTCGTCACGGTTGACGTTGTCGAGGATGTCGAGCACCGCGTCCATGAAGCGTTGCTGTCCGGCCGTGAGGTGGAAAGACGTTGGCTTGGTCTGCCCGCTTCCGTCAACCGCGACGCCGGTGGCGTAAGCGGCGAAGAAGGCTGCGCCCTCTTCGTCGTCTGCCACACTCCGCATGAGCACGCGAAAATCGGCCGGCGGCGGCTTGAGGTCTTGGACCTTCCGATCGGCCGCGTTGCGCACGAAATCGAGCGCTGGATGCCCCGCGCGAAAGCGCGTGAGGTCTTCGAGCACGAGGTCTTCCAGCGCGTCGGGGGTTGCGGTGGTGATAGCCGCGATCCAGGTGCCCGAGCGAACGAACCGTAGCTTGGCCTCGGTGTCGAAGCGCGAAGCGACGCGAAGAAGTCCAATCGCTGCGAGGAATCCAAGCGGATCCGAGCCATCCAGTCCGGGAAGGATGCGCTCTCGACTCATTTCATCCTCCTTGCTCCATCTCGCTTCGCCTGTGGTCGGAAAGTCGCATTACGGCTTCGGTGTAGGCGAGCTCGTGCCAGCCGTAGCGCTTCATCAAGCGGAAGAAGCGGTCCGCTACGCCGGAGTCGAAGCGATCGACGCCATGATCGCTATTGCCGCGAAGCTCAATCTCATCCACGAGAAGCGAGATCGCATCGCCCTTTCCTTCGAGGCCGAGCGCGGGCGCAAACGGCCGACACCATCCGTGATGGCTCGCGACGAGATGAAGCACCAGGTCCCAATCCGCCCCGCTCGCCTCGATCTTCTCGCGCAGGGGGCTCGACGGCTCGATCATCACCAGGCTGACGAGCTCGTGCCGCTGTCCGCGCGGATAACCCGCGCGCTCCTGGGCGAGCCGCCGGGCCTGAGCGTCTTGCCGTGGGATGGGCGACTTCGCCAGGAGCTTGCCGCTCATCGCATCGATCTCATCGCCTCCATAGAGCATGAGCTGGAAGCGCGGATCGGCCTTGCCAACGTCGTGAAGTCGCGCTGCCCATTCGACCGAGCGCTTCACCTTCTCAGGCCACGAAAGGCGTTCGGCCAAGAAAGCGGCGAGGGAAGCAACACCTCGAAGATGGGAATCGAGCGTAACCTTCGACCCGAGAAAGCTTCCCTCGTCCTCCTCGGTCGTGCTGTCGGAGGTGTCGTCTCCGATCGGAAGCACCGAAGGACTCTTGTCGAGTCGCTTTCGCGAGATCGCGAGCCACGCTCTCGAGGTTGCCGTCTCTCGCGGAACGAGCCGGTATCGGGAACCAAGCGCGCTGCGCACCAGGCCGCTCCACTGAGGTGCCGTTTCATTCCAGCCTTCTCCGGCGACCAACGTGTCGAGTAGCACTCGGACCTCGTCGAGATCCAGCTCCTCGTCCGACATGGCGCGAAGGGTGGCGAGCTTGTTCCTGGCCTTTTCGGTCAAGAACGGGCCGAGCACGCGCTCGTCGAGCCGAAGCGAGGCGCGGCCGCGCTGATGAAGCTGAACGACATCGCCGAGATCGACGATGTGCGCGGAGTCTTCGGCCTTCGCTTCCGGATCGAAGCTCTTGTGCGGGCCGATGCCGCCGTAGCTGGTAGGTACGATGATAACGTCACCTGGTGTGACCTCGCTTGCCGCGCAGATCTTGCCGCGACGCGAGTCGTCGGAAGCGAACCACACGAAGACGGGCTTGCTTCCGTACTGCAGCGCGGTGCTCTCCTCGTCTGTCGCCAGACCCTCCACGTCGGACGTGTTGTCGGGCTGGGCCGGTCGCGCCGTGAGCCATGACCGCACGGTCCAAACCGGAAGGGAAAGCGCCTCGAGCGCCCCCGGAGGCACGGCTTCGAGTGCTTCGACGAGCTGTTCTTCGGCCTCAGCCGTCTTGCTATGGAGATCCTCTTCGGTGATGTCGGCCCGGAAGACCACCTGAACGTCGGCGAGCGCTTGTCGCTTCCCCTCGGGAATGCCATGCAGGAAGAGAGAAACGTCGGGATCGGCATAGGGCCTTGGCTGCGTTTGCGCCCACTGGTCCAGGTAAGCCGGAAGGAGCACGGGCGCTTCGCGCTTAGGCGCGCAGTATTCCTCCAACTTGTCGCCGAGTTTCGCGATGTACGGGGCGAGTGCGTCAATCCCGAAATCGACCACTTTGGAGTCGGAGGCGATCGACTCGAGCCACTCGAACGTCCTCGATAGCGCTTGGCCGTAAACCGGATCGACCATGCGCCCGAGGAGATCCGTGCGGCACAAGATCACGCTCTCCGAGCCGCGTCCCCCCAGCCGATCTACGCGCCCGAAGCGCTGGCGGAGCGCATCGAGTGAGGCGCATTCGGTAACCATCGCCTCGAAATCGAAGTCCGCGCCGGCCTCGATGCACTGCGTGGTGACCACGACGATGGGCTTTGCATCCTTCGACTCTTCGCGGCCTGCGAGCACGCGCTCGCGAATCCCAAGGATCAGCTCGGACTGATCGAGAGGCCGCATGCGCCCGGTGATGAGGACGCAATCGTAGGGCCCATTGACCCCTTTGTGGAGCAAGGTCCACGTGCGACGCGCGGTGTCGACACGATTGACGACCACGGCTACGGCACGGCGGCCGCCTTCGAGCAGCTCGCGCGCGTACGCAGCAGAGGCTTCGGCGAGTGCGGCTCGCTTGGCTTCTTCAGGCGCATTTGCTTTGACGTCGACGCGCACGAGCCGCGCTGGTTTGCTTGCTGAAAGACGCTGGGCGAGCTTGAGCGTCGCCTCATCGTCGCCCTCACGGTCGGCACGCGTGAGGGAGAAGACCTTTTTCTTTGCGGCTTCTGTGTGCGGCGTAGCCGATAGCTGGATGACTCGGAAGCGACGCGGAATGCCTCCTTCCCTTTCTGGACCTCGGAGCCTCTCGAGTTGCGCAAGCACGTCCGCGAACGGCCGGGAGAGGTGCACTTCATCAAGCAGGAGCAGCGTGTCGCAGCCGAGGAGTCCCGCGTGCACGGGACGCATGCTGTTGCTCACGCCGTAGCCACGGAAGAAGAGCCGGGAACCCACTTGATCGACCGTGCTTGCGGCGATGACCGGCACTTGCGGCCACTTGGCCCATGCGTCGTCGCGCACCGAAGCGCCGCGAAGCACAGCAGACTGGAGAAGGGGAGCCCCTGGCCCAACGAGCTCGCGGAGCCGTTCCGCCACCTCTTTCGTGGCAGGTGAGGTCGGCGACTCGAGCGCCGCGCGGATCTTCTGCGCTCGCTCGCCGACCTGATCGACGATCACACGTCGGTCAACCACAAGTACGATCCGCCGCGGAACGCTCTTGCCACCGTTCCGCACGAGCTCGTAGAGCGCAATGTCGATCAAACTCGTCTTGCCCGCACCGGTTGGGACATCGATGACGTCCGGCCATTGTCCGGCTGCGAGCTCCTGGGCGAGCCGGCACTGCCACTTGAAGGGAGCGTAGCCGTGCACAGTACGGAAGAACTCGTCGAAGGTCGTCTTCATCGATCACCCATCGGCCTAAACAATCCGAGCCCGAAATAGCGGCCCGCGCCGAGAAGGACGGGGCCATGAACCTTTCGGTCGAAGAAGAGTTCGGCATGCACGCATACGCGCTTCAGTCCATTTCCTTCGAGTGGAAATGGCATGAACCTTCGTGCTGGCGCTGCACCTTCGAATAGCGAACGACGATGCACCCACACCGCGAGGGGCTCGGGCAGTCCTGCGTTTCGGCAGGCATCCGCAATGGTCGCTTCCGCCGCTTCGACGGCACGAGCAACCACGTCTGGATCCCTCGATTCTAGGTTTCCGGGGTTCCGATCGAGTGCTACGGCTGTGACGGAAGCCCAACGACGTGCAGGACGCGTCCACATAGAAGCGCGAAGGGTTGCACGCTCGGGTTCGTGGCGCACGCGGCGCACGTAGAGCACGCCGCGGTTTCCGAGTGTGAGTGGAAGCACTGGCGGCTCGTCGGGGGCGACCACCTTCCCGAAATCCTTTTCGGCCTTTTCGATGGTTCGTAGCAACACCCTTCGGTCTTCGTCGGAGATGCCCCGCGGCAAGACGAGCGCGAGACCCAAGATGGTGCCCGTTGCGTAGGAATGGCCCACGTCGGAAAGCGCCGCGAAAGCCATGTGAGCATGTTTCGCTGGCTCGCCGTTTTCGTCGTGGCCGGAGAGCGAAGGGGGAAGCTTCGCATTGGCCGCCTTGATCAGCAGGCCACGCATTGCGCGTGTGACGTGCTGGGTCAGCGAGTTGTGGAGAAGAAGCCGCCGCCCGCCTTGCGTCTCGGGAACGACCTCGAAGACGATGAAGCGATCGTCGAAGACCGAGCGCACCACCTCTTGCGACTGGCTCCACTCGCGTGTGTTGCTGTAGCGAATGAACACTGCGGGAAGCACGCGGTGCTCCACCGCGTGATGACGGTGGTATGCCTCTTCGAGCCGTTCGAGCTGGTCGGGCAGCGTGGTGCGGAACGTCGCTTCGCCATCTGGATCGGGAACCCATCTCTCGCGGTCGCCGAGCTCGACGTGTTCGGCCACGAAGAACCGAACGCTGACGAATGAGGAGCTGTGGCCGAGACGCGCGATGCGCGAAGCGATGGAGTCGAGTGCCCGAACGACGTCTTCGGAGGGTGCCTCCGCCCACACCATGTGCACCACATCGCTTTCGGGAATCACGACCGGGAACGTGCGCGGCTGCTTCCTACGGCCTTCTGGCATGAGCTCGGCGGCGCTCTTCACACTCCCTTTCCCGTCATCGGCCGCGCTCGCTGCCGACCGCTTGAGAAGCTGCTCCTTGGCCTTCGCGACTTCCTTCTCGGCCTTTTTCTTGGCCTTCACGTCCGCAGCCGACTCGAGCGCAGCCAGTGCTTCCTCGTATTTGACGATCTGCGTGTCGATGTTGGCGAGGACTGCCACGTCATTAGGGGGTACGTAAACGATGTCTTGCAGCCTGGCCTCGGCGCTCGATGCGTAGATCTCGGGCGCAGGAGCCGCAGCAAACCAGCGGAGAGCCTCGCGCTCCTCTCCATGCGGCGGACCGTCGGCGTAAAGCGCGTCCGTCAGCGCCGAGAATACGCGCGCGGGGTGCGGTGGCCACTCGGCCCGTCGCCGATCGTTGAACCGTGTGGCCGCATAGCGCCGTGCCAGGAAGTGAATCTCGAGGACTAACATCAATCCTCTCCAGCCTCAGCGTCACCCCGTTCGGTGACCTCGCGGCTCTTGCGAAGAAGGGCCACGAGCTTGGGCGCGGGCTTGAGATCGATGGCATGGGTTGGCCAAGCCATTCCGACCTCGCGCGCGGCTTCGGTTGCAGCCTGAACGAGTTCGACGGCGTCATTGGGCTCGAGCGCGTAATTGTCATTCACGGCGCCGTTGCGATCGACGAGCTCGAATGAAAGCGGCCCTTCGGGCACGAAAGCGCAACGCGACCTGAGATCGTAGCCTTGTGCACGCTGGAGCGAAACGGCGGCGAGCCCGAGCGCGGCGAGCGCAGCGCGTGCCCGGAGTTCGACCTCGGCGCGGCGTTCGGGGCCAACGGGCTCGCCTGCCACGTCCTTCGGGAAGCGGAGCCTGCGAAGGGCAGGGAGCGAGAGGACCGTGATCTGCTGCGCGTAGTCGATAGTTACCCCGCCGGCTTCGCTGTCGATGGACGGTTTGATGTTGCCGTGATTGATGTTGGCGGGCCTTCCGGGTTTGTCGCCGTCCTTCCGGCTCTTGTCGCCACCCTTCCGGCTGAAGAGCACGGGCTTCCCATTCTCGAGCCGAGCCTGCTTTTCATCGATTGTCCACTCTTCCTCCGCATCGGCAGCCACATAGACTGGCCCGGCGTTGAGTTCGATACCTGCCGGATCGATGCGCGAAGCGGTCTTCCGACCGAACTCGACGCCCACGCCAACGATTTCGGAGACGAGCGCACGCTGGAACTTGGCGCCCTGCCCGCCCTTGGGGCCCGTCGAATCCCACATGCCGAACACGAGCGCGGCAGGCGAGTACTTGTAGACGGGCGTGGCGTAATGCGGTGAGGCTTCAGTGAACGCGCGGCCTACCGTCGAAGCCCGGAAGCGCAGGCCGTCGAGGAGCGAGTCGCGCAAGAGCGCATCAGCGAGACGGTGCGGCGCCTGCAGCGAAGTCAGGTAGCCGTTGCCGCCAATGGTCGATAGATCGAGCCGCGAATCTTCGTGCGTTTCGCCGGTGAAGTCGATGCGGACTATCGGAAACGCAAGTCGGCCATCATCCCAGGCGTGTTGCAGCGCTTCCTCCATCCGGTTTGCCTGGCTCGCGACCGAATCGAGAAGCACGCACAGCCGACTTTGACCGTCGATGCGTCGCCGTTCGACTGCGTACTTGGTGCGCACCTCTTCGCCATTGTCGAGCTTTACGACGATCGTTTCGCCGAACGTCGGCGGGAAGACCTTGTCGTCAGGTCCGCCGAGCGGCCGAAGCTTGGTAACGGTCCGGAATCCAGCGGCACCGGAAGCGAGTGCGTCGGCTAGAACGTCATAGTTGAGTTTGTTCACTGTTTCCTCTCCACGAATGAGACTTTTCCGAACGGTCTACATCGAGTTTGATTGGGTGCGCGCTCCTTAGCGCATCGGCGGGCAGAACACGAGGTGCAGCGGCTCCGGCTTCTTTGCGACAAGTAGTCGCCATGCCCACGCCAGCACGACCTCGGTCTTCCCCAGCCCCGTCGGAATGGGAAGCACATCGGGCAGCCCGTTCAGGGCCACTTCGACCTGCCAGCGGTATGGCGTGAAGCCGGTCGCAGTCTTGAAAAATTCGGAGAACTGGTTCATTCGCAATGCAGTAACCGAGTTGCTCATCGTTCATCGCTTTGAGACTGTCAACGCCGATTGAATTTTGACCCACCCTGGACCGAAAACGCCGAAGTAAAA
>CALFEQ010000120.1 GCA_937949945.1 uncultured Myxococcales bacterium
GGAGCCTGGAGCCTCTTTCTGGAGCCTGGAGCCCGGAGCCTGGAGCCTCTCCTCAGTACCTCTCCTTCGGCTCCTCCAGCCCGGTCACCGTGACCTTCGGGAAGACCTCCTGGACGAAGCGGTCGCGCACCTCCCTCGCGCGCCGCGGGTCGTCGCGCACGGGGATGGCCACGCCGAGGATGAGGCAGGCCTTGTCACCCCACGCCGGGTAGGCGGCCCACGCGGCCTCGTAGGACTCGCGCGAGAAGAACGTCGCGGTCTTCGCGCGCACCGGGTCGACGTCCACGATGGCGATCTTCTTCGGCTGCTTGGGCGGAGTCGGCGGGCTCCACGTGAACGCGACGGGAGGATCGTGCTCGAGCTCGACCTCGAACGACTCCACCCACGGAGCCGCCCACTGCTCGAAGCTCTTGCCGCATGCGCCCTGCACGTCGTTGTCGTCCACGTGCGTGACGAAGCCCGCGAAGATCGCGTGGTGGTCCTTGCCGTAGCGGAAGCCGACGAGGCTCTTCACGGTGAGGAAGCGCACCCGCGTCCAGTGCTCGGCGTCGGGGAGCGGGATGACGACGGAGCCCTGCTTGTCGCTCCTGCCGGTGATCGGCGCCACCCTGAGCTGCTCGAGCGCGGCCGAGTGCGCCTCGCCGCCCACCCCTCCTTGCGCGGCTTTTCCGTCGTCCTTCGGGGGCGGCGCTGCGGCCACCGGCTTCACCGGCGGGTGGGTCGCGGCGTTGGCCGTCGAGCAGCCGGCGGAGCCGGCGGCCAAGAGCGTGAGCGCGACCGCCGCAGCGAGCGCGGACCACCGTCCGCCGTCGCCTTGCTCGGAAGCTCTGCCTGTTCGTGCGCCGACGACCATCGCCTCCTCCGGCCCCGCTCTCGATAGTGTTGGACGAAACGAGCCTCATTTCCACTCATTCGGCCGGTACGGAGGAGGGCGTGGGGCGGCAGACCGCCGGACGAACGGCCGCGTTGCAGAGCGGGGCGTGCCCGACGCGGGTCACCTCTCTTCACAGGTCAGCGGCGCCCCCGTCTCGCCGGGATCGAGCAGCTTGTTTCCGTTCGCGTCGTTCCAGGCGACGTTGGCGTCGCAGACCGTGTTCGTGCCGGAGATCTCGATCCCGCCGCCGACCTCGTTCGCGATGAGCACGCTGTTGTTGCCGGTGATCCGGATCTTGCCACCGATCGTGCAGTCGGCGATGACGGTGTTGTTGCCGTTGACGATCACGTCGCCCTCGACGACGCAGAGCACGAGGGCCGCGTTGTTGCCGTCGATGCGGACGTCCTTCTTCACGGTGACGCCGCGCATCGCGAAGTTGTTGCCGCTCGCGACGACCTCGCCGCCGATGACCGACACCGCGGGCCCCTGCCCGTAGACGGTGACGTTGTTGCCGCTCGACGTGACGTCGCCGACGTCGATGCCGTCGTCGACCCCGTCGACCGAGACGACGCCCTTGTTCTGCTTCCCGAGCTCGACGTTGCCTTCGCCGTCGATCGGCGTCGGGACCGCCGCGGCCGGGTAGCAGACGATCTTCACGACCTTTCCGCTCGAGTCGACGATGACGTCGGCGCGCTCGCCGGGCTTGCACTCCCGCTGCGGACGGACGCACTCGCCCGACGGCAGCTGGATGCAGCCGTCGCCGTCCGGAGTCGCCACGACGGTGCCGCCGCCGGCGCCGGGCCCGACGACGACGGTCGTGTCCGGCTGGCTCGTGTACGGATCGCCGGGCGGTACCGCGGCGGGGTCCGAGCTCCCTCCGCAGCAGACGAGCACGACACCAACGCCGATTCCGAGAAGCACGCTACGCATGGCGACCTCCACGTGAGAGACAGAGATAGCTCCGCTCGCGTGCGATCGATCCCCGGGCGTGAAAAATCGGGAGGACACGCGCCCACGGTCATCGCGCTTGCCATGGTCGGCGCGACTGGTCACGCGAGCGACCGCGAGACCGAGAAGCGCGCGCACGAACGACGAGCGCGCTCGGTCGGCGTGGTCGAACGAAGTGCTCCCACCGAGATCGCCGGAGGCGTCGCGTGACGGCTCCGAAGGAAGACGCGCACGCACGCGACGCCTCACGCCGGGGCAAGACGACACGCAGGCATGAGTTACGTCAGCGCTGCCGCCCGGAAAAAAGCGGAAGCTCCACCGCAATTTTTACGCGTAGGGAAGAGGTGCGTCGCCCGCCGAGCTGCGGTAAAGACAGGCGCCATGAGCAGCGCCCTCCCCCTCGATTCGACCGGTAAACCGCTAACGAAGAACGAGGCCCTCCTGAAGTGGGTGGCCGAAATGGCACAGCTCACGAAGCCCGACCGCATCGTGTGGTGCGACGGGTCGGAGGAGGAGAAGAGGCGCCTCACCGAGCAGGCCGTCGAGGAGAAGATCCTCGAGCCGCTCAACCAGGAGAAGCTCCCTGGCTGCTACCTGCACCGTTCGAACCCCAACGACGTCGCGCGCGTCGAGCAGCTCACCTTCATCTGCACGCCGACCAAGGACGAGGCCGGGCCGACGAACAACTGGATGCCGCCGGACGAGGCGTACCAGAAGCTCGGCAAGCTCTTCGACGGCTCGATGAAGGGCCGCACGATGTACGTGGTCCCGTACTGCATGGGCCCGCTCGGCTCGCCGATGTCGAAGATCGGCATCGAGCTGACCGACAGCATCTACGTCGTGCTCAACATGCGGATCATGACCCGCATGGGGCGCCAGGCCCTGGAGATGCTCGGCGACTCGCCCGACTTCAACAAGGGCCTCCACTCGGTGCTCGATTGCAACCCGGAGCGCCGGTACATCTGCCACTTCCCGCAGGACAACACGATCTGGTCGATCGGCTCGGGGTACGGAGGCAACGTCCTGCTCGGCAAGAAGTGCCTCGCGCTCCGCATCGGCAGCTACCTCGGTCGCAAGGAGGGCTGGCTCGCCGAGCACATGCTCATCCTCGGCGTCGAGAGCCCCGAAGGCGAGATGACGTACGTCGCCGCCGCGTTCCCGAGCGCGTGCGGAAAGACGAACTTCGCCATGATGATCCCGCCCAAGCGCTTCAAGGGCTGGAAGATCTGGACGGTCGGTGACGACATCGCGTGGATGCGCGTCGGGGAGGACGGGCGCCTCTACGCCGTCAACCCCGAGGCCGGCTACTTCGGCGTCGCGCCGGGCACGAGCTACGAGTCGAACCCGAACGCGATGAAGACGATCATGCGCGACACGATCTTCACGAACGTGGCGCGCACGCCCGACGGCGACGTCTGGTGGGAGGGCAAGGACGGCCCGGTGCCGCCGGAGCTCATCGACTGGAAGGGCAACCCCTGGAACCCGAAGTCGACGGAGAAGGCCGCGCACCCGAACGCGCGCTTCACCGCGCCTGCGACGAACAACCCCTGCCTCTCGCGCTTCTGGGACGATCCGAACGGCGTCCCGATCAGCGCGATCATCTTCGGCGGCCGCCGCGCGACGACGATCCCGCTCGTCATGCAGGCGTTCTCCTGGCTGCACGGCGTCTTCTTCGGCGCGACGCTCGGCTCGGAGACGACCGCCGCGGCCACGGGCAAGGTCGGCGTCGTCCGGCGCGACCCGTTCGCGATGCTCCCCTTCTGCGGCTACAACATGGGTGAGTACTTCCAGCACTGGCTGCGGATGCAGGAGCACCTCACCCAGCCGCCGAAGTTCTTCCTCGTCAACTGGTTCCGCAAGGGCAAGGACGGGAAGTACCTCTGGCCGGGCTTCGGCGAGAACATGCGCGTCCTCAAGTGGATCGTCGACCGCGCTCGCCTGCGCGTCGGCGGTCAGGAGACGCTCTTCGGCTGGGTCCCGAAGGCCGGCGATCTCGATCTCTCGGGCCTCGACATCCCGCCGGAGAAGGTCGACGAGGCGACGCACATCGACCTCGACGAGTGGGAGAAGGAGATCCAGTCGTACCGCGAGTTCTTCGAGCAGATCGGCCCGTCGATGCCGCGCGCGCTGAAGCTCCACATGGAGCTCCTCCTCGCCCGCATCGAGGCCGTGAAGGGCGGCCACGGCTGAGCCGCTGAACCAAAAGGATGGAGACGTCGGGTCCGAGCCACTAACGTGGTCGGGCCCGATGTCTTTCCACGTCCTCTCGCGCCGTAGCGTCGCCGCGGCCATCGCCCTCGTCGTCGCCGCTCTCCCTGCGTGCGACAAGCTCAAGTCCCTGGCGAGCAAAGACGCCGACGCCGCCGCGCCCGCCGCGAGCGCCGGCGCCGGCGGCTCCGACCGCTCGACCGGCATCCTCTCGTTCCTCGGCTCCGAGTTCGAGGGCGAGGTCACGATGACGATGACGGTCACGAAGTCGCCTCAGGGCGGCCCCATCCAGATCGTCTACGGGATCAAGAAGCCGAAGTACCGCGTCGACGTCACCACGCCGCCGCCGAGCACGACGAGCACCGTCCTCTTCGACCTGCCGACGAAGAAGGGCTACATGCTCGTGCACGCGCAGAAGCTGGCGATGGTGCTCGACTTCGACGCGACGAAGGGCCTGTCGAAGCCGCGCGGCGGGCTCGACACGCCTTCGAACACGCCGTCCTCGCAGCCGCCGAAGATCGAGAAGACGGGAAAGAACGACGTCGTCGCCGGGTACTCCTGCGAGATCTGGAACGTCACGAGCGAGGGCAGGAGGGCCGAGCTCTGCGTCGCCGACGGGATCACGTGGCTCGATGTCGGCGATCTGGGGCTCACGGCCCCGGGGCTCGCCATCGCAGCCGTGACGACGGAGGCCAACCGATTCCCTCTCCGCGTGATCTCGTTCGACGCGTACGGCAAGGAGGAGACGCGGATGGAGGCGACGAAGGTGGAGAAGAAGAAGCTCGACGACGCGAGCTTCGTCGTGCCGCCCGACTACAAGGTCGTCGACATGCCGGCGCTCATGAAGGGGTTCAAGGGCATCCCGAGCGGGCTCCCGTCGCTCCCGCAGCCGCCGCGCTGATCCTCCGGGCTCGGGAGAATGGACGTCGAGCGCGCACGAGACCTCCTCGCACGCGCCAGCGCCGCGCTGAGCTCGCTCGAATCGGAGGGCAACCTCCTCGACAAGCTCGCGTGGCCGCGGGAGGTCGAGGAGGAGTCGAGATGGCCGAAGACGGTGCGAGCATCCTCGACACGTACCGCTGGCTCCGCGATCGCGGCGCCGACGAGCGCGACGCCTACCTCGACGTGACGCGCATCTACCGCGGCGGCCTCGTCGAGGGCGGCGCTCCGTTCACGAAGGACGTCTGCTACCTCGCCGGGCTCCTCCACGTATCCGCGTTCCTCTCGACATTCGTGCGCGCCGGCTTCCGCGACGAAGTCGAGATGCTGGTGGCCGGACGCATCGCGCTCGACGACATCGTCGCGCTCGCCGAGCTGCGCGCGATGGGCCTCCTCTCCCGCCCGGAGCATCGCCCGACGTAACTCGATCGCTGGTCGACGCTCCTGCCGTACTTCTCCTTCGCGTCGTTCATGGACGAGGTCGAGCTCGCGCCCGTGGAGGCACACTACCGCGAGCTCGTCGCGCTCGCCGGAGCGGCCCGGCCGAAGGGCTCGCGTCGAAAGGGCGCCGGCGGCTCGAAGTGATCGAAGCGGCCCGCCGTTCGCCTTCCGCGACGAGCGCGCACCTACGAGAGCACGACGCGCCAGCCGGCGGAGAAGACGAGAACGGGGCGTCGATCCGTCGATTCACCATGGGTCGCCCGCCAGACGGGCCACGCTCGGAACGTCCAGCGGCGGACCGTCGGCGTCCGCCTCGCGAGCTGGCGAGCGATGGCGCCGCTCTCGTCCTCGACCGTGCCGAGAACGACGTACGTGCTCCCTGGAGCCTGGAGCCCGGAGCCCGGAGCCTTTCCCTGCACGTCGGCGAGTGAAGGGCCTGAAGGCGCGCCCGTGCAGGAAGGCGCCCATTCGAGCGCGATGACGAGACCACTGACGATGAGCGAGCTCTTGACGACGTCCATGGGCAAACCTCCGCGTGCAAGCCACGCGATGCGAGCGCAGCTCGGTCGAAGTGGAGACGGATGCGGGCAGTGGAGCGCTCGCGCTCAGTCGCCGGCGTTCCGTGCGACCTTCGCGGCGATGCGCGCTCGCTCCGCTGCCGCGAGCGCGCGGTACGGCTCCACGCGCAGACGCGGGAGCGCCTGATCCCAGACGGCGAGCTGCTCCTTCGGATCGCGGTGGCTCCGCGCGAGGGCGCGTGCGGCTTCGTACACGACGATCGAATCCTCGTTCCGCGCGAGGGCACGGAGACGCTCGCGGGCGCGCTCGACCTCGCCGCGCACGAGCTCCTGCGTCGCCAAGCGCATCGCGCGCTGGGCCTCGGCCGGCAACGGCGAGATCGGACGCTTCGACGGTGTGACCGTGCGAACCTCGATGTGAACCTTGCCGGCCGGAGGATCCGCGGTCTCGACTTCGGAGACCGAGACGCGCCGGAACGGACCGGTCGACGCGATCTCGGCGTCGGGCGGCGGGAGCGGAGGGAGCTGCGGCAACGCGACCGGTTCCGCGGGCGATGGCTTCGGCTCGTGCGCTCTGGGGCTCGGCGCCTGTCGGGCGTGCGCGAGCGCCAGCGCCTCGGGATCGGCCGCGCTCGGATCCGCTGCGGCCGTCGCCTCCGAAGGCGAAGTCGCCACGGCGGCCGGCTCCGTCCCGGGCTCGGCCGCAGGCGCGTTCCCCGCGGACGCGACGATCACGACAGGCGCGTTCGAGTCGAGGTCGGGCCGGATGGCGGCGGCCTCGTGCTCCAATCGGAGGTGACGAGACCCGAGCACCCCGAGCGTGCACGCCGCGACGCCTACGGCGATCGCGAGGTCGTTCCGTCCGAAGGGCCCCGCCGTCGACCGCCGCCGAGCTTCGGGCCCGGTGGCGCGCGCGAGACGGAGCTCGCTCCACGGCCGCGTCGTGCGTTCGTCGCGCTCGATGCCGGCGCGCCACGCCGCGCGGGCCGTGTCGAGGATGCGATCGACCGCGACATCGCGCTCGCTCTCGCCGGACGTCATCGTGGGGGGCGTCGTGGACTTCACCGGGACCTCTCGTTCGCGGTTTGGAAGAACGGGTCGTCGCGCAGGATCTGCGCGAGATCGATGCGGGCCTGACGCAGCCGCGATCGCACGGTCGCCTCTGGGCAGCCGAGGATCTCGGCGACGCGCGAGGCGGGGAGCTCTTCGAGCTCGCAGAGCGTCAGAACGGCGCGCTTGATCGGACTCAATCGATCGAGAGCGCGCTCGAGCCGGGCCAAGCGCTCGCGCTCCATCACCGCCTCGGCGGCGTCCGGCTCGTCGGATTGCGGCTCCGGCGTCGTGTCGGTCGCGCGCTCGAAGCTCCGGAGCCATCGCTTGTACCAGCGCCAATGGTTCATCGCGACGCGCGCGCACACGCGGTACGTGTACGTCGTGAGCTCGGCACGACCTTCGAACCGATCGACGTTGCGGTAGATGCGCTCGAGCGCGGTCTGCGTGAGATCCTCGAGGTCGCGACCGGCGCCGACGAAGCTTCGCATCTGTCGCCGCACGACCGCGACGACCTCACTCCATTCGATGGACGCGGCCACCGGCGTGATCTCGTCGCGCACGGGCACACCGACCGAATCGATCGGCACCTTCACGTCCGCGCTCAGGTTCATCTCCACGCCCACGACGACGTCCCGTTACCACACGTTCCACGCGAGGCCGCCGGTCACCCCGGCGATGCCGGACAGCTCGCCGTCCGGCCGCTCCGTCGCGCCGAGCTCTCCGGCGACGAACGGCCGGACGTCGCCTTTCAGAGGGACCTGGAGCGTCAGCCGACCGAGCCCGTAGAAGCGCAGGCCGTAGCTCTCGCCGTAGGGTCCGGCGATGCGCCGCCCGCTCCCGTGATCGATCGCCAGCGGGTTGTTGTCGTAGTACCGGCCGCCGAGGACGCCGCCCTCGACGGCGATGCCGAGGACGTCGCGCGACCACGGCGCGCCGAGCGCGAAGACGAAGCCCGCTCGCCAGATCTGCGCGTCGACGCCGCGGTTCCTTCCGACGTCGATCCCTCCGCTCAGCCCGAGCGTCGCGAGCGAGAGCCACCTCGACGACTCGGACGGAATGGCGAGCACGGCCTGGAGGCGGCCGCTCGCCGTCAGGTCGCCGTCGAGAGGCACGAAGCCGAAGTACTGGCTCGCGCCGCCCGCGACGCCCAGGCCACCGCGCGCGTCGCGCTCGTCGTCCCGCGACGCGGGCCTCTGCGCCTCGGGCCTGTCCGGCGCGACGGCCGGCGGAGGCGCTGGTGCCTCGTTCGCGGGCGAATGGCGGTCGACACGCGGCGGAGGCAAGACGAAGATGCGCGTGCGCTCGCGCAAGCTCGGAAACCCGTAGAAGCGAGGAGGAGGAGGCTTCGGCGGAACGAGCTCGAAGCGGTAGTGACGCCGCCACGACGGCCCGGGCGGCGGCGGTAGTGGTGGGGGCGGCGGAGGCGGCACGGCGCGCGGAGCGCGCCAATGCCAGTGACGTCTCTGCTCGCCGCTCTTGGCGTCGGACCCTCTCTGCTCCGACGGCTCGGAAGAGCTCGAACCCGCGTTCGCGGACTCGCGCTCCGCCTCGCGACGATCATCGCCTCGATCGACTCGCGACTCCCCTCGCCCGTCTTCCTTTCGCGCGGCGTCCGGCGCTGGAGGCAGCGGGGGCGGCGCCGGCGGCGCGGCCCAGGGTCCCGAGGGAGGCGCCGACGGTGGCGGCGCAGCGACCGGCGGCTCGTCGGCCAGAGCGCTGCTCGGCAGGTGGATTGCGCACACGAGCGAAAACGCCGTCGGCAAGAAGCGTCGTCGAGCGTCCATGCGCGTCTTTGGACACGCGAGCGCCGCCGATCGATCGATGCCCTGGCGATTTTCTTCTTCCTCGCCGAAAATGGCGCCGTGCCGGTCCGGGACGGGTCGGTTGCGTGGTCACGCGGGGCCTCAGCGTCCGCCGTGGCTCACGAGCCGTGGCTCACAAGACGAGGAGGAACGCGACGAGGTCGCGCTTCTCTTCCTCGGTGAGCTTCACCTGCGTCACGAGCGCGAAGAACTCGACCGCATCGTCGAGCGTGAGCAGCCGTCCGTCGTGGAAGTACGGCGGCGTGTGGCGGATGCCGCGCAGCGGGAAGGTCTTCGTCGGCCCGTCCGCGTTCGCCATCCTTCCGTTGACGAGGCGCGGCTTGAAGAAGCGCTCGACCTTCAGGTCGTGCATCGTGTTGTCGGTGTAGTGAGGCGGCGGGTGGCAGCTCGCGCACTGCCCTTTCCCGAAGAAGACGTCCTGCCCGCGCAGCTCCTCGGCCGTGGCCTTCGTCGGATCGAGCTTGCCCGTGGCCGGATCGAGCTTCGGCGCCGGAGGGAAGTCGATGAACTCCTGGAAGTCGGCCATGTTCGCGACCTGGCTGCCGCGCTCGAGGACGTTGACGCCCTTCTTCGTCGCGCTCATCTGGTCGCCGTCGAAGTAGGCGCCGCGCTGCTCGAACTCGGTGAAGTCCTCGACCGTCTTCAGAGCGCGCTGCGACCCGAAGAGTCGCTGGACGTTCAACCCACGGAGCGGCGGCGTGTCGATGCGGCGTCGGTCCTGTTGCGCGCGCTGGTCGGGCGCGAGGTGGGTCGCGCCGTTCGTCGCGCCGTTCGAGTGGCAGTCGAAGCACGAAACGCCCATGCTGGGCCGCTCGCTCCGCCGGTCGTCGGTGAGGTTGAACTGCTGCTGCGGGAACGGCGTCACGAGCAGGCGCAGACCGTCGAGGTCCTTCTGCGAGAGGATGCCTTTGAAGAGCTCGTAGAAGTTCTGCTCGGTGATGAGCTGCCCCTGCGACACGTCGCCGAGATCGGGCCGCGTCGTGAGGAACAGCGGCGGCGGGAACTCGGGGAGGAAGTGCTCGGGCAGATCGAACTCGAGGTCGAAGCGTGTCAGGTCGCGCCCCGTCTGTCGCTTCGTCTCGTCGATGACCATCTGCGGGAACACCATCCCCCCGGCCTCGTGGTGAGGATGAGGCAGCGGATAGAACCCGGCCGGGAACGCGTCCTCCTCACGGATCTGCTCGGGCGTCATCGAAGCGAGCGCTTCCCACGTCATCCCTTCGGGCAGGCGGACGCGTGGCCCTCGCTGGACGTACTTGCTGCGGAACATGAGCACGTCCGACGGACGGTCGGACAGGTCGTAGCGCGCCTCGAGCATCCTCCGCTGCCGGCTCATGACGGCCGGCTTGCCTCGCTCGAGCCTCTCCTTCATCTCGGCGAAGTCGATGTGCGCGTCGCCCGGAAGCGGCGGCTGCGGCGACGGATCCGGCTCGTTCAGGAACGCGTCGCTGAGCGGGAGCTGCTTCTGGTCCGCCCAGAGGAGGTGCGTTTCGCCCGAGCCTTCCCTCGACCCGCACCCGGTGAGCGCCGCGACCGCGGCGGCCGCGCACCCGGCGAAGAGGAGAAGCGTCGATCGAGTCGCGTGCATGGCATCCACTCCGTGCTCGGCGCAACCGGCGAGCGCGCAGGCACGAGGCAACCGCCGTTCCGGCCGGACCGTTGAGCGCTCGATCCGGCGAGATTCGCGGAGAGAACGTGCGACGCCGACCGCGCACGCGAAACGCGCGCTCTCGACACAACCGCGCGCGCGTGGGTCCACGCCGACGTGCCGGCGGGGCGCGTGCGACGGATGGCGCGCCCTCCGTCGAGCGCCTAATCTCCGGCGCATGCCTCTCTCTCCCGAAGCTTTCGTCGCGGAGCTCGACGGCGAGAACCGCGCCGCCCTCGACCGCATCGCGGCCGCGTCTTGCGCGGGCGAGCCCGGACCCGAGCTCACCGTCCCGAAGCTCCTCGTGCTCGCGCTCAAGAACGAGCTCGAAGCCACGGAATGCGCGGCCTCGTGGATCCCGACGACGCGCGAGGTGCCGGTGAAGCTCGCGCTCGCGCGCCAAGCAGGCGACGAGGCGAAACACTACCGGCTGATCCAGGCTCGCCTGTCGGAGCTGGGCCAGGACACGTCGAAGCACGATCCGCTCGCGGCCGGCAGGAGCCCCCTGCTCGAGTACCTGCTCTCGCTCGAAGGCACGGTCGCGCGCGTCGCTGCGGGCCAGTTCACGCGCGAGGCGCTCGCGCTCGTGCGCAACGCGGAGTTCATCCGCTTCTGCCACGCGCAGGGCGACGAGGCGACCGCGCGCCTCTACGAGGAGACGATTCAGGCGGACGAGAAGCACCACCACGAGCTGGGTCGCCGCCTGCTCCTCGAGCTCGCGACGACGGACGAGGCGCAGACCGCAGCCCGAGAAGCGAGCCGCCGCGTCCTGTCGATGGCGGAGGAGCTCCAGGAGATCGCGCGGCTCAAGATGGGCATCTCGCGCGCGCCCGGCTGCTGAGCGACGTGATCCATCGGACGAGGAGGGCGACCCCGAAAGACGCCGACGTCGCGCAGGCGCTCATCGGCGCGGCGCTCGCGGACTACGGCATCGTCTTCGAGCCCGACGGACGCGACGCGGACGTCCGCCTCTTCGGCGTGCGCGCAGACCACGACGACTTCGTCGCGACGATCGACGACGAGCCCGTCGGTGTCGTGAGCGTCGGTCCGCACGGAGACGAGGGCGTCGCTTGGGTGTCGAAGCTCTTCGTGGCGCGCCATGCACGTCGCGCGGGCGTGGGCCGCTCTCTCCTCCGCACCGCGCACGACGCCGCCCGCGCCCGCGGCTACCGACGCATCGGCCTACGAACGCGCGTCGTGTTCCGCGAGGCGATCGCCCTGTACGAATCGGAGGGGTACCGCGCCGTCACTCGCGACCCCGCCGTGCTCGAGAGCGGCGACCTCGTCTTCCTCCGCGATCTCTGAACGCCACTCGCGGCGCGCTCGACGCGCTCCCGTAGGGCGGAGATGCGCGTCCTTCTCGATCAGCCGGGAGTCGGTCTCGGGTCTGCGAGCGCGATCGGGATGCGCGCGTCGCGGGGGGGTCGGGATCGAGAGGCGGGAGGCGGGAGGCGGGGAGCGGGCCGACTCCCGCCTCCCGATCCGATCGCACCAAATCCAGCGCGTGAAACTCCAAGCCCTCACGACGGCACAGCTCCGAGGGTGGACCGAGCTGCCTTGGCGCCGGGGCCTACAAGCGGTATTCCTGCTTGCGCCGAAAACGTGCGCCCGTTGGAGGAGACGTCATGAGCGACAGCATCGAATCGCGCCTCAAGGAAGATCGCCGCTTTCATCCCTCGGAGGAGTTCAGCAAGCGCGCACGTGTCCGGTCGCACGAGGAGTACGCGGCGCTCTACCGGCAATCGATCGAAGAGCCGGAGAAGTTCTGGCGCGAGCAGACGCAGGAGCTCGTGTTCCGTACGCCGTGGAAGACCTTCATGGAGTGGGAGCTCCCGAAGGCGAAGTTCTTCTCCGGTGCCACGCTCAACGTCACCGAGAGCTGCCTCGACCGTCATCTCGCAACGGACGTCCGCACGCGCGCGGCAGTCGTCTGGGAGGGCGAGCCCGGGGACGTTCGCACGCTGACGTACTTCGAGCTCCACCGCGAGGTCGTGCGCCTCGCCGCGGCGCTCACCGACCTCGGCGTGAAGAAGGGTGATCGCGTCGCGATCTACATGGGCATGGTTCCGGAGACCGTCGTCGCGATGCTCGCGTGCGCGCGCATCGGAGCGACGCACTCGGTCGTGTTCGGCGGGTTCAGCGCGGATGCCCTCCGCGAGCGCATCATCGACTGCGGGGCGAAGGTCCTGCTCACGCAGGACGGCGCGTGGCGACGCGGCAACGTCGTGCAGCTCAAGAAGATGGCCGACGAGGCGCTCGAGAAGGGTGTCACGACGATCGAGAAGGTGGTCGTCCTGCGACGCATCGGCAGCGATCTCTGCCCCGTCGCGATGAAGGAAGGCCGCGACGTCTGGTGGGAGGACGCCCTCAACCGCACGCCGAGCAAGGAAGCCCTCGAGCTGGCGAAGAACCCGCCGGCGTTCGACGCGGAGCACCCGCTGTTCATCCTCTACACCTCCGGATCGACCGGGAAGCCGAAGGGCGTCATGCACACGACGGCGGGCTACCTCGCCGGCGTCCACGTCACGACGAAGTACGTCTTCGACCTCCGCCCCGGTGATCTCTACTGGTGCACCGCCGACGTCGGCTGGGTCACGGGCCACAGCTACCTCGTCTACGGACCGCTCTCGTGCGGCGCGAGCGTGATGATGTACGAGGGCGCGCCGAACACGCCCGACTGGTCTCGTTTCTGGAGCATCATCGAGCGGCACGGCGTCACGATCCTCTACACGGCGCCGACCGCGATCCGCGCCTTCATCCGCGCCGGCGACGAGTGGCCCAACAAGCACGATCTCTCGTCGCTCCGCCTGCTCGGCTCCGTCGGCGAGCCGATCAACCCCGAGGCGTGGACCTGGTACCACCGCGTCATCGGCGGCGGCCGCTGCCCGATCGTCGACACGTGGTGGCAGACGGAGACGGGCGCGATCATGCTGACGACGCTCCCGGGCGCGAGCTACTCGAAGCCCGGGTCGACCGGGCTGCCGCTCTTCGGCGTCGACATCGCCGTGGTCAAGGACCGGGGCGAGGAGTGCAAGCCGAACGAGGGCGGCAAGCTCGTCGTCCGCAAACCGTGGCCGTCAATGGCGCGCACGCTCTGGGGTGACGACGAGCGATTCAGGAAGACGTACTGGGACGTGATCCCCAACGTCTACTTCACCGGCGACGGCGCGCGCCGCGACGAGGACGGCTACTTCTGGGTGGTCGGCCGCATCGACGACGTCCTCAACGTCGCGGGACACCGCATCGGTACGGCCGAGATCGAGAGCGCCCTCGTCAGCCACCCGGCCGTCGCCGAGGCCGCCGCCGTCGGAAGGCCCGACGAGCTCAAGGGTCAGGCCCTCGTCGTGTTCGTGACCCTCAAGGCCGGATACCAGGCCGGCAAGGACCTGAAGGAGAAGCTGACGGAGCACATCGACAAGGAGATCGGAAAGTTCGCCCGCCCCGACGCGATCCGCTTCACCGATGCGCTCCCGAAGACGCGCTCCGGCAAGATCATGCGGCGCCTCCTCAAGGAGATCGCGGCGGGCGCGCACGAGACGAAGGGCGACACGTCGACCCTCGAGGACTTCAGCGTGCTCGCCAAGCTGCGCGCCGACGAGGAGTGACGGTCCGCACGCTCAGTGCACCCAGCCCTGCGGGATGACCTTCGGGTCGAGCATCCGCACGCCGTGCAGCACCGCGGCGGCGCGATCGAGATCCGGCGTCCGCGTGGGCATCGTCGCGAGGCGACGCTCGAAGCGATCGATCGCTTCGAGGGCTTCGCGCCGCGACAGCTTCGCGAAGTCGACCGGCGGTAGACCGACGGCCCGGAACGCTCGCGCGAGCTCCGGGCCGTGCGCCTTGTCGAGCTCGCCTCGGATCGACGACTCGTAGAACCGGACGCGGAGGAGGATCTCGGCCTTCTGCTCGTACGTCGCTCGCTCCTCCTTCGAGAGATTGGGATGCGATGCGAGGCGTCGGTACGCCGCGTAGTCGTCTTCGGCCCCTCGGTCGTGCGGCGTCGAAACCCGGATCTCGCCCGAGAAGTGGGCCGAGAACCGTCGGTCCGCCTCGGCGGCGGCCTGCTTCAGCCCCTCGAGCGTCACCCCGGGCTCGCGGATCCCACTCCGCTCGGACCACGTGGCGACGCCGGGCGTCCCCCGCGCCGGATCGTGAGCGGCGCGCCCGCGCGTCCTCGCCTCCCACGCCTGGAGGTGGCCCACGGGCGCCGCGGGCGCGAACTTCGAGTAGCCCCACATCGTCTTCAGGTTCGGGAACGCTCCCTTCCAGACGTCCTTGTCGAGGACCTGCCCGGCCGTGAAGCACCCGGAGAGGTGGATGTCCTCGACCTGGGATGCTGCGCGCGGCATCGCATGCGCGAGCGCGACGACGGCACGGAACGTCAACGACTCGCTGGCGTTGAAGAGCTCGTGTCCGGTCGAGTGCCCCGAGAGCACGATCCGCGACGGGATCGAGGCGCCGCTCTCTCCCGGCGCGAGGACCATCGCGATGCGGGCGAGCTCGTCGCGAGCTCCCGGACCGAGAGACGCGAGCGCCGCGGCGATCTCCTTCGCGGCCTTCTCGCTCATCCCGTGCTTGGCGGCGAGCGCGTCGGCGAACGCCCTGCACCCGCTCTTCGTCGAGAGATCGTGATCGACGTCGTCGAGCCGAACGGTCGTCCCGTCCTGACGAACGACGGTGGTGACGGAGGCGCCGGTCGCGCGGAGCGCACCGATCTCGGCGCGCACGCTCGGATCGTTCATGCCCACGTAGAGGACGCGGTCGTTGGGCCGAGGCGCGGGCTTCGCCGTCGATGCGTTCACGAACGCGACGAGGTCCGCGTCGATCCTCCTCGAAGTGGCCGGCGAGGGCTGCGGATGGCTCGGAGCGCGGCGTTGCTCGACGGGAGCCTGCTCGTTGGAATGGTCGTCGATACGAGAGCGGTGCGAGACGGGGGAGATGGGCATGCCGCCTCGTCGGCCGCCGAAGCAGAACGGTTGCGCGCTTCCGTACGTGTCCGCTGCCAGGGCCGATCCGCGGGGCTTTCTCCACACCGGCCCACGAGCGCGTGCACGGGGTTCCAGCGGCACCGGAATTTCCAACGAATTCGGGCTGCTCGCGCGCAGGCGCGGGGGAGAAGGCGCTTCTGAAACCCGTATCCAAGGAAGGCCCGCGAGCGGGTGCGGCCCCCGATCCGGGCTATGCTGAGTACCTCGCTCGCGGGCGCGTTCTTCGTTCTCGACTCGGACACCCAGAGGGTTGGCGGTGGCAGCGACGTACAGCTCGTTGGTCGGCCTCGCGGTCGGCGGCAAATACGAGATTCGTCGCGTGCTCGGCGCCGGCGGCATGGGTGTGGTCTGCGAGGCGGTCCACCTCGATCTCGGCAAGCGGGTGGCCGTCAAGCTGATCGACAAGTCGATGAAGGAGAGCGAGCTCATCGTCGAGCGGTTTCGCCGCGAGGCTCGCGCAGCGGGTCAGATCCAGTCCGAGCACATCGTCGACGTCTTCGACGTCGGCGCAGACTCCCGCGTCGGGCTCTACATGGTCATGGAGCACCTCGTCGGCGAGGATCTCCAGGCTCGCCTGGAGCGCGACGGCCGCGTCGACGTGAGGACGGGCGTCATGATCGCGCACCAGATCGCGCGCGGGCTCATGAAGGCTCACGAGGCCGGCGTCATCCATCGCGACCTCAAGCCCGCGAACGTCTTCCTCACGAAGCGCGACAACGGGCAGCTCCTCGTGAAGCTCCTCGACTTCGGCGTCTCGAAGCTCGTCGGAGATGCGCCGAACAGCGCTCGCATCACGGGAAGCGGTGCGCCGATCGGCACTCCGCTCTACATGTCGCCCGAGCAAGCCGAAGGCAAAGACGACGTCGATGCTCGCGCCGACATCTGGTCGCTCGGCGCCGTCATGTACGAGGCGCTCGCGGGCACCCCACCCTTCGCCGATCGCGGCAGCTACCACGGGACGATCGTCGGCATCCTCACGTCGAGGCCGAAGCTCCTCCACGACGTCGCCCCGTGGGTCCCGCCGGAGCTCGCGCGCGTCATCGACGCGATGCTCGTCCACGATCGCGACGCCCGCCTCCCCGACGCCGCCACGGTCATGGCGCGCCTCGTCGACGCGTTCCCGGAGGTGCTGCCGGACGGGACCGACAAGCACACGGCGGTGATCGTTCCGGTGACGGGGTCCGCCACCGTGGATACGACGGGCGACACGGAGATCTTCCGTGCGACGACGGCGCTCTTGCGACGCCCGCGCGTCCCGGGCTCGGGAGGGAGCGCGCAAGACGCGATACCGACGCTCCCGGACACGTCGGAGGGCGCGGCGGTGACGGCGCTCGCGACGCCGATCGACATCCCCGGGCAGCGAGCATCGAGCGGCTCGAGCGGCGGTCCCAGGACGGCGCCGCTGCCGCCCATCTCCACGCCGACCGCCACGGGCTCCACGCCGTCCGCGACGTGGCAGGCGACGAGCGTCACGCCGTCCTCGGACGCGGGCGGTGTCGCCGCGCCGGAGACGCCGGCCGTGATCGATCCCCTTCCGCCGAGCGAGCTCGCGCCTGCGACGGTGCGCGACGACGAGCTCGCCATACGAGCGGAGCGCCGTCGTCGGCTGACGCTCGTGTGCATCGCCCTCGCGATCGTCGCCGTCGCGGTCGGCGCCTTCGTCGCCGGCCGGCGCACGAGCACGCTGACGACGTCACCGCCGAACGCGACGCAGCCGGCCTCCGAGTGACGCGCCGAGCGGCTCACGCGAGATCGAGCCACGACAACACGGGTCGCATCGCTCGCGCCGCCTCCGCCGGATCGGTCGCACGCGGCGCGACGTGGACGCGGACGGATGCGAGGCGAGCGATCGCGCGCGCGTTCGATCCGGTCGACGCATCGGCATGCTCGGGCGTGGTGAGCACGAGGCCGACCACGTCGAGCCGCTCCGCCTCGAGCACCCTGAGCGTCGTCAGGCAGTGGCTCACGGTCCCGAGGCGATCGGCCGCGACGACGAGCACGCGCGCGCCGAGATCGCGCGCGAGATCGATCGCGCTCCGCTCCCACGTGAGCGGCGAGAGCAGCCCGCCGGCACCTTCCACGAGCGCGAGATCGGCGCCTTCGACGAGCGTGCGGAGCTCGGAGAGCACCGCGTCCCAGTCGATCGTCACGCCCTCGCGATCGGCCGCCTCCGGCACCGCGACCGGCGTCCTCAAGCGGACGAGGGCGCGATCCGGCGACGCCTGGCCGGACGCACGCGCGAGCATCGCTCCGTCCTCCGTGGTGGGAGCGTCGCCGCATCCCGTCTCGAACGGCTTGATGGCGACCACGCGACGACCACCGTCGGACGCTGCACGAGCGAGCGCGGACGCCGCCCACGTCTTGCCGACGCCCGTGTCGGTCCCGGTCACGACGACGATCACGGGCGAGCCCTGCCTTGCGTCGTCGCGTCGGCGGCGGCGCGACCGTACGGATCCATCTCGACCGCGGCATCCCCGACACGTCGTCTGCCGCGGCGGGTGAGCTCGTTCGACCCGGGACGGAAGGCCGCAGACCGCGATCCGCCGGAGCCTGGAGCGTTACGCCTCTGGCCTTTCTCCATCTTCCTTTCGAGCCGATCAGCCGAAGCCCGCCGCGGACCGAGCGGCTCGCCTGCCGTTGAATACGCGACGCGTTCGTCGTACGTCAACGCGCCTACGGAGCGACGATGGAAGGGTACGTAGCTCGCAAGGAGCGCTCGGCGGAAATCACCTCGGCGATCGCCGCGTGCGTCTCGCCCCCGAAGGCGCACGTCGGATGCAACGAAGTCCTCCGCGTCCTCGCGGACGCGCCCGGCGCTCGCCTCGGCGAGCTCGCCTCGCTGCCGCTCGGCGCCCTCGGTCATCGCATCGTCGCGCTCCGGTACTTCATCGCGAATGGAGCGACGTGGCTCGCCTACTTCAGTTGGGAGGAGCCGCTCCGACGCGTCTCCGCCGACGCGCCGCGACGCATCCGAGAGCTCCGGGCACGCATCGACGCCGCGCTCGAAGCGTCCGAGTCGCGACGGCCCGAGGTCGAGGCGCTGTCGCTCTCCGAGATCGCGGTGCGCCTCGAGCGTGACGCCGGCCAGACCGACGAAGGGCTCGCCGTCCTCGCCGCGATCCACCTCCGGGAGCACTGGGCGGTGTCGCTCCGCGAACGGCTGCGCAGCGAGGCCCCCACGCTGTCCGGCGAGCGGGCGCGCGTGCGCGATCTCGTCTACCTCGCCACGTACGATCTCGATCGCCTGCCTGCGACCACGGTCGGCGAAGGCGCCCTCCGGCACGTGATCGTCGCCGACAAAGGAGAGATGGGCGTACGTGCGGTGCGCACGGCGATCGCCTACGGGGCGACGCCGGTGGTCGTCTACAACGAGACCGACGACGCGTCGTCGCTCCAGGTGCGGCTCGCGGAAGCGGCCGGCGGCTTCGGCGTACCGCTGACGGGCAGCTTCCGCGAGACGTACGCGAACCCGGCACACATCGCCGAGCGCGTGATCGAGGCGTACCGCGCCCGCTTCGGCGACGACGCCGACGAGGAGCTCCGCCGCTCGGCGCTCTACCCCGGATACGGTCCGCTCGCGGAGAACGTCGCGGCCATCCAGCACTTCCGTCGGAGCGGCATCGTCTTCGTCGGCCCGACGCAAGACACCGTCGAGCAGGCGGGCGACAAGCGGAAGTTCCGCGCGCTCGCGGAGTCGATCGACCCGCGCGCGGTGACGCCGGGCGTCGTGATCGACGCGAGCGACGCGGAATCGATCGAGCGCGCGGTGCGCGAGGCGCACGCCGCCGGTCGCTTCGCGTTCCCGGGCCGCCTCAAGGCGGCCAACGGCGGCGGCGGTCGCGGTCAGGTCGTCGTGCACGAGGTCGATGCGCTGCCGTCGGCGATCCAGAGCGTCCTCGGTCAGATCACGCAGAACGGCTGGGATCCCGGAGTGATGTTCGAGCAGAACATCCCCGAGACCGTGCACCTCGAGGTGCAGGTGGTCCGCGACCGTTACGGCAACACGCGCCACTTCGGGATGCGCGACTGCACGGAGCAGCGCGCGAGCCAGAAGATCCAGGAGGAGGCGCCGCCTGCGCTCCTCCGCGACGACCCCGCGCTCGCGGAGCGCTGCTGCTCGCTCGCGGTGCGTATCGCCGACGCCGTCGGCTACGTCGGCGCTTGCACCGTCGAGCTCATGTACAAGGACGGGCACGTGTACCTCCTCGAGATGAACACGCGCATACAGGTGGAGCATCCCGTCACCGAGCAGGCGCATCGCATTCGGACGCCGAAGGGGCTCGAGCCGCTCGACCTCGTTCGGCTCCAGCTCGAGATCGCCGCCGGCGAGCCGATCCGGTTCGCCCAAGAGGACGTCGTCGCCACCCACGTCGCGCGCGAGTACCGCATCAACGCCGAGTCGTACCGCGCCGAGCTGAAAGACGGCCGTGACGGCAAGCGCGGCCTGTTCGTGCCCAACGCCGGCGTCTTCGACGTCATCGAGATCCCCGACGGCGAGGCCGTACGTGCCCGCCTCGAGGCGGCCGGCGTGCGCGGCATCGCGGACCTGACCGTGCGCTTCGACGTCGGCTTCGAGCCCGGCGATCGGCTCCTCAACAAGGACCCGACGTTCGGGAAGCTCATCGTGGCGGTCCGCGCCGCGCCCGGCTTCGAGGCGCAGCGCTACGAGCTGCTCCGCCTCGCGTCGATCGAGGTCTTGAAGGAGACGCGCATCGAAGGACGGCAGCTCATGCCGAACGGCGCGATCATCGAGGATCGGCCGTTCGAGACGAACGTCTCCGCGCACCTCCAGATCCTCGAGAGCTCGACGATGAAGGAGCATTGCCGCGGGATCGCGCGGGGCCGCCACGTCAACTGGGTCATCGAGATGCTCCGCGCGACCACGCCGGCCGTCCCCGACGAAGCCGCGCACGTTCTCGCCTGATCGGCGCTCCTCGAGCGGCTCTTTGCCCACTTCGCGCGCCGCGCCGGCTGCGAGGCACGATACGATACGTGACTCGGAGGAGCTGTATGCGCCGAAAGGGCTGGGTCTTCGGTTGCGTCTCGTTGTCGATGGCGTTGGGGTGGGCGATCGGATGTGGTGGGTCCGGGTTGACCGTCTCCGCAGACGACGACGACGGCGGCAGCTCCGCCCAGCCACCGACGTTCGGCAGCAGCGAGGGCGGCGTCGACGACGCGTCGAGAGGGCTCGACTGCGACGCCGGCTGTCCGGACGGCTTCGTCTGCGTCGCAGGCAAGTGCCTGCCTCCGCAGGGACCGTGCACGCCGGGCGGAGGAGCCGACGGCGGCACGACCTGCCGGTACGACACGTACTGCGATACGGCCACGGGGACGTGCGTCCCGTTCGGGCCGGGCGAGAACGATCCGACCTGCCATCAGATCGCGGTACCCGGGAACTTCGCGCCGAAGATCAAGTGCGAGTTCCCGACCGCGATCCCCATCCCGGACGATCCGTTCCCGAACCACGTCGACGTCCAGGCGACGCCGATCGTGGTCCGCTTCGGCACGGCGACTCCGTCGATCATCGCACCGTTCACCGAGCCCGTGGCGGGCAGCTACACGGAGGACCGCGGCGTGCTCCGCATCCTGCGAGGGACCGACTGCACGCAGGAGGCGGTCCTCGGCGGCGTCGACCTCGACGGCGACTCGCAAGTCGACTGGTTCCGCTCCTCGTCGCCCGTCGCCGTCGGCGACCTCGACGGCGACGGCTTGCCGGAGATCGTCGCCTTCATGTCGAGCGGCCCGGACATCAACGAGACGCTGATGGCCTTCACGCGCAAGAGCGGAACGTGGGCTCCGCTCTGGGATCCGCCGAAGGCGACGACCAACGGGACCACGATCTTCAAGGCAAGCGTCCCGAGCGTGAATTCGAGCGGCAGAGGAAACTGGGGCTCACCGAGCATCCACGACCTGGACGACGACGGCTTCCCCGAGATCATCCGCGAGGGCTGGGTCTTCGACGGACGGACGGGCAGGCTTCGCGCGTCGCCGCCGGCCAACTACCAGAGCTACTCCTCGGGGATGCACCCGGTGCTCGCGAACCTCGACGACGACCCGAAGATCGAGATGACGAACGGCGCGCGCGTCTGGGAGTTCGACGGCGCCAACGACAGGTGGGTCGAGGAGACCTACTACAGCCAGACGCAGACGAGCCCGGCGGGCTGGACGGCCGTCGCCGATTTCGATCCCGTCCCGGGGACGACGCAGGTGCCCGAGATCGCCGTCGTCTCGAACAACAACCTCTCGATCTTCAAGCTCGATCACTCGCTCTTCATGAACATGAGCGTGTCCGTGCCGGGCGGCGGCGGTGGCCCGCCGACGATCGCCGACTTCGACGGCGACGGGCTGCCCGAGGTCGGCGTCGCCGGGCAGGCCTTCTACACGGTCTTCGATCCCGACTGCCAGGAGACGCCGCGGCCGGGGGGGAAGTGCGAGAGCCGTAACCATTGCGATCACGTCGCCGGCGGTCAGTGCCCCGACAAGATCCTCTGGTCGCGCGCGACGCAGGACCACTCGTCGAACCGAACGGGCAGCTCCGTGTTCGACTTCGAGGCCGACGGGAAGGCCGAAGTCGTCTACGCGGACGAGTGCTTCACGCGCTTCTATTCGGGGACCGACGGGACCGTGAAGTTCTCCCGCTACCGGTCCTCGTGCACCTGGAACGAGAACCCCATCATCGTCGACGTCGACGGCGACTTCCGCGCCGAGCTCGTCGTGCCGAGCAACACCGCCTGCGGGCCGATCGGCGTCGGGCAAACGTGCAAAGAGACCACCGCGAATCCGAAGGGCCAGCTCGAGCCCGGGACGCGCATCGACTCGCAGTTCGCGGGGCTCCGATGCCTGGAGAACTCCGACTGCGTGTCGAACGTTTGCGACGAAGGCTTCTGTCGCTGCGTCACGAGCGCGGATTGCTGCCCGGACAAGGACGATGCGAAGTGCGAAGACTTCGGCACGATGTGCGCGAATCCGCCCGCGGGCACGCCGGGCACGGGCAAGACGTGCCGCGCGAACCACCCGCGCGCGACCCAGGGCATCCGCGTGTACGAGGACGCGGCGGATCGCTGGGTGCGCTCCCGGATGATCTGGAACCAGCACGCCTATGCGGTGACCAACGTCAACGAGGACGGCACCATCCCGAAGTCGAGCGCGTGGGCGAAGAACTGGACGGATCCCACGCTGAACAACTTCCGACAGAACGTCCCGGGGACGGCGAACGCCCTCGACATCGGAGATCTCACGGCGCAGGCGTCGGCGAGCTTCGTGTGTAGGGACGGCGCGGCGACGCTGGCGACGCCGGTGTGCAACCGAGGCACGGCCCCCGTCGGCGCGGGTGTCAGCGTCGGGTTCTACTGGAACTCCACGAAGGTGTGCGGGACGAAGACGACCGGCGTGCTCGCGCCCGGGCAGTGCGAGACCGTCTCGTGCGTCTGGAGCTCGCCGCCAGGGAGCGGCGCCGGCGCCGACGTCGCCGTCGTTCCGAACGACGACGACGCGCTCACGCAGTGCAATCCGCACAACGATCACGGGCTCGTCGTGGGCGTCCTCTGCCCTGGCGTGAAGTGAGCTCGCCGCAGACGCTGAGCGAGGAGGAGCGGAGGATCGTCGCCTTCTGGGGAGCGGACTGCGCCGAGCGGGTGCTCGGCTTGTTCGAAGCGGAGGCGCCCGATCGAACCGGTCCGCGAGACGCCATCGCTCGGGCGCGCGCCTTCGCGCGTGGTGAGCTCGCCACCGCACGCGCGATCCGCCTCCGCTTCGCGGGCGGTAGCTCGGCGCGCGACGTCAGCCCTCCGGCGGCGGCTGCCGCCCGAGCGGCGGGGCAAGCCGCGAGCATCGCTCACATGGGAGCGCACGCCTTGGGCGCTGCAGCCTACGCGGCCAAGGCAGCGGGCCTCGCGGCACCCGATCCGTCGAAGGCCATCCGCGAAGAGATCCGCTGGCAGCTCCGCCACATGTCCGCGGCGACGAAGGCCGCCCTGCGCAAGCTGCCGCCGGTCGGTGAGAGCACCTCCGGTCCGCTCGGGCCGGGGCTCCTCGCGTTCGGTCTCCTCGGCGCGATCATCCGAGAGATCCAGGCGAGCCTGGCGGACCCTCGCCACTCGCTCCGCGAGGAGTGGCCAACCGATGGGCGAGAGCGAACGCGGCCCCGGAAGCGGTAGAGGGAGCGCGACTCGGCGCTCACCGGAACAACGCAGCGAGATGGGACGGCAGCGCTTCCGGCGCACCGACGAGCAGCGGCTCCATCGGCGCCGACGAGAGCGTGTGCCAGTAGAGGACGACGCGCTCTTTCGCGCGCGCCAGGTCGAGCGCGCATGCGAACGCCTTCGCCGTGTACGTGACGTCGAGGGTCACCCCGGCGCGCTCGGCTTCGCGCGCCGCCGCCTCGCCTTCGCGTGTCGAGTGCCCGTACCCTCTTCCGAGCCAGCGCTTGTCGACCTCGATTCGCGCGATCGCTCGGCCTCGAGCGCCGCGCGAGAGGCCGACGAGCTCGGCGGTCTTCGCGGCCACGCGCCGGGCCATCGCGCCGAGGACGGCGACGGGCTGCGAGATCGCGACGCCGACGACGCGCGTGCGCATCCCCGCGAGCTCGAGCCCCACGGCGAGGCCCGCGGCGGTGCCGCCGGATCCCATTGCGACGACCACGACGTCGGGCTCCGGCATCGCGCCCTCCGCGACCTGGACCGCGAGCTCCTTCGCGGCCTCGACGAAGCCGAGCGATCCGAGCGCGTTCGATCCGCCGAGCGGGACGAAGTACGCATCTCTGCCGAGACGGCTCGCGACGACCGCGGGCGCCGCAGGCCACGACGACGCGACAGTCGCGCGCAACCCTTGCGCGAGCGCCGCGCGGAGGTTCTGCCGCGCGTGCTCGCTCGACGGCTGAGGCACGAGCACCGCCTCGACCGTGAAGCCCTCCCGCTTGCCGTACAACGCGGTCGCCACGACCTGATGGCTGCCTGCGGCGCCCAGCGTCAGGAGGCGCGTCTTGCCGGCCGCACGAGCGCCGCCGAGCAGGTGCTCCAGCTTGCGAACTTTGTTGCCGCCGTACAGATCCGAGACGCGATCGTCCCTCTTTATCCACAGGCCGGCGGCGCCGAAGTGCTGGATCGGCGTGGGGTAAGCTCCGATGCGAATCGGGGTGGGCATCATCCGGCCGTCCTCGGGAGCGCACGACGAAGTTTCGAGCATCTTCTAGGCGGAAACATTTCCGAAACGCTCTCCGAGCAAAAGAAGAGGGGCCGGGTGGCAGGAAAGCCCTTGGCAGCCTCGTGCGCCGGGTGTCTGATGACGGCCCGTCGAAGGACCGCAAACGACTTCACCGGAACCCCGACCGAAGCCACCCATGAAGAAGATCGAGGCCATCATCAAACCGTTCAAGCTCGACGAGGTCAAAGACGCCCTGAGCGAGGTCGGCGTGCAAGGGATGACCGTGACCGAAGTCAAAGGCTTCGGCCGCACGGGCGGTAAGAAAGAGGTCTATCGGGGCTCGGCGTACGTCGTCGACTTCGTGCCGAAGGTGAAGATCGAGATCGTCGTGCCCGACGAGCTCGTCCACGACGTCCTCGACGCGATCGAGAAGAGCGCGAAGACCGGACGCATCGGCGACGGGAAGATCTTCGTCTCGCCGATCGAAGAGGCGGTGCGCATCCGCACCGGCGAACGCGGCAAGGACGCGATCTGAGCACGAGCCCTCCCTCGGCCCAGGGGGAACGAACGAAGAGTGATGGGCTCCTCACGGGGGCCTCGGAAAGCAAGGAAAGCCATGAAGCCGAAGGAAGTCATCGAGCTCGCTCACAAGAACGACGTCAAGTTCATCGACCTCAAGTTCATCGACTTCCCGGGCGTGTGGCAGCACACGACGGTCCCGGTCTCGAGGCTCGATGAGGCGCTGTTCGAGGACGGCATCCAGTTCGACGGCTCGTCGGTGCGTGGATGGCAGCCCATCAACGCCTCCGACATGACCATGATCCCGGATCCGGAGACGGCGAAGCTCGATCCGTTCTTCGCGCACCCGACGCTGTCGCTCGTCTGCAGCGTCTACGATCCGATCACGAAGCAGCCTTACTCGCGCGACCCGCGCCACATCGCGAAGAAGGCCGAGGCGTACCTCCGCCAGAGCGGGATCGCCGACACGTCGTTCTTCGGCCCCGAGGCGGAGTTCTTCCTCTTCGACGACGTGCGCTTCGATCACACGAAGCCGAACGAGGGCTACTACTACCTCGACAGCATCGAGGGCGCGTGGAACACGGGCCGCGAGGAGTACCCGAACCTCGGCTACAAGACGCGCCACAAGGAGGGCTACTTCCCCGTCCCGCCGACGGACACGCTCGCGAACGTCCGCCAGGAGATCATGCTCCAGCTCCAGGCCTCGGGCATCGAGGTCGAGGTCGGCCACCACGAGGTCGCCTCGGGCGGCCAGTGCGAGATCGGCATGCGGTTCGCGCGCCTCTTGCCGTGCGCCGATCAGCTCATGTGGTTCAAGTACGTGGTGAAGAACGTCGCCCGCAAGCACGGCAAGGCGGCGACGTTCATGCCGAAGCCGCTCTTCGGCGACAACGGGTCGGGCATGCACTGCCACCAGTCGCTGTGGAAGGAGGGCAAGCCGCTCTTCGCCGGTGACGGCTATGCGGGGCTCTCGCAGACGGCGCTCTATTACATCGGCGGCATCATCAAGCACGCCAAGTCGCTGGCCGCGTTCACGAACCCGACGACGAACAGCTATCGCCGCCTCGTCCCGGGCTTCGAGGCGCCGGTCAACCTCGCCTACTCGAGCCGCAACCGCTCCGCGTCGGTCCGCATCCCGATCACGGGGCCGAACCCGAAGGGGCGTCGCATCGAGGTGCGGTTCCCGGATCCGAGCTGCAACCCGTACCTCGCGTTCAGCGCGATGATGCTCGCCGGCATCGACGGCATCCAGAACAAGATCGACCCGGGCGATCCGCTCGACAAGGACATCTACTCGCTCAGCCCCGAGGAGCTGAAGAACGTCCCGCACATGCCGGGGTCGCTCGAGGAGGCCCTCGACGCGCTGGAGAAGGACCACGAGTACCTCCTCCGCGGCGACGTCTTCACGAAGGACGCCATCTTCGAGTGGCTCGATTACAAGCGCCAGCGCGAGCTGACCCCGATCCGCATGCGTCCGACGCCGCACGAGTTCTACCTGTACTTCGACATCTGATCCCGTCCCGGATCGCCTCATCTGCGGGCGCGCTGCGTCTCCCGAGACGCGCGCGCCCGCGCGCATTTCGGCCCCTCGTCGGGCGCCGCTGCACGTCCTGACCGCGACGGCGATCTTCCTCGCCGCTCTTCGCGGCTCGGCGGCGGCACGAGCACGCGTCGACGCGGGCGCACGGCGCCACCGCGCGCGCTCGCCCATGACGTTCGTCGACGAGCGTGGCGAAGCTCCTCGCTCGGCGCGCGCGCTCCGCCGCGAGCGTGGAACGCACGCGCCCGGAATCACGGCGCAGCTTCGGACGAGACCGCGCGGGAACGCGACGTGAAGAGGGCGCGAGCGGCCCACCTGTCGCTGGAGGCTCGTCGCACCATGAATCTCCTACGCTCGCTCCATGGTCACGCCGTCCGCAACGTCGTCGCCTGCACGCTGTTCGCGCTGTCGACGGTGTCGTGTGGCAGAGGCGACGTCGAGGCCGAGATCGACGTCGTCTTCACCGACGTGCAGCGAAGCGAGATCATCCGCGCCGCGAACACGTGGAACCAGGTGACGGGGCTCCGCCAGGTCCACATCGTGGAGGACGGCGAGTGGCTCATCGTCCCCGCACCGTCACCGCGCGGGCTCGGCTACGCGCAGGGCAGCCGGCGCCTCATCCGCATCAGCCCGGAGACGCCCGACGATCAGGTCTACGCCGTCGCCCTCCACGAGTTCGGCCACGCGCTCGGCCTCCGCCACGTGTCGCGCGGGGTGATGGATCCCGATCGGCAGACGATCGAGTTCAGCGAGGAGGACATGGCCGAGTGCCGTCGGGTGGGGGCGTGCGCTGACTGAAGTCGATCAGGCTCCAGGCTCCAGGCTCCAGGGGATGCGAGACCGCGCGCCCCTCGTCGGCTGACGGAAGAGAGCTCTCTTCGTTGCGCGTCTTTGCTTGCCGCTTCGTGGCTCAGTCGCGAGCGCAGCAGCAGCAGCAAGGTGAGAAGGAAGAAGGTGAGAAGCCCTGCGCGGGGCGTCGAGACGGCTAGCCTCCGTGGGTGTGACCGAGCTCACCTCACGAGAAAGGAGCGCGCCCCCCTGGAGCCTGGAGTCTCCCTACCCCTCGTGGACGATCCTCACCGCCGCCGTCGGTTCGAGCACGCGGAACATGAACGACTCCGTGATGTAGAGCTCCACCTCCGTCTTCGTGTGGTACGCGTAGCCGATCGAGAGGTCCTGGCCGACGGTCAGCTCGTAGTCGCCGCCGCGCATCGACAAGAGGGCGCCGCCCGTGATCGCGTCGGCGCGGACGATCGGCTTGTCGACGAGCCGCTGCTCGATCCGCTTGATCAGCGGGTAGCCCTCCTCGGTCGCGGCGGAGACGTGATCGTAGAGCCGTGTGCCGAGGACGAGCACGTACGGGCCGTTAACGCCCGCCTTGCGAAGCACCTCCTTCGCAGTGACGATCGCGTTCGGAAGCGCCGTCACGTGCCCGACCGGGAGCGGGGCGTGCGGTGAGCACGTGAAGATTCCCTTCATCCCGACCTGCTCGAGCCCGTTGAAGATCGCGTCGTCCTCCACGCGCGCCATCTTCTCCGCGGCGCGGACGACGTCCTCGAGGTCGGGGTTCTCCGCGCCGCGCGCCACGGTGTCGAGGTCCATGATCGAGAGCTTGATCGGGATCCGCACCTCGACGAGCGGCTGGACGACGCGGATTCCGAGGTGGACCTCGGGATCGGGCCCGCTCGGCAGGATGTCCAGGCGCCCGGTGTTCACGGCCGCGAAGGTCCAGCCGTAGGGGCCGCGGAAGTCGACGACCTTGCGCCCCGCGAGGTGGAGCCGGAGCACGCGTGCGGCTTCGGCGTCGATCAGCTTCCACGCGTCCGGGAGGATGGGTGCGAGGTTTCGCTTGAGGAGGTCCACGCCGATTCCCCTTCGTCGTTCGTCAGGTGAGCTTCAGGCTCCCGATCCCCAGTGAGCCGTCGGAGGTCGCGACGGGAGCAGCGGAGTCGCTCGCGCCCTCCGGCGCAGACGCCGCCGTGGCGGCCTCCTCGACCGCGGTGATCGGTCCCTCCGAGAACAGGTAGGTCCGTGCCGCTTGGTCGAAGGTCGGATTGTTCCGGCGTATCCACTCGAGGTTCATCATCGCGTGCTCGACCTCCTCGTCGCGGTTGTGTGCGAGGACGGCACGCAGCTCTTCGTCTTGGGTCGCGTCGACGCGCTGCTGGTACCAGTCGATCGCCTCGAGCTCCTCCATCAGGGAGACGATCGCGCGGTGCAGATCACGCGTCTCGGGCTTCAAGTCTTCGAAGCGCTCGTGGAGGCTCTCGCTGCTCACGCGCGCAAGTTATGGTCATGCCGGCGTGAATCCAGGCGGCCCGTGATCGCGGGTCGAAAAGGACGCATGTGCTCCAGCCGCTGCGCCCTTGTCGGCGCGACCGAATGGCGCGATGCTGAGCGACCATGAAGACTCGTGCCGCCGTCGCATACAAGCCCAACACTCCGCTGGTCATCGAAGAGGTCGAGCTCGAAGGACCGAAGGCAGGCGAGGTGTTGGTCGAGATCAAGGCCACGGGGATCTGCCACACCGACGAGTTCACGCTGTCGGGCGCCGATCCCGAGGGGCTCTTCCCCGTCATCTTCGGTCACGAGGGCGCAGGCGTGGTCGTCGACGTCGGCCCCGGCGTCACGTCCCTCCAGAAGGGCGATCACGTCATCCCGCTGTACACGCCCGAGTGTCGGCAGTGCAAAGCGTGTCTGAGCCGCAAGACGAACCTCTGCACCGCCATCCGCGCGACGCAGGGCAAGGGCGTCATGCCGGACGGCACGAGCCGCTTCTCCATCGGCAAGGAGAAGATCCACCACTACATGGGGTGCTCGACGTTCTCGAACTACACCGTCGTGCCCGAGATCGCGCTCGCGAAGATCCGGAAGGACGCCCCGTTCGAGAAGGTCTGTTACATCGGCTGCGGTGTCACGACGGGCATCGGCGCCGTGATCAACACCGCGAAGGTCGAGCCCGGCTCGAACGTCGTCGTGTTCGGCCTCGGCGGCATCGGCCTGAACGTCATCCAGGGCGCGCGCATGGTCGGCGCCGACATGATCGTCGGAGTCGACATCAACCCGGCGCGCGAGGCGCTCGGCCGGAAGTTCGGGATGACGCACTTCGTGAACCCGAAGGAGGTGAAGGGCGATCTCGTCGCGCACCTCATCGAGCTCACGAATGGCGGAGCCGACTACAGCTTCGAGTGCGTCGGCAACGTGCAGTTGATGCGACAGGCGCTCGAGTGCTGCCACCGCGGGTGGGGTGTCAGCGTGATCATCGGTGTCGCCGGTGCCGGTCAGGAGATCTCGACGCGCCCGTTCCAGCTCGTCACCGGGCGCGTGTGGAAGGGCACTGCGTTCGGCGGCGCACGCGGTCGCACGGACGTCCCGAAGATCGTCGACTGGTACATGGAGAAGAAGATCGACATCGACTCGCTCATCACCCACGTCCTGCCGCTCGATCGCATCAACGAAGGCTTCGAGTTGATGCGGAAGGGCGAGTCGATCCGCACCGTCGTCACGTTCTGAACGCCGTCCGGCAGGAGCTCGAGGCCCGCGCGCGCTCGCATCGAGTGCGTACGCGGGCCTCGTTCTGCATCTCGTGCGCGGGGCATCTCGCGACCATGCGTGTCGAAAGGTCGCGTGCGTACGCGTGCACTCTGCACGCGTCACCGACGCGCGACGACGGAATCGCTGTGGAATTCTCCCGAGCTCCGCGCGACTCTCGGGTGATGGCCGTACCCTTGCTATGCCGCGGCGGTGGAAGGAGTTCGGTCATGCCGGAGAAGAAGACGATCGAGCGCGCGAAGCAGGCGAAGCGCGAGGGCAAGGCACCGACGACGCAGGCCGGCGCGTTCGTGCGCGAGGAGATGGAGCACATCCGCGAGGGCAAGCACGGCGCGAAGAACCCGAAGCAGGCCATCGCGATCGGGCTCTCGAAGGCACGGCGCGCCGGCGTGCAGCTTCCGCCGCCCGGCTCGCGCTCGACGTCGGCGAGTGGGGAGGGCTCGGGCGAGAAGAAGCGGCCGGCACGCCGCCGGACCTCGCAGACGAAGCGCGGAGCCAAGGCGACGACGCGCAAGAGCACCGCGAAGCGGGCTCGTGGCGCGACGAAGAGGCCGTCGCGGACGTCGCCCAAGTCTCGCGCCACGAAGCGCGCGCCGCGGTCGTCTGCCACCTCCCGCACCACGCCCCGTCAGGGACGCAAGCCCACCGGGCGCCGCAAGCGCACCGCTGGATCCTCGCGCAGCCGCACGAAGCGCGCGTCCGCGTAGCGCGGCTCAGCGTGTCTCGTACGTGACGGTGACCTTGTACTCGTCGGCGTTGGGGATTGCGTCGTCGTTGAACTCGACGAAGGGAGCGAGGCCGAATCGAAGCCGCATCGAAGCAGGCCCAAGATGGCACCCTCACGGTCGAGCTTGCTCGGCTTGTGAGGTGTGTGCCCATGGAACACGTCGGCCGGGCGAGTACGCAACTCGCCCGGCCGTGCGGGGATGAGGGGATGAGAAGAGAAGAGATCGATCAGATCTCGGCGAACGCCGCCTTGCCGCGACGCTTGCTCTTCTTCGCCTTCTTGGCGTGACCGTTGAGGCCGTTCACGCCGTTCGTGCCGTTCGTCGTGGAGCGCAGCTCGATCTTCTTGCCGCTCGGCTTGCCGCCGAGGAGATCGGCCGCGATCTGGGCGGCGCGGTGCGTCTTCTCCCACGCGAACTCGCTGCGGCCGAAGTGGCCGTACGCCGCCGTCGGCAGATACTGCGGCGCGAGGAGCCCGAGCTCCTGGATGAGGGCCTTCGGGCGCATGTCGAAGTGCTCGAGGATGTAGGCCTCGAGCTTCTCGTCCGGGACCTTGCCCGTGCCGAACGTGTTCACGTGGACACCGACCGGCTTCGCGACGCCGATCGCGTACGCGATCTGCACCTCGCAGCGCTTCGCCACGCCGGCGGCGACGACGTTCTTCGCGATGTAACGCGCGTAGTAGCAAGCCGAGCGATCGACCTTCGACGGATCCTTGCCGCTGAACGCGCCGCCACCGTGACGGCCCATGCCGCCGTAGGTGTCGACGATGATCTTGCGGCCGGTGAGCCCGCAGTCGCCCATCGGACCGCCGACGACGAAGCGACCCGTCGGGTTGACGTGGATCTTCGTCTTCTTGTCGATGAGCTTCTTCGGGATGACCTTCTCGATGACGAGGTCGATGACGGCCTCGCGGAGGGTCTTGTACTTCACCGACTCGTCGTGCTGCGTCGAGACGACGATCGCGTCGATGCGCACCGGCACGTCGTTCTCGTACTCGAGCGTGACCTGCGTCTTGCCGTCCGGCCGGAGGAAGTCGACCTTCTTGCTCTTGCGGATCGCCGCGAGCTGCCGCGCGAGCTGATGCGCGTAGTCGATCGGCGCAGGCATGAGGTTCGGGGTCTCGTCGCAGGCGAAGCCGAACATCAAGCCCTGGTCGCCCGCGCCCTGCTCCTTGTGGAGGCCCTGGCCCTCCGTGACGCCTTGCGAGATGTCCGGGCTCTGCTTCTCGATGGCCGTGATCACCGCGCACGTGTCGGCGTCGAAGCCCATCTCCGAGCTCGTGTACCCGATGTCTCGCACGGTCTTCCGGACGATGGCCGGGTAGTCGATCGTCGCGGTCGTCGTGATCTCGCCGGCGACGACGACCATTCCCGTCTTCGCGAGCGACTCGCACGCCACGCGCGCATGCTTGTCCTGCGCGAGGATCGCGTCGAGGATGGCGTCGGAGACGTGGTCGCAAAGCTTGTCCGGATGCCCTTCGGTGACCGACTCCGACGTGAACTGATAACGTGCCATGCGTTCGCGCTCCGTGGTGTTGGGGCCGAGCTCTCCGTCGACCCGAGTGTCAGGGCCTCATAGCGCGGTCCAGCTGCGACGGAAAGCCCGACGGCGATCCATCCGTTATATTGGATACGCGAAGGCCCCGGCAAATCCAGCGTGAGGAAGGGTTTTTCGGGCGCTTCGGGCGAAAAGCGGAGGAACTTCCGTTATCCTGGATGCCACTTTCCCGCGAACCAGGAGCCTCCGTGCCCGCCGCAGGCTCGGGCGAGTCCTCAGTCCTCAGCGGTTTCGAGCTGCGCGCCCGAAGCTCGTCCGTCAGCCCTTTGCGATCTGTCCCGACCAGACGAGCCTCGCTCCAAGACTTCGAACCGCAGCCTCGACCACCGACAGCCGAGGCTCGACCACGAGGAGCCGAGGCTCGAAGAGCCGAGGCCACGAGCAGCGGCGAACGAGGTCCTCGCAGCAAGCACGGGGAGCGCGAACCCTGCTGACCGCAAGGAGGCGTCCCCTGCTGAGGACTGAGGTCTGAGGACTGAGGACTGGACTGATTGGAGGCCGAAGGCCTCCAATCAGTCCTTGTACGGATCCGGCTCCGGTCGCGGCGGTCGTGGAGGCGGAACGCTCGCGAGCTGCGGGGCGCGCACGCTCGGACGCGAGTGCAGATCGACGACGGCGCCGGGCAGCGCGGCGATGGCGAGCGTGACGGCGGGCTCGAAGGTCATGGGCGCGGTGGGGCCGCCGATGCGGTCGTAGAAGCGTGCCGTCACGAGGCCCATGCGCTCGGGGCCGAGCTCCTCCCAGACGCGTCGCCAGGTTCGGCCTTCGCGGATCGCCGCCGTGAACGCCTCGGCCGTCGGGAACGTGATCGTGTGCCGGAGGACCGTGTGGCGGACGAGCGCGAGCCCGGCGTCCTCGAACATCTTGGCGATCGAGTCGCGATCGGAGGCGATGCGTGCGGGCGTCGTCTCGGCGTTCGGCTCGAGCTCGCGCAGCGACTGCGCCAAGAGCTCGAACGGATCGCCGTCGTCGGGCGGACCGAACGTGAGCACGCCGACCTTTCCGTTGGGCGTGAGCGCGTCCGCCCAGCTCTTCAGCGCGGACGTGCGGTCGGTCATCTTCCACAAGCCGAACGCGCAGACGATCGCGTTCCACTTCTGCCCGCCGACGTCGCTCGGCTCTGCCCTGACGCACTCGACGGAGCTGCCGAAGCCGGCCGCCTTCACCTGCGCGGCACAGATGTCCACGAGGTCCGCGCTGTCGTCCGTCGCGCGGACGTGGCCGTGCTCGCCCACGGCGCGGGCCACGGCGACGACCTCGGCCCCCGGGCCGGCGCTCACGACGAGGACGCGCTGCCCCGCCGCGATGGCGAGCTCACGCACGAGATCGATGTGGTACGGGACGAACCGCGGCACCCATTCCTCGAGGTACCGAGCGCCGGGCCGATCCCAGGGTGTTCCCATTGCCCGCGAAGCATAACGCGAAGGCGCGGGCCCGTCCCGTGGCGACGTCGTCCGAGAGTCGACCGACCGGACCCGTACCTCAGCCCGCGCCCTCGCGGGTTGCGGTCCACCGGCTTCAGCGGACGCGGCTCGCAGGCGCAAATGATGCGGCCGAGCCGCATCATGGGAACTTCACCGTTTTATTGCTAGGAGCACGGAATGCGCCTCGCCCCCCTTCTCGGAGCCTTCCTCGTCGTCGCTGCCTGCGGAGGAGAGAGCGGTCAGGGCATCCCCGCGCCTCCCGCAGAGGCCTCCTCGCCGAACGAGCCCATGCCGAGCGGATCGGGCTACGGCACGCGCACGGGCTCGGCCGACGCGGCCGGTGCCGACGCCGGAGACGCGCCGCCGAGCGAGCCCGACGGCGGCGCGGTCGACGGACCTTGGCCCGGTTCGCAGGTCTTCTTCTTCACGTTCCCCGATCAGCGACCGATCACGGGCACGGGCTGGGGCACGGCCCTCATGGACATCCTCCGCCACCTGCATCCGACGTTCGCCAGCAGCCAGTACGAGTTCCCGAACGACCGGATCCGGTGGGGCCACGAGACGACGCACGGAATCGCGAGCCACCTCCGATTCGCGTACAACGTGACGGGCAAGCCCGCGAACGGGTTCTACGTGCTCCAACATCGCGCGACGCTCGTCGTCGAACCGGCGATGAAGCTCGCCGACGTAGCTCCGCGCGTTCCTCCGAGCCTGCGTGGACCACGCTGGCAGCAGCACCTCGTCGAGGCGGCGAGGTACTGGAACGACGTGCCGACGTACGTCCTCGAGGAATGGGTCGCCTTCACCAACGGGAGCGAGGTCGGTGTCGACCTCGTCGAGCAGGGCCTCTGGGGGACGTCGGTCCAGGACGGCGTGTTCGGTACGCTCGAGCTCACGATCTACGCGCTCGCCTTCGCGCTCGCGATCGAAGAGCGCGACCCCGCCTACCCGACGCAGAACCCGCTCACGCGGGAGTTCATCGCCTGGAACGCCGAGCGCGCGATGCGCCTCTACGTGAAGGGCTCGCAGATGGCGCCCTTCGCGAGCTACGCGCAGGAGGACTACTTCGCCAAGTGGAAGGCCTCGCCGGACGCCGCGCCGCTGCGGAACTTCGCCCGCCGTTACCTCGGCGGGGCCTACGTCACCAAGGTGCTCGGCATCACCGCCCCGATGGAGTGACCGCCTCCGTCTCGGACGTCGGAGCGCGAGCGGCGCCGGTACGCGCCACCGGATCCTCCCCGCCGAGCGTCGAGCCGTCCGCCCGCCTCGCGGAGCACGGCGCTCGAGCACGGCGGGGGCTCGCCGAAGGGGGCGCGATCGGGTAGTGTGCCGCCCGCATGAGCGAGGCGCCCTCCCGTAAGACACCGCTTCACGATCGTCACGTCGCCGCCAAGGCCCGCATGGTCCCGTTCGCGGGCTGGGAGATGCCCATCCAGTACACGGGCATCGTCGACGAGCACCAAGCCGTCCGCACCGCCGCGGGCATCTTCGACGTGTCCCACATGGGCGAGCTCGAGCTGAGGGGCGAGCACGCTGCGGCGGTCGTCGACTACCTCGTGACGAACGACGCGTCGAAGCTCGTCGACGGCCAGGCGATGTACACGTGCGCCTGCAACGAGAAGGGCACGATCCTCGACGACCTCATCGTCTACCGAGCGGCGCAGGATCGGTGGCTCGTCGTCTGCAACGCGTCGAACCGCGAGAAGATGGTCGCGCACTTCGCCAAGGCGGCGAAGGACCACTGCGAGTTCTTCGACCGGAGCGACGAGACCGCCCTCGTCGCGCTCCAGGGCCCGAAGGCGTTCGACGTCCTCGACAAGGCCGGAGGCGACGCGGCCAAGCTGCGCGAGCTCAAGAGCTTCCACTTCCGCGACGCCGTCATCTGCAACGTGCGCTGCACCGTGGCGCGCACCGGCTACACGGGAGAGGACGGGGTCGAGATCTTCTGCCCGTGGAACGACGCTCCGGCGCTGTGGGATCAGCTCCTCGAGCTCGGTGCCCCGCTCGGCCTCAAGCCCGCCGGGCTCGGCGCGCGCGACACGTTGCGCCTCGAGGCGCGGCTCTCGCTCTACGGCAACGACATCGACGAGACGACGAACCCGATCGAGGCCGGCCTCGGCTGGGTCGTGAAGCTCGACAAGGCCTCGCCCTTCATCGGCAAGGAGGCGCTCGCCGCGATCAAGGCCGCTCCGCTCCCGCGCAAGCTCGTGGGGTTCGAGGTCACGGGCCGCGGGATCGCGCGCCACGGCTATCCGCTCCGGGACATGGACGGCAAGGAGGTCGGCGTGTGCACGAGCGGCGGCCCTGGGCCGACCGTTGGCAAGAACATCGGCCTCGGATATTTGCCGGCCGAGATGACCGCGGTGGGGACGAAGTTCTTGGTCGATTGTCGAGGCAAGAACGTCGAGGCGGTCGTCGTCAAGACGCCCTTCTACAAACGAAGCTGACGAAACAACCGCAAAGACAGGCAGGTACCCCTCATGGAATTCCCCGCTGGGCTCAAGTACACGAAGGACCACGAGTGGGCGAAGGTCGACGGGAACCGAATCACCGTCGGCATCACCGCGTTCGCGGTCGAGCAGCTCGGTGACATCACGCTCGTGAACATCGACGTGAAGGTCGGCGACGAGCTCACCGCGGGGAAGGCCTTCGGGACCATCGAGAGCGTGAAGACGCTGAGCGATCTCTTCGCCCCGGTCAGCGGCAAGGTCGTCGAGGTGAACAAGGACCTCGACGGCAAGCCGGAGCTCGTCAACGAGGATCCGTACGGCAAGGCCTGGATGATCGTGATCGAGACCTCCGATCCGAACGCGGCGGCGCAGCTCCTCGACGAGAAGAGCTACGCCGAGCACGTCCAGGCGTCCTCGCACTGAGGGCAGCCGCCGGTAGCGGGGGCGGCGCGGGATGCGGCGGCTCGCCGTCCACGGTTACGACGTCTGGGGCCTCCTCGGCGAAGGAGGGATGAGCGAGGTCTGGCTCGCGAAGCACGAGGTCCTCGCGATCCCCGTCGTCATCAAGACGCTCAAGCGGACGCTCCACGCGAGCGACACCCAGGCGGCGGCGGCACGCATCCTGTCCGAGGCGCGGCTGATGGCGCGCGTCTCGAGCCCACGCATCGTGCGCGCGCTCGACGCGGGGCGTCTCCCCGCAGGAGACGACGGCTTCGCGCCTCCGTTCCTCGTCCAGGAGTACGTGGACGGGCTCGACCTCGCCGAGCTCGACGGACGCCGCCGCGCGTCGCTCGGCGTCGGGCTGCCGCTCTGGCTCGTCTGCCACGTGATGCGCGAGGTCTGCATGGGCCTCCGGAAGGCCCATCAGGCCGGCGTGATCCATCGCGACCTCAAGCCCTCCAACGTCTTCGGTGATCCGGAGATGGGCATCCGCCTGGGGGACTTCGGGATCGCGGTGGCGCACGACTCCGGCACGCCTCCGGAGACCGCCGGCACGCTGCCGTTCATGGCGCCCGAGCAGCTCCGTCACGACGAGATCGGCCGTCACACGGACGTGTGGGGAGCGGGCGCGACGGCCTGCGATCTTCGTTACGGGCACCCGCCGTTCAAGAGCGTCGGGGACGTGCTCGATCCCGAGATCGGCCCGCGGCTCCCGCCTCCACCGTCGCCGGCCGAGGCCTACTTCCAGGACGTCCTCCGGCGCATGCTCGCCAAGGACACGAGCCAGCGCCCGCGCGACATCCTCGCGCCCCTCTCCCACTTCACGATGCTGGCGAAGGCGCTCGAGCCGCCCGTCCCGACGGCCACGCGCGTCGGACCGAGCGCGCTCGTCCTCGGCGGTCGCGGGGACTCGCCTCGCGTCGGTCACGTCCGTGTCGACTTCGTCGTCGGCGACATCGCGACCGCCGAGGCCGACGCGATCGTCTCGAGCGCCAACTTCGAGCTTCGCATGCGGAGCGGCGTCGGCGAGGCCCTCCGCCTCCGCGGCGGCGACGCGATCGAAGAGGAGGCGATGGCCGGAGGCCAGCAAGCGCTCGGCTCGTGCATCCGCACGAACCCCGGCCGGCTCGCGACGAAGAACGTGTTCCACGCCGTCAGCGCCTGGAACGAGGTGTCCTGCGTCGGACGTGCCTTCACGCGCGCCCTCCTCCTCGCCGAGGAGCACGGCTGCGCGTCGCTCGCCGCGCCGGCGCTCGGCACGGGCGCCGGCCGCGTGAGCCTCGAGGCGTGCGCCAGCGCGATGATGACGACGCTGCGCTTCTACATGATGCTCGGCGGCACGCGCATCCGCGCGCTCACGATCTGGCTCGACTCCGAGCAGAAGCGCCGCGTCTATCAGGACGTCGCGGAGGAGGTTCTCGGCCAGCACGACGCACGGCACGCCGGGATGTTCGACGTGGGGCTGCCGGATGACGAGAGGATGCCGCGGGCCGACGGGGCAACGTTCTTGGATCCTCGGCGGGGCTAGCGACATCGCGGCGAGGCGCTGGTTCGCTGGACGGCACTCGTCAGTCCTCAGTCCTCAGTCCTCAGTCCTCAGCAGGTCGTTTCGAGACCGCAGGCGCCCTGACCATCGCCGAGCCGAAACCCAGAGCGAGGATGGCCCGCCTGGACGTCACGAAAGGCACGAACCTTGATCCCCTGGAGCCTGGAGCCTGGAGCCTCAACCCGTTGAATCTCCTGGCGTTCTCGCTGAGGACCAAGGACCGAGGACGGAGGACTCGCGCGCGAAGCGCGCGTCACAGGTGCGTCCCAAGCACACCTTTCCTTGCACCGCCCCCCGGCGCGCGCTACCCCGCCGCGACCCATGCGAGTTCCTGCCCTTCTGGTCGCTTCGCTGTCGGCTGCCGTCGCTGCTTGTGTCATCGGAGAAAAGCCGGAAGAAGAAACGCGCGCAGCGTCTTCCGCCGTCTCGTCGTGCCTCGCGGGGGCGCGGCCGTCGGCGGGCTTCGCCACCGCTCCGGCGCTCGGTGACCTCACCTTCTCGATGCCCGTCGGCATGATTCCTTCGCCGACGCACCGGAATCGCTTCTACGTCGTCGAGAAGAAGGGCTTCATCCGCCGCGTCGAGACGAACGGGACGGAGGCGACGAGCTCGCTCTTCGTCGATCTCAGCGGGATCGTGAACGCCGGGCCCAACGAGGCGGGCCTGCTCGGCCTCGCCCTCCACCCGAAGTTCGCCGACAACGGCTACCTGTTCCTCTCGTACACGAAGAAGAGCCCGACCAGCCCGGCGAACCTGGCGTCCGTCATCGCGCGCGCCAAGACGACGGACGGAGGGCTCACGCTCGACGCGAGCACGCTCGAGGAGCTCCTCGTGCTCGACCAGCCGTACAGCAATCACAACGGCGGAAACATCGCGTTCGGGCCGGACGGCTACCTCTACATCGCCTTCGGCGACGGCGGCTCCGGCGGCGATCCGCAGGGGAACGGACAGAACACGAACAACCTGTTCGGCAAGATCCTCCGCATCGACATCGATGGCGGCTCGCCGTACGCGATCCCGGAGGACAACCCGTTCAAGAACGGAGGCGGGAAGCCCGAGATCTTCGCGTGGGGCCTGCGCAACCCGTGGCGCTTCACGTTCGATCGCCTCACCGGCGAGCTCTGGGCCGGCGACGTCGGGCAGAACAAGTACGAGGAGATCGACAAGATCGTCCTCGGCGGCAACTACGGCTGGGGCCTGCGCGAGGGCTTCCACTGCTACCGGCAGCCGCCGTGCGACGTCCCCGGCGCCATCGACCCGGTGGTCGAGTACGACCACTCGGAGGGCTACTCCGTCACCGGCGGCTACGTGTACCGCGGCTTGGAGATCCCGGAGCTCTACGGCCACTACCTCTATGGTGACTTCGGCACGGGCAAGATCTGGGCGATCCCGTCGAACGCGAGCCAGCCGACGCCGCGTCTGCTCATCGACACGTCGCACTCGATCTCCTCGTTCGCGGAGGACCACGACGGCGAGCTCTACATCCTCGACTACGGCAGCGGGAAGATCCGGAAGCTCGTCCAGACGACCGCGTCGGACGGCATTCCGCAGAAGCTCTCGGAGACGGGCTGCTTCCTCGCCGACGACCCGCGCGTCCCGGCAGCGAGCCTCGTCCCCTACGACATCAACTCGCCGCTCTGGAGCGACGGCACGGAGAAGTCGCGCTGGATGTCGCTGCCCTCGAGCGGAAAGATCACGGTCCGCAACGACGGTAGCTTCGACTTCCCGCCCGGCACCGTGCTCGTGAAGGAGTTCCGTCTCGGCGGCAAGCGCATCGAGACGCGTCTCTTCGTCCGGCACACCGACGGGAGCTGGGCCGGCTACACCTACGAGTGGAACGACGACGAGAGCGACGCCGTCCTGCTCCCGCACGGCAAGTCGAAGGAGATCGGCGGGCAGACGTGGACCTATCCGAGCCGCTCGCAGTGCATCACCTGCCACAACGCCGCGGCCGGCGGAGCGATCGGACCCGAGCTCGCGCAGCTCGACCGCCCGCACACGTACCCCGACGGCACGACGGTGAACCAGCTCGACAAGCTCGCGGCGATGGGCGTGTTCAGCGCGCCGCTGCCGGAGGAGCGTCATCCGCTCCCCTCGCCCTCCGATACGAGCGCCTCGATCGAGGACCGCGCGCGGTCCTACCTCCACGCGAACTGCGCCTTCTGCCACAGGCCGCAAGGGCCCGGGCGCGGCGCCGCCGACCTGCGCTTCAGCCGGACGTTCAAGGGCACGCGCGTGTGCAACGCGGAGCCCGAGACGGGTGACCTCGGCATCGCGGACGCGAAGATCGTGGTGCCGGGCGATCCGAGCAAGTCGCTGCTCTCCGTCCGGATGCACCGCACGGACGACGCGCGCATGCCGCCGATCGGCACGTCGGTCGTCGATCCGCTCGGGACGTCGGTCGTCGACGAGTGGATCGCGTCGCTCACCGAGTGCAAGTGAGGCGCTACTCCATCTCGACGCGGTTCCGGCCGCCGCGCTTCGCGCGGTAGAGCGCCTTGTCGGCGCGATCGACGATGCCCTCGAAGTTGTAGCCGTTCCGCTCGTCGGCGGCCGCGACGCCGGCGCTCAGGGTGACGTGCCGGGGCTCGTCCTTCGCGCCGAGGCCGATCGCCTTGGACGCGACCGCGCTTCGGAGCCGGTTCGCGACGACGCGCGCCGCCGGCCCCGGCGTCGCGCGCAGGAGGACGACGAACTCCTCGCCGCCGTAGCGACACGCGATGTCGTCCTCGCGGAGCGAGGTCGAGAAGATCTCCGCGACGTGGCGGAGGACCCGGTCGCCGTCCTCGTGGCCGTAGGTGTCGTTCACCAGCTTGAAGTGATCGATGTCGGCGAGGATGAGCGCGAACGGTCGCTTGTGGCGACGGGCGTGCGCCGACTCCTCGCGCAGACGCCGCTCGAAGTAGCGACGGTTGTACAGGCCCGTCAGCGCGTCGTGCGCCGAGCACTCGAGCGCGAAGCGCAGCTTGTTCTTCAGCTCGCGCTGCATCCGCGACCGCTCGCACACCGCCTTGATCTTCGCGCAGAGGAGCGTCGTGCTGAGAGGCTTGACGACGTGGTCCATCACGCCGGCCTCGATCAGCTTCAAGAGGTCCGCCTCGTTGGGCGGCCTGCCGAGGACGACCATGACGGGGATCGTGGCGGTCTCCGGATCCTGCCGCAGGCGACGGAACAGCGAGAAGGCGTCGAGCCCCGGCAGGGTGAAGTCGACCAGGATGCAGTCGAGCGTGCTCGCCTTCTCGAGCGCGATCTTCGCGGCCCGCTCCTCGCTCTCCGTGTGCACGGCGTCCATCGCGAGGAGGCTGACCTGTTGGAGGACGAGCTTGCGCGTGGCGTCGTCGGCGACGACGAGAAGCTCCCCTGCCGCGACCGGCACCACGGAAGACAGGAGTGACTCGCGCACGCTCACGCGAGGCGATTCTACTCGATGGCCACGGGCCGAGGCTCCACAAGTTGTTGCCTCGTGCTGACGACGAGGGCCGCTCCCACCAGGATGAAGGTCCCACCCGTGATCTGGAGCGCCGACACGCGCTGCCCCATCACCAGCGCGGCGAGGACGACGGCGACGAACGGCTCCAGGAGCGTCAGGATCGAAGCGTGGCTGGCCGCGATCCTCCGGAGCCCCCAGACGAAGGTGAGCGCGCCGATGGCGCCGGGCCCGAGCGCGCCGAGCGTCACGACGACGAGCGCGGAGGTCGGCGTCGACGCGAGGGCTCCGTCCGGGACCATCGCGAGGAGGAGCGGAATCGCGACGAAGCCGTGATAGAAGGTGAGCTCGCTCCCCGAGAACACGTGCGTGAGGCGCTTGTTCACGAGGACGTTGGAGGCGTAGAAGACGGCGCTGCCGGCGCCGAGCGCCGCGCCGACGAAGTCGCCGGCCGACAGGTCGGAGCGCCACGGCGCGAGCAGGAACACGAGCCCGGCGAAGGAGAGCGCCACCGCGGCGATCGTGCGGAGCTGCAGGCGCTCTCGGAGCACGACCGGCGCGACGAGCGCGACGAACACGGGCGTGAGGTAGTGCGTGAGGACGGCGATCGCGACGCTCGTGCGCTGATACGCCGCGAAGAAGAGCGCGATGTTGAGCGCGTCCGCGACGCCGAGCCATCCGACGCCGAGCCAGTGCACGAGCTTCGCGCGTGCACGGACGCGGTCCTTCATCATGACGGGCAGGCTCGCCAGCGTCATGACGATCATGACGACCGCCGACTGGAGCGCGGCCGGCATCGGCGCGTGCTTCAGGATGAGCGGCCAGGTCCCCCACCCCGTCGCCGCCGTCGCGACGAGGGCGTAACCGAGACGCCGTGATTCGCGTCCACTCGAGTTCGTCACGATGACTCGCTCGCGAGCTCCTTCAGCTTTGCCAGGGTCGTCAGCGCCTCGATCGGCGTGATGCGTTCGACGTCGAGCGCGCGCAGCATGTCGAGTGCCGGGCTCGACGGCCGCGCGACCTCCGGCGCGCGCGACGCGCTCGGCTCGCCCCCGAAGAGGCCGAGCTGCCCGTCCTTCCGCCGCGCACGCGGGCGCGAGGCACCGCCGGTCGGCAAGGACGCGCTCCGCTCGAGGTCGTCGAGGATCGCCTTCGCGCGCGCGAGGATCGACTCCGGAAGCCCCGCGAGGCGCGCGCAGGCGACCCCGTAGCTGCGCGAGGCGGCGCCGCGCTGGACCTTGTGGAAGAAGACGATGCTGCCCGCGTGCTCGCGCGCGCTCACGCTGTAGTTCTCGGCGCGGGCGGCGCTCGCGGCGAGCTCCGTGAGCTCGTGGTAGTGCGTCGCGAACAGCGCGCGGCAACCGATGACGTCGTGGAGGTACTCGGCGACGGCCCAGGCGATGGAGAGCCCGTCGTACGTGCTCGTCCCGCGGCCGATCTCGTCGAGGACGACGAGCGAGCGCCGCGTCGCGCGACGGACGATGTTCGCCGTCTCCTTCATCTCGACCATGAAGGTGCTCTCGCCGCGCGAGAGGTTGTCGCTCGCGCCCACGCGCGTGAGAACGCGGTCGACGATGCCGATGTGCGCACGCCGCGCGGGGACGAACGATCCCGCGTGCGCGAGGATCACGCAGAGCGCGATCTGACGCATGAACGTCGACTTGCCCGCCATGTTCGGGCCCGTGATGATCCACATCCTCGAGCGGTCCGGTGGCGCGTCCGGCGACGCGTCCAGGCGGACGTCGTTCGGCACGAACCGCCCGGCCGCCGCGAGCCGCTCGACGACGGGATGGCGTGCCTCCTCGAGATCCAGCTCGAGCGACTCGTCGACCTCGGGGCGCACGTAGTCGTCGCGATGCGCGACCTCCGCGAGCGCGCTCGCCACGTCGAGCGCCGCGAGCCGCGCGGAGACGGCGCGCAGCCGATCGGTGTGCGCGGACAGCTCGCTCACGAGCGACGACCACAGCTCCGACTCGCGGGTGGAGAGCCGCTCCTCGGCGTGAGCGAGCTTGTCGGCGAGCGTGTCGAGCTCGTCGCACGTGAACCTCTCGCCGGTCGCGATCGTCTGCTTGCGACGCCACGTCTTCGGCGCCTTCGCGAGATGACTCTTCGTGACCTCGAGGTACCAGCCGAACACGCGCGTGTAGCGTAGCTTCAGCGACGGGATTTGCGACTCCTCGCGGAGCCTGGCTTCGAGCTCGACGATGAGGCGCTGCCCGTCCTTCGCGAGCGTGCGCGCCTCGTCGAGCTCTGCATCGAAGCCGTCACGGAAGACTCCTCCGTCGCTCACGCGCACGGGCGGATCGTCGACGAGCGCGGCCGCGAGCTTGGCGTGGAGGTCCTCGCAACGGTCGACGAAGGGCTCACCCTCCGGGATCTCGAGCGCCTCGCGCGCGTTGCGGTCGGGGCAACGCGCGAGCGCGTCGTCGATCGCGGGCAGCTCGGCCAGAGACGCTCGGAGCTGCGCGAGGTCGCGCGGGCCGACGCGATCGACGGCGAGCTTGACCGCGAGGCGCTCGATGTCGGCGATCTTCGCAAGCCGCGAGCGAAGCTCTGCGCGGAGGCCCGGCTGCGTGACGAAGAGCTCGACGCCGTCGAGCCTGCGACGGATCTCGGCCACGCGCGTGCGCGGCGCGAGCAAGCGCCGCCGGAGCAGGCGCGCGCCGGCCGAGGTCTTCGTCGCGTCGATCTGGGCGAGCAGCGAGCCCTTCGTGTCGCCGTCGAGCGTGCGCACGAGCTCGAGGTGCCGCTGCGTCGCATCGTCGAGCACGAGCGTATCGCCGAGCGTGTACTCGACGAGGCGCGTGATCGGCAGCTTCTTGCCCGGCTCGCACACCTTCGCGAGCGCGATGCAGCGCGCCGCCGCGACGAGCGCGAGGTCGCTGGCGCACGCCGCCCGCGACTTGCCCGGACCGAGGACGGAGTCGAGCAGCGCGATGGCGTCTTCGAGCGTCAGCTCCGCCGACGTGGGGAGCATCGCGGCGCCGGGCATGGACGGCGGCGCCTCGTTCGTACGCATGCGCCGCTGCTCCATGTAGCCCTCGGGCACGTCGGCGGGGATCTCCATCTCCGCCGTGCGCCCCTCTTCGCGGATCACGGCGCGCGGCACGGCGGTCCGGAGGAGCGGCACGAGCGAGGCGGCGCTCGCGCCGAGCAGGATCTCGCGCGGATCGAGGCGCGTGATCTCCGCGATCGCCGCCTCGGCGCCGTCCGCCTCGCAAGCGGACAGCTCGCCGGTCGAGAAATCGAGCACCGCGATGCCGACGCGTCCGAGCCCCGGTCCGTCCGAAGCCGACGCCTCGATCCCCATGAGGAAGAGGTTCTTGCGCGCGTCGAGGCCCGCGTCGTCGTAGGCGAGCGCGGGCGTCGCGACGCGGACCACCTCGCGCGGGACGATCCCCTTCACCTTCGAGGGGTCGGCCATCTGCTCGCAGATGGCGACCTTGTACCCGTGATCGAGGAGCTTCTGGACGTAGCCGCTCGCGGCGTGCACCGGCACGCCGGCCATCGCGATCGGCTCCTCCGCCGACTTGTTCCGGCTCGTCAGCGTCAGGTCGAGGATCTTGGCCGCGATGACGGCGTCCTCGAAGAACAGCTCGTAGAAGTCTCCGAGGCGGAAGAAGACGAGCGCGTCCGGATGCTGCGCCTTCGCCGCCAGGAACTGCTTCATCACGGGGGTGTCGGCGCCGTGCCCCTTCGCCATCGTGGGACCACCCCTGTCAGAAGTACGGCGCGCGCGCAATGGACACGCTCGCGAGGTCGATGAGCACGAGCCCCTGCGAGGAGCCGTCGACGACGGCGAGCTGGCCGAGCGTGTCGATCCAGCGCATCGACTGCGGGTTGACCGCCGTGGTCCTGGTCTGCGTGGGCAGGTCGATGACCAGCGGCTGGAACGAGCCTCGCGTCTGGAAGAACCACGACGTGTCGCGATCGGGGATCACGTCCACCGAGTCCCGCTGCCCGTTGTGGACGAAGAACGAGAACATCGGGTTGCGCATCGCGAGCGGGCTGTTGCGGACGGGCGCGGAAGCGGCGGCGGCGCTCGGGAGCGCCGGCGCGCGCCCGTTGAGGAGCGCCTCGCGCGGATCGCACGAAACCACGCAGCGACCGTTCGCGTCCGTCGTCATGTGGCTCAAGAAGCCGACCGCCGATCCGACGGTCACCCACTGCGAGGCGGCGCGCACCTTGAAGCGGACCTGGTGGTGGAAGCAGCACCGCATCAGCTTCAGCAAGGGCGCGTTCGACGGGTGCTTGTAGACGACCTCGCGCGACTCGTTCGGCGGGATCGTCGCGAAGCGGCCGAGGACGAGATGATCGTCGTAGGCCTCGAGCACCGGGAAGTCGCGGTTGCGGTTGTTGTCGGTCGGCCCGCCGAAGACGTTCGTGCAAACCTCCCAGCGAGCCGCGGCGACGCGCTCCCGCTCGGGCGATCCCATCGGCGCGCCGCTCGGGATCGCGAGCGGATCGTCCCAGCACGCATTCGGTGCCTCGAGGTCGTCGAGTCGCCAGTAGGGATCCTCGGGCGGCAAGAGCTCGTCGGTGATCTCGATGTAGTCGACGAGCCGTCGCTCGAGCGGCGGCGCTCCGGGTGTCTGCGAATCGATCCCGGCGGCCGCGAGCGCGTCGTCGATCGTGCGCGCACGCGCTGCGGAGACGTCCCAGTCCTCGACGCCCTTCGCGCAGAACCGTGCCTGCGGCTGCGTGAGCACGAGCGACGAGTAGCCGTCGACGGTCGAGAGCATTCCCGGCAGCCCCTCGAAGCCGGGCAAGGCGCCCTCGTACGTCACCGCCCAGTCCTGATCGAAGTGGACGTCCGGTACGTCGAGCGAGAAGCGGACGCCCACCTCCTCCGTGCCGGCCGTGACGCCGGGCCGCACGGCCGTGGGGCGGATCCGCGGCGTCGCCTCGCTGCCCTGACCGAAGAGCGGCAGCGGCCTGCCCGCGGCCTGGATCGCCGGCAGCCCGGGGAGGAAGGGCACGTGCTTGCCCGTGCGCGCGTCGTCGCGGAGGAGGAACATCGAGCGGAGACGGTGCGGCGCGGAGACCGGGAAGAAGACCTCCTGCGTCACGCTCTCCGGCGGAGCGATCGGCGCGTGGTACGGGTCGAAGTCGCCCGGTACCGGCTCGGGCTGCGCGACCGCGAGGGCTCCGACGTCGACCGCCGTACCCTCGGCCGTGACGTCGGCCCCGGTCAAGAGCTGCGGGCGGCGGCACGGCGCGTCCCAGTCGTCGACGTCGATGGCGACGATCTGGCCGTTCGACAGCGTCGCGAACGCGAAGATGCCGCGCAGTCGGCCCGGCCCGATGCCCACGATCGGGTCCGTCGAGTTCGCCCGGTAGTACGCGCCGAGGTCCGGCGGGTTCCCTTGCGGATCGAGGTTCGGGTTCGGGTTGCACAAGAGCCCCGTCTTCGCGTTCGGGACCGTGACGCCCTTGATGCGCGTGAGCGGGAAGTCGTGCCGCGCGAACGCGACCGCGACGACCGGGGCGGAGAAGGCGATCCGATCCGGCGGCTGGAAGGGATTCAGCTCGGGATGCGGCCGGCGCATCGGCGAGCGGTCGGCCGTGAGCGGATCGGTGACGTCGAAGATCGCGATCGAGCCCTCCTTCCGATCGACCGCGTAGAGGAAGCGCTTGTACTCGCGCGTCGGTGGGCTGATCGCGAGGTCGCGGATCGAGACGGCACGCGACGGGTCGACGACGCTCGTCACGACGAAGGGAGGCAGCTCGCGCGGAGCTCCCGGCACCGACAGGTCGATGACGTGGATGAGCGGGACGCCGTCGTCCGCCACGTAGAGGAACTGATCGTCGCGCGCGATGGCGACGGGCTGAGGCGGGTCGAGCGGCCCGAGCTCGAGCGGGAGCTCGGGCGCCTCCGTCGATCCCGCGTCCGGATCGCAAGCCCCCGCGTCGGCGTCGTCGGCGGCCCCGGCGTCCGCCTGCGCCCGGCACTTGCACGGAAGGAGACCGCAGTGCGACGGCTTCTCGGGCAGCTCGCACGAGAGGTCGACGCCGCCGTCGACCCACTTCACGCCGTCTTCCCACTCCGGGCCGACGCGGAACGATCCCGGAAGCGCCTCGTCGCCGGCGAGCTCGATCGCGGCCGTGATCGGACACGGCTCGAGCTGGCCGGGCGCCAGAACGGGTCCCGGTCCGTCGTCGTCGGCCGACGTGCCGTCGGGAAGGCGCCGCGGTGCTCCGCGGAGGAAGGGGCGCGGATCGATGGTGACGACCTTTGCCGAGCTCGTCCGGTCCCCCGGGAGCACGGCGACGAGCTCGTACGGCGGCACGTCCGCCCCCGCGTCCGTGTCGCCGCCGACGGGACGGCGGGGGACGACGGTGAGCGCGCCAGGCCGCTGCGGGAGCGCGCAGACCGGCCACGAGGTCAACGTCGGCGTGCCTTCGGGATCCGGCCGCCCGGTGGCGTCGCCGAGGATGCGATGACCCGGGATCCCGTAGATGGCGAACTTGTTCGGCTCGGCCGACGCGACGAACGCCATGCGACCGTCGGGCGTCGCCGCGATGTCCGTCGGGAGCGCGCCGACGGGCAGGAAGTTGATGCCCGGCACGGTGTGGTTCTGATCGACGATCGCCCCGGCCGAGAGATCGACGACGGCGACCTCGCCGCGCGTCGTCTGCGTCACGAGCGCGAAGAGCTGATTGTCGAGGTTCGAGCCGTTGACGTTCGGCGGTACGGGAGCGCACGCCTCCTGCGGCAGCGGCTTGGGCGCGTCCTCGCCGAAGACCTGGAGGCAGATGACGTCGACCTTCTGCGCACGCTCGAACGTACGGATCGGGACGCTCTGCGGGGTCTGCGAGCAAGCGAAGAGGACCGCGGTCGCGACGACCGTCGCGACCGCGACCACGACGGCGAGGAAAGGACGGTATCGCATCACGATCCCTTCGGGTTGGTGGGGTGACCGAGCGTGAACACGATGCGCTCGAAGGTCGTCGACGCGGGCACGGAGTTGTCGAGGTCGATGATCTGCACGAACGACTGGGTGAAGCTGGCGACGTACGCGAAGCGATAGCGTCGCAGGCCGACGTCCTGGTCGCGCGGATCGATCGGGACCTGGGCGTTTCGCGCGACGTCCTCGAGCGAGAACGGATCGAAGGCCATCGCGAACGGTCCCGGGCCGACGCGGATGACGTTCTCGAGCGCGCCCGCGTCCGGGTCGTAGACGAAGATCGTCGCCGAGTCGAAGCACACGACGAACACGCGCAGCACGTACGCCCCGTCGCGATCGACGATCGGCGCGAGATAGACCTTCGAGGGTCCGGCCGAGAGCGGCACCGACGTGTGGATCGTCAGGCGGTCCGGGTCGTAAGCGCCGTCGATGCCCTCGGAGACCCCGATCTCGCCGACGAGGAGCGCGGCAGGGCTCCGGTTCGCGATGAACACGCGAGCGGGCTTGCGCGCGCAGGCCGCGATCTTCGCGTCGCGATCGGGGTCGTCGGCCGGGACGCGCGCCTTGCATGCGAGCCGCGGCGTCGGGTCGATCGCGATGCCGCGCGAGTCGGTCCCGCCGGCGCTCGCGGTGATCGGGAACGCGCGTTCGACGTCGAGGAACGGGCGACCGATCGACGCGTCGGTGGTGGCGGAGCCACCGACCTGATCGCTGTACCGGCGGATCAGCGTGACCTCGGGGACGACACGGCTCGTCTGGAGGAACGCCGGGCGCGGAACCGGCAGCCCGAGGAACGCATCGAGGTCGTGGGGGATCGCCGCGATCCCGACGCCGCCGAAGGGGACGCGATCGACGGTGAACTCGATCGCAGGAGGATCCAGGCGGTCGGTCGCCTTCGTGCGCCCGAGGCCGGTCGAGAACAGGGTCGTCTTCGTCTCGTTCTGGTGCGTGATGACGAGCGACTTGCCGTCCTCGCTGATCGCCGCGGCGAACGGCTCGCCCGGCATCGTGATGTGGCGCGTGTTTCCGCGCTCGTTCGGATCTGCACCGACCTGATGCAGCGCGTCGCATCGCCGCGATGCGTCCTGGCCGCACTCGATGCGGAACGGCGCGTAGGTGTCCTTCGTGTCCGCCTCGGTCGGCGCGCTCTCGAACGAGTCACGCTCGACCGTCGCCCAGGTCAGCGTCGCGTTCCCGCGCACCGGGACGAACAGCCGGTCGAAGCTCACGTCTGCGGGCGGGGGCGGCGGGTCGTCCGCACGGAGCTTCGTCTGCTGCTCGACGAGCTCCCACGGCGGCTTCGACAGCAACAGATCCGTCGCGAAGGCGCCGATCACGGCGGAGTCGCGGACGTAGATTGTGGAGTCGACCGGCGGCGCGCAGGTCTCTCCCAGCGGCTGCCGCACGGACTGCCCCTCCTTGAAGAGAGGGGGATTGTCCGGGCACCCCGGCGGAGCGTTGGTGATGGCGGCGAGGGCGTGCCGCCGGATCGTCCGGAGATCGTAGGACTGGAGGGTGCCGCCGTTGAACTGGAGGTCGAAGTTGGAGTTGACGGCGTAGAGCACCGTCCCGCCGTAGGAGACCTTGAGGCCGACGGGGAAATAGAAGTTGTTCAGCGGGGGAGCCGTCCCGTCGCCCGTGTCGTAACAGGCGGTGTCCGCCACCAAGCCCAGGACGAGGAAGGGGAGGACGGCGACGGAACGGGGTCGCCAGCCGAAGAAGCCCATAGCGGAGCCACCCTAGTACAGCCCCACGCCCGGGGGGCCGATTTCCATAGGTTCGGCCCCCACCGAGCCCCGGGCCGAGGGTCGGGGCTCCGTCCGGCGGCACCGGAGCGTCGGCCTCGTCCGACACCGAGCGAAAAAGGCCGCTGGCTCAGCAGATCCCTGCTGTCGCCGCGGCCGACTTCCCCGCGCGAAGGCTTGGTTGCCTCAGAGCTCGACGATGATCACGCCGCGCTTCGGCGCGTCCTCGCTCTCCTCACGGCGCTTCGGAGGAAGGGGCGGCGCGAGGGGCAAGTCGAGCTGCGGCTGCTCGTACCGCTTCCGTTCCTCTTCTTCGCGTTTGCGAATCTGTTCGATGATGAACGGAGGGAGCATGCGAGTTTCCTCCTCCAAAGGAACAGCGGAACAAGCGCGCCCGCAACTGGTCAGCTACTTCAACATGGAAGCTAGCAATCCGGTCCTATCGGTCAAGTAGACGACCCAGTCTGCCACGCGTCTCGGATGCAGCCGCCTCGCCCTCGACCGCTCGTTCATCGAGGGTCAAACGCGACGCTTCCTCTCCGTCGCTCCTGATTTCGAAGGGTCGACGCGGTGTCACGGGTGGTAGTGTCGAGGTGGGCCGGAAGCGAGATGACGATCCTCCGGAAGAGCTCGGCCATTCGTGCCGCCCCGAAGCGCGCGGGTCGGGAGGTCCTCCCGGGTGGCGGCCGAGGCGCCGGTGTCCCGACACGGGGCGACAATCGACGCTGCACCGCATCACGAGACGCTGCTCCCGTCATGGCCCGCCGGCTCGTCGCCTTCCTCGCCCTCCTCTGCCTTCTCTTCGTCGGTCGCCTGGCCTCGGCCGCACCGTTCGACCTGACCGGGACCGACTGGGAGGGCGCCGCCGAGCTCGTGCGCCTCGCGCGCGCCGAGCTGGGGACCACGAGGGTGGTGCCCACGGCCCAAATCGATTTCGGCGAGCTAAGGCCGGAGGACGGTCTCCTCTTGCTCTACCCGGAGCGCTCGCTCGACACCGAGCAGCTCTCGAAGTTCATGCACGCCGGCGGGCGGGTCATCCTGCTCGACGACTACGGGCGCGGCGAGTCGCTCCTCACGCACTTCAACATGAAGCGGCTCCCGAGCCCGCGGCGTCCCGCCGAGTCGCTCCGGAACAACCCGCAGCTCGCGCTCGCGGAGCCGGCGAGCGCCCATCCGGTCGTCGCGGACGTGCAACGGGTCGTGACGAACCACCCGACCGGCCTCGCGCACCCCGATCTGTCGCCCGTGCTGAAGATCCGCGGCGCCGACGGCGAGCCCGACGTGATGGTCGCCGTCGCGGGCGCCGTCGGTCAGGGGCGCCTCCTCGCGGTCGGCGATCCGTCGATCGTGATGAACTCGATGCTGCGCTATTCGGGCAACAAGGCCTTCGCGCGTGGGCTCGTTCGCTACGCCGTCGACGCCGATGCTTGGGGCAGTCGTGGCGGCCGCCTGTTCATCGCGTCCGGCGGCTTCGAGCAGAGGGGCAGCTTCGGCGGGGACGCGGACACGTTCGCGGAGTGGCTCCGCGAGGTCCGGGATCTCGTGGAGCAGATCCGGAGGGAGGGGCTTCCGGCGATCCTTGCCTGGAGCGCGGCGGCGGCCCTCGGGCTGGCGCTCATCGTCTGGGTGGGGTCGCGCGCGGGACGGCTCCACAAGCCGGTGGTGCCCCGCTTCACGCGGAGCATCCCCGCGGCGGCGCAGGGCGGCGTCGCCGGCCATGCCGCGGTCATCGCCGCTCCGCAGACCACGCGCGTGCTCGCCATCCTCGAGCTGAAGAGCGCGCTCGAGGAGCAGCTCGCGACGCTGCTCGGGCTCTCGAAGGTGCCCGGCCACCAGGAGCTGCTCGCTCAGGTGGAGAAACGCGGGCTCCTCGACGCCGAAGGGATGCACACGCTTCGCCGGCTTCTGCTACGAATGTCGAACGTCGAGACCATGGTCGTCTTCCAGCGCAGCGGAGGCATGGTGCAGTCCGTACGCGACGCCGAGGTCGTGTCGATCGCGCGCACGGTCGAGCAGGTCCTCCGCGTCGCAGAGGCGAACGCCGGGCTCTCCCGCCCCTTCGGCTCGAACCCGACCTCGGTCCAGAGCGCCGCGGAGGCCGGCAGGTGACGACGCAGCCGCTGCAGCAGGGAAGCAACGAGGTCGTCGCGGCGAAAGAGCGCATCGAGGAGCTGCGGCGCGAAGTGCAGCGCACGTACATCGGGTCGACGAAGGCGCTCGACACGATGATGATCGCGCTCCTCGCGCGCGGGCACGTCCTGCTCGAGGGCGTGCCCGGCGTCGCCAAGACGACGCTGGTGAAGGCGTTCGCCACCGCGCTCGGCTGCTCCTCGCGGCGCATCCAGTTCACGCCCGACCTGCTCCCGGCGGACATCACGGGCACGTACGTGCTCTCGCCGCGCGACGGGACGTTCAACCTCCGCGCGGGCCCCATCTTCGCGAACGTGGTGCTCGCGGACGAGATCAACCGCGCCCCGGCGAAGACCCAATCGGCGTTGCTCGAGGCGATGCAGGAGCGGCAGGTCACGATCGAGGGTGACCGCTTCGAGCTCCCCCTCCCCTTCCTCGTGCTCGCCACGCAGAACCCGATCGACCTCGAAGGGACGTACCCGCTGCCCGAGGCGCAGATCGATCGGTTCCTCGTGCGCGTGTCGATGGGCTACCCGTCCGCGCGTGAGGAGGCGCAGATGCTCCGCACGCACGGGGTCGAGCCGCCTGCCATCCGCGCGCTGCTCAACCCCGACGACGTGGTCGCGCTCCAGACGATATGCAGCCGCGTCCACGTCGACGACGATCTGCTCGACTACGCGGTCGCCATCACCGCCCACACGCGCACGCACCCGAAGGTCGCGCTCGGCGCGAGCCCGCGCGCGACGCTCGGTCTCGTGCAAGCCGCGAAGGCGCACGCGCTCCTCGCGGCGCGAACGTACGTCGTGCCGGAGGACATCCGCGCGGTCGCGCCGTCGGTGCTCGCGCATCGCCTCGTCCTCGTCGCCGACGTCGAAGGAGACCACCGCGTGCGCGAGGCCATCATCGAGGAGGCCCTCACCAAGGTCGGCTACCGGCGCGGGTTCCGCGCGGTCTGAGACGCCCACGGAGCCGCCAGGGAGGAACGACGTCGTGCAGCTCCACCCGACGCGCGCCACCTTCCAGGTCGCCCTCGCCGGCGCGGCGATGGTGATGGTCGGCGTCGTCGTCCGGTTGAGCGCCGCGGTCGCCTTCGGCGGCGCGATGATCCTCGCCGTCACGCTCGGACGCGCGCTCGCGCTCGTCACCGTGACGCGCATCCGGACCTCGGGCTTCGAGATGGTGTGGGGCACGACGAGCCGCGTGACGAGAATCGAGCGCGGCGGCGAGGTGGTGCTCGAAGCCGAGCTGCGCAACCGAGGCTTCGACGACGCGCGCGGCGTGAACCTGCGCCCCGTGGCCTCGAGCATGCTCGACGTCACGGTCCACCCGCCCGTCGTCGACCTGCCGGCAGCGTCGAAGGTCCGGCTCGAGGTGAGGGTGCGCGCTCGGCGCGTCGGGCGCTGGGGCGTCCACGGGATCGCCCTCGAAGTGCGCGGTACGCCGCTCGGAGGCGAAGGGCTCTACGAGGTCCCGCTCATGTTCGCGAACCCTCACGGCATCGAGGTCGTGCCGAAGCCGCTCTTCGCGATCCTCCAGACGGCGCGCGGCGGTCGCGCTCGTGCGTTCTCCGAGGTCGGGCGTCCTTCGCCTTTCCGCGGCGACGGCGAGCAGCTCAAGGAGCTGCGCGAGCACGTGCCGGGCGATCCGTTCAAGCGCATCGCGTGGAAGGCCAGCGCGCGGCGCGGACAGCTCTTCGTCCGCGAGATGGAGCGCGAGGAGCGCGACGTCGTGTGGCTCGTCATCGACGTGTCCGTCGAGCTGTGGGCCGGCGAGCACGGTCGGGCGCCGCTCGACATCGCGGTCGACGAGGTCGGCGGGGTCGCGGCGCGTCACCTCGCGCGCGGAGACAAGGTCGGGCTCGTGGTCCTCGCGTCGCGGCTGCGCACCTGGCTCGAGCCCGACTCGGGACCGGCGCAAGCCACCCGCATCGTCTCGGCGCTCGCGAGCACCGCGAACACCGTCGACGCCGATCGATGCGAGCTCGAGGAGGTGGAGCTCGCCGCGCGTGTCGCCGAGCACCTCCGGCCGCTCGATCCGCGCGGCCTCGCCGACATCCCGCGCGGCAACCTCGACGCGCTCGCGACGCGCGCCGAGGCGATGCGCGTGCGCGCCCCGTTCGCCCCTCGGCTCCCGCAGGCGGCCACGCCACGCGAGCAGCGGCTTCGTCACTACCTCGCGTCGTTCGGCGTCGAGGTCCCGCCGCGCGTGGACGGCGAGCGCGAGAAGGCCGAGGTCGAGCTCGCCCGGGCGCTCGACAAGATCGCGCGCGAGAAGCGGAAGAAGCCGAGCATCGTGCACGTGTGGGCGCCGGCGCCGAGCCCCGAGAGCGAAGCGCTCGAGCGCGCCATCCGGAGGCTCCGCGCGCGCCACGTCGAGGTCCGATGGACGATGCCCGCGTTCGAGCCTGCGCTCGAGACCGCACCGACGGACGCCCCCACGGTCGAGGACGTGGTGCGCAACGCGGTGCGCCTGCGCGTCCGTGCATCCCAGGCGCGCGCGGAGCGCGCGATGCGTGCGATGGGCGTACGCGCGCGCGGCGTCGAGGTCCGCCGGCGCGTGATGCCCGCGTCCTCCGACGCGCGAGTCGACGTCCTCGAGAAGGGCGAGCACGCGTGACGGACGCTCGGACGATCCTGAAGCGCGTGGGGCTCTCGCCGAAGAAGTCCTTCGGGCAGAACTTCCTCGTCGCGCAGCACGTGGTCGACGCGATCGCGCGCGCGTGCGTCCGTGACGACGAGATCGGCCGGGCGCGCGTGCTCGAGCTCGGCGCGGGGCTCGGCGTGCTCACGAAGGCGCTGGCGGAGCGCAGCCGCGTGGTCGTGGCGGTCGAACGCGATCGTGATCTCGTGCCCGTCCTCGCCGAGGAGCTCGCGCCGTTCGTCGAGTCCGATCGCGTGCGCATCGTGGAAGGCGACGCCCAGGCGGTGGACCCGAAGGAGCTGCTCGGCCCCGCGGAGGAAGGCTCGCCTCGCGTCCTGGCCGGAAACCTGCCGTATCAGATCACCGGCAGCCTCCTCGAGCGCGCGGTCGCCCACGCCGACGACGTCGATCGCGTCGTCTTCATGGTCCAGCTCGAGGTCGCCGAGCGGCTCGCCGCGCCACCGGGGACGAAGGAATACGGAGCGCTCACCGTCTTCGTCCGCGCCGCCTTCCGGACGACGAAGCTCTTCGACGTCTCGCGCGGCTCGTTCCATCCGGCTCCCGAGGTGACGAGCGCGGTGGTCCTCCTCGAGCCACGCCGTCCCCGGCTCGCGGAGGAGACGGACCTGTTCCGCGCGCTCGTGAAGGCTGCGTTCGGCATGCGCCGCAAGACGCTCCGCAATGCGTGGTCGCGCATCGCGGAGAGCGCGCGGCTCGCGGCCGCCGCATCCGCGGCCGGCATCTCCCTCGACGCGCGCGGCGAGACGCTCGACGTCGAGGACTTCGCTCGGATGGCCGCCGCCCTCTCCGACGCGTGAGGGCGGCGCGCCGTCAGTCGTCGTTCGGACAGGCGAGGTCCTGCACCGCGCGGAGCGCGTCGCGGCGATCGGGCGCCGTCGGCGCCGCGAGCTCGAGGTACAGCTTGTAGTGCTCGCAAGCGGGCAGCTTCTGGCCGGTCTTGCGGAGCGCCTCGCCCGCCTCGAAGGCGGCGCTCGCCAGCCAGCCGGGGCGAGGCTGCGCCTTCTTCCCGTTCTCGACCGCGTAGACGAGGTGCTTGGCCGCCTCGGCGTTCTGGTTCCTCGTGGCGAGGAGCTTGCCGTACTTCCAGCGCCAGTGCGCAGGCTTGTCGTTGCCGGCGATCGCCTTCTGCCACTCGGAGATCGCCGCGGCGATGTCGTTCTTGTCCTCGTAGGCTTCGGCGAGCGCCGCGTGGGCCTCGATGCGCGACGGCTTCAGCTCGAGGGCGCGCTTGAGATCCTTGATCGCGTCGTTGATCTGCCCTTCCCTGCGCTCGATCACGCCGCGCTGCCAGTACGCGTCCGCGAGCAGCTTGTCGAGCTGCAGCGCCTTCTCCACGTGCGTGCGCGCCAGCCCGAGCTGCGCGGGCGTCGCCTCGTTCGCGGCCCAGGCGACGTACAGGTGGTACTCGGCCTTGTTCGGATCGAGCGCGACGGCGCGCTGCAGGTAGCGCATCGCCGCAGCGGCCTCGAGGCCACCCTGCTGGAGGTACGCACGGCCGACGAAGTGATTCGCCTCGGCGCTGTTCGGGCGCTTGTCCTTCACCTTGAGGAGGAGCGGCAGCGCCTTCTCCGTGTCGCCGATCGCGACGTACGCCGCGCCGATGTGAAGCATCAAATCGATGTCGTCCGGGAACTTCTGCGAGGCGCTCTGGAACTGCTCGAGCGCCTTCTGCATGTCGCCGGAGCGCTCGAAGAGGATCCCGCGCTGGAGCGCGATGCCCGGATACTCCTTGTCGATCGCGGCGACCTCGTCGAACGCCTTCGCCGCGAGATCGAGCTTGTTCATCTTCAGGTAGGTCTCGCCGAGCTTGAAGCGCGTCCCGAGATCGTTCGGGTTCTGCTTGAGCGCGGCCTCGAAGTGCTCGAGCGCCTCCTGGAACTGTCCCTGGGCGACGGCGACCTCGCCGAAGGCGCGATGCAGCGCCGGGCTGTCCGGGAGCTTGGCGCGCGCCTGCTCGAGCTTCGCCGCCGCCTCGGCGTTCTTGCCCTGCGACGCGAGGAAGCGCGCGTAGGCCGCATACGCCTGCACGGCGTCGCTGTTCTGCGGATCGGCGAGATCGATCGCGGTCGAGTAGAGATCCTCCGCCGCCTTCTTGTTGCCGAGCGCCTCCTCGGTGCGCGCGAGCCACAGCGCGACGTTCATGTCCTTGGGGGCCTTCTGGCGCGCGGCGACGAGCTGCGCCTTCGCGTCCGAGAGCCGCTCGAGCGCGATCTTGGTCTTCGCGGACCCGAGCGTCGCGGCGATGCTCGTCGGATCCTTCGAGAGCGCCTCGTCGAAGCGCGTGAGGGCCTCGGTGAACCGACCGTCGGCATAGAGGACCTCGCCCTGCCCGACGAGCGCGGTCACGTTGCGCGGATCGACCTTGACCGCCTCGTCGAAGGCGGCGCGCGCGTCGCCGGCGCGATCGCGCGCGAAGAGGATCCACCCCTTGGCGGCGAGCGCGTACGAGAGCTCCGCCGACCCGAGGTTCTTCCGGTTCTTCTCGTCGAGCACCGTCGCGAGGTCCTTCATCGCAGCGGCGTCGTCGCGCTGGAGCTCCCAGACGAGCTGCGCGCGCATGGTGAGCGCACCCGCGTGCGTCGGAGACGCCTTGAGGACTCCCTCGACGGCCTCGGCGGCCTTCGGGTAGGCCTTCGCGAGGAAGTGCGAGCGAGCAATCCCGAAGAACGTACGCGCGGAAGCGCCGCTCGCGTGGGCGGCGTTGAAGGCCGCGAGCGCTCCGGCCGCGTCCCTCCGCGCGAGGGCGATCTCACCTCGGAGGATCGACAGCTCGTGCTGGATGCCGTCCTTGGGCTCCTTCTCGATCGCGGCGTCGACGGCCTCCATCGCCTTCGCCCACTCGCCCGCCTGCGCGGCCTGCGCGGCCTGCGCGGCCGCGAGGTACGGCACCTCGGCGTCCGGCGGGATGTCCGAGAGGAACGTGCTCACCCGCGCCGCGCGCGCCGGATCGAGCCCGAAGCGCACTTGATTGACGTACTCGACGAACGCCGCGTATGCGCCGAGCGGCTTCGATCGAGGCGTCTTCTTCCGTGCATCGGCGAGCTCGTCCGCCACGGCCTGCGCTGCGGGGAACGTGTCGACCGCGAGCTTCGAACGCGCGTCGTCGCCTTTCGCGGCCGCATCCCTCGCGTAATCGCCGGCGTGCAGCTTGTCCGTGATGAACACGTGGCCGAACGCGCCCACCGGCGTGAGCTGCAGCGCGGCGCCGCCCACGACGAAGAGGACGAGCGCGATCCCGAGCACCTTGGGGAGCTTCGAGGACCGCGTGTCGGGCGCTTGCTCGCGTAGCCGCCCAGGGACGGCGGCGGTTCCTTGCGACGGCGCCGCGTCGAGGGACGCCTCCTGGAACGCGAAGCTGCCTGCGCTGGTGGCCGGAGGCGGGCCCATCGGCGCGGCACCGTCCGCGCCGCCGCCGAGATCGACCTCGCCGAACGCCATTCCGCCGGCGTTCCGGCCGACGCTCGGCGGCCCCTGCGAGCCGCTGTCCGACGGCAGGTCGACCTCCCCGAACGAGGCCGGGCCGCTCGTGGGGGGCTGGGACGGCTCGCCGCCGCCGACGAGCGGAAGATCGAGCTCGCCGAACGAGATCGGCGCGGCGCCTTGTTTGTTCGGCAAGAGCCGGTCGTCCGAGACGGGGGACGGCATGTGCGCGTTCGCGCCCGTCGCCGACGGCAGGTGCGCCCCCGGAGCCATCGACGACGGCAGATGCATGTTCGGGCTCATCGCCTCCGGCAGGTGCGCCGACGCCCCCATCGGCGACGGCAGATGCGCGGCCGCTCCCATCGGCGACGGCAAGTGCGCGCCCGCGCCCGCAGGCGACGGCAGGTGCGCGCCCGCTCCCATCGGCGACGGCAAGTGCGCGCCCGCGCCTGCAGGCGACGGCAAGTGCGCGCCCGCGGACGCCGGCATCGGGAGGTTCGCCCCTCCGAACGAGGGCTGGGGCAGATCGTTCTGTACGGACGGGAGGTCGATCTCTCCGAACGATGCCGCCGGGCCCGGGCCGCTCTTCGCCGCGGGAAGCGCCGCGCCGCCAGCCGGCATGGGCAGATCGCCGAAGCCACCTCCGGGCTTCGGCGCCGGCAGATCGCCGAAGCCGCCTCCGGGCTTCGGCGCCGGCAGGTCGCCGAAGCCGCCTCCGAGCTTGGGCGCGGGCAAGTCGCCGAAGCCGCCGCCCGACTTCGCGCTCGGCAAATCGGGGATGCCGCCGAGCCCGCCCGCCGGCTTCGGCGCCGGCAGATCGATCGAGCCGAACCCTCCGCTTCCGCCCCGGGGTGGAGGGGGCGGCGCGATCGCCGGCAGGTCGACCTCGAACGTGAACGGGTCCGGCTTCGCCGCCGGCGGCGGCGCCGGCGCCGGTGCGGGCTTGGCGGCCGGGCGGTTCACGGCCGAGGGCAAGCCGACGTCGCTCGGGAGCGCGGGAAGATCGAGATCGTCGAGGCCGGTGAAAGGCGGCGGTACGACGGGCGGCGGCTTCGCTGCGGCAGGCGGAGCCGCCGGCTTCACGGCGGGGAGCGCGGTGTCGCCGAAATCCAGCGTCGGAATGGATGGCCCGGGAGCCGCGGCAGGCGCCGGCGGTGCCGCGGCGGGCTTGTTGGCGGCCGGCGGAGGCTTCGGTGCGAGCCCGACCATCGTCGCCTTCTTGGGCGGCGGCTTTGCGGCGCCGTCCGCCCCTCCGGGAGGCGCCCCCTTCGAAGGGTCGGTGACGAGAAACGTGTGCCCGCACTTCGGGCATCTCATCTTCAGCCCGGCCGGCGGTACGCGCCTTTCATCGACCTGGTAGGGCGCCTTGCACGACTCGCACTCGACCTTGAGCATGTCGCTCTTAGGCTATCACAGGCACAAAACGCATCGCGAAAGCCTGACTCGTCCGTCGCTGTCTCGTTGTCGCCTCATCGGCGTCCTTTCCATGTCTCATCCAACACGGGCTCCTCGCGAGCCGTCGAACTCGTGCTCTTCTTCGCTTCCGTCGCGCTCGATGGGGGAAGCTCCAGCGCAGCCCGCAGGCCCAACAGCCGAGACGTCGTCGCGTGACGGGCGTCGTGCGGCCGCGCTCGGTCTCATGGCGCTCAGCGCGGTGCTCTTCGCGCTCATGAACCTCTTCGCGCGCGTCGCGACCGCATCGGCGTCGTGGGCCTCGGTCGCCGCGGCGCGAGCGGCCGTCGGCGCGCTCGTCGCTCTCGTCGTCGCGCGGGTCCGCGGAGTCTCCCTCGCGCCGAAGGACGCCGGAGGGGTCTTCTGCCGCAGCCTGCTCGGCACCGTCTCGATGCTCGCGACGTTCTATGCGCTCTCGTCGCGGACGATGTCGCTCGGAGACACGGTCACGCTGTTGAACCTCGCGCCCGTCTTCCTCGCCGTGCTCGCGCCGTTCTTCCTCCGCGAGCGGACGAGCGCTGCCGTCGCGATCGCGATCGGAATCGCGCTCGGCGGAGTGATGCTCATCGTTCGACCGACGTTCCTCTTCGGCGCCGACACGACGGTGACCGCCGTCGCCCCGAGCGGACCGAGCGCGACGGCGACCGCCGCCGTGGCCGTGGGCGCGGCGCTCTCGACGTCGATCGCGATGATGCTCTTGCGGCGGGTGGGACAGAAAGAGCGGCCCGAGGCGGTCGCGTTCCACTTCTCGCTGTTCGCGGCCGTCGCGCTGTTCGCGATCTCGCTGTTCGACCTCCGCATGCCCACGCTGCGCGACGCCGCGTGCATGGTCGGAGCCGGGCTCTGCGCCGGCTTCGCGCAGCTCGCGATGACCCGTGCCTACGCGCTCGAGAGCGCGGCGCGCGTGAGCGGGATGAGCTACCTGTCCGTCGTGGCGAGCGCGGCGCTCGGCGCGATCCTGCTCGGCGAGCGCCCCGGGCCGACGGCGCTCGTCGGGATGGCCCTCGTCGTCCTCGGCGGCGTCCTCGTGACGATCCGCAGGTCGGCCGTCGGAGCGCCGAGCGGCTCTTCCGCGCTAACCTCGGCGCAGTGATCGATCCGACCATCGACTACCGCGAGCAGCTCCGGTCGCGCGCGGAGGCGCTCGCGACGCTGTGTGTCCACGCCGGCGAAGCGCCCGGCCCCGACGGCGCGCTCGATCCGCCGATCGTCATGTCGAGCGCGTTCGCGTTCGAGAGCGCCGATCATGCCGCGCGCGCGTTCCGCTCCGAGGAGGACGCATGGATCTACGGCCGGTGGGGCAACCCCACGGTCGCGGCGCTCGAGGCGAAGCTCGCCGCGATCGAAGGAGCCGAGGCCGCCTGCGTGACGTCCAGCGGCATGGCCGCGATCGCCGGCGCGGTCCTCTCGACGTGCGAGTCGGGCGATCACGTCGTCGCGCCGCGCTCGATGTACGCCGAGAGCGCGCGCCTGTTCCGCGAGCGACTGCCGAGGCTCGGAATCACGACGACCTTCGTCGACGGCGACGTCGCTGCGTACGCCGCCGCGATGGGTCCGCGCACCCGCGTCCTCTACGTCGAGACACCCGCGAACCCGACCCTCGGGATCGTCGACATCGAGGGCGTCTGCTCGCTGGCGCGATCGGCGCGGCCACGTCCGCTCGTCGTCGTCGACGGTACGTTCGCGACGCCGTTCGCGCAGACGCCCCTCGCTCATGGGGCCGACGTCGTCGTCCACTCCATGACGAAGGGCATCAGCGGCCACGGCGACGTCATCGCCGGCGCCGTCCTCGGCTCGCGCGAGCTGGTCGACCGCGCTCGGGACGTCGTCGTCAAAGGCTTCGGCGGCGTGCTCTCCCCTCTCTCCGCGTGGCTCGTGGCGCGCGGGCTCCGGACCTTCCATCTCCGGCAGGAACGTGCCTGCGCCACCGCCGCAGCGCTCGCCCGCCATCTCGCGTCCCACCCGTGCGTGAGCGCCGTGCATCATCCGTCTCTCCCGACCCACCCGGGTCACGAGATCGCCCGGCGTCAGATGCACGCGTACGGGGCCTTGCTCTCGTTCGAGATCGCGGCCGACCGCGACACGGTGTCGCGGGGGCGGAAGGTCCTCGAGGCGCTCCGGGTGGCCACGCACGCCGTTAGCCTCGGCGACGTCCGTACGCTCGTGGTCCATCCCGCGTCGACGACCCACTCGACGATGCCGCCGGAGGCGCGCGCCCTCGCCGGTATCGGCGACGGTCTGCTCCGCGTGAGCTGCGGTCTCGAGGCGACGGCGGACCTCGTCGCGGACTTCGACGCGGCGCTCGCCCTGGTTCGGAGCTGAGGGCACGCCGCCGGCAAGCCGTCCGACCACCCAAGCGCGCTTCGGCGTCGTCGAGATTCGAAACTCCTGCTCTTTTCGGCGACCTCGATGCGATGGACCGCCGGGGTCTTCGGCACCGGGCGCCCGTTTCCCCCCTCGCACGTCGTGCAGGCGGTGCTTTTCCCCAGCTAAGTCCGTGCTAACAAGCCGTGCCTGATGGACCGCCTGGTCGTGACGGGAGCGCGGCAGCACAACCTGCGCGACGTGAGCGTCTCGCTCCCCCGAGGCAAGCTCGTCGTCTTCACGGGTCCGAGCGGCTCGGGTAAGTCGTCGCTCGCGTTCGACACGATCTACGCCGAAGGACAGCGGCGCTACGTCGAGTCGCTCTCCGCCTACGCCCGGCAGTTCCTCGAGCAGCTCGCGAAGCCGAACGTCGAGAGCATCGAGGGCCTGTCTCCGGCCATCGCGATCGAGCAGCGGCCGCTCTCGAAGTCTCCGCGCTCGACGGTCGGCACGGTCACCGAGATCGCCGACTACCTGAGGCTCCTCTTCGCCCGCGTGGGCGTCCCGCATTGCCCGAGCTGCGGCAAGCGCATCGAGGCGCAGACGGTCCAGCAGATCGTCGATCGCGTCCTCGCCCTCCCGGAAGGCTCGCGCTTCAGCGTCCTCGCGCCGATCGCTCGCGGACGGAAAGGTGAGTTGAAGCTCGAGCTCGAACGCCTGCGCCGCGAAGGCTTCGTCCGCGCGCGCGTCGACGGCTCCATCGTGGACCTCGGCGATCCGATCGAGCTCGACCGCAACAAGCCGCACGACCTCGACGTCGTCGTCGATCGAATCGTGCTCAAGGACGGCGTCAAAGGCCGTCTCACCGACAGCGTCGAGCTCGCGCTCAAGACGGGTGAAGGACGTCTGCTCATCGCCGTCGAGGGCGAGGAGCCGTTCTGGCTGTCGGAGCGGTTCGCGTGCATCGACTGCGGCATCTCCCTGCCGCCGATCGAGCCGCGCATGTTCTCGTTCAACGGCCCGCACGGCGCGTGCCCGGCGTGCGACGGCCTCGGCGCGCGCACGGTCGTCGATCCCGAACGGGTGATCGGCGATCCGCAGCGCACGCTTCGGGAGGGCGTCATCCTCGCGTGGGGGCGACGCGGATCCGTCGCGCTCGCGACGGAGGTCGCCCGCGCCGTCGAGGCGCTCGGCGTCGATCCGGACACGCCGTGGAAGAAGCTGCCGGACTCCGTGAAGCAGGTCCTCCTCCACGGCACGGGGGACGCTCCGGCCGCGCGCAAGGGCAAGGGCCGAGGAAAGGGCGCCGGACAGAAGGGCTACGTCGGGATCGTCCCGCGGCTCGAGGCGCGGCTCGAGGAGTCCGACGGCGCCGCGCCGCTCGCCGACGACGCCGACGACCTCGACGAGGACGAGGGCGCGATCGGCGAGGACGAGATCGGCCGCTTCCTCGTGACGCGCACGTGCTCGGCCTGCGGCGGACGCCGGCTCCGCCCCGAGGCGCTCGCGATCAAGTTGGGCGGCAAGGACATCTCCGAGCTCGGGCGCATGTCGCTCGACAAGCTCCGCGCGTTCCTGTCGACGCTCGGCACCGACGACGGGGCGCAGCAGTTCTCCGCGCGCGAGCGCGCCGTCGCCGAGCCGCTCCTGCGCGCCGTCACCGCACGCCTCGGGTTCCTCATCGACGTCGGCCTCGACTACCTCTCTCTCGATCGCAGCGCGCAGACGCTGTCGAGCGGAGAGGGCCAGCGCATCCGGCTCGCGACGCAGATCGGCGCCGCGCTCGTCGGCGTCCTCTACGTCCTCGACGAGCCGTCCGTCGGCCTTCACGCCCGCGACAACGCGCGGCTGATCGAGGCGCAGGCGCGGCTCCGCGATCTCGGCAACACCGTCTTCGTCGTCGAGCACGATCGCGAGGCGATCCTCGCGGCCGACCACGTCGTCGACATGGGACCGGGCGCCGGCATCCACGGCGGCACCATCGTCGCGCAAGGCACGCCGAAGGAGCTCATGGAGAACCCGGCGTCGATCACCGGCCCCTGGCTCAGCGGCAAGAAGCGCCTGCCGATCCCGCGCACGCGCAAGCCTCGTGGCAAGGCTTCGGTCCGCATCGTCGGCGCGCGTGCGCACAACCTGAAGAACGTCACCGTCGACATCCCCGTCGGGCTGTTCACGTGCTTCACGGGCGTGTCGGGCAGCGGCAAGTCGAGCCTCGTCGTCGACACCCTCCTCCCCGCCGCGCGCGCGAAGCTCTACTCCGCCACGGCGCCCATCGGCGAGTGCGAGCGCGTGGAAGGGCTCGAGCACATCGACAAGGTCATCTCGATCGATCAGGCGCCCATCGGCCGCACGCCGCGTTCGAACCCCGCGACGTACACGGGCGTGTTCTCGCTGCTCCGCGAGCTGTACGCCGGCCTGCCGGAGGCGCGCGCGCGCGGGTACAAGGCCGGACGCTTCTCGTTCAACGTGAAGGGCGGTCGCTGCGAGGCGTGCCAGGGCGACGGCGTGCTCCGCGTCGAGATGCACTTCCTCCCGGACATCTTCGTCACGTGCGATACGTGCGGCGGCAAGCGGTACAACCGCGAGACCCTCGAGGTGAAGTACCGCGGGCTGTCGATCGCCGACGCCCTCGACGTGACGGTCGAGCAAGCCATCTCGCTCTTCGAGACGATCCCGCGCGTCCGCGATCGCCTCGAGGCGCTCCGTCGCGTCGGCCTCGGCTACCTCACGCTCGGCCAGCCCGCGACGACGCTGTCCGGCGGCGAGGCCCAGCGCGTGAAGCTCGCGCGCGAGCTCGCCCGCAAGGCGACCGGCCGCACGCTCTACGTCCTCGACGAGCCGACGACCGGCCTCCACTTCACGGACATCGAGGTCCTCCTCGCGGCGCTGCTCGAGCTGCGCGATCAGGGCAACACCGTCGTCGTCATCGAGCACAACCTCGACGTCGTCGCCTGCGCCGACTGGGTCATCGATCTCGGCCCCGAGGGCGGCGATCGCGGCGGAAAGATCGTCGCATGCGGCACCCCGGAGACCGTCGCGAAGACGGAGGGCTCGCACACGGCGAAGTACCTGGCCGAGGTCCTCGCCCGCGCGAGCGAGAGCAAGGGGGCCGGGAAGAAGAAGACGGCGCCGGCCGAGGTGACGTGACGGGGGAAGAGAGGCTCCAGGCTCCGGGCTCCAGGCTCCAGGGAGCCAGTCCTCGGTCCTCAGCGGATGACGTGACTCGATCGAGCGCTTGGCGCGCGCTGGATGGCGCGCTCCAAATGCGAAAGCGCCGCTCGCACGTCAGGACGTGCAAGCGGCGCCACGATCTACTGGAGCCTGGAGCCCGGAGCCTCCCTCCGGTCAGGTGTAGTCCTTCTCCATCCGCTCCTGATCCTCCTTGCAGCGGATGCACAGCGTCGTCTCGGGGCGGGCCTCGAGGCGCTTGATCGAGATCTCCTCGCCGCACTCCTCGCAGATACCGAAGGTGCCGTCCTCGATCTTGCGCAGAGCCTTCTCGATCTTGTCGAGGAAGACCTTCTCACGACCACGCAGCCGGAACGTGAACGACTGGAGGTACTCGCTCGAAGCGAGGTCCATCTCATCCGGCAGATCATTCGCATCGAGGGTCATGTCCTCCTCGAGCGTCTGCTTCGCCTTCTTCACGATTTCGTCGCGCTTCTCCGTGAGCAGCGTCTTGAACTTCTTGAGCTGGACCTTGTTCATCCGACTGCCTCCGGCGCCGTTTCGGCTAGACCGTCTGGGCGTTGTTGGACCGTGCGAGGCATCGCCCATCTGCCTCAGCCGTTCGAAGCCCGTGAGAGTAACCCTCCCCCAAAGGGCCCGACACCTTAAACATCGCCTTCCGTGTGGTCAACGCCCTGCCTGACGCAACGCGGCTCGGGCCCTCGTTGGATTCACATCGCGAGCCAACGTGGGAGGCGAGCATAACCATCTTCCGGCCGTGCGACACCTCTGCACGTGTCCACGGGCATTTTCCCGCAGCCTTCTTTCAGAAGAGGGGGCCGAGGCCGGATTTTCCACAACTTTTCCAGGGGCCTGAGGACGCACTTTTGCTCACCAACTGGTCGGAACGGGGCTCATCGACCACCCCAACCGATCGCAGCCGCCTCTTGTTCCACGAAACGGCCCAAGTTAGCGCGCAGGGGTGCCCCGAGCTCCCAAGCCGCCTCGATGGTCCGGTCTCCACTACGTCGGCATCGACGAGAACGGCATGGGACCACGGCTCGGGCCGCTCGTCGTGACGTCGGTGCTCGCGCGCGTCGACCCCGAGCGTGACGGCGCCCGCGTCGCCACGGCGAAGCCTCGCGGTGCGCTCGCGAAACGCATCGGCGACTCGAAGAAGCTCGTCGCGTTCGAGGACAACGCGCTCGGCGAGGCCTGGGCGCGCGCGATCGTGACGCACGCGCGCACCGCACGGCTCCGCCCGGGGATGACGGATGCGCTCCGTGACGCTCCGCGCAGCCCGACCGCTCTCTTGTCGAGCGTCGCGCTCGACGGCGACGACGTGCTGCGCGCGGCATGTCCCTCCCACCACGAAGACATGTGCTGGGGGGACGAGGGTGAGGCGTTCACGTCGACGGACGAGGCCGTCGCGGACTGCGCCGCCGACCTCGAGCGCCTGCGGTCGCGCGGCGTCGACGTCGTGGGCGTGCGCGTCGCCGTCGTCTGCGCGCGCAAGCTCAACGAGGCCGTCGCTCGAGGGCTGTCGCGCTTCGACGTCGATCTCCACGCGATGGAACGCCTCGCGCTCCGCGCGCGCGAGGAGGCGGGCGAGGAGATTTACGCGCTCTGCGGCAAGGTCGGTGGCTTCGACTTCTACGGACCGCGCTTCGGTCCCCTCGCCGGCCGGCTCCACAGCGTGCTCGTCGAAGGTCGCGCACGCAGCGAGTATCAGTTCCCGGGCGTCGGCCGGCTCGCGTTCGTCCGCGACGCCGACGAGAGCCACCTCATCGTCGGGCTCGCCTCGCTCGTCGGCAAATGGGTCCGCGATCACCTCATGCGACGCGTCGTGCGCTGGCACCGTATGCGAGCGCCCGACGGCCATGACGTGCCGGAGGCGAGCGGGTACTACGATCCCGTCACGACACGGTTCATCAGCGCGACGTCGCTCGTCCGAAAGAAGCTCCGCGTCGAGAGCGACTGCTTCGAGCGCACGAGCCTCACCGAGGCGGGCACGAGCCCGCGATCCTCGACGCGCAAGAAATCGCCTGCTCCACGCGAGGCACGCGAAGCGCGCGCGGCGGGCTCGCTCTTCGACGAACGATGAGCGCACGCGCCCTCGCCGTCGGTCGACGACGAGGGCGCGCTTTGGCTCGTGCGCCGACTACTTCTTCGGCTGCTCCCCCGCCGGAGCCGCGCTGCCGGCCGCCTTCGCGGCGGGAGCCGCCGCAGGAGGCGCGATGGAGAGGAGAGGCTTCATCTTCGCGATCGCCTCGTCCTTGCCGAGGCGCGCCTTGTCGCGCTGCGCGCCGTCCGCGGCGCGGAGCGCGTACTCCTCGTCGCCGACGCCCCACACGACGTTGCCCTTGCGCACGACGAGCATCTCGACCTTCGGGGCGGAGCCCTTGTCCTCGCCCACGTTCGGGACGATCACGTGCGCCGCCTCGTCGCCGAGGTTCGCGACGGGCAAGCTCCCCGGCTTCGAGCGGATCGTCTTGAAGACGTCCTTCGCCTGATCGACGTCGTCCTTCACGATCGCGAGCACGCGCCACCGGCGATCACCGTCCTTGTAGAAGCCGACCGCGCCGGGCCCCGTCGCGTTCCAACCGAGCACGTCCTTCGGGTGGAACACGATGCCGTTGGGGACACGGTTGTCCGTCGGGAGGATCTGGGCCGACGCCGGCAACGTCGTCTCGCCGGGCAAGCGCTGGCCGATCTCCTTTCCGACCGTCGTGAGGACCGCCTCGCTCGACTTCACGAGCTGCTCGGGCGACTCGTTCTCGTTCACGTACTGGAGCTCGGCGAGGTACTGACCACGCCACACGTACGCGCGCCCGGTGCCGATCGCGCCCGCGGCGCCGGCCGTGAGGGGCTTCGGCGTGGAAGGCTCGGCGGGGTCGCCGGCGACGACCCGCAGCGTGAACATCCCGTACGCGCCCGGCACGTCGGCGAACTGCGAGAGGTTCACCTCGACGGTGCCGCCCTTTCCGCTGCCGTCGACGTAGTGGAGCGAGACGACGCGCTTCAGACCGAAGCGCTTGTAGACCTCGCACTCTCCGTCGAATGCGGTCGTGCAGACCTCATCCATCGAGAGCTTGCCCTTCTCGCCGTACGTCTTGATCTCCCCCTGCGGGTCGACGCAGTAGCCGCCCGCCACCCTCGGCAACATCGAAGCGGAGACGGGGTCGGTGAGCTCGCCCCCTCCGTTCGCGCACGCACCTGCCGAAGCCGACGCCACCGTCGGAGGGGGAGGCGGAGGCGGATCCGACTTCGGCTTGTCGTCCTTGCACCCCGCGCAGAAGAAGAGAGGGAGCAAGGCAGCCAGGGAGTAGCGGGGAAGCGTCATGGGCCGTGTCATACCGAAGAGGAGTTTCGGATGCGAGCGGCGCCTTGCTCCACCGTCCTCCGAGCCTCGGGAGCCGGCGCCTATATAAGGAAGAGGCTCGAACCTTTTTTCGCAGCTCCGCAAAGGATTCGAAGTCGCCGGCCGTGGCTCGGCCGAAATCTTCGGCGCCCGCGAGGTGCGATGGCAGGGGCACATGACTTGCTTCGCCTGCCCCGAACCGCGCGAGCGGGAAGCATGATGGAGGGGCGAAACGCACTTCGACGCAGGCGAGCGGCCAGGGGCTTCACCCTGTTGGAGCTCATGGTCGTCATCATCCTCGTCGGGATCCTCGCGGTGATCGCGACCCCGTCGATGACGCAGGCGAGGAACGATCGCATCGCGTTCGACTACGCGCATCGCTACCAGCAGCTCCTCATCAAGGCGCGCGCGCGCGCGGCGGGGACCGGAGCGGCGCATCTCGTCTTGTTCGCACCGGGACAAGGCGGCCGAGGCTTCGCTCGGGCCTACGCGGCGCTCGACGGCGTCGCCACCCCCGGTCCTGCGCCGATCTCGTCGTGCAAGGGCCTGAACCAGTGGGCGCAGGCGCTCGTCGAGCCGCCTCCGGCGAACGCGCTTTCGGCGCGCATCATCGACTGGGTCGACCTCAATCGTCCCGGAATCAACGACGACATGGATCTCAGGGCGACACCGCGCTTCGGAGCGGGGAACCCGCCGAACGCCGTCAAAGCGCTCGCCGTGTGCATCACGCCTTCGGGCGTCACGTACGTCGGCGCGGGCGAGGACGCGTCGGCGGCCATCGACGCGATGCGCACCGCCGGACCGTTCAGCGGGCTCGCCGAGGTCTGGATCGAGCGGCACGCGGGAGGAACGCCGGTCGGCCTCCGCCGTCGCATCGTGATGACGGGCGGAGGTGCCCCACGTTTGAGGTCGGATTGATGCGCGCGATGGCGAAGCGAGCTCGGTCCCGGGGTTACACCGTCGTCGAGGTGTTGAGCGCGATGACGCTCTTCGCGATCGGCGCAGCGGGCGTCATCGCGATGCAGCGCGTGACGATCAAGGGCGGCACCGACGCGCGCCGATTCGACGTGGCGACGAACATCGCGCGCGAGTGGCAGCACCGCCTCCAGGTGGACTCGTTCCGCTGGACCGCGCCGAACAGCGTCGAGACGACCTCGAACCGCTCGACGCGAACGCTGTGGCTCCGCACGGTCGAAGACACGAACGGGAGCCCGCCCGCATGGCGCGTCCCGGAGCGAGGCTCGCAGCCCATCCCGGGATACTCCTCCGCGTTCGACGCGATGGGCCGCGACGTCGACATCAAGGACGAGGAGCGGCTCTTCTGCGTCCAGTACCGCCTCAGCTGGATCGCGCCCGAGACCACCTCGGCGGCGACCGCGCTCATCCGCGCCGAGATCCGCGTCTTCTGGCCGCGACTCGAGTTCGGAACGCCGGACTGCGAGAACCTCACGCCCGACCCCAACCAGCACCACTTCGTGCACCTGGCGACGACTCTCCGGGGGAACCCCACGCAATGAAGCGGCGCGCTCGTCTCCCTTCGACCTCCCGAGGCTTCACGCTCGTCGAGCTCATGGTCTCGCTCGTCATGGGCTTGATCGTGGCGCTCGCCGCAGTGGCGTTGTCTCGTGCGGCGACGGCGACGTTCCACGAGCAGGCGCGCATCTCGGGCGTCGAGGCGCGCATCCGTGCGGCCTCGGAGCGGCTGCGGAGCGATCTCTCGCGCGTCGCGTTCATGTCGACGCCGAACATCCAGTGGGATCCGAAGGTCGCGAAGGTGCCCGGTGCAGACGCCTCGCCGGGGGCTCCCTATCGGGTGAGCCGCCTCGCCAACCTCACCGGCGTCCGGATCCTGACGACGCCCGTCGTCGGCACGCACAACGATCTCACGCCCCACGAGCTGGTCATCGCCGGCAACCTCACGAGCAACGACGTCTACCGAGGCACCTGGATCGGCGAAGGCGCCGGCTGCGGCGGTGGACGGGGCGCGATCATCGAGCTCGACGCCCGAGCCGATCCCGCCGTGCGGCGAATGCTCAACGGGGAGACGTCCGACACGACGCTCATGACGCAGATGGCCGAGCTCGTGTTCACGCCGGGGATGAGGATGGACCCGCAGGTCACGAACCGGCAGTACGCCGCGCAGGTGATGGATATGCGCGGCTGCTTCCACTACGTCCTCGTCTGCTCGGTCCGCTCGCAGGGGCCGAACACGGTGACGATCGAGGTCGCCGGAGACGCGACGCGATCGCTGCTCACGCCCTCGGACACGGCCGGGGACGTCTGCGGGGCTCGGCTGATGGAGGAGGTCGCGATCGCGCCCATCCACCGGGTCCGCTGGTACATCGGCCCCGAGAGGGACGCCCGCCTGCTCGACCCGCAGATCGACGGTCAGGGCGAGCTCAAGTTCAACCTCTATCGCCAGCTCCTCGACGCGAGCACGGACGTCGACCCGCAGTCGGGCTCCGCGGACGTCGGACCGCCCGAGCTCGTCGCGGAGTACGCCGTGGACCTGAAGTTCGGCTTGAGCATCGACAGGTCTCTCAACACGACCCCCGACTGGCTCAACCTCGACTTCGAGGCCCAGGCGGCGGACTTCGACACGTGGACGGCCCCGGCCACCACGACGGCGGCGACGCCGAACATCGGACCGCAGCGCATCCGGTCGATCCGCTACCGCCTCGCGTTCCGCACGCCCTTCGCCGATCGCAACGCCGATCTGCCGATGCCGGGAGGCACGAGCTACAAGTCGCGCTACCGGCTCGCCGACGGGAAGTACGCGCGAGTCCGCACGATCATGTCCGAGGTCGCCCTCTTCAACCAGTCGAAGGCGCTCTACTGATGTCCCCTGCTCTGCGTTCGAACCGACGTCTTCGTCTCGCTCTCGTCCACGCGCGCGCGCGGCGCGACAGCGGCGGCGCCGTCCTCTTCATCGTGGCGATGACGCTCGCGGTGCTCGCGGTGATGGGCGTCTACGGGCTCGGCGCGACCGCGACGGACATCCGCGCCGCCGGTCACATGCGCGAAGCCGCGCAGGCGCAGGCCGCGGCGGAGTACAGCCTGGGCCTCGTCGCAGAGAGCATCACCCCGCAGACGTCCGCAGAGGTCGTCCGGCTGATGCGGAGCGGCCAGACCGGCGTACAGGCGACGAAGTGCCGAACCGCCAACCCGTACGACCCGACCACGAACGCCTCGCAGCGCGCGGCGCAAGCGTGCCTCTCCTGGAAGGAGGGCGACATGTTCACGATGTCGTCGAGCGTCAACGCCTGGCGAAAGGGCAACGTCACGGATCCGGCGAACTCGACGCTCTTCACCGACAGCTTCGGCCAGGTGCCGAACCGGCCGCACATCCGCGTCGAGATCACGAACCCGGTGGACATCCCGCCGCCTCCGGGCACGGGCCTCAATGACCGCTACACGTTCACGCAGGTCACCGTGACCACGTTCATCGACATGAAGCCGGCAGCGAACGCGCCGGCCGAGAGCTTGGTGGCCGGCCGCGGCAGGCTCACGATTGGTCCCTATTTCCGGCAGTGATTTGGAGGGCGCGCATGCGACGCAAGAGTCCGATGCAACGACGCATGATGCTGGCGCTCGCCGGCGCTGGTGCCGCCGTCCTCGTCCCGAAGGACGCGGACGCGCAGAGCGGCAACGTGCAGCGTCCGATGCCGGACGTGCTCCTCCTCGTCGACACGTCGGGATCGATGGAGCGAATGCACGACGGCTCGCTTCCGGGTGAGAGGACGTTCGGGGCGGTCCCGAGCGAGTGCGTACCGGGCGTCGAGTCCTACCCGAACCGGTGGGGCATGCTCCTCCAGGCGCTCACGGGCAACATGCAGCCGTTCTACAGCTGCGCCAAACAGAGCCGCACGAGCGACGCCTTCCGGAACGAGTACAAGATCAACGACATCGCGCCGTACGACACGCAGGCCGAGTACTTCCTTCCCTACCACCGGCCGCTCACCGGCATCCGAGCAGGAACCCTCGACACCGTCTGCGCGATCGGCCCGCACCGTCTTCCGGGCGCTCCGACGGGCAGCGGCGTCGGTCCGGGCAGGCTCGGGTACGCGACCGTCGCCGGGCAGGGCGGCGACGTGACGGACTTCCCCGACGACGCGCTCATCACGGCGAAGTGGACGCACATGGAGCAGCGGTACGCGGTCAACGCGCCGCTCGATTCACCGCTGGGCAACAACGCGTGCGTCTTCGATCAATCCAACGATGGACAGCTCGACGCGGCACGCGACTACGTCCGCTTCGCGCTGATGACCTTCGACAGCGACGTCGAGCCGGGCATCGGCGTCAACGGCGGGATCTGGCCGCCGCAGAACGGGATCGACGCCACCAACCCGTTCCTCGGCCAGTGGAGCTACCTGCGATCGAGCGCGAACCCGGCGGGCGGGGGACCGGCCTCCGGCCTCCCGATGGACTGCATCGGTCCGAACCTGCCCTTCGAGGTCGGCGCGCGCCACTGGGGAGCGCCGCCGTGGGAAGGGCGCATGGTGCCGTTCCCGCCGCCGGACGCGACGCTCCACGAGATCCACGAGACGAACGAGCGCATCCAGCGCGTCCTCCTCGCGACGCGTCCGTACGGCGCGACGCCGATCGACGCGATGCTGGACGATGCTCGCGACTACCTCTGGTACAACCCGATCGGCCCGTCGTCCTCCGACCCGTACGTGAGGGACGCGGGCTGCCGCGACCGCTACATCATCCTGCTCACGGACGGCGCGCCCAACCTCAACATGCGTCCTTCGTGCGAAGGGCCCGGGGGCGTGTGCCCGATCAATGGCACGGCGGCGGACATCGCCAAGGCGATGTACGACGACACGTCCCGGCGCGTGACGACGTTCGTGATCGGCTTCTCCGTCAACGGTGAGTCGGGCGTCGGTGGTGACGGGTTCCCGCCCCCCTTCGACCAGCCCCCCAACAACAACTGCAAGGCGTGGTACGCGAGCTTCGGCAACGACCCGCAGGCGATGGCGAGCGCGTGCACGGCCAATCCGCCGCCGCCGAACACGGCCGCTGCGGCCTGCTGCGTGCTGAACGAGATCGCCTACAAGGGATCGGGCGGCGAGACGGGCCCGTTCTTCGCCGAGTCGCAGGCGGACATCGTCCTCTCGTTCGGCAAGATCCTCGCGGCCGTCACGAAGGCGGTCTCCACCCGAACGGTCCCCGCGGCCACTCCCACGGCGTACGTCCCGCCGGGCTTCACGGCCACGACGACGGCCGAGTTCCTCGCGTCGTTCATCCCCAACGCGCAGAAGCCCTGGTCGGGCGAGATCGTCCGCCATCGCGCGGTCTGCGAAGCCACGGAGGCCAATCAACCGAAGACGGCCGTCGACAGGCCGCCGAACCCGGCCGAGGGTGACAGCATGGCGGTGAACCTCGCCGCCCAATCGGCGGAAAATCGCCTCTTCCTCACGTTCATCCCGGATCCGTTCAGCGTGGGCCCGGGGGTCAATCCGCCGACGGACACGGCGATCGACGCCGCGGGCACCATTCGCCCCTTCTATACGGAGATCACGCCCACCCCGAACGAAGACGGTGCCCCCAAGCAGACCGGCGTGGAAGTGAGCGGGTTGGGCTGGGAGCTGAGGAACGAGCCCAACATCCGCCTCGCGCTCGACATCGACAAGAGGACGTGCAAGCGCGGCCGAGCCGCGAGTACGTCGGGCAGCGGTACGATCGAGATCCCGGCGCTCGATCTCGACGACGGACAGGCTTGCACCGACGTGGTGCTCGGCTTCCTGACCGGCCACCCCGGGGACATCAACAAGAGGGGAACGGTCTCCGGAGGTCTCCAGGCGGAGTACAACTTCAACGTCCGGTGCAGGCTGGCGGGCGGTACGCCGTCGGCCGGAACGTGCTCGATCTCCGGCCAGAGCTGCAACGTCGGCGCGAACGACTGCCCGGTCGCAGGCGAAGTCTGCGTCCCGAACTGTGCGCCGCTCGGCGCGATCTACCGCGCCAACCCGGTCGTCATCGGTCCGCCGGACGCGCTTCTCCGCGAGCAGGGATACCGTGACTTCCAGGCCGCTCACGCAAGGCGCAAGCCGGTCCTGTTCGCGGTGACGACCGACGGCATCCTCCACGCCTTCAAGGCGACCGAGCAGGCGGCGGGCGCCCATCACGAGCTCTGGTCGTTCGTCCCGCCCGCGGTGCTTCCCAAGCTCGCGAGCAACTATCCCGCCGGCAACCAGATCCTCCTCGACGGCACGCCGGTCGTGAAGGACACGGTCTGGGATCGCGCCGTCACGGATCCCGACTTCGACAAGGGCACCAAGTGGCACACGACGCTGGTGGCCGGCCTCGGCGAGGGTGGCGGCTACTACGCCCTCAACGTGACGGACGCGGACTGCAGCCAGCGCGACCCGGCGGTCAACCGAGGCGAGTGCGCCGTCCAGACGGGCGCCACCGGATACGACATCCCGGCGAAGGGCGACCTCGACCAAGCGGGGCGCTCGAGGAACGTGCCGGCGAAGCGTGGTCCGCACTTCCTCTGGCAGCTCACGGACGTGCCGCAGAGCCCGAACCTGGCGAACGAGACCGCCAAGGTGACGCGTCGCGGTCGTGACGGGAAGAACTACGTCGCCCTGTTCGGGCGCCGTACGGGGACCCCCGCCATCACGACCCTCCAGATGAAGGTCGACGGCGTCGATCGTCAGATCGGCGTCGCGATCCTCCCCGGCGGCATCGACGGCCCGCCGATCAAGGGCCAGAAGTGCACGCGCAACCTCTCCGACACCGAGAACGCCGCGGACCCGGCGTTCCCGCCGCGGACCGAGGTGCGCCGCTGGGTGCCCGGCACGGATCCGTCGTGTCCGGAAGCCGTGCCGGGTCGCAGCGTCACGATCGTGCGCCTCGACACCGGGCAGATCATCCGGCACTTCGGCCGCTCGCAGGACGTCCCGGAGACGATCCGCACGGCGCCGGGCGTGTTCCAGGCTGCTCCGTTCATGTCGCCGATGGTCGGCACTCCGGTCGTCTACCCGCAGACGACCGGCGCGGTGGCCCAGAAGATCTTCATCGGCGACGCCGATGGAAACCTCTGGCGCATCGACGTGAGCAGCACGGACCCGAATCAGTGGAAGGTGCAGCTCTTCGCGGATCTCTTGAGCGGCCACACCGCCGAGGAGAGCCAGCCGATCCAGGTGACGCCGATCATCTCCCTCGATCCGTCCGGCAACCTCATCGTGAACGTCGCGACGGGCGACCAGGACAGCATCATCTACAAGCCTGGTGAGAAGAACTACGTGTTCTCGATCGAAGAGACCCGCCCGACGACCACCGCCGAGCCTCCGCGCGCGAGGGTGAAGTGGTTCGAGGAGCTCAACGACGGTGAGAGGGTCACCGGCCCGATGACCGTCTTCGATCGCACGCTCTACTTCGCGACGTTCGCGCCCAAGGTCCCGCCGTCCGCCTCGCAGTGCCACGACGCCGGCACCGGCAAGATCTGGGGTCTGAACTACTACGTGGCGGATCCCGCGAACGGCGGCGGCCCGAGCGCGGGCGGCCAGCCGATGTGGTGCGCCAACGTCGAGGAGACGAGCGGCATCTGCCTCAGCACTTCGCTCGTGAAGAACCAAGCGATCACGACCGGCGAGATCATCCCCGGCGTCACCCTTCGGGCGTCCCAGGCGTGCGCCGACATCTCGGTGAACACGGACGAGTGGGCGAGCACGGGCTTCAGCGCCTTCACGACGAGCCAGTTCAAGCTCTCGTTCGGCGTCGGCACGTCGGCCACGAGCGGAAACGCTCCGCCATCGGCGACGCTGAGGCACATCACGCGGCCTTTGCCGCGCATCTCCACGAGGGTCGACGCTTGGGCGCTGGTCGTCGACTGAGATCGCTCATCGCGGCGGCGGCGCTCGCCGCCGCCGTACCGGGTTGCAAGTCCAAGGGTGCGCCGTCGGACGCCGACGCTTCCGCCTCCGGGCCCGCCGATCGGCTTGCCCAGGGCGAGATCCCGGAGGGCCGCGAGCGAGCGTTCAGCCTGCCGCTGCCGCTCCGCTCGAAGGTCAAGATCCGCTTCAAGGACAACGTGCTGGTGGAGTCTTCCCACACGCCCGAGGAGCTCTCCAACTTCGTGCGGGCGCGCGTGAAGAGCGGCAGGGTCCTCATCGGCGCGACGACGACGACGTTCGAGGACGTCGTCGTCCCTTCCGAGCCGACGCGTCATCTGAAGATCGAGATCCGTCAGCTCACGACGATGGACGGCAATCGGAGCGAGATGGTCGTGAAGGACGTCACGCCGCCGCCGTCGAACCCGAACGAGACCGACGCCGACCGGTGGAGGAAGGTGGGCGTCACGCCGGACGGAAAGCTGCTCGATCCGAAGCACCTGCAGTGACCGCGCGCGTCCTTGGTCGGGGGATTCACGCGAAGCCGGGTCGTAGGCCGCGGCGGCCTCTCACCCGTGCGTGCTCGTCGAAGCCAGCGTCGGGAACGAGGGGTTGAACCCACGGCGGCAGCGAAGTAAACCCCGCCGCCCATGGCGACGAGATCCGGCCGGACGCAGCGGGTGCGATGGTCGCTGGCGGCGCTCGCGTGCGTCCCCGCGATCGCGTCCGCTTCGTGCCGTGACGACGCGGAGCCTCCCGCGCCGCGTGCGTGCTCCGACGTCGAGCTGCTCGTGGCCGCCAGCGACTACATGTCGACCGTGATCTGTGGCGCCCCGGGGTGCACCGCCGGGCGTGGCACCACGGGCGTCGACCTCGTCGATCCCCTGCTCGTGACCTCGAACGGCAGGGCGTTCGCCCTCGCCCGCCTCGACGACGTCGTCTTCGAGCTCGACCCGTCGTGCGGCACGCCGATCGGCCGATTCAGCGTGCACGACCTCGCTCCGCGCGACCCGAACACCGGCCAGGTGAGGGTGCCCGCGAACCCGCAAGACGTGGCGGCGGCGCCCGACGGCACGCTCGTGATCCCCCTCTTCAACACGCCGCACCTCGCGTTCGTGAAGGACGGCAAGGTCGACGGCACGCTGGACCTGTCCTCGTACGACGTCGACGGGAACCCGCAGGCGAACGCCGCGGCGATCGTCGACGTCGACGGCGTGCCGAAGGCGTTCGTGACGCTCGAGCGCCTCGACGACGGCACCAAAGACCTCCTCTCGACTCGGCCGTCGCAGATGCTTCGCATCGACGTGGCGACGCGTCAGCCGGAAGCCGTCGTCGAGCTCGAAGGCCGGAACCCGTTCAACGTCATGTCCGAGCTCGACGGCGCGCTGTACCTCGCCGCGCCGGGGGATTTCGAAGCGGCCGACGAGGATCGCGCCGGCATCGAGCGCTTCGACACCCGCTCGTCGACGACGCGCCTGCTCGTGCGCGAACGCGAGCTCGGCGGAAGCGTGTCGGAGGTCGCGGTGACCGCCGGCTGCGGAGCCGCGATCGTCGCCGGCCCGCAGAAGAACGTGAACCCGACGTCGCTCGTGACGTTCGATCCCGTGACGGGCGCGGTGCTCCGCTCCGCCAGCTCGCCCGTGCTCGCGACCGAGGGCTACGACCTCCAGGGTCTCGCGTGGCGCGGCCGCCGCCTCTACGTCGGCGACCGCCGGCGCGGCGCGAGCGGCTACACGATCCACGTCTTCGAAGCCGACGACGCGTGCGGGCTGACCCCGACGGACCGGAGCATCGATCTGCCCCACCCTCCCGTGGCGCTCCGGCCCGCGCTGTGACGCATCGAGGGCCGGAACGACGAGCTCGTGGTCCGTCGGTATAGAAACGGCTCGGGTCCGATGATCCCTTCCGGTCTTCCGGCCTGCCCGTGAAATCCCCCGAGGCATGCGACCCGTAAAGCGGGTATCTTGGTCCGCCCCGCACGACGGGACCGCAAGGTCGAGCTTCGAAACCGCGCGGCCCACGAGTCACCGAAGATGAGCACAGACGAAGCGCGATCCGACGAGGGACAGAAGGCCGGCCGCGGCGGCCTCGCCGTGCTCGTCGCGAAGGTGTTCTTCATCCTCACGGGGCTCCTCCAGCAGGCGCTGTTGCCGAAGGCGATCGGGCGGGCGGACTACGGCGCGCTCGCCCGCGTGTTCGCGGTGTCGAACGTCTTCAACAACGTCATCGTGGCGAGCTCGGTCCAGGGCGTGAGCCGCACCGTCGCCGCCGCGGGCGCCTTCGAGCGCGAGGCGTTCCGGGCCGCGCTCCGCATCCACCTGGGGATCGCCGCGATCGCGACGGGCCTGTTGCTCGCCGCAGCGCCCCTCGTCACGCATTTCCAGCGTGCGCCGGAGGTGCTCGTGCCGCTCGTCTCGATCAGCGGCGTGCTCGCGATCTACGGCGTGTACGCGCCCGTCGTCGGGTACATCAACGGCCGCCGGATGTTCACGCGGCAGGCGTCGCTCGACATGATCGCGGCGACCCTGCGCACCGTCGGGATGCTGACGGTTGGATGGCTGTTCGTGCGCCACGCGAAATCGATCGCCGAGGCGGCGAACACGCTCCCGGGCATGCTCGGCGCGACGGTCGGCGCGGTCCTCGCGGCCCTCGGCGTCTTCCTCATCGCCGTTCGGTGGACGGGCACGGGCAAGAGCTTCGAGGGAGCACGACCGCCGGGCGTGCCGGACACGAAGTCGTACGTACGCCTCATCGTGCCCGTGATGCTCGCTCAGCTCTTCGTGAACGGGCTGATGCAGGCCGACATCTTCATGCTCGGCCGCTATCTCTCGCTCTCGGCGGCGCAGACGACCCAGGCCGTCGGCCCGGGCGGGCTTCCGATCGATCCTTCGCGAGCGGCGAACGAGTGGGTCGCCGTCTACCGCGCATGCCAGCTCTTCGCGTTCCTCCCCTACCAGCTCCTCTTCAGCGTGACGGCGGTGCTCTTCCCCATGCTCGCGCGCGCGAAGAAGGAGGAAGGAGACGCGCGCGTCGCCGAGCTCGTCACCCGCGGCTCGCGCATCGGCGCGATCGCATGCGGGCTCATGGTCTCCGTCATCGTGGCGATGCCGGAGTCGCTCATCAACGTCGCGTACGACCGCGAGATCGCGGCCGCAGGCGCGCCCGTGCTCCGCGTGCTCGTCCTCGGCCAAGCGGCCTTCGCGATGCTCGGGCTCGTCACCACCATCCTCGTGAGCCTCGGACGCGAGCGGACGGCGATGACCTTGACCGCCCTGGCGCTCGCCCTGCTCGTGAGCGGCTGCATGGTGCTCGTCCCGAACGCGTCCTTCGGGCGCTCGCAGCTCATCGCGGCCGCGACCGCCGCGGTCCTCGCGCTCGGCACCTCGCTCTGCTTCGGCGTCTTCCACGCGCGCCGCGTCGCGGGCGCGTTCGTGCCTCCGATGACCGCGCTCCGCGTCGGCGCGTGCGTCGCCGTGGCGACGTCGATCGGCATGTACCTGCCTTTCGTCGGCAAGGCGCTCACGATCGCCATCGCGCCGGTGATCGCGATCGGCTACGTCGTCGCGCTCGTGGTGACCGGCGAGCTCGGCAAGAACGACGTCGCCCTCGTGCTCAGCGTCGTACGGCCGAAGAAGCGCTGAGCCGGCGCGCCGTCGAGGAGAAAGAGAAAAAGGCGACGACGCATCCCTTCGCGTCGTCGCCCTTCTTCGTCGGGCGAATCGTCGGCCCGCTCAATCCTTCACGGGATTGATGCGGATCCCCTGGTGCTCGCCCGGCGGTCCGCTGCTGTTGCGATTGCCGCGGAGGCCGTGCTTCTGCACGAGGCGGTGGAGGTACATGCGGTCCATGCCGGCCATGCGGGCGGCCTTGCTCATGTTGCCGCCGGCGGCCTCGAGGAGCTGCGAGAGGTAGCTGCGCTCGAACGAGTCGATGACCGCGTCCTTCGCGATGCGGAACGGGACCGACAGGTCGATGCCGTTGATCGGGCCGTTCGCGGGCGGCATCGGACCTCCGCCGCGACGGAGCGTCGGCGTCGCGGACTGGAGGACGACGCTGCGCTCGACGTAGTTGCGGAGCTCGCGGACGTTGCCCGGCCAATCGTGCTTCGCCATCTCGGCGATGACCTGCGGCGGGAACAGGCGCTCCTCCTCGGGCACGCCGAGCTGCTGGAGGAACGTCCGCACGAGGATGAGCAGGTCATCGAGGCGCTCGCGGAGCGGAGGCACGCGGGCGCTGATGACGGCGAGGCGGAAGTACAGGTCCTCGCGGAAGCGACCCTTGTTGACCTCGCGCTCGAGATCGCGGTTCGTCGCGGAGATGACGCGGACGTTCACGCGGCGAGCGCGCGTCTCGCCGACGCGCCGGATCTCGCGGGCCTCGAGGGCACGCAGAAGCTTCGGCTGGAGCTCGAGCGGGAGCTCGCCGATTTCGTCGAGGAAGACCGTACCGCCGTCGGCGGCCTCGAACGCGCCCATGCGATCGCGGTCGGCGCCGGTGAACGCGCCGCGCACGTGCCCGAACAGCTCGCTCTCGACGAGGCTCGGGCTGATCGCCCCGCAGTCGACGACGACGAACGGTTTGTCCGCACGCGCGCTGCGCTGGACGATCTCGGTCGCGACGAGCTCCTTGCCCGTGCCGCTCTCGCCCTCGATGAGCACGTTGATGTCGCTCTGGGCGATCTTCTCGAGCAGGGCGAACAGCCGGCGCATCGGGAGGCTCGTGCCGACGAGGGCGCCGAACGACGGCACCATCGGCACGACGTCTTCCTTCTGAGGAGCGCCGGCGCGGACACGGACGATGGAGTCGCCGATGCCGAGCACGCCGCCCTCGATCACGTCCGCGTCGCGGACGCGAACGCCGTCGAGCTTCGTCCCGTTCATCGAGCCGGAGTCACGCAGCCGCCACACGCCGTCCTCGCGAACGAGGCGGCAGTGGAAGCGCGAGACCATCGGATCGCGAAGGACGATGTCGTTCGAGGCGTGCGAGCCGATCTTGCAGAGGTCGCCGTCGTGCACGATCGTCCGCTGCACCGGCATCCCGCCCTCGCGCTCGACGACGAGCGTGATGCGCGGGACGGCGACCGTCTCGATGAGCTGACGGACGGTGTGGATGCTCTTGCCCGTCGGGCGATCCGTCACGTCCGGGAGCGTGGGGTTCGCCGGCGGCACGCTCGGAGCCGTGCTCGGCGTCGCGCTCGGAGCCGTGCTCGGAGTCGTGGCCAGTCCCTGCGTGCCGGCAAGCGGAGGCGGCGGCGCGCTCGGCGCCGGCGTGCTCGCGGGGGCTCCGAGGTTGGTCGGAACCGGAGGCGGCGGCGGCACGCTGGGCGGGAGCGGCGCCTGCGGGCTCCTCGGGGCAATCCCCGATGCGTTGCGGTTCGTCTGCGGGACTTGGGGCGCCATCGGAGGGACGGGCGCCGAGGGAGTCTGAGGTCGCGCCGGGATTTTCGGATGAGCCATACGTTCTCTCACTCGAAGAAACGGGGCCGCCGCCGCCCAGGAGCGTGAGGGGCCAGTTTCGTTAGCAGACGTTTGGGAGAGCGCATGCCGAGCCGAGCCAGCGCAGGACACCCACGGAGGGTCCCCTCGCCCCTTCGGCATGACCAAATGTGGGGTAGCAAGGGTGATGCCCGAAGACCGCTAACTTGCTCCCCCGCGAACTTCCGGCAAAATCCGGTTCGCGCGTGGAGCAACGTGGGCGCACCCCTGAGGCGGCTGACCATCACCCCTGCTGTCTCGCTCACTCACTCGCCTCTGAATCGCTGAAACCACGAAAGAAAATTGCCGCGCGGGCGATCTCCGATGCGCTCCCTCGCCATCGGATTTTTCTCGCCTCGGGGGCGAAGCGCCCCACGTCGATGTCGGTACGCAGCCGCCTTCCGTTCAGGCTTTCCTATCCGCTTCGAGTGGCGAGGCTGACCCCTCTCTTCCTCGCCCTCGTCGCGTGTGAGGGCTGCTCCCACGATCGACCGCGGGCTCCCGCCCCCACCTCCACGCCTCCGGCAACGCGCGCTCCACGGACCGCGGAGGTCGTCACGCCGAAGGACCTCGCGCCGCCCCCTTACCGAGCGAGCCTCGGGAAGGGCGCGGAGCTCTACATCCCGCCGTGGTTCACGGCCAGGCGCGGTGGCTACGACCTGCTCGTCCACTTCCACGGCCTCGGTCGCTGGCAGGAGGCGAACATCGAGCAGGCCGGGTTGAACGTCGCCGTCGTGAGCGTGAACCTCGGCGCGGGCACGACGCCGTACTCGAAGGCCTTCAAGTCGCCCGACGCGTTCGAGCGGCTGCTCGCCGACGCACACGCGGAGATCATGAAGAGCGGCCGCGCCGGCGACGCGCAGCTCCGCCGCCTCGCCCTCTCCGCATGGAGCGCGGGCTTCAGCTCCATCGCGCGCGTGCTGACCGACGACGTCGCCGAGCGCGTCGACGCCATCCTCCTCGCCGACGGCTTCTTCACCGCCTTCAGGGAGCCGAAGAAGCGCACCATCGACCCGCGGTCGCTCGAGAAGTTCAAGAAGTTCGCGGAGGCGGCGCGCCGCGGAGAGAAGCTCTTCGCGATCACGCACACGACGATCCCGACGGGCCCCTACCCGAGCGTCCAAGAGTGCGTGGCGAAGCTGCTCGAGATCCTCCAGCTCGAGAAGACGCCCGCCGTCGCGATCGGCCCGCGCGAGATGCGCCAGTTCTACGTCGTCGACGACGGGAGCTTCCACATCAAGGGCTACGAGGGAACGAGCGCCAAGGCGCACATCCGGCAGCTCCACGCGATGGGCGAGACCATCTACCCGTACCTGAAGGAGCGCTGGGACGAGCAAGACGCCGTCGAGGCGGCGTCGCACGCCGCGACGCTTGCGCCCGCGAAGGCGCAGTGACCGAGCAGCTATCGCGACGGGCCTGCGATCGCCCGTGCCTTCACGCGAGCGGCTTGCCTCCGGTGAGCCCGAGGACCTCCCCGTTCACGTAGCTCGCCTCGTCGCTCGCCAGGAACACGAACGCCGGCGCCATCTCGGCGGGTTGCGCCGGCCGGCCCATCGGCGAGCTCTCGGCGAAGCGCTTCACCTCTTCTTCGTCGAACGACTGCACGACGATGGGCGTCCACACGGGCCCCGGCGCGATGACGTTCGCGCGGATGCCGCGCTTGATGACCTCCTGCGCCAGGCCCTTCGTGAAGGTCACGATCGCGCCCTTCGTCGCTGCGTAGTCGAGGATGCCGAACCGCGGCTGGTACGCCTGGATGGACGCGACGTTGATGATGCTCCCGCCCGCGGGCATGTGCGGCAACGCCCGGCGCACCGTCTCGAACATCGCGATGACGTTGACGCGGAACGTCCGCTCGACCCGCTCGGGGACGAGCTCCTCGATCGATTCGACGCTCTTCCCTTGGAAGGCGGCGTTGTTCACCAGGATGTCGATCCGACCGAACGCTTCGACGACGGCATCCACCACGCGACCGCACTCGGCCGTGTCGGCGAGATCACCCGGAGCGAGCAAGGCCTTGCGGCCGGCGTCCTTCACGAGCCGCTCGGTCTGTTGCGCGTCCTCGTGCTCGTCGAGGTACCCGATCGCGACGTCCGCCCCTTCGCGAGCGAACGCCAGCGCCACCGCGCGCCCGATCCCGCTGTCCGCCCCGGTCACGAGCGCCACGCGACCGTGAAGTCTGTCATGCCCGCGGTAGCTCGTCTCGCCGTGGTCCGGCTTGTCCTTCATCTTCCACTCGTGTCCCGGCGCCGACTGCGGCCGGTCTCGGAACGGCGGCGCCTTCGCCTGGGCTCGCGGGTCCGCTCGGGGAGCGCTCTTCATGCATCCGGGCGAACCAAGAACGATGCCGCCGCGGCGACGGACGCTCGCGGAAGGCATGGGCGCGCATGAGCACGCGCGAGCTGCGCGCGACCGCACGCGCTCGGGCGCGCCCACGCCGCCGGAGGCGAGGCGGCCTCGCGACGAGGAGCTTCTCGGGGGGGCTCGCTCGTGGAGCGCCCCGAGCCCGCTGCTCGGAGGAGACCGCCTCGCCTCGCCTCGTCTCGCGGTCACCGGCGCGCGCTTCCGGTGGACCGCCGGACGCTACGCTTCGGCCTCGGCGCGGCGACCCGGCCGCACCGGTCCCGATGCGAGGATGGCCTGACGCAGCGTCGTCTGGAGCTCGGGGCTGCTCGCGATCGTCTCACGACTGCGCTCGCGGCCGTTGCCGAGCGTCGCGCCCGCGAACGCGAGGTGGTTTCCGCTCCGCTCGATGAGCCCGCGCGCGAGCCCGAGGTCGAGCAGCTCGCCGAGGCCGTCGATGCCCTTGCCGTAGCGGATCTCGAACTCCGCCTCGGTGAAAGGAGGCGCCATCTTGTTCTTCGCGATCTTGACCCGCGTGCGGTGCCCGACGAGCTCGTCGCCGACCTTGACCTGGCCGATGCGCCGGACGTCGAGGCGCATCGACGCGTAGAACTTGAGCGCGTTGCCGCCCGTCGTCGTCTCGGGGTTGCCGAACGTCACACCGATCTTCTGGCGGAGCTGGTTGATGAAGATGATCGCGGTGTTCGTCCGGTGCGCGATCGCGGTGAGCTTGCGCAGCGCCTGGCTCATGAGGCGTGCCTGCAAGCCCACGTGGGCGTCGCCCATCTCGCCTTCGATCTCGGCGCGCGGCACGAGCGCGGCGACCGAGTCGATGACGATGAGGTCGATCGCGCCGGAGCGCACGAGCATGTCCACGATGTCGAGCGCCTGCTCGCCCGTGTCGGGCTGCGAGACCAGCAGCCTGTCGGTCTCGACGCCGATCGCACGCGCGTAGGCGACGTCGAAAGCGTGCTCGGCGTCGATGAACGCGCAGACGCCTCCGGCGCGCTGCGCCTGCGCGATCGCGTGGAGCGTGAGCGTCGTCTTCCCGCTCGACTCCGGGCCGTACACCTCGACGACCCGGCCGCGCGGATAGCCGCCGATCCCGGTCGCGAGATCGAGCGCGAGCGATCCGGTCGAGATCGTCGGCACCGGCTCGAGATCTCCCTCGTCGCCGAGCGCCATGATCGCGCCCTTCCCGAACTGCTTCTCCACCGAAACGATGACGCCCTTCAGCACCTTCATCTTCTCTGCGAGCTGCTCGAGCATGTCTCTCCGTCTCCTTCCTTTCCTCGCCTTGTCGAAGCCCACGCAGCCGGCGAGCCGCGGCGTGTGCGGTTCGTTCACGAGCGGGATCGGCCCGGCCGCGCACGGCCGGCCGCAGGACGCAGCGCGCCGCCTCGCGAGCGCGCCGCCGGCTCGCTTCGCGTTCGACGCGAGCGCCCGGCGCCGGCTCAGGCCGCGTCCGACGCCACCGCCGAGCGCCCGTTCGCTCGATCGCGATCGAGCACGCGGCCTGCGACCGCCTCGCTGACGTGCCTCGCTGCGATCGCCACCGCCCCTTCCATGTCGGCGATGGTCCGGGCGACCCGCAGGACCTTCCCGTATGCGCGCGCGGAGAGCCCGCGCCGCTCGACGGCCTGCGCGAGGATCCGCTTGCCCTCGGCGTCGAGCCGGCACACGCGCTCCACGTCGCGCTGCTTCAGGTGTGCGTTGACCTCGGCCGAGACCTCGCCGCGGAGGAAGCGCTCGCGCTGGATGCGACGCGCGTTCTCGACGCGAGCGCGCACGGTCGCGCTCGACTCGCCGCGCTCCGCCGACTCGAGGTCGGCGACGTCGACGCGCGGGAGCGCCACGTGGAAGTCGAGGCGATCGAGCAGCGGGCCGCTGAGCCGCCGTCGGTAGCTGCGTACCGCCTCCTGACTGCAGGTGCAGCGCCCGGTGCCGTCGCCGCGGTTGCCGCACGGGCACGGGTTCATCGCGCCGACGAGGAGCGGTCTCGCGGGGAACGTCGCCATCGTCTTCATCCGACAGACGGTGACGAAGCCGTCCTCGAGCGGCTGTCTGAGCGCCTCGAGCGCGCTCCGGCGCAGCTCCGGGATCTCGTCGAGGAACAGCACGCCGTTGTGCGCGAGGCTCACCTCGCCGGGGCGCGCGTGCTCGCCTCCTCCCACGAGGGCGACGTCGCTGACGGTGTGGTGCGGCGCACGGAAGGGACGCTCGACCTGCAGCGCATCGCCGAGCAACCCGGCGACGCCGTGGATGGCCATCACCTCGAGCGCCTCGTCGCGCGAGAGCGCCGGGAGGATGCCGGGCATGCGCCGGGCGAGCATCGTCTTCCCAGCGCCGGGCGGGCCGATCATGAGCAGGTTGTGCCCGCCGGACGCGCAGATCTCGAGCGCGCGCCGCGCCGCGTGCTGCCCGCGGACGTCGGCGAGATCGTCCATCGGACGGCGCACGAGCTCACGCGACGGCGGGCGCGGACGCGGGAGCGCGCCGCCGCCGCGGAGCGCCGCGACGACCTCCGCGAGCGACGAGGCGAGCTCCACCTCGACGCCGTCGATCAGCGACGACTCGTGCTCGTTCGCGCGCGGCACGATCGCACGCGACACGCCGCGTGCCTTGGCGCCGAGCAGGTGCGCGACGACCCCTCGCAAGCTCTGTACGGCGCCGTTGAGCGAGAGCTCGCCGAGCAAGAGCACGTCTTCGATCGACGCGGGCGGCAGGACCTCGAGCGCGACGAGCGTGGCGAGCGCGATCGCGAGATCGAACGCGCTCCCGCTCTTCTTCACGTCCGCGGGCGCGAGGTTGACCGTCACGCGATACTCGCTGATGTCGACGCCGACACCGGCGAGCGCGCTCTTCACGCGCACGCGGCTCTCGCGCACGGCGGCTTCCGCCAACCCCACGAGCTCGAACGTCGGGATCCCCCGCGTCGCCTGCACCTCCACGCGAACGGGGTGAGAAGCGATTCCCACGAGCACGGCACTCTGCGCGATGGCCAGCATGCCCGCGGCAGTAGCGACGCGCGTGCCGTATCGCGTGCGAACGATTCCGCGATCTTCCGCCGGTGACACCATGGCCCGGCCAGATTCGGCCTGGCCCGGGCCAGGCGCCTCGACGCTCCTCGCGGGCTCGAGCTCTCCGGTCGGGCTCGGCTCGCGCTTCGGAGAGGCAGCTCGACAGCAAACGCGGACGAACGACGGAAGAACAATCGCGTTTGTTCGATCGCCGTCGAGAGTCGCCGGAAGGACACTTTTTCGATTTAAATGCTTGCGCGAGTCGAAAAGGCAGGCTATAGGTGAATCACGCTCCTGTCTGGAGCGTCTACCTGTCACCTTTCCACCTGGAGGCGCGTTCCGGAGACCCCGGACGTGCAAAGCTCGCGTGATTCTCTCCGCTCGAGACAACAGGACGGCTTCCGAAGCGCTTCGGCGCGGCAGTCCGTTCTGCGTCGCGCTCGCGGAGAAGCCCGCGGCGCCGGCGTGGAACGCCTCGTTCTCCCTCCGTGGATGGCGGGAGTCGGAGCGGTTGGGGTGCGCCCCGTCCTACGGCGGCTCGTCCTTCCATCACGGCGCCCTGTTCGCCGATCGCGGCAGCCTTTCCTGCCTCGGCCAATCCTCCCTCGGGCAGATCGGCGGCCTCATGTCCACCGTCCCTTCCACCCGGCGTTCGGGTACGTGCACGAACCCGGCAAAGCAGGAGGGCGGCCCCTAGCGGTCACTCGCACTGTCTCCAATTTCGGAGCCGTAGAGAGGCCGCCCGGGGAAACCCGACGCGGCCTCTCGGCATTTCTGGCCCGACGCGCCCGAGCCGAAGCTCCCGCCGAGGGTCCCGGTCGAGCGACCCGAGGAGCGCCGCAACGAGTCGGCGCCCGATGTGCGGCGTCCGTCCCTGACGCGAAGCAGCGCCTCACGGCTACGGCAGAGGTCGCCCGCTCGCGTCGGGCTCCTGGGCTCGGTGTGCCCATCGCCTCCGATCAGTTCCAGATACCGAGCATACTCAATCGTTATTTTCAAACCGAGAACAAGCCCATGAAACGGCGCATCTCAATTCTACTTTCTCGCTCGCCGAGGCGCCGGGACGCTAGCTCAGTCGGGAGAGCACCGGGCTTTTACCCCGAGGGATGAGGGTTCGAGTCCCTCGCGTCCCACCGCTCTCTCCTCGCCCTCGACGCGCGACACGTTCCGAGTCGAGCACTGCAACGGCGCGCTCGTTCCGTGACGACGCACGCACGACGCATCGTTCTGCTCTCCCCTCGCAGGTCCGTAGCGTAACTGGAAGCGCACCCGGCTCTTAACCGGGGTGGTGAGGGTTCGACCCCCTCCGGACCTACCGCTGCTCGAGCACGACTTCCATCGCTCGACGCGGCGACGGCGACGTGCGCCTCGCGCGCGCGCGCCTCTACTCCGGGATCGTCTAGCTGGCAGGACACTGGTCTCTGAAACCAGGAAGACAGGTTCGAATCCTGTGCCCGGAGCTGCACGCCTCTTCACGGAGCCCCCGCTCCGTCGAAGGGCCTCGCTCCATGACAACTCGGCGCCAAGGCTCGTCGCGTACGCGCGTGCTGACCGCTTCACCGTTCCGCCTCGAGAGAGCTCGGACATGGTGAGTCGGCAGCAGCACGCGCGTGCGCGACCGAGCGGACGTTCCAGCGAAGCCGAATGGTCAGGCAGCCGGCTGTTAACCGGCCTCTAGAAGGTTCGATTCCTTCCGCTGGAGCCACGTCCCCGCTCGAAGCGGGGCACGACTCCCATCCGCTCGCGCCGGCGCGCTCTTTCGATCCGAAGACGTGCGCACCGCGAGCACCTTGCCCATGAAGCTCGATCGGCCGAGCACCCGCCTCGTACACGGGAGGATCCGGTTCGAATCCGGACGTGGGCTCCACGAAGACGAGAAGAGGCGCCCGCGCGGCTCGAACGGTCGAGCGCCCGGTTTGTACCCGGGAGGATCCGGTTCGAATCCGGACGTGGGCTCCATCGAGCTTCGAGCTCGCTCCCGTCGTCCAGTGGTCAGGATCTCCGCCTTTCAAGCGGAAGGGATCGGTTCGATTCCGATCGGGAGCACCAGCGGTCGACAGAGCCGACCGCGAGAACGATTGATTGCACTCTACACGGTAGTGTTGCTCGTCTGGTGACGAGGGCTGACTGTGAATCAGTGGAGACGGGTTCGATTCCCGTACGCTACCCCGCCGCATGCGAGTCCTCGTGGCCGAGCGGATAGGCGCCGGCCTCCTGAGCCGGTCGACGCAGGTTCGACTCCTGCCGGGGACACCGAGGGCTCCAGCCAATCCCTCTTCGATGATTGCTCCGTGATGCGACTGGCGTCGCAGCTCCACTGTCCATGGAGTGAGACGGGTTCGATTCCCGTACGGGGCGCCGACGACATGGGTCGCAGAGTCATGGTGACCGGCCGGGCTTCCAACCCCCGGAGAGAGGGTTCGATTCCTTCGCGGCCCGCCGAGCGGGGCGGTAGTTCAACAGGAGAACGCTGCGTTCGCATCGCAGAAATCGGGGTGCGATTCCCCGTCGCTCCACCGTCGCTCGGGACCGTAGCTCAGCGAGGAGAGCGTCTCGATGGCATCGAGGAGGTTGCCGGTGCAACTCCGGCCGGTTCCACCCATGCGGGTATCGTCCAAGCAGTAGGACTTCGGTCTTCCAAACCGAGAACGAGGGTGCGAGTCCCTCTGCCCGCTCCGATCGTCGCGTCACGGCGGCTCTTTCGAGCCGATTCTCCGGGGAGGATCGCCGTCTGCAAAACGGCGCGCGAGGGTTCGACTCCCTCTCGGCTCTCGGATCACGACGGGTTGGTCACCCTGGGCTCTCTGATAAGGAGCCTGCACTGCGTTCGATTCGCAGGTGATCCACGGATGCGCGGCGCCGGCAGTCTAGTGACTGCGCCTGCATGACGAGCAGGAGGAGGCAGGTGCGATTCCTGCGCGCCGTACCGGACGACGCATTCGTCCACGGGCTCGTCTCCGGGGAGGAGAGGGCTGCTTTGCAAGCAGACCGAGCGGGTTCGACTCCCGACGGGTCCACCTGCGCATGGCTCAACCTGGCTAGAGCGCTCCGTTCGGGTCGGAGAGATTGGAGGTTCGAATCCTCCTGCGCAGACCGAAGAACGTTTCTCGTACGCCGACGTGGCCCAACTCGGTAGAGGCTGGAGGCTCAGAACCTCTGCATCGTGAGGGTTCGAATCCCTCCGTCGGCACCGACGTCCAACCATCGCTCGAAGCGACGCGGACGCGATCCGTCACCGTGGTGGAACTGGGATACACGCCAGCTCGAGATGCTGGGCTCCGTCGTGGAGTTTGAGGGTTCGACTCCCTCCGGTGACACTTGCGCGACTTCTCTCCGGCCACCTCCTCGTCGCTCATCCATCGAGCTTGCGACGTCGTCTCGTACGACGTCGAGACCTCCGCAAAGGAGATCGAGCAGTGAGGAAGAGAAAGAGAAGGTGACCCATGCGCACGTTGATGCTGACCCCCTGGATGGCGCCGCACAAGATCATCTCGTGGCAACGCGCTGTCGTTCTCGCCTACCTCGGCAAGGTCGACGTCATCGAGACGTGGGACGCGGAGCTCCACGCCCCGAGCCTCTCGATGCGTGCCCCGGCCGTGGTTCGCCTGAAGAAGGGGGCAGTCTCCACGAAGCAGTCGGTCCGCTTCTCGCGCATCAACGTCTTCTTGCGCGACAAGTTCCGGTGCCAGTACTGCGGAGAGAGGAAGCCTCTCAAGCAGCTCAACTACGACCACGTCATCCCGCGCGTGCAGGGAGGAAAGACGGTTTGGGAGAACATCGTCACCTCCTGCTACGCGTGCAACGACCGTAAGGGGAGCCGCACGCCCGAGCAGGCTGGAATGAAGCTGCTTCGGCAGCCGAAGAAGCCGAGCTCGCTGCCCGTCGTGCCGCCGATCCGCCTCGAGGAGGGTGACCTGCCCGACATCTGGCAGCCGTACTGCGACGGCCATTGCGCGTCGGAGCCGCTCTCCGCGTGACCGCCACGGGCGGTCTCCGCGGCGTCGATCGCGTCGGCGCTGCTCCCGCGTCCTGGTCCATGACGGAAAAACTGGACCACCTACTTCCGAGGGGCGCGCCGCCCCTCGACCTCAGGGCGTAGCTCAGCCAGGCAAGAGCGTCAGTCTGGGGGACTGGAGATCGCAGGTTCGAATCCTGCCGTCCTGACCGCATCGGGAAGGCAAATCCGAGAGGTTCGGAGATCGTCTGGAACACGATTCGCGCGGACGACCGCGTGAGGTTCGAGTCCTCTGCCTTCCTCCGCGAGGTCGGTTAGCTCAAAAGGTAGAGCGGGAGCCTGAAGAGCTCCGCGTAGGGGGTTCGATTCCCTCACCGACCACCTCCGGGCTCGGAAGAAAAACTGGCTGGGAGCCAGGCCTCCCTCGAAAGGAGTGCGCACCCTCGATCGAAGGGTGTGAGGTTCGAGACCTCTTTCTTCCGCCGGTCACGGTGAGCGCGCCGCGCGCGCTCGTCGTGTCCACCCTCTCCTCGTCGTGGTGGCGCCACGCATCGGTCTACGAAACCGATTGTCCAAGTTCGATTCTTGGCGAGGAGACCGACGCCTTCGTCCTGACGGATTCAGGAACGAGCCTCCGAAGCTCGTCGTCCGGGTTCGAGTCCCGGCGAAGGTACCGCTCGGGTTCCCGTCGTCTAGACGGCCAAGGACACTGGATTCTCACTCCAGGAACACGGGTTCGAATCCCGTCGGGAACGCCGGGACCGAGACCTCCTCACGGTCCGGTCCGCTGCGAGCCGCCCACGCCCAGACAGCGGGGCACCTCATTGGTAGCGAGGAACGAGGAGGGTGCAACTCCCTCGGGCGGCCCCACCCGCGCCCGCGGTCTTTGCGGTGATGGTTCAAGAGTAGAACGCGAGCCCGCCACGCTCGAGATCCGAGTGCGACTCTCGGTCACCGCTCCGTCGACCATCCGTGCAGCTTGCAGCTTGCTCGGTGTCGTCGCACGAGCCGCTGCGATCCTCGGAGGAGGGCGCGCCTCATGAGCGCGGCCCAGGCAGTTCGACTCTGCCCGTAGCGACGGGACTTCAGGCTCCAGGCTCCAGGCTCCAGGCTCCAGGGAGAGCGGATCTCGGCCGCGCGGGGAGAGGCCTCAGGCCTCGGCGGGTTCGATTGCCAACGTAGCCCAATCAGCAGAGGCGGCCGGCTCAAACCCGGCTCGGTTGAGGGTGCGAATCCCTCCGTTGGCACCGCAGGGCTCCGCGAAAGCCGCTCTTCTCCTGGAGCCTGGAGCCTGGAGCCTGGAGCCTCTTACAGAAGCAACCACGAGTCGTCGTGGGC